>NZ_CM200272.1:0-790956 GCF_059295115.2 Pseudoalteromonas sp. J2K-J599
TTAGTAAATATGTACAGTATTTAAAATAACGTTTATTACTTTTCTACTATCTCTTCTATCTTATCTTCATCAATTAACACTGCATTTTCAACAATACGTTTACCGCCTTGAATCTCAATGCGTTTGTTGTGTTTGTTCAATGTAAGTATTTCATCGCAAAACTGATCAGAGGGGTGCATTTCGTATGTGTAATCAATAATGTTACCAGTTTTGTCATCTTTGACGTTTGTAATGCTGTATTCTGATATAGCACCTTTTTCAATCAAATCTTTCATTGTGGTGGTCATATCACGACGAAGCGCTTTTAATTTATTTTCCGTAATATCATCAGTTGAATAAATAGATCCATATTTTTCCATAATAGAAAGTAATCTAAAATGATACGTTTTACCTGGAGCTGCATAACGCCAAAGGTGGTACAAACGAAGCATCATCCAACGCGACAATCCCCGTTTTAATTCTTGTGCACTGTTAAAGTAATATCCTTTGTATTCAAGGTTATCAATCATGTTATGAACAAACGCATTTAAACAGGCCACACACTTTACATTGCCACCTTGACCCTTTTTACCACTAAAGTGAAGTGACGATAAAAAGTTCATATTTGACTCGTAAAACGAATCATCTATATCGGAGTTTTTAGTATCGGTTGCTGAATATTTAAATGAAAGTTTAGAACCTTGCAATGCTTCAAGTGACTCTTTAATTGCAGGATATGGCATTGACTGCCCTACCGCTTTGAGCTCTTGCGCTAATTCGTTCATAGAAAAAACAACTGCGTATTGAATACCGGACTTAAAATTAATTTTAACTATTTTGCCTTTAGAAGCTAAACGAATAAGTGCTCGTTCTACTTTTTCTTCTCTGTCTGATGGCCAAACAAGATACTCAATATCTTCACCATCTTTACGAGTACTGACGACAGCAGGCGTAATTTTTATCTCACCATCGTATAAAATACCATCTACTTTCTCTGATATTTTACGCGTAATGATTGTTTTTTTAGGCGCTTCTTCAAGTGGCAATTTTTTATAGCCCGAGCGTACAAAGCGTCCCCACAAATCATAATGATTAAACGTGTTTGAATATGCACGTAAACCATGAGCTGCATTTTCAATAGAAATTCGCACGTCTTTGTTGTCTGTAAATAGTGCTAAACTTTCGTTATCTATTGCACTTTCCACCCCGTGGATTTGGCCCCTGAGTGTATCGGGCAAATTATCTACCGAGATGTTGACCTTTCGGCTCATTGTTCTTATTTCCATTTTTATTGCGACATCTAATAACAACACATTAAACAACAAAAGTTAAATGTTTAAGTTAGTATAAAAGTGATCTGACTTTAAATAAAACGTTTAGATCACTATTATACTAAGTAATGTATATAACTTGCGATTTCAGATCATATTTTTACTAACTGGGTCATCACAAATCTGTTTTTTACTAACTCAGCTGTTATTTTGTCCATCACAATGGCTTTATTTTAAAATTTAGTACGACAAATTCATACGAAATTTAATATCCCTGTGGATAAAGGCTTATCGAGTTAGCATAGATCTGATCTGTACCAAGTACAGATCAGATCTATACTAATTAAACGAACCTATTGACGCTAAGGTTAGTGCATAACTTTATAATTTACTTAGTAAAAAATTGATCTCAAGGGCTCTTTTTGTTCATAACCTTATGCGCAACCTGTGCATAACTTAATTTAAAAAATAAGGCTTAGTAAAAAGGTGATCTGCAGGTAGATAAAGATCTGATCTTAACCAAGTATAACGCTGATCTGCTTTTTTTTATATTGTTTATATTAATCATAATGTTATGTGTTAATTTAAGGTCCTTAACCTTTACTACCTTATATATTTAACCACCTTTAAACTTCTTTATTTATACTAAGCAATATTAAAAGTGTAAAAGTATTTTTAAATGTCTTCTTTTTAAAATGCATGTCGTCTTAAATAGTTGTTTACAGCAATTTGAATGGACATTATACTAACTGCCTAACTTTGAGGAAGAAAGTATGTCTATCAATAATAACGCGCTAAGTACCTACCGGCTTTTAAAAGCAACTGCCGAAGTAGCTGAAAAATCATTAGAAGGTCGTATTCAGCACTATCGTGCTCATCTTAAATCAGAAGAAAAAGAATTAAGAACTTATACGCAAAAAGCAGCTGCCGATTTATTAGGTTGTAATAATCGTACTTTAAAAAGACGTCATGACAACGGTGACTTTGATGATTTAAATATAAAACGCGGCGCCAATGGTCATTATGCTTACACATTAGTAAACATTTTTGCTATGGCTGATATTATGGATATTAAACCAGATCATCGTACTGATGATGACAAACTGCAAGTTATTGTCATTAATTCTCTCAAAGGTGGCTGTGGCAAAACAACCAGCATGGTTAATATTGCAGCAGCCCTGGCAACTACAAATATTAAGCGCTATCGCATTGGTATAATTGATTTAGATCCTCAAGGCTCTTCTTCAAGCTTTTTTCCTTCAAGCGAGCACGACCCAATTACTGTTGGTGATTTAATGCGTGATTGTATAGATTTAGATGAGGGCGAAACATGGCCTGAATTTGTTTCAGACTCATTTTTACCAACGCATATCCCAAATATTCGTGTACTACCATCAGGTATGGACGATTTTTATTTTGAGCACGAAACTGCAACATTACTCAAAGACACCTCAAATTATGAGCAAACTCGTCATTACCATAAGTTACTTGAAAAAGTAATTAACCCTGTTAAAGACGAGTTTGATATTATATTAATAGATACAGCTCCAACTCTTAACTTTATGTTTTATAATGCATTAATGGCTTCTACTGCGATGCTTATCCCTGTTCATCCAGAAGCTGTAGACTTTGATGCTAATAATAAATATTTAAAACGACTAGGCGAGATTTACCATACCGTTGCGGCACTTGGCCATGAGGGATGGGACTTTATGCAGTTTTTAGTGACCAACTATGTAAAAGGTAATCACTCACAGCGCGATATTGTTAAAGATGTTCGTAGTGCATTCGGTCGCCAAGTTATGAGTTACCCAATCAACCACAGCTCGGCGATTACTGCTAGCTCTTCGTCTTTCAATACTATTTTTGATCAAAAAGCGTCAGACAGCTTAGCAAGCCGTGAATCACTAATGCGCGCTCAAGAAAATATTAAAGATGTGGTCGATGAGCTAGAAATGCTTATTCGTTCAAATTGGCAGTCAACTCAATCAACACTCAATACCCCTAAGTAAGGATGTTTAATAAAAATGGCTAAAAAACGTAAAAATGACACCCGCTTAGATCCTTTTGCAACAGCTGTAGGAAGTAGTAGCCTTGACGCATTACTTGAACAAGCAAATGCTGGTGATGTAATTCGCATGCCAGCACCGAGCGATCCTGAGCGCCAAATTACACTTGTTTGCAAAGTGATCGCACACGCTGACATTGAATCTACAACTGGTGTATACGGTAAAAACCGCCGTGTACAAGCACTTCTTAACGAAAAGTCAGTATCGGATATTTTACCTGCCATTGCAGAGGATGGCCGTAATCTGCACCCTGCGTTACTTTGGGATCAGGGTGATAAAAGCTTAGTCTTAGCGGGTTCTCGCCGTCGTATGGCCTGTATTTTAGGTAACGCCGATTATTTAGTACTTAGTTCAAGCGACTTTACTGAGCAAGACGCTAAAATTTTAGCTATATCTTCAGATCAATATATCGCTCCAAGTTTATGGGAGCTAGGACAAGCTTACCAGCAAACTAAAAATGAGCTTATTGAACAAGGTAAAAAAGGATCTTACAGAGAGATTGCTGCAATTGAAGGTGTATCACACACCGCCATTGCAGATGCTGTTAAAGCGTATGAACAAATACCTGCTGAAGTTATTGCACTCTACCCTACTGCGAATCACGTGGGTCGCGAAGTGGCTAAAAAGCTCATGAGCGCAAAGGACAGAGACCAAGAGGCGTTTAATCAACTTGTTAGTGACCTAGCTAGTGATGAAGAGCTAAACGCCATTACAAGTGACGACAAGCGTGCAATGGCAATCACCAAATGCCTAACTGCTGAGCCTCAAGCTGCTGTTAAGCGTGAAGCTGTACTTGAAAATAAGTTTGTATCGGTGCAACGCAATTTAAAAAGTGGTGATGTGTCTATCAAAATCGACAATAAAGTGATGACAGACAAACGCTTAGAACAATTAACTAAGCTATTAAGTGCTTTTAATTAGTTAGTTAAATAATGATCTGTCAGACATATATACTTAGTAAAATACTGATCTGACAGATTGTTTTGTTAGTTAAAATCTGATCTTTACTAGCCTAATCCTACCTTAAATAATCATATTTCCTCTTCAAGATCACTTTTTTACTAACTAATCGCCCCCTTTTAGCTATTTGCTCTTGGTTTATTATTATTGTTAGTAAAATTGTGATCTATAACGTGTCGTTTAATCTTTATATTTGTATGTAGTGCCTAATATTTTGCGAAATTTTATACTCATTTTTACCTATAAACCGATTTTTTACTAAGCTATCAGCTCCAACCAGTTTATATCTTGTTAATAGTGCTTTAGCTCAGAGCACATAAGGCATATACTGGCAGAATTATTTTTAAAATTTAATGCTTAGAGTGACATGTCTGCTAACTTATCAAAAAATGATTTAATGGCTATTTTTGAAGAAATTAAAAATGAGCAGGCTACCCAGTTTCCTCTTTCTGAACGCTTTATTAAAAAACTTTTTCGCGAAAATGTCTTAGATAAAGGCAAAGAGTACTACAAGAAAGGTCAAATCACCTGGCTAGAGCATACCCCTAATTTTTCTGTTGTAGACTCTACCGTGCAAGTGGATAACGGATCATCATTTAACCAACGTATTGAGATCAGTAAAGTACCAACTGGTTATTCTGTTGATACACACTGTACGTGTAATGCAAAAACCAAATGCCGACATTTAGCTGCTATTTTGTTTAAGCTTAAAATAGAGCACTCTGGTGAATACGGTGAAGATTACTTCATTAATGATTGGTTTAGTGAATTAAGCGCTCTTAAAAGTGGTGATCAACATACACCGTCGCAAGTATTATTATTTGTATTAGATATTGAAAATAACAAAGTATTTTTAACACCTAAAATAGCTAATTTTGAGACTAAAAAGAATTACACGTTAGGCCGAAACCTCACTGAGCAACAGTTAAATAGTTTCGTAACGCCAAATGATTTACTCGAAAGTGATTTTAGATTATTTAGTTGGATACGTTCACAAAATGCAGTAGGAAGTATTGAGCTAAAAGGCCAATGGGGCTTTAGTGCCCTACAACAATTGATAGCTACTGAGCGCTTGTTTTTTCAGCGCTCTCGCGTGCCAATTAAAGCGCAATCTGGCCAAGCATTGAGTTTTAGTTGGGAGCAAGATAAAGATCTATCACAATTAGTTATTAAGCTCGAGCAAACCCAAAACTGGGCTTTATTAAAAACAACACCGCCTACTTATCTCGATTTAGATCATTTAAAAGCGGGTCGTCTTCGTACACCATTGAGTGCAGACGAAATAGCACATTTACAAACTATGCCTGCTTTGCATGACGCTAATTTTGACAGAATATACAAACAACTTGCAGATAACTTTGGTGCAGGTGTTATACCGCACCCTACTAACTTGCAGCCAACGTTACCTAAGCTATCTAGTAATGCTGTTTTAAAAGTAACAATGGGCGAGCAAGGTTTATCACTTTCGCTGCTATTTAAGTATAAAAATAAAAACTATTTAGCTGGTTCTGCCCCAGCAAGTACTATAAATAGCGCATTTGAAAACACCGTAACTAACGAGCTAATCAATCTAGGGTTTGAATTTTGTAAAGGGGGTTTACAAAGTGAGCTTGTATTTACAAAGCAATCTCCTATCCATTTGCATTGGCTAATATACGAAGTATTTCCTGGCTTTAAGCAGCGTGGTTGGCAAGTCAGTGTAAGTAAAGTAACAAGCCCTAATCCACAATGTGAAGTGAGTTTACATGTACACCGTGCAGCAGGGCATCAAATGCACTGCAAAGTATTGTTGTGTGACGCAAAAGCAGCGCTGTTGTTTACTAATGCTGATTCGCTTTATCAGTCATTGAATCGCCAAAGTGAACTGTTTTATTACTACCCGCTTGGTCGTCAATTTGGGGTTATTAATAAGTCTGCCATTAACTTATTAAACGAATTTAAAGAACGCTTTGAATTTGTAAAAACACGTGACGAATTTAATATTCCGCTTTCGTATTTACCTGAACTAGTAAAGCACACAGCTATTAACGTAGAGCTTCACGACGATTCACTTGAGCTATATTTACAAGAGTTAAATAATACCGATAAGGCAATGCCTAAGGTTTCATTACATGGCTTAAATGACTCTGTAACACTTCGTGAGTACCAACAGCAAGGCGTTGATTGGCTTAGCTTTTTAAAACGTCATCAATTAGGTGGTATTTTAGCTGACGACATGGGGTTGGGTAAAACACTCCAAGTTATTGCATTTTTAGCGAGTACATTTAACCGCCCTCAAGCAGGCCCTACACTTATAGTGTGCCCAACTAGCTTGGTGAGTAATTGGAAAAACGAAATCACTAAGTTTGCTAAAAGTTTAAAAGTAACCACTATTTTTGGATCAAACCGTAACGATCCTTTACAACACTTAGCACAAGCGCAATGCATTCTTACTACATACCCGCTTTTAAAGCGTGATATTGCATATTATTCACCATTATATTTTGAAAATATAATCCTCGATGAAGCACAATACATTAAAAACGATACCGCACAGGTCTCACGATTAGTTAAACGCTTAAATGCCGACTTTAAACTTTGTTTAAGTGGTACTCCAATCGAGAATAATTTACTTGAGCTTAAATCGTTACTCGATTTTGCTATGCCATCGTTACTTGGGTCTCAAGCCCACTTTAAGCAGCACTTTCAAACACCTATTGAGCGTGAAGCTGATATGCAGAGGGCTGAGCAGTTAAAAGCGTTAATTATGCCCTTTATAATGCGCCGCACTAAAGCACAAGTAGCGCAAGAGTTACCTGAAAAAACAGAGCTAACAAAAGAGTTTGAGTTTGAGCCTAAGCAAAAAGAAATGTACCAAGGCATTACACGTTCATTAGAAGAGAAGCTAATAGACTTATTTGCCGAACAAGGCGCACAAAAAAGTAAGCTTGCATTTTTAGAGGCGCTTTTAAAGTTAAGGCAAATTTGTTGCCACCCTAAATTAATAGATCCAGATACTCAAGCAGGCTCCGCTAAGCTTGAATGGTTAACAACACACTTACCGCTTATGCTAAGCCTAGGTCGTAAGATTATTATATTTAGTCAGTTTACATCGGCACTCGATTTAATAGCCCAACGCCTTGAAGAAATAAACATTAACTTTAGTATGCTTACAGGGCAAACGCGTCAACGAGATAAAGTAATCGACGAGTTTACCAGTGGGAAAACTTCCGTGTTTTTAATTAGTTTAAAAGCCGGTGGAACAGGCCTTAACTTAACACAAGCAGATACTGTTATTCATTTTGATCCATGGTGGAATCCCGCAGTAGAAAAGCAAGCGACTGATAGAGCCTACCGTATTGGTCAAACTAATCCTGTATTTGTTTATAAGCTCATAATGAGTAACTCAATAGAGCAAAAAGTATTTAAAATGCAGCAAGACAAGCAAGCCCTTGTTGATGCATTATTTACCGATAAATCAATGAGCTTTACAAAGTTTGATGAGCAGCAAATGTTGTCATTAATTAAAAACTAAAAAAGATCTAAAAAGTTTTGATCTTTTTATGAACTTAATTAAAAAGCGGACGTCTATCATTATGCTTGTTGATTAATTGCAGTTAACACAAGCATCATGTTGATTTCCCATTTAGTTACTAATTTTAGTAATGATTGAGCCAGCCCATTTTGAGTTGGCTTTTTTTATGTCTAAAATTTAGCGTGCAGCACTTATTTTAAAAGTTTTTATTTTTTTATGAACTTAATTCAAAAAGACGCGTCTACTATTATGCTTGTTGATTAATTGCAGTTAATACAAGTTTTCATGTTGATTCCCTATTTAGTTACTAATTTTAGTAATGATTGAGCCAGCCCATTTTGAGTTGGCTTTTTTTATATCTAAAATTTAGCGTTCAGCACTTATTTTAAAAGTTTTTTATTTTTTTGAACTTAATTAAAAAAGACGCGTCTACTATTATGCTTGTTGATTAATTGCAGTTAATACAAGTTTTCATGTTGATTCCCCCTATTTAGTTACTAATTTTAGTAATGATTGAGCCAGTTCATTTTGAACTGGCTTTTTTTATGCCCATAATTTGATTTGTTTAAATCAACCCGAATAAAAATAAATGATCTTCCGCAAATTAATTTGAATTAATTATTTTGTTATCCGGTCTACTCTAATGTCTGTTGTTATATAGCCTCACCTAATAATATTAGTTATTTTGGTGATTATGTATTTAAGTTGCAGCTTGCTCGGGCACATGTTGATTATCCCTTTGATTACTTAACTTAGTAATATTTGACCAGCTTATTTTAAGCTGGTTTTTTTATGTCTGTAATTTCTTTGCTCCCCTACTTCTGTTGATGGTTATTGGTTATGATGGCATGTCTCTAAATTTTATAAGTTTATTTTATGCTCACTCAAGTACTCACTAATATTGATTGGCTAAGCGCCGGTGCTGGTGTTGCGTTAGGCGCCCTATTTTACAGCGCTGTATCAACACGGCTTCGCAAAAAGCTACATCTACAAATAAGCGAACAGCAGCAACAGCTTTCCCTGTTACAAAACCAATTTGATAATAAAGATTTGCAATACAGCGCCTTGCTAGAAGATCATGAACTGCTAGAACATACTCACCAAGAGCAGCGCGATGAAGCCCAGCATTTTAAAACGCGTTTTAGCGAACAAGAAAAACAAAGCATTCAATACAATCACTTTTGGCGTAAAGCCGAAGGCGAGCTGGCAGCGCTTCGTGAGCAATATAATCAGCGCGATGTTGAATATAATAATATGCGCACTACCCTTGAGCAAAAACAGCAAAACTTTAGCGAGCAACTCGCGCAAATTGAGCAAAGTAAAAATACGCTTAAAAAAGAGTTTGAAAACCTAGCCAATAAAATTCTAGAAGAAAAATCACAAAGCTTTAAAACCTTAAATCAAGAAAGCATTGAGCAATTATTAAAACCAGTTCAAGGCGAGCTAAAAGGCTTTAGAGAAAAAATGGAATCAATGCACGTTGAAGACATAAAACAACGGACTGCACTTAAAACCGAGCTACTGCATTTGCAAGCTAAAAGCCAAGCTATAACAGATCAAGCCGACAAGCTCAGTAACGCCCTACAAGGGCAAAAGAAAACCCAAGGTAATTGGGGCGAGCTTATGCTCGAAAACGTATTAGATAGTGCTGGCTTACGTGCAGGCGTTGATTATAAGCGCGAAGTGTCGTTTAACACTGAAGATGGCCGCTTGCGCCCTGATGTAGTTGTGTACTTACCACAGGGTCGCCACTTAGTTATTGATGCTAAAACTTCATTAAATGCCTATACACGCTACGTGAACGCTGAAAATGATCTAGATGCTAATCAAGCAATTAAAGAGCATGTAAACGCCGTTACAGCGCGTATTAATGAACTTGCGAGTAAATCGTACGACCGCTTACCAGGTATTAACTCGCCAGAAGTAGTGGTTATGTTTGTACCAATAGAATCAGCTTTTGTAGAAGCACTCAAATATCAAAGCGATATTTACCAACAAGCAATCGAAAAAAATATACTGGTAGCTACACCCACCACCCTGCTTACTAGTTTAAATATTGTTAAACAGCTTTGGCGTTTTGAAGAGCAAACCAAATATTCAAAAGAGCTGGCAAGTCGAGCGGAACGTTTTTATAACAAGCTCAATGGTTTTTTATTGAGTATGGAAGGCGTAGGTAAGCAGCTTGATAAAGCGAAAGAAAGTTATGATAAAGCATTTTCGCAGCTATACCGTGGTAAAGGTAATTTAATTAAACAAGCATCAGAGTTTAAAGAGCTAGGTGTGTCGGTACAAAAAGAGCTACCCAGTGAGAGCGTAGAACGTGCCCAATTAGAGTTAGATTAACCCTGATTTATTTTTTATTTAGTTTATGTAAGTTAAACCTTAAGGGTATTTATGAATAATAAGATTGTAGGAATTGTTTTAATCGTTATAGGTATCGCTTTAATTATGTGGGGATACGACGTGTATGATGCGGCGGCTTCGCAGCTTAGCCGTGCATTTAGTGGCGACACGCCAATAGAAGCATGGGCGGGTATTATTGGCGGTGCCATCTGTGTGTTAATTGGTATTAAAAAGCTCAAGTAACCTGAACTTGAATAATAGATCTATTTAAACAGCTATTTAAGCAGCTATTTTCAGCGCTAACTACGTTGAATTTAGTTGCAATTTGCTGCACTGCACAGTGTTACTTGGCAAGATAAAACTCTTACAGGGCTTGCCAGCAATTGCATTGTGAAAGAGTAAAATACGCCGTGTATTGCAAGGCAAGCCTTTAATAATAAACGTTTTTGTAATATTTACCCCAATTATTTCAACTACGCTCGGTTAAATTAGCTAAGTGTTGCTGCAATTGCTTTGCTAGTGAGATTATTTGTGCATCTTAAATTTATTACGGTTTTGTCTACTAATTTGTACATATCTAATAAATGTAACCATTTTATGTTGTATAAATGAGTATTAAAGCGTGCACCAATTTGGAAGTATGCTTTTTTATCAAGCTATTAAAGTGCACTGTTTTGTGCATTTAAAAGGACCATACGAGTAAAGAAAATAATCAGTTTTAAATGTTAATTCAAACGTCTGTTCAGTGTTTGTTAATTTATATATCTTATTGATAGTATTGTCATTTATTGTATTCTCCTTGCTTGAGTTTGGTTGTTATTTATACTAGCTTAGAGCGTAGATATTTAACCTACTCAAGGAGAATAGTCACATGGTATCTCGCAGAAATTTTATTAAAGCAGGGGCTGCTTTAAGTTTAGGCTCTATTTTTAGTGCTTCAGCTTTGGCTGAGCAACTAAAGGTAAAAATGTCTAACGGCAGTGTTATGCAAACTAAAGGATCAATAAATAAAAGCGCTGCTCTACCCACAAACGATGTTACTAACGCTAAGCATTACCGGCCGGAATCAAGAATGGGCTTGGGCGGCCTTGCCGCCGGGAATGGCTTTAATACTATATCAAGCGATACAGAAATTTTAACAATGCTAAATGCAGCATGGGATTCTGGTATTCGTCATTTTGATACATCACCTTTTTACGGTTTGAGTTTAAGCGAAAGGCGCTTCGGTGATTTACTTCGAAACAAAAAGCGTGAAGATTATGTTTTATCCTCAAAAGTAGGTCGCCTTCTTACCCCTTCAGCAGAGCCTTTAGAAAATAGTTGGCATTGGGCTGATCACTCACCGTTTCATTATAAGTATGATTATTCAGCCTCAGGCACGCGCCGTTCAATAGAAGATACTTTGCATCGTATTGGTGTCGCCTCACTCGATATTGTCTATATTCACGATTTATCACCACAAAACAGCGATATGGGAGATGACTGGCTTAAGTATTTTGATCAAGCGGCTAAAGGTGCTATTCCTGAGCTGACTAAAATGCGTGATGAAGGAATAATTAAAGGCTGGGGTTTTGGAGTAAATACACCTCATGCTGTTTATAAAGCGCTTGATATGTCAGACCCAGATATTTGCTTACTAGCGCTGCAATATTCAATTTTAGATCACAAGCAGGCACTTGATAAAACCTTTCCTATGCTTGATAAACGAGGTATTTCAGCAGTCATTGGTGCGCCGCTTAATGGTGGTTTTTTAGCCGGTCGTAACCGCTTTAATTATTCTCCTAAAATTCCAGGGCCTATGCAGCAAAAGTTTAATGCAATAAGCGACATTGCATCTAAACATGGGATTGATATTAAAACAGCTGCACTGCAGTTTGCAGAAGCGCCTTCAACGGTATCCTCAATTATTCCTGGGGCACGCACGGAGGAGCAAATTAAAGCTAATGTAGCCTCAATGAAAGTTACCATACCAAGCGAATTTTGGAGTGAGTTGAAATCTAAACAGCTTATTGCCCAAAACGCCCCCATACCGGCATAACACAATAGGTGTGCCATTTGCTTGGCACACTTATTCATAGCTAATATATGGTTTATTTTTAAGCAACGCTTCTCGCGTGAGCAAGCTATACATCTTGTGTCTCGATAAATAATAGACACAAGGCGCAGAGCTAATAGGCAGGAAAAATCTACCGATTACACTACCTCAAGCAGTAAAATATTACATATAACACATATCGGTATCATGCTGCACTTCATCCTAGTGGTGAGAGCGTATGGAATATATTGAAAGGGCTAAATATATAAAGCAAAAAGTTACTGTAAACCCCCATTACAGTTAGCCGGTAAATTGTGCAAATAGTAAATTAGCACTACTTAGTCAATTGAGCAGTGCTAATTGGTTTAATTAAAAGCCACATTTACCGTTATTTATTGCCATTGCGCTTTTGTCAAAACGATCTCAATACCTCACAACTTCGCTTTTATAAACTTAAAAACATCAAGCACATTATGATTTATTAACCCATTTTTTGTAAGGTTGGTACTTATCGTACAACACATTAAAAATATACGTGTATATGAGTATAAACACTAAAAAGCCAGCTTCTAATGCTGTAGCGGCTAGCCATGTAATATTTAAATACCAAGCAAGTATTGGCAGCGTTATTACTAACATACCCAGCTCAAAGCCACATGCATGCGTAATGCGGGTTACCAAACCTCGCTCTATTCGGTTATGCCCAACTATTTTATCAAACACTATGTTGTAAATGTAATTCCAAAGCATGGCGAAGATTGATAAACCAACACCTACTATTGCCATTTTTCCTGTTGCAAACCCACCAAAATAAGATGATGCAGGTACAACAAAAGATAATGCTATCATCTCAAATATTAGCGCCTGAAAAATACGTTCTGCTGTGTTCATATATAAATAACTTCTTAAGTTGATGACGATGGCTGTATTTTCATTCATTATAAAGATATGTGTTAGTTACTTAGTATCGGGAAAAGCGATATGTTTAGTATTGAGCAGCTTCAAGCATTTGTGGCTACCGTTGAAGCTGGATCGTTTTCAGCTGCTGCGCGCGGTTTAAGTAAAGCGCAGTCGGTAATAAGCCAGCATATTATTAATTTAGAAATAGACTGTAATGCGACATTATTTGAGCGCACAGGGCGCTATCCACAATTAACCGAAGCCGGTAAACAGTTACTACCCCAGGCTAAGGCCGTGCTTAATCAACACCAGCGATTAACAAACTCTGCATTAGCACTAAACGAAAAAACACCAACCGAAATCACTATCGCACTTGACGAAGGGATCCCGTTTAAAACTATCGCAAGTATTATTAGCAAGCTGCAAAGTAAGTATCCTTACGTATCGCTTGAGTTTTTAAGTGCATCCAGCCATGACATAATTGACATGCTAAACAGCGAAAAGCCTATAACGGGTATTATTTTTAGTGAATTAAATATACCGAGCTACTTGGACTATGAATGTATTGGATCGGTAAAATTTGATTTATATGTTGCTAAATCGCACCCTTTAGCGGGGATCAGATGTGAAAATATGGATGGCCTTCGGCTACATCGACAACTTCTTCTTCGTTCTCGCAATACGCAAACAAGTAGCTTTCAGCTAAAAATTAGCCCAGAGATTTGGTATGCCGATAATTACTTTGTATTACTCGAGCTAGCAATACAAGGTAACGGGTGGTGCTTATTACCAAACCATGTAGCTGTAGATGCAGTACAAAGTGGTGAGCTGGTTAAACTTCCTCTTGAGTTTGAAGAAATGGGTTGGTTGGCTAATGTTGATGTATTACAGCATCAGCAACACAGTAATCAAGAGGTGTTTAAAGTACTAAGAAATTTACTACGGAATTTTTTAAAAACTTAGCTTTTATATAATGCCTGTTAGGCGGTTTACTTTTTATTACGCTAAATCCCAGTAAGGTGTATCGCCATAATAGCCACTTGCAAAATCAACAAACGCACGTACTTTACTGGGTAAAAACTGTCTGTTTGCATACACCATGTAAAGCCCCATTGGCTCGGGTTCGTAGTCATTTAAAATGCGCACTACTTTACTTTGAGCCAGTGCTTCCCCTGCTATAAATGTGGGCTGCATAGCAATACCACCACCCGCAATGGCTGTATTTAGTAGCAAATCACCATTGTTAGCCACAAAGTTACTTTCAAGCTTTAGCTCGCTTTTTAACTCATTAACCCCAAATAATCGCTTTGTGGGTTCGCTGTGGGAATAGCGTAAATAATTATGTGACTGTAAATCTAAAAGCGTTTGTGGCGTGCCATGGCGTTCTAAATAGTCGGGTGACGCAAATACAGCTAAACGTATAGGGGCAATTTTTTTAGCTATGAGCGTTGAGTTTTTTAATACGCCAATACGTAGAGCAATATCAATACCCTGCTCTACTATATCTACATATTGGTCGGTGAGCCGTAAATCTAACTTTAAATTTGGATACTGCTTTTGAAAATCAACCAACAAACCTGCTAAATGCTTAGTACCAAACGACATAGGCGTACTAATACTAAGCACACCCGATACACTTTCGCTTAAGTTGTTTAGTGAGTTTTCCATGTCTTCAATATCAATAATCACTTGCTGACAACGCTGATAATATTGATTTCCAGCCTCTGTAACACTTACTTTTCGCGTTGTACGGTGTAATAAACGCGTGCGTAGATTATCTTCCAGCGCAGAAATATATTTGCTGACTAACTGCGGCGAAATATCGAGTTTATCGGCCGCTTTTGAAAATGATCCTTCTTGCACGACGGCTAAAAAGGTCTTCATGGTGGTGAGTTTATCCATCTTTAACAATACTTTGTTGATAATGTATAAATAAGTATCATATTTATCGTCAAATTAGAAACTTATATAGTGTTTATAACACGTCTATTTGTTTAAGGTTTTAGTATGACTCAGCCTGCTTTATTTATATCTCACGGTTCGCCAATGATGGCTGTACAGCAATCGGCTACGTCAGATTTTCTTGCATCAATAGGTCAAACGCTTAGTAAACCACGAGCTATTGTGGTGTTTTCTGCCCACTTTGATGAAGCGCACGATATAGTTATTACATCAGGAGATGCGCCGCATACTATTCACGACTTTTATAACTTCCCCAAGCCCCTGTATGAAATTCAATACCCAGCACCAGGAGACCCTAAGCTAGCTAATACTATTAGTGAGTACTTTTACAAAGCGGGTATTAAAACGGTGCAAAGTGCAGATCAAGGGTGGGATCATGGTGTGTGGATCCCGCTGCGCTTAATGTATCCAGCAGCTAATATTCCCATTGTTCAGGTGTCTATTAACACGCGTTTGGGCGCGCAGGCGATGTATAAGTACGGGCAGTTACTTGCACCATTGCGCAGCGATAACGTATTAATTATTGGCTCAGGCGGTATTAGTCACAATCTACGTGAAATATTTAAAAGCCCTGCTACACCTAACCGTGTTCAAATGGTTAATGAGTTTATCCATTGGGTTGAGCAAAAATTAATAGCGCAAAACACCCAAGCGTTACTTAACTATTTAGATGAAGCACCCCATGCTTTATTTAATCACCCTACCCAGGAGCACTTTTTACCTCTTTTTGCAGCGCTTGGTAGTGGTGACGGTAAAGCCGAAAAAATACATGAAGGTATAGAAATGGATATTTTAGCGCTTGATGCATACAAGTTTTATTAATTTGAGCGTTCGTTCAAATCAAGTTAAGCTGTAAGCAAGTACTTTAAAACCAACTTAATTTATTTTATTGCGGAGCAAACATGGCAACTACACTTGCATTTGACGTATACGGTACGCTAATAAATACTCACGGCGTACTGTCCTTACTCGACGACATGATTGGCGATAACGCCCAAGCATTTTCAAATACATGGCGCGAAAAGCAATTAGAGTATTCATTTAGACGTGGATTAATGCAAAATTATATTCCTTTCTCGCTATGTACAAAACACGCACTCGATTACGCCTGCTTAGCGCACAAAACCGAGCTAAGTGAAGAGCAAAAGGAGCAACTGCTAGAGCTTTATAAAACGCTTCCTGCGTTCGATGATGTAAAAGCAGGCCTTGAGCAATTAAAAGCGAAGGATTACCGTTTGTTTGCATTTTCAAACGGCGCTGCCGACGCAGTTCATACTTTATTAGAAACCGCTGGCATTAGTGAGCTTTTTGAAGGGGTAGTAAGTGCCGACGACGTTAAAACCTTTAAACCAAACCCAGGCGTTTATAGCCACTTTTTACGCGAAACTAATTCAACAGGAGCAAACACGTGGCTTGTATCAAGTAACCCGTTTGATGTAACCGGTGCTATATCGCACGGTATGCGCGCGGCGTGGATTCAACGATCTAAAGAATCTATTTTTGATCCGTGGGAAATACAGCCAAATAGAATCGCAACCGATTTACTCGATTTAAAAGCAAAATTAGAAAGCGTTAACTAAGCCGTACTTTTACTTTTATATCCCGTTTACAGTTTTAGGTGTAAACCTAGCTGTAAATGGGGTCCACTTTTTAAATTTGTTAGCCACTTATAATATGCCTGTTGTAACTTACCTCTCCTCACTTTTTTAAATATCGCATTATTAAAAACCTAATTAAATAGTATGCGCTTTAAATATTTGCATAACTCATTTTATATACTTCGGTAGTTTTAAAAGTAATTCCTTATAACTAATTACTTTCCCTTAAGTACGATAATAACCCTATATTTAGTCCTTAATCATTATTGATAATGCAAATTATTACCATTAAGATCCTTGAACCCAAATAAGCACCAAGGAGCGAAATATGTCACAATTACAAACTGCACAGCTCAGCCCTATCCAAAACCAATCTTTATTTGAGCAAAATGGCCTACCGCCGCAATTTAATCTCGATCAGTTTATTAATTATCAAATAGCGTCGCTGCAGGGGCTTTCGGCTGTACAACAAGCCATGGCTAAAGCGCAAAAGCCGTTTTCTGGTGTGTCGGTTAATACGCTTGCCGCCACTGTTAATGATGTAGATTTAGCCAAACCTCTTGCTGATTTTCCTGCGGTATTAAACGAGCTTAAAAGTGTGTATTTAGATCACGCTGTATATTTTCATCACCCGCGTTATATGGCGCATTTAAATTGCCCTGTTACATACCCTGCGGTTGTGGCTGAACACATAATTGGCGCAATTAATACCTCGGTAGATACCTGGGATCAAAGCGCTGGCGCGACCCTTATTGAACAAAAACTAATTGATTGGAGCTGTGAAAAAGCAAAGCTACCGAGCACTGCCGATGGCGTTTTTACTAGTGGTGGTACACAATCGAACTTAATGGCGATGCTAGTTGCACGCGAAGTTGCTGTAAGCCGTTATGCACCAAATCATGAAGTAAAACTGCAAGGTTTGCCGGATGTAGCCTCGCGATTTCGTATTTATTGCTCTGAGGTGGCGCATTTTAGTATTCAAAAGGCAGCGGCATTACTGGGCCTTGGTTATAACGCGGTAGTGCCCGTGGCTACAAACAATAAAATGCAAATGGATATGGACGCACTTAACCACGCAATTGCGGATTCTAAAGCTAAGGGCGATTTACCTATCGCTGTGGTAATTACCGCAGGTACAACCGATTTCGGCTCAATTGACCCGATTGAAGAGATAGCAAAACTTGCTAAAAAAGAGCAGCTTTGGTGCCATGTTGATGGCGCATACGGCGGCGGGTTACTAGTAAGCGAGCATCACCGAAGTGCTTTAAACGGCATAGAAAAAGTAGATTCAATTACCATTGATTACCATAAATCATTTATGCAGCCGGTTAGCTGCAGTGCTTTTTTATTAAGTGACAAACGCCATTTTAGCCATATAACCCTTTACGCCGACTATCTAAACCCGCTTGCTGAGGCCAGCAATGGCACGCCAAATTTAGTTGATAAAAGCTTACAAACCACACGCCGTTTTGATGCCTTAAAACTTTGGTTAACACTGCGTACTATGGGCGAGGCGCCACTTGGCCGAGCGTTTGATAAAGTAATTGGCCTTGCTCGTCAAACCCATATAGTGCTTAACGAGCACCCTGATTTTGACGTTATAAATTACCCAGAGCTTAGCGCGCTGGTATTTCGCTTTGCGCCAGAGGCGCTAAAACATAATCCCGATTTACTCGACACCCTAAACCTGCACGTACGCCAAACATTTTTAAAAACCGGTGATGCCATGATTGCGCGCACCAAAATTAACGGCCGTCATTATCTTAAATTTACGTTACTTAATGCCCAGTGCCAATTGAGCGATGTGCGCGCAGTGCTTGAGCAAATTAGCACTATTGCGTGGCAAACGTATAAGGAGCAACAATAATGAGCAACCAACCTTATGACTTTATAGCCATTGGCCTTGGCCCGTTTAATTTATCGTTAGCGTGTTTAAGTGAACCACTAGAAGGCGTTAAAAGCTTATTTTTAGAGCAACGTAGCCAATTTGATTGGCACCCAGGCATGATGCTAGAAGGTGTTACTTTGCAAACGCCGTTTATGTCTGACTTGGTGACCCTTGCAGATCCTACTAGCCAGTACAGTTTTTTAAATTATGCCAAGCTTAATAATCGCTTATACCCATTTTATATTCGCGAGAGCTTTTTTTTACTGCGTAAAGAATACAACCTATATTGCCAATGGGTGTGCTCGCAGTTGAGTAACGTAAGCTTTGAGCAAAGTGTAACTAAGGTTGAATTTTGCCAGCAAACTCAGTGCTATACCGTTACCTGTAATACCCCAAATGGGGAGCAACACTATGTTACGCGCCACATAGTGCTTGGCACCGGCCCTGCCCCATATATTCCTGATTGTGCAGTGCAAAGTAATTCTAATAACGTAATGCACAGTAGCGACTTTTGCCATCGCCTTGATGAGCTAAAATCTGCTAAGCGCGTAACAGTTGTGGGAGCAGGACAAAGTGCTGCTGAAATTTATCACACCTTATTACAACAAGCCGTGCCACTAGGTTTGCAACTAGATTGGATTGCGCGATCGCCGCGTTATTTTCCGCTGGAATACACTAAACTCACCCTTGAGATGACCTCACCTGAATATGTTGATTACTTTTATAACTTAAAAACTGAGCAACGAGATTGGCTTAACCAAAATCAAAAAAACTTATTTAAAGGCATAAATGGCGATTTAATTAATGACATTTTTGACACCCTTTACGCGCAAAGCTTAGATGGGCCTATTTCTACCACATTTAAAACTAACAGCAAGCTTACTAATACACGTAAAAGTGCTGGGCGCTTAGTCACTGAGTTTTATCATCAAGAGCTAAATGAAGCCTTTGAAATAAAAACCGATTACTTAATTTGTGCCACTGGCTTTAAATACAAGCGCCCCGCTTTTTTAAACCCTATTGCGCAGCAGCTCCCAGAAGATGAACAAGGCCGCTATTTAGTTAGCCGCGAGTATGCGGTAGATAGCAACCAAAAACGTATATTTGTACAAAATGCAGAGCAGCACACCCATGGTTTTGTAACCCCCGATTTAGGCATGGCGTGTTATCGCAACAGTATAATTTTGCGCGAAATACTCGGTTATGCGCCGTATCAGGTTGAGCAAAAAATTGCTTTTCAGTGTTTTGATTTAAGTGATGTAGAGACCCATTCACAGCAAAAGAGTAACGCCGCATGAGTTTACGTTTAGCACTTATTTTGCTTACGGTTATTTCGGTGGTGTGCGACACCTTATTACTGCCGTTTTATCCGCAATTTTTTGCCAGCGAATTTTCTGTAAGTAACCCCACACTAATTGGTGTGTTTGTAGCTAACTGTTGTATTACCGTTATGCTCGCGCTGCCCCTGTGGGCAAAGGTTGCCAAAAAATATCACGAACTGGCTCTTTGGCTTGTAACGCAAGTGATTGCCGCCTGCTTTGGTTTGCTTTGTTATTTTGCAACTAATGTGTGGGAATTTTGGTTTTATTACCAGCTTATGTTGGTGCTTAAAGCCAGTTACTTGCTTATTTACCCGTTTGCACTGCGTTTAGAGCAGCAAAGTAAGCACCTTTCTATTATTGGCTTGTTTTCGGTACTTATGCACTTTGGGGCTATTGGTGGCGCGTTAGTGGGTGGTTACTTTTTTAGTCTAAACGAACCGCGTTATGCACTGTTATTAAGTGCTGCGGGCGATGTAATACAAGTGTTGCTATGTGCCTATTTAATGGTGAGCTTAAAGCTAGGTATTTATCAGCACGCTATTGAAAGCGAAAAACCGCGTACTCGCACACCGTACTTAATATGGCAATTTTGCTTTATAAGCGTGGTGGTTTATTTTAGCGCGTTTTTAATTAGGCCATTTTTTACGACCCATTGGCAAGGAATGAGCGCGCAAAGCAGTGCGTTTGTAAGTGCGCTTGTGTACGCCATTCCTGCTTTTTCAGCCCTACTAATGCTGTTGTTTAACCACTTTAGGCAGCACTTACCTGTTCCTACGCTTAGCCGCACAAGCACATTATTGTGCGCGCTTATTTTTGGCGCTATTGGGCTTTATTTACAGGCGCAAGAGTCGGTGTGGTTAGTTGTCGGCTCTCGCGTTTTATACGGTATAGCGCTGTTTCAAGTAATGGTTTTATTAGAGGTTATGTTATTTGCTAAAAGTGAGCCTGCTCACTACGGCAGTGATTTTGCCAAAGTGCATGTTGCGCAAAATATTGGCGTTATTTTAGCGTCGTTATTGGTGGGTATGAGTGTGGAATATTTTAATACCACCGTGCCTTTTTACTTTGCTGCTATTGGTTTTGCAAGCCTTGGCGCTATTTTGCTATGGCGGGTAAAATTTGTTGGCCGCACTGCACACACAGCCACTTAATAATTAAAAAGATTTAGGAGTTTTTATGTATTTTTCATCTTTTGTAACCACGTTACAACACACAGGTAATGTGACTATGCGGTTACTACAGCAAAGCGACATGCCTATTATTTGTCAGTGGCTTACCCTGCCTTATGCCCATTTTTGGGGTATGAGTAAACACACACCCGAGCAAATGTGCAGCGCCTACCAAGATATAATAAACAACCCGCATCATCATGCCTATGTTATTGAGCAAAATAATGAGCTACTTGCCCTTGTTGAGCTTTACAGCCCAAAGCACGACAAACTTCTCGCAGCTGCCTATGAGGTAATCCCAAACGATACCGGCATGCATATTTTACTTGCCCCAAATACACAGCCCAAACGCCATTTTAGCTTTGAAATAATGCAGTGCGTATTGCACAGTATTTTTACCCATAACGATAATGCGCGGGTAGTGGTAGAGCCCGATATTGCCAATAGTAAAATTCATACCTTAAATAAGCGTTTAGGCTTTGTGCATACTAAGCAAATAACCCTTGGTGATAAAAACGCCTACCTTGGGTTTTGTAATAAAGCCGCATTTGAAACGCATGTAAATTTACATCACAAAACCCAAGCGCATATAAGTTCTGACTATGTAAAGTTTGATCACTGGCAGTGGACAAACAGGCACTTACAATGTAAAGCCATTAGCGAGCTTGTACACGAGCGCTTATTGGTTGCAGAGCAAACCCCGCAAGGTTTTAAAGTCAATATTGAAGGGGGTTACTTTTTATTTAATGGCCGCGCTATGGCGCTTAACCACATAGATATAGACGAGCCAAGCTTATGTTTTTATAACCTTAACAATGAGCAAGTAGCGCTTGATGTACTGCACTTTTTTAGTGTGCAAGGCCCTGCACTGGGTTTAACTGGCGAGCGTTTAGCCACCTACCTTGAAGAGCTTAACGCCACCCTTGCCAGTGCCTGTTATAAACGCGAAAACAACACGCTTAGCGCAGCCGAACTTGCGAAATTAGGGCTGCAACAAATAGAAGCTGCAATGAGCGAAGGCCACCCTGCGTTTGTGGCTAATAATGGTCGAATTGGCTTTAGCAAAAACGACTTTTTACGCTATGCGCCAGAAGTGGGTAAACCGTTTAAAGTGCTGTGGTTAGCGGCGCACAAAACAGTATGTGATTTTGCTCACAGTGAATACTTTAGTGACTACTCAAGCCATATTAGTGGCGAGCTTGATTTAACCACCCGTGATGCGTTTAACAAAGCGCTAAAAGCGCAAAACCTAAACCCTGACGACTACCTATTTATGCCGGCCCACCCTTGGCAGTACCAACATAAATTAAGTGTGGTATTTGCCAATGAGTTTGCCAATAACCGCTTAGTGTATTTAGGTGAAGGCGACGATTTATATCAAGCGCAGCAATCTATTCGTACATTATATAACTGCTCGCACCCGCATAAACCGTATTTAAAAGTGGCGCTGTCTATTTTAAATATGGGCTTTATGCGTGGGCTTTCGCGCGCTTATATGGCGGTAACCCCGGCCATAAATGATTGGGTGTTTAATAAAGTAAACCACGACCCAACACTTAGCGCGTGCAATTTTACTGCACTTAGAGAGTACGCCACGTTAGGGTATGCGCATCACACCTTTGAGCAAAGCGCACTCGGTGATACGCCGTACCGTAAAATGTTTGCGTGTTTATGGCGCGAAAACCCAAACCATAATTTACAAAATAATGAGCAGCTCACCACCATGGCCGCATTGCTGCACCTAGATAACAACGGTAAAAGTATGGCAGGTGTATTAATAGATCAAAGCGGTTTAAGCACACATGCTTGGCTGCAAAGCTATTTTAACGCCTATCTTATCCCGTTAGTGCATTGTTTTTATGCCCATAAATTAGTGTTTATGCCCCACGGCGAAAACCTCATTTTAAAACTTAAAAATTCAGTACCCGTAGGCGCTTACATGAAAGACATAGGCGAAGAAGTCGCGCTGCTTAATAGCACTGAGTCTTTGCCTGAGGAAGTGTCGCGTATTCATATTGCTATGCCTAAAGAGCTTGAATTACTAAGTATATTTACCGATGTATTCGACTGCTTTTTTAGATACCTAGTCGCTATTTTAGTAAGAGAAGCGCGCATTACCGAACACGATTTTTGGCACGGCGTTGCGCAAAGTGTAAACGCGTATCAACAAGCAAACCCGGCCTTAAATGAGCGCTTTAAAGAGTATGACTTTTTTAGTGATGAATTTGCACACTCTTGCTTAAACCGCTTACAGCTTGGCAATAATAAACAAATGGTTGATTTAACCGACCCCGCAGGCAGCTTAAAGTTTGCCGGAAGTTTAAATAACCCGGTATCGGCAAAGCTGTATGGCTAAGCCTCACACCCTTTCGCACTTTTTGTTTTGCCCAAATGAGCCGGTTGCTGCGGCTCATCCAAGCTTAGATTTAGTGCGCAAATTAGCGGTTCATTGCAAGGCGCATTACCCCCATGCGCCTACGCAATTTATTAGCCGGCATTTATATTTGCAGCTTTGTTGGCAAGCTATTTATGCCTATTGTTATTGGCATACGTGCAAACACAATGCGCACAATCCAATGCAGTTACAGTTAAAAATGAGCGGCGCGTATAGCCGAGGGTTTAGCCTTACAGGCGCGCCTTTATTAAGTAAAGCTGAGCAAAATAATGCACTTATTGAATTTGTAAGCAGTGTAGGTAAGTGGATAAATAACGATTATGCGCTGGGTAAAAAAGAGCAAGGCCGGTTGTTAACCGACACGCTTAACAGCGCATTTAAGCGCGCTCATAGCTTAAATTTAGCAAGCGCTGATCACACTACACATTGCCATCAACAGCTACACAATTTAATCAGCAATCACTTTAATTTAAACACTCCATTTAAATTAACGGCCGATCGCTTAACGTGCTGTCGTTATTATTTAGCAGGTTATAGCAAATGCCAAACCTGCCCAAAAAAGGATATTAAAACCAATGAACACACGCCTTAAAACGATTGACCTTGCCCGAGGTGCGAGCGTTTTTATTATGATTTTAGTCCACACTTTATGGATGTACTCGAGCACAGAGCTTCAAAGTGAAAGCTTATTTGGCGCTGTTATTCATATACTTGGCAAAGGCACAGCCTCGTTTTTGGTGGCAATGGGGTTATCTATGGCACTTTCGCGTAGGCAAACACCCATGTTATTAATTAAGCGTGGCATACAGCTTTTACTACTTGCGTATCTAATGAATGCGGCAAAGTTTTGGCTACCCATTGAGGTATTTAACACCATGCCCGAGGCATTTATAAATGCGTACGGCTGGCAAAGTCCGCTCAGTGCGGGGCAATTACAATTTATGGTGCTTACAGGTGATATTTTACAACTTGCCGGGGTTAGCTTAGTGCTATTTGGGGCGCTTAATATTGCCCGTTGGAAAACCGCATGGATTGCATGCTTAGCCATTGCTATTGCACTTATAAGCCAGTTTGTAAGGGGGCAACAGTTTGCGCTTTCGCCGTATATTAGTGATTTGTTTTTTGCTAATAACTACCAAGTTTATTTTCCGGTATTTCCGTGGATAAGCGCTATATTAACCGGCTACGTGCTTGGTCGTTTGTATATAAATAGCCAGCATAATGCAGCATACTTATTTAGTGTGTGTGCAAAGTTAGGTGCTGCATTATTGATTATTGGTACAGCGTGGCTTATTGCTGATTTTAAGGGGCAGTTTGGTAATTTTTTCCATTTAAATGGCGGCGGTATTATTTATTTAGTTGGTATAAATTTATGTGCTTTAGCTTTTATAGAATACACCATCGCTAATAAATTTAATGGCCCTATTACCCGCGCTCTTTTGTATGCGAGCAAACATGTAACTGCTTTGTATGTTATTCAATGGGTGCTAATTTGCTGGCTTATGGGTGTGTTTGGTTATCATACGCAGTCGCTTGTACCAACGTTGTGCCTAATGGCGCTTATGAGTTTACTCACTTTTGCAGTACACAAAATGTATTTGCAAATAAAGCTCACCCTACATGGTTTTAAGCAAAAACCTAAACGTGCAGCATAAACTGTAAAGGGGCTTTACGGGCGCAGTTACAGGCGCCCTAGCCTGCCTTTATTGCTTCAATTACTGTATTCATGCGCTTTGTCATTGGCCTATTTCGGTGATGGCACACATAAATATTTTCGCTAATCGGATTAGCTAAGTGGTGCGTTTTAATAAGCGCAGGTTTATTAAATGCGCTAACGGCATACGCAGGTAAAACGGTAAAACCTAGCCCTAAACTTACTGGCTCCAGTATTAAACTTATCTGGTTAGAAAACCCCGTGCGTTTAATTTGATCAACATGTTCAAACTCACTGTAGTTTTCGCTTAGTAAGAGCTGTGCGTGGTGTTTTGCATCAGGGTGGCCAATAAAGCCAAGCTCACATAAGACCTCCCACGTTGGGTTTTTAATATGTGCGGGGGTGACAAGTAATAAGGCTTCTTTACCAATTTTGTGGCTGGTAACTTCGCTAAGCGTCGGAGCTTGAGTTAAAAAGCCTATGTCGGCACTGTGGTTTGCCACAGCTTGCTCTACACTTGTATTGGGTGCAAAGCGATAATCAATATTAAGCTCGGTATGCTTTGCCTGCAGCGCTAATAATTGGCTATAAAATTGTAGCCCACAACTACCAGGCGATTGTATTTTTACCAAGCCGCTGTAAGGCGAGTCATCTTTTAATTGTTGTTCTAAAAATTGCCATTCCTTTAATAACAAGCTGCCTTGTTGATACAAATTTTGCCCACGTACGGTAAGGGTAAATTGTTTGCCGTGGCGCTCCAATAGCGCACAGTTTACTTGCTGCTCTAGCTTTTTAATGTGCTGGCTTACACCAGATTGGGTCATAAAAAGGCGCTCGGCGGTTTGAGTAAAATGATTTACCTCAACCAAAGTACAAAACGTATTTAACCATGTTGGATTTATCATTACAAAACGTACTCAAAATGATGATTAATGATAATTTTACTTAATATTGTTCAATTCGTAAACTAACTCTATCAACTAGTCACAAGATAAGTCACAACTTAAAGAGGAAGCATTATGAGTCATACATATCCACGTAGTTTTTCGCACATTGGTATTTCGGTTCCCGACGTTGAAAAAGCAGTCGAGTTTTACACTAAAGTTATGGGTTGGTACACCATAATGGAACCGACTTTAATTACCGAAGACAAAAGCCCAATTGGCGAAATGTGCACAGAAGTATTTGGCGAAAAGTGGGAAAAATTCAAAATAGCGCACCTATCTACAGGGGATCGTATTGGCGTCGAAATTTTCGAATTTAAAAACCAAGAAAACCCAAAAGACAATTTTGAATACTGGAAAACAGGTATATTTCATTTTTGTGTTCAAGACCCTGATGTAGAAGGTTTAGCTGAGCGTATTGTAGAAGCTGGCGGTAAAAAACGTATGGAAGCCCCTCGTTATTACTACCCGGGTGAAAAGCCGTACCGCATGATCTACATGGAAGACCCGTTTGGTAACATCCTTGAGATTTACAGCCACAGCTACGAGCTTATTTACAGCGCAGGGGCTTACTAAAAGCACTTAGCTTAAAAAAGCATTTAGCTAAAAACAAAGGCCGCAGTATTTATTACTACGGCCTTGTTGTTTCAGTTAAAGAGTTTTTAAATACACTTCACCGTCTTCTTATTCTCTATAACTTGTTTTTGCTTAGCTTGTGCAGCATGTTTTGCCCTGAGTTGAAAATATTATCAACCTCCAGAAAAGCACTACCAATCGAACTGTGTCCTAGTAAATTTATGAACGACATAACACATATATCAGGAAATTTTTCTCTTATCCACAAACAAGCTACATGTCAGTACCGCTGAGATTAAAAAACAAAATATTACGCTTAATGTAAATAATATAAAGTTTTCATTTTTTGATATAGCTCCTCCTTTAAGGAGTATTTCACCGCTATTAAGTGCATCTATTCCTATATAGATCATCAACGGAATTACAAAAAATGCATTGCTGAGCTTAATAAGTAAGTCCTTTGATGAAAGACTTACTAATTGAGAAGCATTATGCTCTTCCTCTTCTCTATTTAATAGTTCGGCTTTTAATAGCTCAAAGCGTTCAGGGTACAAAGCCCTATCAATAGACTTGATAGCTTCTTGCAATTCAGCAATAGAATATTCTGAATAATTTGGTTCCATCTATTAAACCTTCTCCAGTGCCTAGCGGCTGTGTAAGCGTTAGTCTTTGATACTTATTAGAAAAATGATTTTAAAGTGTAGCCACATTGAACTAACTCTTTTGCTACTTGGTTTTTCCATGCACCAGGATCATCAATAGTGACATACAAAACACCACTTATATCATTTGGAGTTTCAAGAGCCCCTTTAACTAAAGGGCAGACATTTTCTCGACCAAGCTTCGCAATAAGGTAACCATGTTCAAACACTACATTTTGTCGTGCTCTATTTTTTGGAGGGTTTGGCTCTGTTATAGCTCTCCCTAAATCACATGGAGTATATAAAACAAGAGCAAAATCAGCATCATTTGAATAATGTTCAATTTTTTCAATAATTGTCATTCCTGCGTTAGCTTGCTCATGCAGGATAATAGCTTCTAAACCAAGTTGCTCGACAAAGCGACTTACTTCTTGTTTTACTTCGTTGTTATGTCCATGAACAATAAACACTTTCCGTTTGTTACGAGGAACTTCTTTAGCTGGAGGCACTGGTGTATTTGTAGTAGTTGGCATTATTCCCTGAGTTGGTTGCCCGAACTCCAATTGATCTAATATTGGTGTGAACTCACCAGATAAATACGTACGTCTTTCGGCGTAACTACTAAATTTTGGCTGAATAAACCCCCAAAATGAATCTAAATTACGGTGCTGTCGTAACCACTGAGGAAGCATTGGTGCTAGATTAGAACTACTCAGCAATTCAGAGCGTAATGCTTCAAATTCACCTGAGTCAGATGCAAGTCCAGTTGCTCTTGCAGTGAGCAAATTCAAAAGGTAGCTAACCTTATCGAAATCCGTTTCTAAAAATTCAATACTCAATTAGATCTCCTATAATTCAATCTAGAACTTAAAAGCACAACAATTTTGCGTATATTCCTGCGGTTGTCACGCTCATTTTCTACTTTACACAGTTTTAACAAATTACCTAAGATATTGCTATCAAAAGCTATTTAATATCTACAAGCAAAGTTAAGGCATATAAATGCGTACTTCGCTCATTTCCTTGATTATGTAAGTAAGCAGCAGGTTGGCTGGCTTAATAGGTATTACAAGTATATGATATTGATAATTATTTGTATTAACGAGTTTTGAAAGGTGTGTATGAAAAAGTCTATGTTAACTCTGGCGTTAGTTACGAGTTTGAGTGGTTGTAGCACAACAACTGTGCCGCCTGATAAAAGCTCATCGCTTTATTACACTGCGCTTTATAATGCACAAGCAAAGCCTGTTAGCTCTGTATTATTAGAGCCCACGCTATTAAATGCCGATGTGGTTTTAGTAGGTGAATGGCATACGCACCCGGGTGTGCATTTATTTCAGGCTGAGTTATTTGAGCAATTAAGTAGAGTCAATAAACGCACTGCCCTGTCGCTTGAGCAGTTTAGCCGCGCCGATCAGCCTATTTTAAACCAGTATGTTAAAGGTGAAATTGGTGAGCAATACTTAATTGATAACACCCAAGCGTGGCCTAACTACAAAAGTGATTACCGTGCGTTGGTAGAGCTGGCTAAAGCGAACAATAGCGATGTAATCGCTGCCAATGCCCCTAAAAATATAGTCACCTGTATTGGCAGGCAAGGCATAAGCTACCTAAATAAACTTGATGAAACACAGCAGAGCTATATTGCAGCCGCTATTGATACGTCCCCCAGTGATTATAAACAACGTTTTATGACCTCAATGCACCACGGCTTGCCGAGTCAAAACGAGAATTATTATGCTGCGCAAGTTACCTGGGATGAAACCATGGGGGAGTCTATCGTTAACTATTTAAATAATCATAAAGATGCGCAAGTAATGCATATAGCGGGCGATTTTCATGTAAAAAATGGCGAAGGTATAGCGCGCGTTATTAAGCGTTTAGCGCCAGAGCTAAATGTTGTGTGGATATCGCCGGTAACGAATGTGCAAGCTAATCAAAGTGGGTATCAGTTGCAGGTTAACCCTTTGCCAACCCGTTATGTACAAAAAGAACATCAGCAAGCCGCTTTTAAAGCGTTAGGCAAGCGAGGCGAGCAAACAGCTTGCTTATAAAATAACGACATAGTTAGTGAATCTCTTAACCAGGGCTCAGGTTAACTATGTCGTCATGTATTTAGTTTAGTTATTTCGGGCTTGGTTGGTTAGCTCAACCAGCGCTTTACGTACCTCTAACGGTCTGTTGCACTGGGTTTTAAAGTTAATAAAGTAATTACGCTTTTGGTTTTGTATATAAAAACCAGTGGGTAATAGGCCGCTCATTATTGGGGTGTTATCGGCTACGCCGTAGTGCTGCATTAATATGAGCGACATAGCATCTTGGTGATCTTCATTCATATGGTTAATCATGCTTTGCTGTTGGCTTTCATCCCAGTTTTTTGCCTCGCCCTGCCACTCGATTTGTTCAAGCCAAAATATTTTGCCAAACCCGCCAATGTAACGCACTCGCACTACGTCTAATTGCCATAACTGAAAGTCGTGCGCATTGCGATAGCTAGCAGCTTCTGGGTATAGGGCAATATAGTTATCAAGTAAAGTGTGTGCTTGCTCACTTGGCACAATAGAGCCATCGCCTACGAGTGTTACGCGGCCGTGCTCGTTTTGATCGCCGTAGTCGGCGGCATCATATACAGTTAGGCTCATACGAGAGTCGTGCTTTAGATTTTTAGTGTGCTGGGCTATATCGCTAATAAAAAAGTAAACACGGCCTTGTTCGTCGCACATATAGGGGGTTACTGAGCCAAATGGGTAGCCGCGTAAATTATTAGAAATAGTCGACATAACACCGGCATTGGTTTTGTAAACCAAGGTGCGTGCATCGTTTAATGCTTGCTCTCTCATAAAAACTCCTGACGTTGAGAAAAAACCATGGGTGCATCGTTATAAGGATGAGGGTTTACGTGCAGTTTCATGGCGTACATTTGTTGTAAATTTTGTTCAGTTAATACGGTGTTTATAGGCCCACTTTGCAGCACTTTTTTGTTGTGCAGTAAAATAGCGTCGGTTGCATAAAGGCTGGCCAAATTTAGATCGTGTATTGCAATAATGGCGCTGTTACCCTGCCCTACAAACGCTTTGACGCAGCTGAGCAAAGCATGTTGATGGTGCATATCAAGTGCTGATGTAGGTTCGTCGAGCAGCATTAGTTTTGGCTCGGCTGATTGTGTAAAAGCGTTTAGCTGCGCTAAAGTACGCGCCATATGCACGCGTTGTTGCTCTCCGCCCGAAAGCGCACTTACGCGGCGAGTTAAATAATGGCTTAAATCCATAATAGCGGCGTATTTATTTACTTTTTCGCTTTGCATTTTTAATGACTCTACATACTGGTAACGGCCCATTGCAATAAGCTCAAATACAGTAAAATCAAACCCTACGTGGTTAGCTTGCATCATCACTGCGCGCTGTGTGGCAAGGCGCTTTTTAGCGTGAGAGGCCAGCGGCTTAGCATTAAAAAGTACACTGCCTGTAAAGGCATGCATACCTGCTAAGGTATGCAGCAAGGTAGATTTACCTGCGCCATTTTCACCAAGTAGTGCTACAAGTTGCCCTTGTTTAGCGCTGCCATCAATAGCGTTTAAAACGCTATGATTATCAAAGCCAACGCTTAGGTTGTTAAACGTGATCATGACCAACCTCGCTTATTTTTCACTATTAAATAAATAAACAATGGCGCACCCAATAATGCAGTAATAATGCCAATGGGTAGCTCTGATGGCATGATCACAATGCGTGCTAGCCAGTCAGAAAGTAGCAATACCACTACGCCAGTTAGCATACAAAGCGGCAGCATATTACGTAAATGCGGCCCCACCATTAAGCGGGCAATATGCGGGACTACCAATCCAACAAACCCTATTAAGCCGGTAAGTGCCACAACCGCCCCTACTCCTAGTGCAACAAGTATAATTACATATAGTTTGAGCTTGTTGGTGTCTACCCCTAGGTACTGAGCTTGTGGCTCGCCAATAAGGAGTAAGTTCATGGGCTCTTTTAACCGCCACAGGCCAATTAGGCTGATAAACAGTAACGGCGCAGCTTGAATAATCGTGCTCCAGCTTGCTCCGCCTAATGAGCCCATGGTCCAGTAATTTATTAATCGTAATGCACTGTCATCGGCAAAAAAGCTCAGTAGCCCAATAACCGCAAAGGCTAATGCGTTAATAGCAACCCCCACCAATATAAGTGTGGTGATATTAATTTGCCCTTGCTGCTTGGCAATAAAATATACCAGCGAGGTCACACCAAGCGCCCCTAAAAACGACGCATAAGGTAAATACAACTGCGCGTTAAAATTAAACTTCGCGCTAAGTGCTATAAACGCCACAGCAACCATAGCCGCACCCGCACTAATGCCTATAATAGATGGGTCGGCCAATGGGTTGCGGCACAGCGCTTGCGTTGACGCGCCAGTTTGGGCAAGCACCAACCCTACAAGCACTGCAAGCACAAAGCGTGGCAAACGTATTTGCATTACGACATTAATTTGCAGCGTATCAAACTGATTAAAGAGCTCGGGCGCAAGCCAAGCAATGGCTAAACGCCAATCCCACCCTGCTGGCCCGTACCCTATGCTAAGTAGCGCCAAAGCAAAAATACACACAGAGGCTAATAGCATCCATTTATGGGTTTGGCTAAGTGTTACAGGCTTAAAACGGCTCAATGTTAGGGTGTTCATAAGCGGGTTTTATACTCGTCAAGCTCATTAATTGCTGTGGCTATACGCGGCGACATGCCAAGCGAAAGTAGGCTATCCATTACAAGTAAGTTACAGGTTTGCGCCGCTTTTAATAAGTGTAGTGTAGGTTGCTCACAAAAAGCCTGCTTACCGCGAAGGCTTTGTACAACGTGGGCTGGGGCTACTAAAAAGTCGGGCTGATTTATAGCCAGTACTTCACTATTTACTGCTTTAAAGCCTGAATGCGTAGCGCCTATATTAGTAATGCCTGCATAGCTAAATAATAAATTAGGGACGGTTTCTTGCCCGGCGGCAACAAGCCCGCGCTCATTAGCTGAGAGTAAAAATAGCGCGCTGTGTGTTTGCGCTTTTGCTTTTTCAGGTAACGATCTTGTAATGTGCGTAATAAGTGTTTGTGCTTTTTGCTTAGCGTTTAAATCGTCACCTAAGCGTTTTATTAGCTCAAGTAACTCGTTAACTGAGGTCGGCTTTTTATAATGAATTAGCTTAACTCCTGTTGCCTCAATTTGCTTAAGTGCTTGGCTTCGCCCTGCGCCTTCAAGCGCTAACAAGCTGGTTGGACGCATTGAAAGTACGCCTTCTGCAGCTAAATCGCGATAATAGCCCACTTGCGGTAATTGCGTGGCTTGGTGCGGGTACATGCTCGATTGATCAACAGCTACAAGGGTATTTTGTTTGCCTAGCGCATAAATTATTTCAGTAAGGGTGCCGCCAGCGCTAATAACGCGCTCTTGTGCAAGTGCAGATTGGGCCATTAAAGCAAACAATATAAATAGGTATTTCATTACACACTCCGGTTTTATTTTTTGGCTATTATAACCAGTTAAATCTAAATGAAAATGATTATCATAATTAATTGATCTTATTTTGACTTAGTTGTAACATCTTCGCCATAAATAATAACTATTATCATTTGGAGTTGAAATGAATCCCTCTGCGTTTAGAGTTACTGCTATAGCAACCTTACTACTTGGCTCGGGCACTGCCATTGCCGAAAACATAATTGACGATCATATTGTTGTAAGTGGTTCGCGCTTTGAGCAAAAACTTAAAGATGTAACAGGCTCAGTTACTGTTATTACCGAGCAAGACATAGAGCGTCAGCTAGCTGTAGATTTACAAACCATGTTTAAGTACGACCCAAGCATTGCAACGACAGGCAGTGGCGCAGGCGCGCAAACACTTACAGTACGTGGTGTTGGTGGTAACCGGGTTGTATTTATAAAAGATGGCCGACGCACCAACGATGGTTATGCAGGTGGAGGGGGCTATTTAGTTGGCCGTAATTATTTTGACGTAGCAGGTGTAAAACAAGTAGAAGTAGCCAAAGGTGCTGCATCGTCATTATATGGCTCTGATGCACTTGGTGGCATTGTGGTTATAACCACTAAAGATCCTAGTGATTATTTAAAAAATAACAGCAGCTTTGTAAAAATGGCGCTTGGGTATCAAGGTCAAAGTAATCAAGTTGCCGCCGATATTACTGCGGCAAAAGACTTAGGCGACTTTGCAGTAAGCGCCGTGTATAGCCACCGTGATAGCGAAGAAGTACAAAACTATGACGAAAACTTACCCGGTTATGATGCTAAGTCGGATGCTTTATTAGTTAAATTTGAGCAACAGCTTGATGAAAAACGCACACTTAAATACACCCTTGATTACTTTAATCAAACGACTGAGCAAGTAATAACCCCCGCTGTTCAAGAAACCGAAGAAGATGACACGAGTTGGTCACTGGCGCTCGATTACCATTCAGAAGTAGCAACCGCCGCGTTTGATAAATGGTATGGGCAAGTGTCTTACAGTAGTTACGAGCAACAAAGCGATCAAATTAGTGGCGCAAGCACCTACACCGATTATAACGACTATCGTTTTGAGCAAAATATTTTAGGTTTAAAAGCGGTATTTAATAAAGGGTTTAACGCAGGGAATGCCGATCATGAAGTGGTATACGGGATTGATATAGACTTATACGACACCACCCGCCCACGTTTTAAAACCCGTATTTTAGCCGATGGCACTGTTGATTTTACAGACCAAAAACAAAAAGCATTCCCGGGGGCTGATACCTCTTTAATTGGCGCTTATGTACAAGACAGTATTTCGTTTAATAACAGCGCGTGGTCGGTTATTGCAGGTATGCGATATGATTACTACACCCTAGAGGCTAAAAATGATGAGCTATACGCCGATGCGCAGCTTGGTGATATTACCGAATCTGCTTTTTCGCCTAAGCTAGGTGCTATATACCAAGTGGATGATAACTTGTCGTTGTACGGGCAATACGTACGAGGCTTTAAAATACCACCACACGACCAAGCCTATCAAAGCCACGGCGTTGAACCGTTTTATCAAATATTACCAAACGCCGATTTAGACCCTGAAAGCAGTGATTCGTTTGAGCTTGGGCTAAGATACGCCAGCAGCGATATTAGCGTAAATTTAAGTGCTTTTTATGCAGCATACGATGACTTTATAGAAACCGCCGTAGTAGGTGTTGAGCCAACGTACATTCCTGGCGTAAACAAAACGCTGTATCAGTACCAAAATATTAGCGAAACACAAATAAGCGGTGTTGAAGCAGGAATTGCCATGTATGTAGCTGAAAATATACTACTAGAGGCAAACGTGGCTTACGTTGATGGTGAAAATAAAGAAACCGATCAGCCACTTACCAGCATTAGCCCGTTAAATGGCTCAGTATTGTTAAGTACAGAACAGGGTAATATTAACTGGACCGCCGCGTTGCGTTTGGCTAAATCGCAATCGGATGTAGTACTTGATACAAACGGTAATAAAACTACGCAAGGACATGGCTACGGCGTTGTTGATTTATACGCAAACTACGAATGGCAAGCGTGGCAGCTAAATGTAGGTGTACTTAACTTGCTCGATAAAGAATATGTACCTTTTGAGTTGATTGCAGGTCAATCACAAGCTGCTGATTTTAGCCAATACACCCAACCTGGGCGTAACTTTTCAGCCAAAATAAGCTATGAGTTTTAATTAGCTCCTAGAAAATTAAATAGCAACAAACGCTGCATGAAGCTGCAGCGTTTGTTGAGTTTATTTTTTGATATTTATAAATGACACCCATATTAATTTTTTAGTAAAGCGAGTTGCCTAGATTCTAATTGGAAGTGCATTAATAGAGGTGATACAAAGTGGCTTGGCGTTGGCATATTTACCAAACTTTGTGATTGATGATTTAGGGCTTAAAAAATTTACTGTAAAGGGGGTTAACAGTCACTACAGCGAAGACATAGTAATGATTTACAAACCATCAAAAGCTGATGGCTGGCTTAATAAACTCATGCACTCTTTATAGAGAATTTATCAATTTAAGTTCAATGCAAAATATTACTTAGCTAAGCTATGCTTAGCTAATATCAGCAACAATGCACTGATTACGGCCATGTTCTTTTGCATGGTAAAGTGCTTTACCAGCACATTTGTAAACTTGGTCTATGTATTTACTGTACTCAGGACTAAAAACATCAAACTAAGTGTATAAAAAAGGCCAGATGCGAACGCTACTGGCCTTTCATTAAAACCGTCATGTGCTTAGAGTTGACGGATGTTATTTAAACTTATTTACTAACGTTTTTGCGACGTCTATTAAACCATACTAATGGAGTAAGTAATAAAGCTATAAAGCCAAAACTACCACCACCGCTAGATTTTGATTCTGTTACAGGCACAGTTGCTACCGCTTCATTTTTTACCATTACAGTACTTTGTTGAGTCACAGTTGTTACACCATCACTTACGGCAACTTCAAAAACAAGCTCTTCATCTGCAGTAATAGCTGCAGGTGTGAAGCTCAAAGTTGCTGTATCAGTACCTGTGAGCGTAGCAGCACTACCGCTAACCTGAGTCCAAGCATAAGTTAGTGTTTGACCATTGCGATCTGACGCTGTTGCTGTAATTGTTCCTGTAGCAGATTCAGTAATTTCCGCTGATACACTTTCGATTAAAACAAGTGGAGCTGCGTTATCACATGCTAGTGAATCACCCGCGACAAGCTCAGAAAATACAGGAGATAAAACGTTAGACATAGTTAGGTTATCAATCCACCAACCTAAATCATCAACTGCGCCATCTGATGAGATTCTAAAGCGTACTTTTACTAAGTTGCCGTTTAGAGCATCACCAAAATTGATAGTTTCATAATTACCATACGCGCCACTATCTTGTACGTTATTACCTGTGTATGTTTCACGTTCTTGAAGCTCTTGAGAATCGTTTTCGATTAGAACAGCGTCATAGCCAACATCAAATGTGCCGCCAATTTCAGTGGCATCAACCCAGTCACCGCCATTAACACTAACTTCTACAACACCACCATCCCAGTTTTGCTCAATACTATAGAAATGCCAAAACGAGATTTCAAAGTCGCCTGAGTAACCAACTTCGAATGGCTTACTCTCTATTGCTACATCTGATTGGAAGCCATTATTTACAAGGCGCATTGCCTGTGTGCCTAGCTCAAACCCACCTTGTTCAAAGAAGGCAATATTACCACTATTATCCATAACCTGAGTGCCAACAGCTAAGTCACCGCCAAACATTACGTTTTCTTTTAAATCTAATAGTGATGAACTTGCTACTTCCATATCATCTGAAACTACAGCTCCAACAGGCATTTCTGACTTAAAGCCCATATTTACTTCAAACGTAAGTGTTTGATCAAGTGCTTCAACGATATCATCGTCCGTTTCAATTTCAGGGAATGTGACTTCAATTTCTAGTGTTTCAGCTGTACCCGCTTCGTTCAAAGTAACTTTAATATCGTTACTAGTTATTGCTTCGTACGGTTGAACTTCACCAAAAGTAAGTAAACCATCATTTTCAAATGTTACATCATGATCGCTTATAACTGTCAGTTGCGCTGTTGTACCACTAAGTATTTCACTACCACGGTTAGTAATTGTTACGCTAACCGTACTCGTTTCGCCTTTATCTAAAATATTGTCGTTAGTACAAAAACCAAGCTCTGTACCATTGTACATGTTGTTTAAGTCAGCACTTGCAAATGCATAGCTAGAAAGCTGTGTTTTATCTGATTCAACCACACCAGTAAGGTCATTACTGAAACGATCTGGCGATACTGCGCCAAGACCCATACCACGTTTAGCAAATGCACCTACCATTAACTTGTAATCAGCAGGGTCTACTGCATAGGCAGCAGCTAAAATAGCATCACGTGCTTCAGTGTAGGTTGGTGCTATAGGTGTTAATTTGTAACCTGCAACTAAGTAATCTGCCATTCGAGTTTGTGCTTCATTAAAGCCATGCTCGTTGATAAGCGCTACGTAGTTTTCCCATAATACAGTTGCCCAAATTTCGCCGGCAGCATGAGGAGAAGCCACGCTTGTTGGTGATATACCAATATCAGCACCAGCATTTTCAGTAATATGGCGGAACGACAATGCATTTACATCTGTATCAGTTGAATAAGGAAGACGACGAATACCGAAGTAGAAGTCTTCTACAAATGTGCCGCTACCATATGCTTTTTGGAACTTATCGTTACCTGTAATATTTATATCGCTTTCTTTAGCGATAAACATTAATGAGTGGAAATCGCCCCAGCCTTCGCCCATTGCGCGGCCTTGGAAGTTAATAAGGCCTGATGAATTACCGACTAAGCGGTTACTAATGTAGTGACCCCATTCATGAGCAATAATACCATTATCAAACGTACCATCTTTTAATGTTGCTTTGGTAAACATGTCTACAGTAACAACTTCACCAGCATCAATTAGGTCATACATTGCATTACCATCAGCGTAATTTAAACCCATATTTGGAATGGTTACAGTATCGTCTTCACCGCCCATTGGTGCCGGTTCTGACGTATCTGGGTCATTATTAACAACGATAGTTGCTATTGCACCTGCATCTTGTGCATTTTTTACTTTAATTGTAAATGAGCATGATCCACGGTCTACAATTGCAATTTTCCCTGCTAGTTCAGCAGCATTTATAGCAGGCTCACAACCATCATTAATACTTGTTGAATCTACTGTATTTCCATCATCTAAACGAACAACTTCTGCAGCCACATCACTGAATTGGTATTTACCAAAGCCAGATTCTTTTGTTGAAGCTAAAAGGCCTAAAGAGTCATGTGAAGTTACTGTAATACCAAAATCTACACCAACAGTGGCATCTTTACTGTTGTACAAGTACATTTGCATACGTGGGCTAGCACCATCAGCTGGCGTAGACATATTTGCGTTATTACGACCTGAGTTATCTTGAGCCTGTGCTTCAATCGGGTCACCTTCTACGCCGCCACGACCAAAGTTAGATACCTGCGCTACATTTGACGTTTCATCAAAGCCATGGTCATAGAAAAAATCATGTAAAAAGTTATTCATGTAAAACAAGTTAACAATAGCCGCTTTACGGTTTGCGTAGCTATTTGCGACTTCATCTACTCGATAAGGGTAGTCAAATGTGAAATCTGCTGTTGTTTCAGCGGTAAAGTCACCTTCACTAAAGTCTTGAGGTGCAACCACATCTGCGTAAGCAAATACGTTATTACCTGATGTTGTTGTTGCGTCATCAGCTAACCATGGGTCCATTGTGCTTAGTTTGCTGTAGTAAGATAGAGATACCATTGGCGCGTCTAAAATCTCAGTCTCGTCTACTTGTCCTGGGCCATCTGCAGGAATTACATCACCGTGCGGGCTTTCCATTGGGTAGCCATCTTGGTTAGCGTAAACACGGTAATTAAAGTCAGCTGCATGAGATTTCAAATCTTTCGCAAAATATACTTTGCTGTTATTTGAATCTACTACGTAGCTAAAGTAGTCACTTTCTAAAGAGCCTGCTTCTGCTACTTCTACTTCAATGTAGTAAGCTGATTTAAGCTCGCCTGCAACTTCAAAAAACACTTCTTTTGCACGTGGTGTACCTAAAACAATCTTAGAATCATCTAATGATTTAGCCTCATATTTTGCATATCCACCTTCGTTACCAATTTTACGAAGTGAGACATCAATATTTGCTAATTCACTAAATGCTTTTCTTATACTTTGCTCAGAGCTTACAAAACCAGTTAACGCAGCAAGTTTATTTTTAGATGACGACGTATCAGCAAAATAACCCGAACTTGCTACTAGGTTGTACTCTTTATCCATTAACAAGTTGTATTCGCGGTTAAAAACTTCAACACCGTTTACTTGTTGTTTGTATTTTGCACTAATAGAACCGCGTTTTTGCTCTGATAAATCAACCATAACAGCAGAAGATGCTGTTGCTTTACGATTACTAATACCTGTTAAAGTTTCAATATAAAAGTCAGCAGCATATTGATTACGGTTATCAGGTGCGATTAAATCCATGTCAGGCTTACGCTGACCTATTGCTTGCCATAAAAATGTTGCTTTACCCATTTGTGCATCGTAAATAGATTTTTGACCCGATACAGTGGCGCGTTCCGCTAAGGTTCTCTGCTGAACAGCAGCTAAAGAAGTACCCTGAGTAACTGCATTTGTAGCACTTACATCATAAAATCGAGTTTGTTCAGCGGCCGTTAGCTCACCTGCTGCTAATGTTGATGCTACAACCATGGCAATAGTTGTTAACTTAAATTGAGACATGTATCCACCTGTTTGTGTTTATTATGTTTAAACACTTAATGTTTTTAAATTGATTATTTTATGTAAACGCCTAGTTAAGTTGTTAATATACAGACTTGAATAAGGCTGAATAGCTTTAAATTTAAAGAAAAGTAAACAAAGGTAAACGAATGCAAAAAATAATTTTTACAAGTGCAGTGCCAATAATTGCAGTTTTATTACTATCTGCATGTAATAACAGTGAAAAAACAGAGGTTAACAACTCTCAGGCACAACCTAAAACAGCAGAAATCATTATAAAAGAATCATCTAAGAACCAGAAAAGTGACACTATTTTCCCTAAAAAAGAAAGTAGTCAAGGTGTTATTAAAAATGCATCTAAAAGCATAAATTCATCGGGTGATAAACTTATCTTTAACTCTGAGCAGTTATTTAAAGGCGACGTTATTTATAATCAGAACTTAAAACAAAAAGGGGTAGTAACAGGTACTCTTACAATTACATTAAATACCGATTCTGTGCCTGATGAGTTAAAAAATAATTATGAGTTAGTCAAGTCAACAGCTCACAATTACACATTACTTGTTGAAAAGGATGTTGATATTGCACAATTGTCTAGTGCTCTAAACAGCTATAGCTCAGTGAGCAATGTAGAAATTGCAATTAACTATTCACCTATCGAAACACACTATTAATCAGCAACAATGCACTGATTTCGGCCATTTTCTTTCGCATGGTAAAGTGCTTTGTCTGCACATTTGTAAACTTGGTCTATGTCGTTGCTGTGATCAGGCCAAGTTGCAATACCAATAGAAATTGTTATAAAGCCGATAGTTTCCATATTTGTAGACTCAACAGTTTTACGTAGTCGCTCTGCTATTTTGAGCGCACTTTGGCTGTTTTCATTAGGCAAGACAAGTACAAATTCTTCACCACCTATACGTGCTACGATATCGTCTTTTCGAGATAATTTTTTGATAATATCAGTAAGCGATTTAAGAGCTTCATCTCCTTTATCATGGCCAAAGGTATCGTTAACTCGCTTAAAGAAATCGATGTCTATCTCTAAAATAGCAAATGGAGTTTGCTTAAACATCAATTGGTTTAATAAACCGTTTAAACTCCTACGGTTATGAGTATCAGTTAGGGGATCTGTTTGCGCATCATGACGAAGCTGACCTATCTGCATTTGCAAAGTATTAACTCCATTGAGCATTGCAATTTTTAGTCTTTGGCTTTCAAAGTACCAAGATTTAACACTTTTTAGCTCTTCAATACTTGTTGGATCGTCAAGTGTATTTGCTTTGTCTGCTAGTTGTTTTAAAGGCCTGGAAATAAAGTGAGCAAAAAAACCGATTAAAAGAAACGTAATAACAGCCATCGGTAATGTACGTTTTATTACTTCAGTTATGAGTAAATCAAGTGACGAAAGCGTTGCTCTTACAGGGCGCTGAGCGACAATTACCCATTTTGCTTTAGGCACGGAGGAAAAGCCTGCTAGCATTTCTATCTCTTGGCTATTTTTAACAATAGAAGTACCGCTTTGGCCTGTAATCATATTATTAGTGATTGAATTATTTGTGACGACTGTCCCTATTAGTGCCTGATCTGGGTGATAGAGAATTCGCCTACTGGCATCGACCACATAAATATATGTTCCACCCTCATAATAATGCTGCTCTAACAAGCTATTTAAAATATTACGCTCCTTTAGATAAAGGGAGCCACCAATATAACCAAGGTAATCTCCACTTTGATCAAACAAAGGATGAGAAATAAAAACAATAAAGTTCCCAGCAGCCGACATATAAGGCGCGCTGATTAATGGTCTTTTTTCTTGTAGCGCTTGTACAGCGCCGGGTGAGTGGATTGATTCACCAATAAGTTGCGGAAATTTAGGAGAGGTTGCGACAACAACACTATGCTTATTAATTACAACTGAGTTAAAGCTATTCGTTTGTAAGTGTAAGCGGGCCGATTCTTGGTTTAATAAATCTTCATCATCAACTCTTTGCTCTATTTTTTTAGCTGAATAGGCCAGTTGTTGCATTGCGGATTCTAAAAAATTATCTGTTGCTGATGCCAGTTTATTGGCATAAGCATAGTTACTTTTTAGCGTGTAAGCTGTTAACTGCTCTTTTTGTACTTGGTAGGTAGAATAAAAGCTACTTACTAAAGTACTAATGGAAGCCGTAATCGCTAAAAGCAAAATAAGAAATCGAAGATTTAAGGCCGTTAATAATTTTTTTCGCAAACGCATGCCATCCTAAGTACAGGTATTCAGTACCCGAACCTATAATTGTATATAAAGCCCGCAATTATACCCTCTTGAAAATTTATTATCTAATATTAACAAAGCCACAAAAAATATAACTAAATATAACTTTTCGCTAATAGCAAAATTATAAATTTTCTTTAACTTTTACAATACGTTATTGGTTCCTCTGCAAAAAATCCTTCTTTTGCAGTTACCTCAAAAAGTAGTTAAGCTGCTTACACTTATCTACTTTTTAGCTTTGGAGTGTGTTTTGCTAAATAAGTGTATTGTATCGTCTATAGTTTTTTTATCTGGGTGCTTAATGCCATTACAATCCTCGCTTGCTAAACCCGTGCTTTCTCTTGAACAACAACTTGGGCAAAAGCTAATACTCGACTTTCGTTACTTCTGCCAGCAAGGAGTAAGTAATAAATGCCGAACTCCAATGACCGAGTTACCTAATGAACTCGCTACCGCTATTGCAAAATACGATATTGGTGGGGTAATTTTATTTTCTGAAAACACTCAATCGATAGAGCAAACAATTACGCTTAATAGCCAATTGCAGTCGGCAGCAAGTAAGTCTAGTAGTAAGCTGCCGCTATTTATATCAATAGATCAAGAAGGCGGACGTGTAGCGCGTTTACCACGCGATGTTGCCACCTCATTTACCGGTAATATGTCGATTGGCGCAACCTACAAAAAACACGGTACAAGCTTTGCGACAAAAACAGCAACTGTTATCGCTAAAGAGCTAAATTCGCTGGGTATAAATGTAAACTACGCGCCCACGGTTGATGTAAACATGAATCCCGACAACCCAGTTATTAACGTACGCTCGTTTGGTGAAAACCCTGCATTAGTGAGTAAATTGGGCGCCGCACAGGTTGCAGGATTTGAAAGCAATGGCGTTATTACCTCGTTAAAGCACTTTCCGGGTCACGGCGATACAAACGTAGATAGCCATACAGGTTTGCCTAAAGTAAACCATGCAAAAGAAGTTATTTACGAGCAAGACCTAGCACCGTTTAAACACATTATCGCCAAGCAAAACCCAGGTATGATAATGACGGCGCATATTCAATACCCAGCGCTCGATAGCACAACGTTTATAAGTGTTAATGGCAAAACGATGATAAAACCGGCAACAATGTCGCGCGCAATCATTACTGACATTTTACGTGGCGAGCTTAATTACCAAGGAGTTGTAGTAACTGATGCGCTTGATATGGCTGGTATTAGTAACTTCTTCACGCCAACTCAAGCGGTAATAAATACATTTGCCGCTGGAGCTGACATTGCCCTAATGCCTATTGAAATTAGAACACCAGATGATTTAAATAAACTCGATGATCTTATTAAAGATCTTGTTGCAGCGGTTAAATCAAATCAACTTGATGAGCAAGAAATAGCACAATCGGCACAGCGTATAATTACACTTAAAAATAAATTTAGATTAAGCACTAATTTTGACCCTATTACCGCGCTCATAAATGCAAAGCAAACAATTGGCAGTGCAGCACATCGCGAAATAGAAGCGCAGCTTGCTGTAGAGGCAATAACGCAGGTTAAAAATAATAACAGTACTTTGCCGCTTAATTTAAAAGCAGGAAGTAATATTCATATTATTATGCCCGACACGCGTAAATGTATGGCAATGCAGCAAGCAATTGAAGCTATCAGCCAGCAAAAACTTAACTATAGCTGTAGTAGTTTACAAGGGTTTAATCCAGCACATGCAAAAGCACAAATACAGGCTGCTGATGTAGTTATCGCCGGTAATGCAACGCCTAATCAAAGTGCGGTCGAAATTGGCGGTATGGATGATTTAATAGATGATTCAAATTTTGCACTTAATAATGCAGAGCAGCCAAAAGCACTTGAGTCATTATTAAAAGTGGCAAAGCAGAGTAATAAAAGCACTGTATTTATAAGCCTAAGAGCACCTTATGACATTGCTAAATTTGGCGATTATGCAAATGCCGTACTTGCATCGTATGCATATAATATTGATGTAGATAAAAACGATATTGTGTCTGGTCCTGCTTTTACCGCACTTGCAAAAGTGTTACTAGGAGAAGCACCGGCTAACGGCGTATTACCTGTCACAATAAAACCGCAAAAGGTACACTAATATGAAGCTCAATTGTGACTTAGGCGAAAGCTTTGGCGCGTGGAAAATGGGGCTAGACGATGACGTTATGCCGCATATTGATATGGCTAACATTGCGTGTGGGTTTCATGCAGGTGACGCCGACGTAATGGCAAACACTCTTGTACTTGCCAAACAACATAACGTACAAATTGGTGCTCACCCAAGCTACCCAGACAAGCAGGGCTTTGGTAGACGCTCAATGGTACTTAGCGAAAAAGAGCTTACAAATTGCCTGCACTATCAAATAGCCGCTATTGAGGGGATGGCAAAAGTACAAGGTTTAACACTTAGCTATGTAAAACCCCACGGCGCACTTTATAACGACATGATGGCAAATGATCAAATATTACAAACCGTTATAAATGCAATCGCCAGCTACCCAATAGATTTAAAGCTAATGATTTTAGCGACTAAAAATGCCAATAAGCACATTCAAATAGCTAAAGATTCAGGAGTTGATCTAATACTTGAGGCATTTGCCGATAGGCAGTACACCGACGACGGGCATTTAGTGTCACGAACACTTGAGGGTAGCGTTCACAACAAAGCTGCATTACTAAAACAAGTAACTCAGCTTTTATCCGATGGCAGCGTGACAACACAAACTGGAAAAAAACTAACGCTCAACGCCCATAGCTTATGCGTACATGGCGACAACGCTGATGGCATAGCGCTTATAAAAGACATAAAAGCCCTGTGTAACTCAGCTAACTAAACACTTTTACACAACCACAAATAGAAGCTGTAAACCCCCTTTACAGCTTTAACTCATAGATTTAAATAAGAGCTTCATCGCATCCTACTGTTAATTTAATAATCCCTAACATATAACTACTTAGCAAATTAAAAAAAGTAACAACAGGGATAAAAATGAAAAAGCTTTTAACACTTAGCCTCATTTTAGGCTGTAGCAATTTAGCCTACGCTGAAACAAATACACTACAACTGCAAGACGTGTTTAATTTAGAATATGCTAATCAAATAGATATAACCGAAGACGGTAAAACTGTTTATTTTGTGCGTAACCGAATGGATATAAAAACAGATCGCAAAGTTGGTAATATTTGGTCTGTTGATTACAAAACCAAACAAATGCAGCCGCTAACCTCTGGCGTGCATATGGATTATTCGCCAGCACTCTCTCCTGATGGTCAACGCCTTGCGTTTATATCAACCCGCGATGGCAGCAGCCAAATATATATTAAATGGCTTAAAACAGGTGCTATGGCAAAAATTAGTAACTTAACGAGTGGTCCACGTTCGATTACATGGAGCCCTGATTCTAACCAATTAATATTTAGCATGTTTGTCCCAAGCGCTAATTCAGCGCCAGTGAGCTTACCAGGTAAACCAAAAGGCGCAACCTGGGCAGAGCCCGCCAAATTTATTGATGATGTTTATTACCGTTCAGATGGTGGCGGTTACACACAAAAAGGTTTTAGCCAATTATTTTCCATAGATGCTAACGGAGGTAATGCTAACCAACTCACTGATGATGAATTTGATAACGCGGGCGATGTAAGTTTTAGTAAAGACGGTAAATCACTTTATTTTTCTGCGAACAGGCACACAAACAACCAGCTAAAACCCACAAATAGTGAAATTTATAAACTCGATTTGGCCTCGCAAAATATAACTGAAATTACTGATCGAAATGGTCCTGATGAGCAGCCTAAAGTATCGCCCGATGGTCGTTACTTAGCGTACACAGGTTACGATGATAAACGCACTAACTACGAAAATGCTCAACTTTACATTCGTGATTTAAAAACAGGTAACACAACTAGCTTAACGCCAAATTTTGATAGAAGCGTAGGTCAAATAAAATGGAGTGCCAATTCAAAAGGTGTGTACTTTAGTTACGCCGATAAAGGTCAAACCGCCCTCGCCTATCAACCACGCAGTGGCAAGCGTAAAATAATAACAACCCAAATTGGCAGCGTTGCCTTTGGACGCCCTTATTCTGGTGGCGACTTTGATGTAAGTGAAGATGGCGAAGTAGCCTTTACCCTTGCCGATACTCAGCGCCCTGCTGATATAGCAACAATTAAACGCGGTAAAGCGCAGCGTTTAACTACCCTTAATGCAGATGCACTGGGCGACAAAGCTTTGGCTAAAGTGGAAGAAATTTGGATTAAATCAAGTCACGATGAGCTACCAATCCAAGGTTGGGTTGCTTACCCTCCTGAATTTGATAGCAGTAAAAAATATCCGCTAATACTAGAAATACACGGCGGTCCTGTCGCTAATTATGGCCCGCACTTTAGCGCTGAAATTCAACTGTTTGCAGCCAAAGGTAATGTCGTTTTATACATGAACCCACGTGGTAGTGATTCATACGGTAAAGAGTTTGCACAAACTATTCATCACAATTACCCAAGTAACGATTTTGACGACTTAATGACAGGTGTTGATGCGCTAATAGCGAAAGGCTTTATTGACGAGTCTAAATTGTTTGTAACCGGTGGCTCTGGTGGCGGTGTATTAACTGCATGGATTGTGGGTCATACAGATCGCTTTGCTGCAGCTGTAGTTGCTAAGCCTGTTATCAATTGGATCAGTTTTGTACTAACAGCAGATTTTTACCCGTTTTTTGCTGATTATTGGTTCCCAGGTAAACCATGGGATCACATTGAGCACTACATGAAACGCTCGCCTATCAGCTATGTTGGAAACGTTAAAACTCCTACTATGTTGCTCACTGGTGAATCTGACTACCGTACACCAATTTCAGAAACTGAACAGTTTTATCAAGCATTAAAACTACAAGGCGTTGATACTGCAATGGTGCGAATTCCTGATGCATCGCATGGTATTACAGCTCGCCCATCAAACTTAATGACCAAAGTTGCTTATATTCAATGGTGGTTTGATAAACACACTAAATAACCTAAAATTAGTATAACATTTATAGCTCAAATAAAAGCCACTTTAAATAAGTGGCTTTTGTATTTATCGCCGTAGTATTCAAACTGTAAACCCCCTTTACACTTCTGTGACAGTTAAATATCGGACTTAGCTAAAACTTCAGTTAGTAAAATTTCGGTTTATAGCATTTTTTGTAACTTGAGTTGGTAAAAAATCGGTTTGAGTCACTGTTTATAGCCTCTCAGTTAGTAAAATTTTGTTTTATCGCACGGAGAAGTTAGTAAAAAATCGGTTTATAAATTCGCTAAGTTTGTCTATTAAAGCAAAAATCAGTCACTTACCTGCCTTTTAAAGTTGTTGTAAACGCTTTTTACAGCAAAATAACCCCAAATATGCCGTTTTATGAAAGGTTAGTTAAACTCTGATCTGTAAATTCACTCAGGTAGTTAAATAGTGATCCAACATGATTTGGTTAACCTGAACTCTGGATAATAAATCTATCTCGAGCAGCTATTTTCAGCCCTAACTGCGTTGAATTTACTTGCAATAGGCTAGCTATTGACGCGTAAATTCGCCTTGTTTTGACTGAAAATCTCTGGCTAGAGAAAAAATTTAAATATCACCATGATTCAATACGTTAGTAAATCTCTTAACCAGAGCTCAGGTTAGTTAAAATCTGATCTAAATAAAAATTAAAACAATAAAAAAGGGCCTATTGGCCCTTGAGTAACACTATCTAGTTAGGAATTAAAACTGGTTCATGGTGTTATCTTCACCACCGGCTTTTAGCGCGTTATCACCAGAGAAGTATTCTTTGTGTGTATCGCCCATGTTAGACCCTGCTAGGTCTTGGTGTTTAACAGAAGCTTGCTCACGGCGAATTTCTTGGCGTTGTACATCACGCACGTAAGCCAGCATACCCATATCGCCAAAGTAACCTTCTGATAAAATATCAGTGCTTAGCGCAGCCGTATGGTACGTAGGCAGAGTAATTAAGTGATGGAAAATACCTGCTTCACGTGCGCCATCGCGCTGGAAGTTTTGCACTAGTAAATCGGCTGCTTGTGCAAGTTCTGTTGCATCCATTTCTGGTGCCATAAGGCCTTTATTATCGCCAAGGCTTGGGTAAGCACTAAGGTCACGGCCTGCTTCTTCCCACTCTTGGTACACTTGCTCACGAAACTTAAGCGTCCAGTTAAACGAAGGCGAGTTGTTGTATACCAGTTTTGCATTTGGCACGTGTTCTTTTACACGATTTACCAGTTCTGCAATTTGTTTAACATGTGGTTTTTCTGTTTCAATCCACAGTAAATCAGCGCCCGACTGCAAGCTAGTAATACAATCTAATACTACGCGGTCTTTTTCAGTGCCTTCGCGGAACTGGTATAAACCGTTATCTAGGCGAGTTGGTTTACATAACTGGCCATTAATTTTCATTGCCGTATCGCCTTCATTTAAATCATCAACACCGTTAATTGGCGTAGTTTCTAAAAATGCATTGTATTGGCTTGCTAAGTCACCTGGTGTTTGCGACACAGGTACTTTTTGAGTAAGGCTGGCGCCTAATGAATCTGTACGTGCCACAATAATGCCGTTATCAATACCTAGCTCTAAAAAGGCGTAACGTACTGCGTTAATTTTTGCTAAAAAGTCTTCGTGTGGAACGGTCACTTTACCCGCTTGGTGACCACATTGTTTGGCGTCAGATACTTGGTTTTCTATTTGAATGGCACACGCACCGGCTTCAATCATTTTTTTAGCCAGTAAGTAAGTTGCTTCTTCGTTACCAAAACCGGCATCAATATCAGCAATAATTGGCACAACATGGGTTTCAAAGTTGTCTATTTTATCAATAACAGCTTGAACATCGCCGCCGTTCGCTTTTGCTTCATCTAGGTCGTTAAACAAGTGATCTAGTTCACGTGCATCAGCTTGCTTTAAAAACGTGTAAATTTCTTCAATTAGCGCAGGTACCGATGTTTTTTCATGCATGCTTTGATCTGGCAGCGGACCAAATGCAGAGCGAAGCGCTGCAACCATCCAGCCACTTAAGTATACATAGCTGCGTTTAGTTGTTTTTTGATGGCGCTTAATAGCCATCATCATTTGTTGGGCAGTAAAGCCATGCCAACAGCCTAAAGATTGCGTGTACTGGCTTGTGTCGGCGTCATATGCAGCCATATCTTCACGCATTACGTCTGCTGTGTATTGCGCAATTTCAATCCCTGTACGAAAACGGTTTTGTAAACGCATACGGCTTGCGTATTCAGGGTTAATAGCACCCCACGCGCTGCCTTGTGATTGGCAAAGAGTAGAGAGTGTGTCTGTTTCGCGTTGATATGTTGTCATAATAAAATCCTTCGAACGAGTGTGTAATACCAACCTGCATAAATCTTTGATCAATTTAACGAATTAAATTGCACTATAACGTCGTTAAAAATTTTTTATTTAGAATAACTAGATACAAAAATTTTTGCCTAGCTCTAGCGTAATTTTCTTAACGTTAAATAGACCCCATATATAAGCAGATTGGTATAAATTATTTTAATGTTGTGAGAGTGGCTAGGAGTGTGTTCCGTAGCGCTTAATTCAACATTAGGCTCCTTTTCTAGATTTAGTAAATTTATAGTTGTTATTGTGGCTATACATTTTGTGAATGGCTAAAAAGCACTCAACATTGCCTTTTTGAGTTATTGTTGCCTTACGCACAAGCACACAACAACATCGCGACCGTTTAAAGGAAGGCAACTATGTCCCACACTCTCACACATTCAGGACTCAGCGTAGACACACAACTCGCTGATTTCGTTAAAAATCAATTACTCCCTGGCACTCACTTAAGTGAGTCACAATTTTGGCAAAGTTTTGCACATATCGTTCAAACACTTACCCCTATAAATAAGGCACTGCTTGAAAAGCGAGAGCTGCTTCAACAGCAAATAGACGACTACCATCTTGCTAATAAAACCTGGGATAGCGCTAAATACCAAGCCTTTTTGCAAGATATTGGCTATTTAGTTAAAGAGCCTGCCAACTTTGAAATTGAAACCCAAAATGTAGAGCCCGAAGTGGCCCTTACAGCAGGCCCTCAGTTGGTTGTGCCTGTAAGTAATGCACGCTTTGCTCTTAATGCCGCTAACGCTCGCTGGGGCTCGTTATACGACGCCTTATATGGTACTGATGTGTTAAGCGAAGATGACGGGGCTGAAAAAGGTAATACCTACAACCCTGTTCGTGGTTTTAAGGTAATGGCCTACGCTCGCCAGTTTTTAGATAAAGCATTGCCGCTGACCAATGGCTCCCATATAGAAAGCACGAATTACTCAGTAGTAGATGGCGCACTTTTAATTACCTTGCGTGACAGCTCTCAAACCACATTAGCTAACCCATCTCAGCTTATTGGTTATCAAGGAGAAGCACAAAACCCAACTGTAGTGTTATTAAAAAATAATGACCTACATATAGAGTTACATATCGATCACCACCACATTATTGGCCAAGCAGATAAAGCAGGCTTAAAAGATGTAGTGCTAGAGGCCGCGCTTACCACCATTATGGATTGTGAAGATTCAGTAGCTGCGGTAGATGCAGAAGACAAAGTACAAGTTTATAAAAATTGGCTTGGGTTGATGCAAGGTAACTTAGTTGAATCGTTTAAAAAAGGCGATAAAACTGTTGAGCGTACCCTGCAAAGTGATAAAACATACACTGCTCTTGACGGCGGCACCGTTACTTTAAAAGGCCGAAGCATGATGTTTGTAAGAAACGTTGGCCATTTAATGACGAACCCTGCTATTACCGATGTGTTTAATCAACCGGTATTTGAAGGCATTATGGATGCGATGTTTACAGCCACCGCTGCCCTGCACGACCTAAATAAAAAAACAGGTATAAAAAACTCAAGCGCGCAAAGTATTAATATAGTAAAACCAAAAATGCATGGCCCTGAAGAGGTGGCGTTTACTAACACTTTATTTAGCTTAGTAGAGGAAGCGTTAAGCTTACCTAAAAACACCCTTAAAATGGGGATTATGGATGAGGAACGCCGTACTTCTGTAAACCTAAAAGCCTGTATTTATGCAGCTAAAGAGCGTGTTGTATTTATAAATACTGGGTTTTTAGACCGCACAGGCGATGAAATTCATACCTCTATGCAAGCGGGTGTTGTGCTTCCAAAAGCACAGATTAAACAGCAACCGTGGATACAAGCTTATGAGGATCGCAATGTCGATATTGGCCTTGCTTGTGGCTTAAGCCATAAGGCCCAAATAGGTAAAGGCATGTGGCCAATGCCAGATAAAATGGCATTAATGATGGAGCAAAAACAAGCTCACCCTAAATCAGGCGCTAATACAGCATGGGTGCCCTCCCCTACAGCCGCTACCCTGCATGCAATGCATTATCACGATATATACGTATTTACTGAGCAGCAAAGTATTGCCAAACGTACTATTGCTAGCCTTAATGACCTGCTTACACCGCCGCTAATGACAGACCCTAAAACGCTTTCAAAAGAAGATATTCAAAGTGAGCTAGAAAATAACGCACAAGGTATTTTAGGTTACGTTGTACGTTGGATTGATCAAGGCGTAGGCTGCTCAAAAGTACCCGACATTAACCATATCGGTTTAATGGAAGACAGAGCCACACTGCGTATTTCAAGCCAGCATATGGCTAATTGGTTGCTAAATGGCGTGTGCTCACAAGCGCAAATAAAATCAACAATGGCTAAAATGGCCAAAGTGGTTGATGGACAAAACGAGCATGACACTGCGTATACACCCATGGCAACAAATGAAGAAACCCTTAATAACAGCATTGCCTATCAAGCTGCACTTGCACTGGTTTTAGAGGGCGTAACGCAACCTAGTGGTTACACTGAACCACTACTACATAGCTACCGTATAAAATATAAAGCACAAAAGTCGAATACGCTTTAACCTGCTTAATCAAAGTTAAAATTAAGTACTAAACCAGCTTTTAAGCTGGTTTTTTTATCGCCTAAAATTAGAATAACAGCACTTTTAAGGCATTTTAAAAATATATATTCAAATAAGCATAATACACATGAATATCTAACATTTATTCAAACGTAAAAAAGCGTGTTTTGCATACACAAAACACGCTTTTTAAAGCTTTTAACCGTTTACATTTAATTTTTTACAATGGCATTGTGATAAATATTTTGTACATCGTCACAATCTTCAAGCATATTTATAAACTTATCAAAGTTAGCAATAACTTCTTCGTCTTCAATTTCAATATTAACTTGAGGAATAAACGTAATTTCATCTACTTCAAAGTTAATGCCTTCAAATGCGTCTTCAAGGGCAGTTTTAGCTTTAAAGTATTCTGTTGGCGGTGCAAATACCGATATTTTACCGTCCTCGGCTTCAACATCGCTTACATCAACATCAGCCATCATTAATGCTTCTAATACGACTTCATCGTCATCGCCTGCAAAGCCAAGTACCGCATAATGATCAAACATATGCGCTACACAGCCAGGAGTACCAATTTTTGAGTCTGTTTTAGTAAATGGTAAACGTACATCTTTGATAGTACGGTTTGGATTATCAGTTAAACAGTCAACAATAACCATGCAGTTACCAGGGCCATAGCCTTCATAACGGGCAACAGAGTAATCTTCTCCTGTGCCACCGGCTGCTTTTTCAATTGCTTTTTCGATAACGTGTGCGGGTACTTGGTCTTTTTTAGCTTTTTCGATTAGACGGCGAAGTGTTTGGTTTACTTCGGGATCGGGATCACCACTTTTTGCTGCAACGTAAATCTCTTTGCCGTACTTTGAGTTTACTTTTGTTTTTGCATTGGCTGTTTTGATCATAGAACTTTGACGAACTACAAATGCTCTGCCCATTTTGTGCCCCTAATGAATACGTTACGTTTTGCGGTATTTTACCAATTCAAAACGTATTGGGCTAGCTCCGCAATGGGCAAAACTTGATTAATAAAAACTTTTATAACTACAAACTTATGTCAGAATAAATCAAATGGCACGCTATTTAACATAACTCTATTTTTTCAGAATAACTCTCAACTAATGTTACTAATTCCGCAAAGTCATGCAAAACGTAATCTGCCTGATCGGCGTAGGCTGGCGTCAACTCTGGAGCGTATAAACATGCGCGCATATTTGCATTATGCGCAGCTTGAATATCGTAAAGGTAATCGCCTACATAAAGTAAATTTCTAGCATTAATGTTCCAAAGTGTAGCAATAGCATTCAAAGCACTAGGATCTGGTTTTGCAGGAGCATCGCTTCTTGTTAAAACTGTACTAATAGGAAGTGGGTTATTTTGTAATTTAATTGCAGCCGCTTTATCAAAATTGCGAGTGACAATTGCCATCGGTATATTTTTAGACTTTAAAGCATTAATAGCTTCACTCACCCCAGGTAATATACTGGCATGTTGTGCGTCTATTAATTCGTGTTGGTGAACTATATTCATTGCCTCTTCACGCATATACGGTGAGGGCAACTTAGCAATGTAATCAAGTAAGTCTTGCTCGCAAGGGCAACCTATTTGGGCCTTTATTAATGCAAAGTCTAATTCTGATGAAACCAATGTTCCATCCAAATCAAAAATCACTCCAAAAATAGCCTCAATCTGAGTCGTCATATCATTCCCTGAATTTAGTTATTACTAAATAAAATTTAAACATAAAATTCTCTACTGCTTATGCCCTAGCTAGTTACAGCTAAAGGGATAAATGAAACTAACTATATTTAAATTATTTATTTGCACTGCTATCAATCTATTGATAATACAGTAAATATAATTGGTAATTGTAGCATGCGCAAAAAATGGTAAATATACAAATTGAACTACCAATTTTTACGTAAATTTACTTATACCAGATCAAAAATGAACGCAGTTTAAACGTTTGAAGAAAACGCGCACATTAACTGCAGTGCGCGTTGGTTGGGGAAGTTTTAACTATTAATTTGACTCAAAGCGGGCTTCGAGCCAAGTATCATCTTGTGCAAAGTTTAAGGTTTTAATCTTACCTTTGCCCTCAACGTTTACCATATTTACCTGAGATGGCCATAAATCACGAAGTGCGCCATTGCTCATTTTAATTCCTTCAATGTTTTCAGGAATTGGTGCTTCTTGGTAAACCCAAAAAAACTTACCATCTACTTGCGCCCCTACAAAGCTAAGTGGTAAAGGCTCACCACTTAGCGTTTGTAGAGCAACGTGCGATTCAACATATTTAGCAAAACGCTGTTGGTCGGCTTTATTACTAATAATATCGATTTTGCCTTCAAATAATGTTCCTACGGCGTGTTCGGTATCATGTAAATAAAAGCGATGCATTAACTCAACATTATGCGTTCGTTTATTAAAAAGCACAGTTGTAACTGACGACTTTAGTTGATGCGCCATACTTGGCGCAGCAACTAAAAGGCAAACAATAATAAGCAAAAAGCGCATTATTGCGGCTCCCCACCGTCATCTTTTTCGTCTTTCTTCTCATCAGTTTTAAGCTCAGTTTTAATATCTTGCATGATATCGCGACTTACTTTAGCTTTACTCTTTTCCTTTTTAAACACTTCAATACGTGAAGGAATAATACGACGAGGGTAGTTATTGTTTTCAACATCTACGTCAGCTGTTTCCCAGCCTGGATCTACAGTAACTGATACAAGCGGTTTGTTTTTATCGGTCACAATTAGCTTTTGAACATTTTTATAATTACGACGCCAAATTTCAGCAGGGATATAACGCTCTTCGGTTGTGCCATCTTCATATGTTAGCTCAAGCAATATAGGCATTACCAAACCACCAAGGTTTGAAAATTCCATAACGTAGTAGTTTTTATCTTCTTCTAAAGCACGTTCAAGCGTTTTACGCTCCCACGGCTCTAAGCCTTTTAAAAACTTATTGTACGAGTTACGTTCTTTATTGGTTACAGTAAAGCGGTCGTTTTCGTCATAAAAATCGGTAACATCAGGATTTTGCTCAACCCATGTTTTTTTACCTTCGGCGCGGTTACGCTCAACAAATAAGGACGTAGGCTTGTCTGCCTCAATATCACGTAAACGGCTGTAATCAATATCAGGGTTTTTAGTGTCTAAACGAAGTTGATACACTTTATCTAAAGAGATATCAACATGATCTGTGGTGTAAAACCAGCCACGCCAAAACCAATCTAAATCAACACCAGAGGCTTCTTCCATTGTACGGAAAAAATCAGCTGGGGTAGGGCGCTTGTATTTCCAGCGCTGAGCATACTCTTTAAATGCAAAGTCGAATAAGTCACGGCCTAAAATTACTTCACGTAAAATATTAAGTGCTGCGGCAGGCTTAGTATAAGCATTTGGGCCTAAACGTAATACGCTGTCTGACTGAGTCATAATTGGTACTTGGACTTCTGACTTCATATAGCTCACTATATCGCGAGGCTCAACACCCCAAGGAATAGTAGGATCCCATTCACGACCAGCAACACCATCTAAAAAGCTGTTTAAGCCTTCATCCATCCACGTCCATTGGCGCTCATCTGAGTTCACAATCATCGGAAAGTAAATATGACCCACTTCATGAATAACTACGCCAAGTAAAAAGCGCTTTTCAGCCTGAGAATAAGTACGAGTACCATCATCTTGCAACTTAGTACGCGGGCCGTTAAAGGTGATCATTGGGTATTCCATACCACCAACTGGTCCATTAACCGACTGTGCGGTTGGGTATGGGTAATCAAAAGAATACTTAGAGTACACTTCCATTGTGTGTACTACCGCTTCAGTTGAGTACTTTTTCCATAAGTCACCACCTTCTTTAGGGAAGAACGACATTGCCATAACTAAAGGCTGAACGTCACCACCTTGTTGATAACCTTTTGCATCCCACATAAACTTACGAGACGACGCCCAAGCAAAGTCACGAACATTTTCTGCTTTAAAGTGCCACGTTTTAGTTTTGTCGGTGCCTTCTTTTTCGTTTTCTAGCGCTTCTTCTGCGTTAACAATAAACACAGGACGCTTAGATGTTTCAGCTTGCTTTAAACGTTTGCGCTGAGTACTTGTAAGTACTTTACTCGCGTTATCAAGTTTACCTGTTGCCGATACAATGTGATCTGCCGGAACAGTAATCTCAACATCGTAATCACCAAACTCAAGCGTAAACTCACCAGAGCCTAAAAATGGCTTGTTTGTCCATGCTTCGTAATCGGTATAAGCCGCTAAGCGAGGGAACCACTGAGCAATTAAGAATATGTCGTTGCCATCTTCTTCAAAGTGCTCGTAACCAGAACGTGCACCTACAGCATCTTCTTCAACAATGTTGAAGGCAAAGTTCATGCTAAATTCTACTTCTTTACCAGGTTTTAATGGCTCGTTTAAATCAATGCGCATTAAAGTATCAACTACAGTTACGCGTAGCTCTTTACCATCGTCATCCTTTACGCCACTGATTGTATAACCCAGTTCGTTGTCGCTCATAAATTGCTGACGGCGTAAGTCACCTAAACTTAATTTAGCAGGCTTTTGAGCTGGTAGGCTTTCTAAAGTGCTTTTAAACGTTTTAGTTGTTTCGGCAATAGAATCACTTTTAAAAATATTTTGATCTAACTGTAACCATAAATATTTAAGTGTATGCGGAGAGTTATTTTTATATTCAATGCTTTGGCTACCGGTAATACGGTGCTTTTTTTCATCTAGCTTTACATCAATATCGTAGTTTACACGTTGCTGCCAGTATTTTTCACCTGGTTCGCCAGCGGCACTACGATAAACATTGGGTGTAGGAAGCGCTTCGTCTAATTGACGAAATTTATCAACAAAAGTACCTTTTGTTTGCTCAACTGAAGACGCCATAGCCGCACTAGATATTGCCAAAGGCAATACAAAAGCACTTAGCGTAAGACCTATTTTTTTCATTGTTAGTCCTAATATAATTTTGTGAGCATACTTTGACAAATATGCCAGTTAGCTTCAATAAATTAGCGACCAAGTACCGTATTTTTAGGGTGATATTCACTTAGTTTTTTAGATTAAAAAGTACAATTATTTTGTAACAAAATACGACTAAATAAATATTGTAAAGGGGGTTTACAAAAGCGGGTTTTAATAATGGTTTTGAGCAAATAGATACAAAGCTATAGAGCTTGAAAAAAACACATTAACTTTAGTTACTTTGCTAAAAAAGTATTGCTTTAGCATTATCAGGTAAACCAATAATACTACGTATAAATATTTCTAATTTGCAACAAGAAAAATGGGCTAAAAGCCCCCTCTACTGAACAAAAACACAGTGAAAACAGCTGAATTATTGGCTCAAATATTGCCGAACTTCCTTAATATGCGCTATTTTTACGATAAATGATAAATAGTGTAATTTTAGGTTGATCTTTAGTGTAGTTTATATTTAAAATCGCCAACCTTTTTATTTGAGGCAAATAAATTCGTCACATTTATCCTCAAATTAATATCGATTACTAGCAAGAAATGCGGTGGGCTTATGGATTTTTACATCCTAAAAAAACAACAAGAACTAATTGCGGTTCCAGCAAGTGAGAATAACTGTAAGCAGTATCTCGATTCGGGTTATTTTTATATCGATAAAGTAGCAGCGTGCAACGAAACCAATGCATTAAAGGCGCTACACGCAAAGCAAACTAAAACGTTAAAAATTCCATTATTAATGGCACTTTTAGCATTACCGGTTGTTTTTTCAGCTTGGTACAGTTTAACCTAAGGTAATGCACGGCTTAGGCTTGCATCTTTAACTGCCTTGGGTATATTGGCGCTCTTACGGTTTAATTAAGAGCGCGACATGAAAGTCCTCCACACCTCAGATTGGCACCTTGGCCAACAATTCTACGAACACGACCGCCGTGTTGAACATCAAGCTTTTTTTACATGGTTATTAGCCACTCTTGTTGAACAACAAATAGACTTACTTTTAGTTGCTGGCGACATTTATCATACCGCGACTCCAAGCGCTAGCGCCGAAAATCAGCTTTACCAATTTATTAAAGACGCCAAAAAGGCATGCCCACAATTACACGTAGTAATTATTGCGGGTAATCACGACTCTGCAAATCGTATTTTGGCAGCTCAGCCATTACTAGCGCAATTTGATACACACGTAGTAGGGCGCTTTGATGTCGCGACACCCAATGAAACTGTTATTACCATCAATACTAATGGTAAACGCGCTGTAATTGTCGCTATGCCGTTTTTACGCGCAAGTGATGTAAGTTTACTTAGCCAAACCGAAAGCGGCCCTAGTTATGCACAAGGCGTTTCAAAAGCTTATGAACTTGCACTAGAACACGCTAATAATATAAACGAGCAAAACTCACCATTAATAGTTATGGGGCATTTACACGCAAAAGGCGGGGATATCTCAAGTGATTCTGAGCGTAACTTAGTAATAGGTGGTGAAGAGTCTATTTCTGCTAATGTATTTGGTAAACAAGCCAACTACGTCGCTCTTGGGCACTTACACAAAGCGCAACAAGTCGCTAAAAGTGATTTTATTCGATACAGCGGCACACCTATACCTATGTCGTTTTCAGAACGTAACTACACGCACCAAGTAAATGTTGTTGAGTTTATTATTGATGAAAAACAACATATTAGTACAACTGTAAACCCCCTTTACATTCCGCGCTCTGCCGATGTGGTTATTTTACCAAAAGGGGAGTGTGTGCCATTAAACGAACTATGCGAGCAAATTAAAGCGCTCGACATCGCACAAAATACAATAGCGCCTTATTTACGTGTAAAGCTTAAATCAAGCGATACCGACACCACCTTCAGGGAACAAATAGAACAAGCACTGGAAGGCAAACATATTAAATTTTGTGGTATTGAACGTGTACGTGAGCAATCAGCGCAAAATGATGACAACACCGTATTTGAAGATTTAAGCGAAGTTGAAATGCTCAACCCGCTTAACTTATTAGAACAAGCGTTCGCAAACGATAAAGATATGGCAGGGCAAAGTGTACCCGATGAGCTAAAAGCACTTTTAAGTGATGTGATAAACGAACTTACGGAGCAAGAACAACTATGAAAATAACCGCAGTTCGTATTCATAATTTAGCCTCAATAGTTGATGCTGAAATAGATTTTACTCAAGCCCCATTAAAAGATGCAGGCTTATTTGCAATAACAGGCGATACCGGCGCTGGTAAAAGTACCTTTTTAGATGCGATTTGTTTAGCCCTTTATACAAAAACAGCGAGGCTACGCGGCGATAAAGGTAACTTAATTGAGTTTAATGGCGACAGCATTAAGCTTAATGATGCGCGAAATCTACTACGCAGAGGTACATGGGAAGGCCACGCCGAGGTTGACTTTTTAGGGCAAGATAAACAGCTTTACCGTGCGCGTTATACAATTGCACGGACCCATAAAAAAGTAACTGGCAAACTTAAAGTAGCAGAGCACACATTAGTAACCCTGCCAGACGAAACCCTTATAGCTGACAAAAGCCACACAATAAAAGAAGTGGAGAGCAAAATAGGGCTTAACTTTGAACAGTTCTCCCGTGCCGTACTTTTAGCGCAACATGAGTTTGCTGCATTTTTAAAAGCCACTGGCGATGAGCGAGCGCAACTTTTAGAGTGCTTAACAGGCACCGATAAATTTAGCCGTATTGGTGTGCGTATTTTTGAGCGCCATAAAGAGCAAGTGGCAAAGCTTGAAGCGCTCAAAGCTGGTCTTGAAAGCTATACTTTGTTAACGAGCGATGAACTTGAGTTACAACAAACCAAGTTAACCGATTTAAAAGCGCAAACCGAACACACTAAAAAAGAGCTGACCAAAACCGAAAAAGCACTTAACTGGTATCAGCAAGCTACAGTGCTTGAGCAAAGCTTACTGCAGGCACAGCAAACCCAGCAACAAGCAAGCTCAGCGCTTGAAAGTATCGTTGATCAAAGCGAGCAAGCAAAACAAGCCAAGCAGGCGCTTGAAATAAAAGATAACCGCAGCCGTTTTACTCAATTAACCGATCAAAATACGGCGTTAGATCAGCAAATAACATCACTTAAAAGTGTTGATCATTTAGCGGTAATTAACGAGCGTAACACCGCGCTTGCTAAGCATACTGAGCTACTTAATAACGCCAATGAGAAAAAACAAAATGCAGCGCCCGTTATAGCAAAAGCGAGAGAGCTCGACAGCAGCATTGCTTTGCAAACTCAAGCTGTAAAAGGCGCAGAGTCGCAAATAATCAAAGAGCAAACTCAACTTGATGAGCTCAATCAGCAGCTTAAACAAAGCAATAACGAGCTAGAACTCGCTAATACCGACTCAACTAAAAGCCAGCAATGGCTTAGTGAGCATGCACAGCTGCACGTTTTAGCAAAAGACTGGAGCTACTATCAGCAAAGCTTTAATACCTACTTAAATGCACAACAGCAATTAACTGCAAACCTTGCACAAAGCCGAACTCTTAATACCGAGCTTGCAGGTCAGAGCGAGCGTTTAAATACACAAAATAACAAAGTGCAGCAGTGCGAGGCGTTACTTACGAGCGAGCAGTCAGCTTTGCAGGTTTTAAATACTCAGCTTAATGAATTTAATGCAGAGCACTGCGACGCGCAGCTAAAAAGTATTGATTACTTAAAAGAGCAGCGAGAGCGCTATAAGCAATTTAACGCAGAGCTAAAACAAAGCACTCAACGCCAGCAAGTGCTCAATCTGCAGCTAAATGAAAGCCAGCAAGCCCATACTTTACTTAATCAGCATTTAATAACCAGCGAGCAAGCACTTAAAGGCAGCGAGTACGCACTTAACCAAGCGCGCTTAAGAGCCAGCGAAAACGTAGAGCATTTACGCACTGAGCTTCGCCCTAATGAGCCTTGTTTAGTGTGCGGCGCAACTGAGCACCCGTATGCGGTAAATCAAAATCAGCAATTAAATAACTTAATTACTGATTTTGAAAATGCTTTTAATGCCGCTAAAAAGCAATTTGACCATGCACAAAGCGAGCTGCATAAGCATCAAACTCAACATGCTGTATTAACTGCTGAACACGGACAACTTGAGCAAATAATACAAATAGCAAAAGCCAAACAGCTCGACATTAAAAATACCATGCAAGGCGCACGTAGTGAGCTTAACGACTTAACGCCTGATCAGCTTGAAGTAACTTATAAGCAATTAACGCAGCAAAAAGCGCAATACTTTGAGCAACAAAAACGCCAACGAACACTGCAAACCAAAGTAAACGAGCTACAAGCAGCACTTAAAGCAGAGCAGCAAGTACAGCAGCAACTGAGTAATAAACACCTTGAGCTTACACACCAGCAAAACCAGTTAACGAGTAAGCAAAGCGAGCTAAGTGCGCAAATTAACGAGCTCGGTACAACGCTCAATAATCAATTTGAAAACAGTGATTTTTGGCAGCAACTACAAGCCAATACGCTTGAACTTAGCGAGCTGCACGAGCAAGTTACGCAGTATCAGCAAACTCAAACGCAACTTGAGCAAAGCCAAAAGCGCCAAGACACAGCTAGTGAGCAAATAAAGCAGCTTAGCCCGCTTGTTAGTAAAAGCGAGCAATCGCTAAAAGTACTTAATGAAGAGTTTGTAAAAGCTAAAGAGCTATTAAACGCTACGCAAAGTGAGCGCTTAGCTTTATTTAATAACGAGCAAATAAGCGCAGACGACTACCAAGCAAAACTCACAAGTGAGCAAGAGCAAAAACAATCGCAGGTTCAAGCGAGTCAAAAAGCCTATGACGACGCGATAAAACAACGAGATGAGCACGCTATAACACTTAAAAATGTAGAGCAACGCTTACTTGAAAACAGCCAAGAACTAGCAACACTTGAGGCACGTTATAACCAGTGGTTTGCTGACTTTAAAGCGCAATACAGCGATGTAACGCACGAACAGGTCAAAATTTTACTAACGCTAAGTAGCGAGACTATTAAGGCGCATTTAAATCAACACGAGCAGTTAACTCAAGCGTTAACAGATGCAAATGCCGCATTAAAACAGCAGCAACTTACGCTTGAAAAACACAACAGTAGCGATAAGCCAACACAAAGTGCAGAGGCTTTAAGTACGCAATTAAGCAGCTTAAATGAGCAACAAACGCAGCTGCAAAATTCATTACTAGCAACTAATACCGCTATTGAGCAACACAACCAAAACGCAAAGGCGCTTGAAGGCAAACAAGCTGAGTTAACTACGCTTAAAACACAGGTAGAGCAGTGGCACTTGCTTAATAAAGTATTGGGCGATGCAACGGGTAAAACCATGCGTAACTTAGCACAAACACAAACGTTAAAAATATTACTGCACTATGCCAACAGTCATTTAAAAACACTCAACAAACGCTACGAATTAACCGCCATAGCCCAAACGCTCGACATTGCAATTATCGACCGCGACATGGCCGACGAGCAACGCTCTGTTAATACACTCTCAGGCGGTGAGTCATTTTTAGTATCGCTAGCGCTTGCACTTGGTTTAGCATCGCTTTCGTCTAACAAAGTACAAATCAATTCTTTGTTTATTGACGAAGGGTTTGGTACGTTAGACAGCGAAACCCTAAGCATTGCAATGGACGCTTTGGATTCTTTGCAAGCACAAGGCAGAAAAGTAGGCGTTATATCGCACGTAACACAAATGAGCGAGCGTGTAGCCACTCAAGTGCATGTAGCCAAAAAGCCAGGTGGATATTCCACAGTTGAAGTTTTATAAGTAACATTACTGAAAACAAGGAGATACAATGCCAACGTTTACAGGCGAGCAAGCAACACAATACGATAGCCGCATAACCCGTTTAGTTCCTGGTTATGAATTATTACATCAGCTCACTAATGCGCAATTACAAGCAACGCTAAGCGATAATGCACATATTTTGGTAGTAGGGGCAGGCACAGGCAAAGAAGTACTTGCACTGGCTGCACTAAACCCTACATGGCAATTTACTGCGCAAGATACATCAGCCGATATGCTTGCTATCGCACAGCAGCAATTTGATGAACAAGGCATAATAAGTCGCGTAGATGTACATAATGGCCCAGTTGATAAATTATCGGTTAAAGCCGATGCCGTTTTATGTTTACTAGTAATGCATTTTTTACAAGATAACGGCGATAAAAAAGAGTTATTAAAAGCGATTAAAGGAAGCCTTAAAAAAGACGCCAACCTTTATATTGCAGATTTAATGCGCCCCGAAACTTCATTTGAGCGCGAAGCCCAGCTTACAACGTGCGCGCAATTGGGTTTAACCGAAACCGGTAAAACACAAACAGGGCACGACTTAGAAAATGAGTTTTACCCGCTTGATAGAATGCGCTTTAGCGAATTGCTAAATGAGTGCAAATTTGGCATTCCGAAGCTGTATTTTAAAGCCTTAGGTTTTAGTGGGTATGTAGTTTAATTTATCTAGAAGAATGTGGCTTACACCACTGAACCGTGTGCTTATGGCGCGGTATTGTTTTACATTCTTTATTAGAATTTGCGCCTGGCTCGCTAACATATTGCGAGCTTGGCGTTACATTGGCACAACCTGCAGCCAATAATATAGCAAATATTGGAATTAATTTTTTCATTTTACCACCGTTTTGAATATGTTTTTAAAGCGCTTTGTCACTTTCTTTTAATGCAAAGCGCTTATTAATCTGCAAGCAAAGCTCACCTATCTGTTTGAAAGACTAAGCCAATTAAGCGTCTACAAAAATAACTTCGCCATTAATAAAACCATCAACCGAACGCTCAAACGCTTTACCTACAAGTTTGCCTGGTACTGGCTGAAAACCTGGCATCATTTCGCCATAAACGCCCCATGCTTCTTCAAGTACGGTAGGGTTTACCACATTAATACGTGTGCCTCGTGGCATTTCTAGTGATACGCATTTTGCAAACGTATCTATTGCGCCGCTGGTTGTTGCATCAGCAATTGCAAAAGGAATCGGCTTAACGTTTAAAATACCGCTAATTAGCGTAAATGAGCCGCCATCGGCAATGTACTTTTGACCAATGCGTACAAGGTTAATTTGCCCCATCATTTTGCTCATAATAGTGCTCATCCACTGGGCTTCGCTCATATCTGCAAACGTTTCGTATTCACATAAACCTACGGTATTAACTACCGCATCAAAATGACCTACTTTTTCATACAGCTCAGTAATTGACTGTTCACTAGTAATATCAACAATATGATCTACATCGCCCGAGCGACCCGCCGTAATTACTTTGTGCTTAGTTAAGCCAGTTAATGCCGCTTGACCCATTTTTCCTAGTGCGCCTATTAAAATTACTGTTTTCATTGTTTGCTCCAATCATTTGTTCACTTTAGTGTGTAGGAGCATAGTAAGGGAGTGGTTCAACAATGAAAAACAACCCTTTTATGTAAGTGATACCAAAATAATTGGTAATGTGGTACGTTCATCATGCTTAAACAACAAGGGCATTTGCATGAGTAAGTTAGACAGGCTAGATATAAAACAGCTACGTATTTTCCAAGCGCTGATTCGCGAAAAAAACGCATCAAAAGCGGCGAGTAAATTGGGCTTAACCCAGCAAGCAGTGAGTGAGCAACTTAAAAAGTTGCGTGATGTGTTTAACGACCAGTTGTTTTTAAGAAAAACTACCGGTTTTGTACCAACGCCTTATGCAGAGGAATTGTCGGTAGACATAGACAAGCTACTAAACGACTTTCAGGCACTATTAGCCCCTAAAATATTTGACCCAAAAACGGTTAGTGGTGCGTTTGTAATAGCCGCTACCGACTACGCACAACAAGTTGTTTTGCCTGCACTTGTAAAAGAGCTAAGAGAACAAGCGCCTAATTTAAAGCTAATAATAAGAGACTTTGAACTCGATAGTCTGCACGATTTAATGGAAAGCGGTAAAGTCGATTTAGCGATAGCTTTCCCCGACTATATTCCAAGTACTTACCCCATTATTAAACTGTTTGAAGAACAACACATTTGCGTTACTTCACCTAATTCATCAATAGCAGGGACACAACCAACGCTTGCGCAAATAGCCAGCTACCCAAGCATTATTACCTCGCCTTCGCGTCCAAATTTTAAAGGCTCTATTGACGATTGGTTTAAAAGCTTTGATTTAACACGCAATGTTGTTGTGTCGGCACCGTGTTTTTCTATTGTACCGATGTATCTAGAAACTACAGACTCCATTGCATTTTTACCCTCACGCGCAGTAAGCTCAGAGCTAGTAAAAATTGATTTACAACAGTTACCAGCCCCGTTTGATGTAATAGCAGCATGGCATCCGCGTTACAGTAAAAATCCACTGCATAAATGGGTGGTATCAAAGCTGGTTGTTGAGTGAAAAAATATGTGTTTAATTTCACTACACACGCTTACAACTTCTGACAGATACAAACAAAGCTCTCACATATTTTTTATGCTCTGATGCTTATTATTTCCCTATTAAATGATTAAAAGGGAAATCAGCATGAAAAAGTATCTTATAGCGGTATTGCTACTCTCAGGTTGCGCGTCACAAGGGGTTGACCGTAACAACCAAAACAAAATAGTTAAGCGTTACTATGCATCGGTAGAATCTATGCAATACGTAACACTTTCATCAGAAGTAGGCACAGGCATAGCAGCAGGCGCTGGGTTTGGCTTTGTAGACAGCTTAGATGGTAACACTGAAGAAATGGTAGGCGGAGCCATAATTGGCGGCTTAATAGGAGGGTTATTTACGGCATTATTTGAAGGCGGTAATGACGCCTATCAATATAATTTATACGCTGCCAACGAAGGTGAATTTACTGTAATTCAAAAGCAAAAACTCGATAAAAATACGCAATGTGTAGCCGTAACTGCAGGCGATAAAGTAAAACTTGAACCTGTTGATAAGCAATACTGCGAAAACAGCTCAAATGTGCACAAAAAAACTGATATTGCTCTATAGCAGTATTAGTTTTTATAGGTCGGTTAAGCGAAGCGCCACCGACGCTATAATATCCACATCACTCAAATCATTACTGTGCCAGCAAATCCTAACCAATCTCTCCAAGTGCTTTCATTGCGGCTTGTGCTTTGTCTGTTTGTACAAAAATATGGTCATGATAAAACGCAGCTACCACGTTAGCGCTAATGCCATGCTCAGTTAGCTTTGCAGATACCGCAGCTGTTAGCCCAACGGCCTCTAAGCTTGAATGTACATTAAGAGTAATTAAATTATATTTACCCTCGTAAGTAATACCTGCTTTATCGGCGGTTTCAGCTTTTAAAATAAGGGTTAGCCCTTCTTCTTCAACATAAGTAGCAAGTGGCTCTAAATGAACATAATCGGCTAGAGAGCCTGCTAAACAGCAAAAAATATACTCGCCCTGCTTAAGCGCTGGTTGCATTGATTTTAATAATTCGTTTAACTCTAAAATTCCGGCCATGGTCGTTCCTTACAATGTGTTATTTTTTTAGCTGCGCGACTAGCTCGCTTAATCTCGCAATTTTTATATTACTTAACTGTCTATAATCAAAATACGGGCACACAATAATGTTGTTAGTTGTGTCTATTGCAAACTCGTCGTCAAGCCAATCAAATTGTGCATGCAACTTACCTTGTTGTAATAAGTTTTTAGCGTGCGTACGCCCAGCAATTATATGTAGCTGGTTTTGATTGCTAGAAGCTTTATTTGCACAAGTACTAGTAGTGTTGGGCGCGCTAAATAGCAGGGCGGTTTTACTGTTTTTTTGCAGTAAATACTCATCGCGATATTGTTGCCAAGTGGGGGCTTGTTTGGCAAATGAGTAATGCTCACTTGGCAGGGAAAATAGCACTTTTGCATACACGTTAAACACTTTGCGCCAACCATTACCACAGTGCTGGTTTATGGTATTTATTTGCTCATTTATAACCGGTTCTAGGCATTCAAGTGTTTCAAAAAACGGCATTGGCGGCGCTTTTGCTACGTATACCGCCACGCTAAATTGCGTATCACCTAAGCCAACTAATTGTGTATTCAAGTTAGTTAGCCTTGTTTTGCGCTAAAATACGGTCAAGGTTATTTGCAAAGTTTTGGCGATCGGTTTGGCTAAGTGGCGGCGGCCCACCACTCATTTCTACGCCACTTGAGCGCATGGTATCCATAAAGTCGCGCACGTTAAGTATTGAGCGGATATTCTCGGTGGTATAAAGCTCGCCACGTGGGTTGAGTGCTTGCCCGCCGTTATCAATTACTTCACTTGCTAGCGGAATATCGCCTGTAATAACTAAATCGCCTTTTTCAACACGTTTTACTATTTCGTCGTCGGCTACATCAAACCCCGACGATACTTGTACGCGACTTATGTATTTTGAGGGCGGAATACGCATTGCGTGATTAGCCACTAAAATAGTCTCGATTTTCATACGCTCTGCAGCTCTAAAAAGTATTTCTTTTATAACAACAGGACACGCGTCTGCATCTACCCAAATTTTCATGCTATGGTCATTTTTATTGCTTTAGAATTAATATGATCCTATAGCAAATTTTTTTAATCGGCTAGCAAACTTTATATCCATCTATATTTAGATAATACGTACTATTTATGTAATTTAAAAAGGAGCTTACATGAAGGCTATAAAATACGGTTTACTTATTACAGGGTTATTTTTTCTTAGTGCCTGCACCAGCCCTCCTGAGGGAATAACACCCGTTAAAAACTTTGATATACAAAAATATAAAGGCAAATGGTTTGAAATAGCGCGTCTTAATCACTCATTCGAAGAAGGGATGGAGCAAGTTACCGCGACTTATTCAATTAACGACGACGGCACAGTAAAGGTCCTTAACAAAGGGTATTTAACGGATGATAAAAAATGGGATGACGCCGAAGGCTTAGCCAAGTTTGTTGAGGGCACCGACACAGGGCATTTTAAAGTCTCGTTTTTTGGTCCATTTTATGGCGCTTATGTGATTTTTGAACTTGACCAACCCGATTATCAATATGCATTTATAACCAGTTACAACAAAGATTACTTGTGGTTTTTGTCGCGTACACCAACGGTTAGCAAAGAGCTTAAAGAACGCTTTTTAACTAAAGCTAAAGAGTTGGGCTTTGCTACCGGTGAAATAATTTGGGTAAACCAAGAGACTATGTAAAGGGGGTTTACAGTTAGTTATATACGTTTTTAAAGTAGTAATAAAAGAGTCACCTAACTGTAAAGTAACTTAAATATATTATGGTTATATTGTGTGTACTTGCCGTGAGACAGCAAGTATTGGAAACACTGAATATCCCCTATTGTTGGCAAGCTATATAGCTTGCCATTTTTTTTGCCTAATATATGGGAAAGTAACGGATCATGTTTTTACTAACTAAGGCTAGTTTAATGCTAAAAACAACCCACTTAGTACAACTAACACGCTATTTAAAACACTAAACCACTTTACGTAGTCTACTAAAAAATTATAAAAAATCATTATAATTAAGACACTTAGGCTCATAAATCCACAAAATAGTAATGCTCCATATCCACCTTGAGTAACTATACAAAGCATCAAGCTTAGTAAAATACTGATCCAAGCAGCTAATAGCAGCTTTTTACGTTGGGGTTCTGTAGGGCGTTTTTTAAATACATCTTTAAAATGATTATACTTAGTCAGCGCAAAACAGTTAAAACTGAGCAGGCATAGGCTAAACCCAAGTAAATCAATCATGGTTTTTGCCTTTTAAGGTTATTAGATTGACCAGGGCTGATTATTTTTGAGTTGTTTTTAGCAGTACGTAATTTTTCGGTTTGTATAAAAAACAATATACTAAAAAACAAAAATAGTGCATCAAAAGTAAATAAAGCCCACTGTTTGTGCATCAAATAGCTAACTATATTACCGTTAGTTGTAAGTGCATTAATAACCGGTACGCTTAAACAAGCAACAGCATTTATAGCTGCCATAACTCGCCATTGCAGTGCATCGCGCTTTATAAGTGCTAAAAGAGCAACCGCTAGCCATGTTAAAAAGAACGCGAGTATTTCTTTATCTGCGCGCTCTGCGGTAGTTGGGCTAAGTAGTCTGTTAGCAATAAAAAATGCACACGTTGCCAGTGGAAGTCCCATAATAGTGGCTAGGTTTAACCCTTCAACTAGTTTTAAACCAAACGAAGGTTTAACGTTATTTTTAGTTCGCTCGCGAATTCGCTTAGCCCACATAATACAGCCAGAGCCAATCATTACACAGCCTGCAATACCGCCTAATACGTATAACCAACGCAGTAACCACGTAGCTAAACGCCCTGTATGCATTGAATTAAGTGATTCATAAAGCGCTTTGCTGCTAGTTAGCTCGTCATCAGTTTTAGCAACCATTTGCCCTGTAGCACCACTAAATATTAAGCGTGGTGCTTGGTCACGCAGTGTTTTACCTGCGCTTACCAATACGGTAATTGTTGAAGCTGCCATATTTGGTTGGTTAACTTGTACGCGAGTAATATCGGCATGAGGCCACTTAGTATAAACCTGATCTAAAATGCGTTGAATCGGCACCATTGATGATTCGCCTTGGGCTTTATCGGTCATGGTGTTGCGAGGGGTTACATCGTTAAAAAAGCCACGCATGCCGCTATCATAAGAGATTTGCGCAGGGTAGGGAAACAACATAAATATAAGTGTAATTATACCCGTATAAGTAATCATTAAATGAAAAGGAAGGGCAAGCACAGAGCTTAAGTTATGGGCATCTAACCATGTACGGCTACCTTTGTTACGCCTAAAGCTAAACATATCTTTAAAAATACGCTTATGAATAACCACCCCCGATATAATGGCAATCAGCATAAAAAAGCTAGCAAAACACACAATCCAGCGTGCGGTTATTGCATCCATGTAATGTAAATCATAGTGCAGCCGATAAAAAAAGTTACCGCCTTTAGTATCTACAAAGGGCTCAAGCTCTTGCATGGTATTAGGGTTTAGCTGTGTGTTTTCAAACTTACTGCGGCGCTGACCTGGCTCTTTTTGTTTTGCATAACCATAAATTAAATAAGGAATGCGTGGCTCAGGTAATGTAATACGCCAGCTTGATGAGTTAGCTCCATGGTTAGCTAAGTAATCAAATCCGGTAATTATTTGTTGTTTTTGCGCTTCTATACGCTGTGTTTGGGCTTGCACATTATGAATGGCAGGTTGATTCCATAACGTTATTTCGTCTCTAAAAAAGCTAAGAGTCCCTGCAAAAAATATTAAATATAATAACCAGCAAACGAGTAACCCTACCCAAGTGTGCAACCAAGTCATCGATCTGAAAAAGCTGTCTTTCATACCCAATCCTTTAGCAATGCAAGCAACCCGGCGAACGTACCTGTACTTAGTAAAATACTGATCCACACTGTTTTTAATGACTTAATGCTAAAGGCATAAATAAATACGACGGCATAAATTAAAATGCTAATTGAAACACTAAAAAGCACAGCGTCTTGTTTAGCTATTGGTAACACAAAGCTTAATAACGCAGTACTTGCAGAGGTAAAAGCATAGCCACCAATTATGGCAATAAAAAAACGTAAAAATACCAAAACTCGATAACTGCTTACGCTTTTTACTACAAGCGCAATCACGTTAACCTTATCGAATGGCGCACTGTGCAAAGGTGCCTGCATAGTTAATTAATCCCTTTATTTAGAGCTGAGAATAAAATAAAGGCGCTATTATATATGTTACAAATACAAAAGATAGTTATTCTCATTTGCGATATTTTATTTTTAAGTAAGTTATGCGTACTTAGTTACTTAGTAAAATACTGATCTGATATTATTTAATGATATTGCACAGGCTCTATGTAAAGCTTAAGGTTAATAAACTGAGTAAAAATAAAGAGTGAGTAACGATGAGCGATCACGAAAAACTAAATTACGTTGAGTTCCCTGCATGCGACTTACCTGCAACTAAGGCCTTTTTTAGTCGTGTATTTAATTGGCAGTTTACTGACTACGGCCCAGAATACACGGCGTTTAGTGGCCAAGGGCTCGATGGTGGCTTTTTTAATGCGCCGCTTAAATCGCTAACTCAAAATGGTGCTGCGCTATTGGTTTTTTATAGTAACGACATTCACGCCACGTATAAAAAAGTACAACTCCATGGTGGCACAATATTAAAACCTATTTTTGAATTTCCGGGTGGTTGCCGGTTTCATTTTGCAGAGCCGAGCGGCAATGAATTTGCTGTATGGGCAGAGCAACACTAGGTTTTACAAGGCTTGTAGCGCGAATGAGCTTAAAGATCACGATTTTACTAACTAACGCTCGTTTTAATTAAAATAAACCGATTTTTTACCAACTCATTTATCCTAAATGGCCATTTAGGATAAATATTAAGCATTTAAGGCCAAATAAACATGAATAGTCACCAATTAATAGAGCAAGTTAGTAAATGCGTGATCTGTGAACCTCATTTACCTTTAGGGGCTCGCCCTGTTATACAATTTAACCAAAACGCACGTATTTTAATTGCAGGGCAAGCACCTGGAATCAAAGTTCACGAAACAGGTGTGCCGTTTAACGATGCAAGCGGAAACCGCCTGCGAGAATGGCTTGGGCTAACACGTGATGAATTTTACGACGCTAATAATATAGCCATTTTACCTATGGGCTTTTGCTACCCGGGTAGGGGTAAGTCGGGTGATTTACCACCGAGAAAAGAATGTGCCCCTGCATGGCGCGAGCAATTATTGGCTGCACTACCAAATATTGAGCTGACAATAGTGCTTGGTAAATACGCGCAGGCGTATCATTTACCAGAGACTAAAAAAATGCCACTTACGGAGTTAGTAAAATCGTGGCGTGAGTATTGGCCAAATTATTTAGTGCTTCCACATCCGAGTCCGCGTAATAATATATGGCTTAAAAAGAACCCATGGTTTGAACAAGATGTACTTCCGGAACTAGATAAGCACGTTGCTGCTATTTTAAATAAGTAATACTTCTAGCATTAGGATTTATTGTAAAGGGGCATTATACCAATCCGCAATAATACTTAATCATTTTGCGGGGCTAAACGTGTCGCTACCTGTGTTAAAAAATTCTCATTTACGACTGCATGGATGCAGAAGGTAGAGCAATGCAGGAGCAATTGCCGAGAACAACTAAATAGCGAATTTTTTGCCTAGCTATCAACACGTTTTTCCATCCTCAAAATAGATCACTTAATTAAGCGAATTGGTATACAGTTAACTTAAAAATTAACACTCCAATTAAAAACAATAACAAACGAGGCTGTCTAATTTGAATGCATCTATATTAACTGAAGTAATACTTCCGCTCGCTCTTGCACTTATAATGTTTGGTATGGGTCTTGGACTCACAACAACCGATTTTACTCGTCTATTTAAAAACCCGCTTGGCATTGTCATGGGTTTAATAGGCCAATTTGTAGCAATGCCTTTATTAGCATTAGGGCTGTGTTATTTACTTAACCTACCAACGCCTATCGCTATTGGATTAATGATATTAGCTGCTTGCCCCGGCGGTACTATGTCAAATGTAGTAAGTCAGCTTGTTAAAGCTAATTTAGCACTTTCGGTAAGTTTAACAGCTGCCTCTACTGCAATTAGTATAATAACCACACCGTTTATTATTGGCTTTGCTATGAGTCAGTTTGCCCCAGCAGACGATGCTACTTTTTCTATTTTAACTACTTCATTAGGGCTATTTTTTATTACCTTAGTGCCAGTTGCTATAGGCATTTGGTTACGTCACTTTAAAAGTGATTTTGCCATTAAAGCAGAGCCGTTTTTTAGACGCTTCTCGTTGTTTTTTATGCTTATGATGATTGCCGCACTAGTAATAAAAGAGCGCGATTTATTAGTTAGCTCATTTAACGATGTATTTTGGGCGTGCATAGTGCTTAATATTGGTTCAATGGTTGTTGGTTGGTTAATTGCTAAGTGTTCAAAATTAAATTTAACTGATTCGCTGACGCTTTCAATTGAGGTTGGAATTCAAAATGCATCGTTAGCTATTTTAATCGCTATTAGCTTTTTAAATAAACCAGAATACGCAGTTACCAGTGGCGTGTATGGCCTTGCTATGTTTATAGGGCCACTGCTATTAATTGGCGGGTTAAAGCTTAAAAATAAACGTACCGCTAGGGCTGTTAACTAGGACTTTTAATTAGGGCATGTTGACCAAGTTACTTTAATTTATGGCTGCGGATAACGTAGCCTTAAACTCAAGTCTAAAAATACCACCAGTTAAATGTATGCTCTGCACTCATCGCGCCAACAAGTTGTAAGCTTATAAAACACTCTCAAGCTTAAATATTGCGCCAGGCGCTGAACTTGCTCGCGCAAGGAGCGAAGCTTCTAATTACTAAAGCGCATTTTAGGATGGGATAAGAGTGTAAGTAATACGGTAAAAAAGCAGTTAATTATTTAGTTACTAAAACTGCGCCTCAAATATGAGGCGCTACTTTAAAACTTACTATTTGGTTTGCATGTTTTTAGCGCGTTCTTCTGCATCTATTAATGCTTGCGATTTAGGCGCGCGTTTTTTCTCTTCTATTTTGGGTTTTTCAGTCGAGTCAGGATCCCAGCTTGAGTCTAACGATAAGTTAGCAAATGGATTTTTACTGTCTGCTTTTTTAGGCTCACTTTGTGGCTCATCAACTGGCGGTGTTGTTTGTGCTTGCTCAGGTGTTGCGCTTTGTTTTTTAGGCATCGGCTTTTCACCAGGTAATGGTGCATCTGGGTTAAATGTACGTACCTCTGGTTCTTTAAAGTCTTGCTCTGTTGTATATGTAGTCGATTGAGCGTCAGCAATTTGCTCTGGTGCGTGTAAATCTACAACCGGCTCACTCGCTGTTACTGGCTCAGGAGTACTAATAACCGGCTCTACAGTGTTGTGTTCGGCTTCTATTGGCGCAGGCTCCGTTATATGAGCAGTATGATGCTTACGTTGTTTTTTTACAGGCTTTGCATCTGGATCAAAGTCGCGTACTTCTGGCTCATTAAAGCTGCTGGCATTTTTAATACGCTCTAAGGTTGTTTTTGCTGCTGCTTCAAACTCGGCTGTATTAGGCTCAGGTTTTTGCTTTACTTCGTTAAACGTAGCGGTACTTGTCTGCTCTAAAGTATCAATTGAGTTAAGCGGTGTAGGCTCAATTTCGCTTGTTTGCACTTGTTTAGCTACGTTGTTTTGTTCATCTGAAATTTGCGGTGGTGTATGTTCAATATCAGCATTTTGTGTAGTGTTCGTAGGCTCTAAAGGCTCTTCATTTGCCTCTACGCTGCTCTTAACTGGTTTATTATTTTGAGTTACTTCGTTGATGACGACAGGCTCAATCTCTGGCTCTTTTGTAGTTTCAGGTTTAGCTGGCGTAACAATTTTTTCTGATTTAACTTCAGGTGGAGCCGCTATAGTCGGTTCTGCCATTATTTTACTTTGTTTTGCACGGCGCAGGCGCACGACGACCATAGCGCCAATAAGTACCACTATAACAAGTATTAAAGTGGGTAAAAGTAACGAGCTTGGGCTCTGCGCTACAGGTTGCGGCGCAATTACTGGGGCTGGTTTAGTTAACACAGGTGCTGGTTTTACAGGTACAGGCTTTTCAGGCTTAGGTTGAACGCTTTGCTCTGGCGTTGCCGGTTTTACTTGCTCTATCACAGCTTCGTTTTTTTGCTCTGTAACTACTTGCTCGGGTGCTGCTTTTGTTGGCTCTGCATCGATTACTATTTCGTTACTATTGGTATTTAGCTGATCGTTTATTTGTTGTTTTTGAGCATTAGTTAAATTAAGTGTTTGCTCGTTGATGCTTTCTTTAACAGCTTCTTCAGTAGGTTTAATTACAGGGGCAGGTTCAACAATTTTAGGTTGTGGCTGAGTAATAATAGCAGGCTTTGGCTCTATTATTTGGGGCTTAGGTTGTGCTTGAATTTCTTTTGGCTTATTACAGTTATTTTTGTAATCACGCGCAGCTTTACGATATTTTTGACTCGCTTTATTATTACTATTTTGCTGCATTTCTTGTTTAATTAAAATGCACATAGCTTCGTTGTATGCAGCACTTTGCGCACTATAAAATAGGGCAAAGCAAAGGGTAAATCTAATTAGTATTGATATCATAAAGTTATGCGCGCTTAAATATTAATAGTTTGATTTTAAGCGCAAAATTGAAAATTATCCAGAGTAATACGACTAATCAATAACCATAAGGCTGCGATATTCATCGTAAGCAAATTGGTCTGTCATACCGCTTATATAATCTTGAATTAATCTACAGCGATAATAAAATTCATACGCTGCAAAGTGATCGGGCTCTTCTTGCATTGCATCTATTGCGTGTTGGTAACTATTTAAGTGCTTTTTAGAGAGCTTTTTAACAAGTCGCGACTCAATTAATAAACGTGAATCGCCATTTAGAGCGCGCCTAAAGTCATCGCTGTTCAATTGAAGTAGCGGTTTGTAGCAATCGAGTAAGCCATTAATTATTCTATAACCTTGCAGCTCTAATTTTTCGACTTCTTTATTTGAAAAAACATGCTCAAGTGCAACTTGCTTTAGCATTTTGGTTACAGCGTGTAGATGACTTCTATCTTCTAAAAGTGCTTGGTTAAAATCGCCATGATAAATAGGTTCTATGTTCTCAATAAAGCGTTTTGCAGCATGTCCAACTAGCGGATGTAAAAGTGCTACGCGCAGGTATATAAAAAATTCGCTGTTAAAGTTATACGGTTGTGCTTTGGCGCGCTCATGTGCGTAGTCAACTGCTTTATCTACAAAAGTTTGGTGCTCTGTGTCGTCTATTGTTAGGTTTATGAGTGCTTTTTTATAATGACTTTTAAGCTGTGTACATAAGAATTCGGTACTTATGATCCCTTTTTCAACAGCATCCTCTATATCGGCTAGGCAATACGAAATGTCGTCGGCGGCTTCCATTATGTAACTTGCAGGATGGCGGCAGTAAGGCTCAATAGTGAGCTCTTTTTGTAGCGCTTCAACAAAGTTTTTTTCGCTGTAGTAGTAACCCACTTTTTTCATTAAGTAGTTTTTATTTTGGGGTATGTCTTTTACATCAAGCCCAGCAGGGCGAGTGTATTTTAAAATACCAGCACTTTGGCTGTAAGTTAAATTAAGCGTTTGCAACGAATGAATTATACGTATGCATTGAGCGTTGCCTTCAAAGTTACAAATATCAAGCGCAAGGTGTTTAAAAACAACACCTATACCTGTATTGGGCTCTTTGCAGCGCTCGGGTGTTACGCTTGCTAGGTTGTTATTAAACCAGTGGTTTATTGCCGCTTCACCAAAATGTCCAAACGGTGGGTTGCCTATATCGTGCATTAGGCAGGCCATTTCTACTAAGCTTTCCAGGGGGCGTTCTAAGTCGGTTAAGCCGTAATCTTTTTGTTGTTGGTAGCTTAAATTTGCAAAAATACGTTGCACTATAAAACGACCAACCTGTTGTACCTCAAGCGAGTGAGTTAAGCGCGAACGAACAGCTGCGTTGCGTTCAAGCGGAAACACTTGGGTTTTTTGCTGAAGCCTGCGAATAGCGGCACTGTTAATAATCCGGCCACGGTCGCTTTCTAGCGCCATTTGTAAGTTAGAGGTTGTGCGATACATTCGTGCTGGCGTTATTTTTTTACTAAAATCTATGGTCATCTTTATACTTATCCTTTTTACAATTGATGACTGGCATAGTTTTTAGCACATAGTCATTTGTCTTTAATATACAGGGTTTAATCTATCAGTTTGTATCATAAAGTAACAACTTGCTTTAAAATAATTTTTTGAGTAATTGTTGTGCATTTATAGGTGTTTATAATGAAACAGTGGATTTTAAAGGCGTTATCAATTTGCCTAATGTTAGGAATGAACAGCGCATTTGCTGCAAAAGAGCAAACTGTGGTGCTTGTATCAATTGATGGCCTGCGTTGGGATTATATTGAAAAACACGGTGCGCCAAATTTAAAAGCAATGGCCGAGCGCGGTGTTCGCGCACAAAAACTAATACCTGTTTATCCAACTAAAACGTTTCCTAACCATATTTCTATTATTACGGGCTTACTGCCGGTAAACCATGGCATTGTTGATAATAGCTTTTGTGATAAAGCGCGTAAAAACGACTGTTACAGCATGGGCAAAGCATTGGGCGATAGCACTTGGGTGAAGGGGATTCCGCTTTGGAATTTAGCAAAAATGCAGGGACTTAAATCGGCTACTTATTTTTGGCCTGAGTCAGATGCGTTATTTAACGGCATGACACCAGATTACTTTTATCACTATTCTAAATACAGCGATTACCAAAGCCGTGTTGATCAAATTATTCAGTGGTTAAGTTTACCAAAAGCACAGCGCCCACGTTTTATTGCGAGTTACTTTTCGCTAGTTGATAGCATGGGCCATGAGTTTGGACCAGACGCACCACAAACGCGAGATGCAGTTAAACAACTTGATGAATTAATGGGACAATTACAAACCCGCTTAAGTAAATTAGAGCAAGAGGTAAACTTAGTTATTGTCTCGGATCATGGTATGGCGAGTATAGATCCAGATAAAAGTATTGATGTAACCACACTGCCTCAAGATGAAAACTTTTTAGTTAAAAACACCGGTCCACGTTTACTCATATACACTCAACCCGATGCAATAAATGCAGATATAGCCGGCTATAAAGCTCGTTTACAAAAAGCAGCAAACGGTCGTTATACAGTATTAACTGACGAGCAGTTAGCAGCGTATCATTACAATAAAGGCACCCGTGTAGGCGATATTGTGGTGCAAACTACAGCGCCAGCGGTATTTACCAATGGTAAAAAACCAACCTATTTAGGGACTCACGGTTATGCATATACCGAGGATATGGCTGCATCATTTATTGCTGTAGGCCCTGCATTTAAACAAGGTGTAAGCCTTAAAGAAGTGAGTAACCTTGATATTTACCCAGTACTTGCAAAAGTGATGGGGCTTAAATTGTTAAATAAAGTAGATGGCAATGGTAAAACATTAATGCCAGCAATTAAGCAAAAAGTGGTTGTGCATTAGCTTAATCTATAAGAGCGCGTAAGCGCTCTGCAGGGAAGAACATGTAAAAACTTTAAAGTGGGCTATTTAGCCCACTTTTTAATGCGCTACTTATTTAAAGTTAGCAATACTTGTTTTTGTAGCAGTAACCGTGCGAATTGCATACGCTTGGTTTGTAATACCAAATGCAATACCGTTTACGCTCCAGTTAGGGTTAGAGAAGTAATCGTACTGAGTAGCGCTACCGTAAACGTGCGGGTAAGCCATAATACTTGCAAACTCATTTTGTACGCCATGACCCATGCCATCAACATATACACCGCCAGATGTGTCACCTTGTTTGCGTGAATGCGCTAAACCTTGGTTATGACCAAGTTCGTGTACAAATGTAGTTGCACCACAATCAATTGCAGTGATTGAGTACATACGGCTGCTCATTGAGCTGTATAGATTGCCATTAGTGCCTTGGCCAACCCATGCTAAACCACATGAAATAAGCCCATTGCCAGCACTTTGGCCAGTACCTAATACGGCAATCATGTCTGCTTTCCAATCGCTGCGTAAACCATCTACGTAGCTGCTATTTGTAACCGAATCTAACCAATCCTCAGACGGCGTTACTGCGTAGTCACCTAAGTTTTGTTTACCAGCTAAGCGTAGTGTTATATCAACGCCATTTTGGCTATATACCTGATTACTAAAAGCAATTAGTTGATTTATTTTAGTGTCAATATTGCTAGTTGCAGCAGCTGATTGGTCGGTATATAAAATACCGATATCGATTGTTTCTGCTTGTGCAACACTTGCTGCACATAATGCCGCAGCCAGTGCGGTCGTTGTGATTACTTTTTTCATTATTGTATTTCCTTACTCTTGTTGTGGTTGGAACTGTTTTTAACTTGGTTGAGATTATAAAAAGCAGACACACTAAAGCTGCCTTATAGTGCGGCTTTAATTACTTTTTATACTTTTTGGTTAGCCATCAATTTTTGGTGCAAATATATCGATGCTTTTATCTGATTTGGGTTTTGGTGCGGTTACTTCATGCTCTATGTGGCTTTTATATAAATCGCGTTTTGCTGCAATCCATCCGTACTTACCTTTACTTTCGAATACATAGTTGCCAGAAGGTGCAGTAAATTGGCCATATACTGCATCTTTACCTACCGTTAAAACGGTATTATGCATGCGACCGTCAACACCCACTATTTTACCAAATATGCTCTTATCGCCATTTTCAGACTCAACCACATTAGTCACTTCTGCGGTGAATGTTTCGGCTGTTTGCGGAATAGCTAAATCAAAATTTTCGCCAGTCTCTAACGCCTGTAAAGAATTTAAATCAAACTCAATATAGGCCTCGTTATGTAAGTCGGTAGGTAAAACTTTTGCGTTTATAAGCACTTGCTTTGCTTTGTCTGATAGGCGATTTACGGCATCAAATTCCTCAAACGGTAAGCTGTTGTCAGGGGCAACAATGGGTTTAACGGTAATGGGATCTTTACTCATATCAATAGGTGCAGGGGGATGCGTATTGCGCGTTTTTTGTAAATCAATAGGAACAAAATCAATAGCAACAGGCGCGATAGGTTCGCCCGTTTCATCTGCATTAAAAAATAGCCCATAAACTGCAAATGCCGATAATGGTATAGCAATTAGTAAGACGACAGATCTCTTCATTTGTTTCTCTTTTAGTGTTTTTGGTTAACTATTTGTTACGTTTTATATTATTAAATGGATTAGATCAAGATAATAAATGTAACCGAAAAGAATTATTTCTTAATTTTATAATTCCTTATAAAATATAAGGATATTTATTTTTGGTGTGTTTTTTGCTCTTTTTAGTATTGGTTTTTAGTAGTGTTTACGCGGGCTTTGGCTCAGTTACAGGTACTTGTTTGTTTGGTTAAATACAATGGTTAAAAGTGACTTTTTGACGTTAATTACAATGAAAAATAAAAAGTGAATTTATTTCACCTTTTGTAAACCAATCGCTAATTGCAATGTAATTATTGGGCACGTATGTTGTGTGCTGCATAAATGCATTACGAGGAATTTATGAAGGTGTCTGATCAGTTGCTTAACCGAATTACAGCAGGACTTGTGGCTGTAATTATTGGTTTTTCGAGTTCTATTGCATTAATTTATCAGGTAGTGATAACCCTTGGTGGTACGTCCGATTTAGTAGCTAGTTGGATTTTAATGCTCGGTTTAGTGATGGGCACAACGTCAATTGGTTTATCGTACTATTACAAAGTACCTGTTTTAATTGCGTGGTCTACCACAGGAGCTGCATTACTTATTTCAAGTGCCCAAGGGTATAACTTAAATGAGGCTATTGGCGCGTTTATGCTCAGTGCATTGCTCGTGTTTTTGTCGGGGGTGACGGGCTGGTTTGAAAAAATAATGAACCGTATTCCAAGTGAGCTTGCATGCGCCATGTTGGCCGGCGTGCTTGTTACCTTTGGTATCGATGTGTTTAATTTTATGAACGACATGCCTTTAGTAATTGGCTTAATGGTCGTTATGTACTTTATTGGTAAACGCTTTTTTGCCCGCTTTGCTATGTTAAGCGTGCTTATTATAGGTGTATTACTCGCTTGGCAAATGGGCCATATTGATACCAGCGCACTGCACTGGAAAATGAGCGAATTTGCTTATATTGAACCCGCTTTCCACTTGCAAGCATGTATTAGTATAGGTTTACCACTTTATATAGTTACCATGACTTCGCAAAATTTACCGGGTATTGCGGTTTTAAAAGCACATAAATATAAAGCGCCTATATCTGCATCTCTTAATGTTACTGGCTTTGTAAATATGCTTAGCGCCCCTTTTGGAGCCTACTCTATTAATTTAGCCGCTATTACCGCAGCTATTTGTATGAGTGATGAAGCGGATAAAAATCATGATAAACGTTATTGGGCGAGTATAGCGGCTGGCGTATTTTATATTTTAATGGCGTTGTGCGCAGCTACATTAGTTGGCTTGGTAGCAAGTTTACCGCAGGCACTTATTTTAGCTTTGGCGGGCATTGCGCTATTTGGCACCATTGCTAATAGTTTGCAGCAAGCCCTTAGTCGTACTGAATATACTGAGGCCGCAATAGTCACCTTTTTAGTAACTGCATCTAACTTAACATTGCTCTCAGTAGGGTCTGCTTTTTGGGGGATTATAGCGGGTGTGCTAACGCTTATTACCACCAGGAAAGACTAAAAACTGTGAATATGTAAAGCGAAATTATTGCTCATATAGATGATTAAAATAGTTTAACCACGCTTATTAAAAAGGCTGCAATTGCAGCCTTTAGTTTTACAAACAGGGTTTACCTAATCATAAGTATGATGGCGAGTTACGCTAAACCGATTAAGTATATGGTGCATAACATACACAACACATAAGCTTAAGATTATAGCCACAGATACCGAACTAAACCGGTACATTGCACTATAAACAAGATCTTGGCCTGGCCCGAGTGAATTTCCAAACAAAATACCAAATGTAGTCAATACACCAAAACCAATGCCAGGTATGCCTCCGCCTAAAATATGAAAGCGCGCAAAAACAAACGAAAGTATCCATAAAATAGCCATCGGAAAAAGTAAAAAATCAGAGTGACTATACAAAAATAGTTGCGATAGTAACGCTGCATTACAGCCTATAAGCGTTCCAATTGCTCGCTGCCAACCGGCCATACCTGCGGCTTTCCAGCACAACGAAAATAAAATAAGCACAGAAGCTGCCTGCGCAGATATTGAGTCTTGTAAATCAAGAACCTGAAAAACAACAAAAGAGAGCGTAGCCACGGTTGAGCATAACAATACCTCATGGCGAATACTTTCTTTTGCTTTAGCTGGCATTACTCGCCCAGGCCTTGCGGTTACATCAGGAAATAGGCCATGCATTAATGCTCCAATAATAACGGTTAAGAATATAGCCAAACCATTAGTTAAGATTAACGGATAAATACTGCTTCCTTGATCAACATAGCTGGAAAAATGTAGCTGAATAGAAAGACTGATCACGCCTAAAGCGCCAAATAAAAAGGCACTACCGCTACTCATTTTATGAAATAAAAAGCAGAAAACACCAAACACTAACAATGTCATAACGACTGGTAAGTGAGAAAACAATCCCTGCATTATCAGCACTATAAGTGCGCTAAATGCAGCAGATGCTATAAATTGATTTATAAGCCCACGACTTAACGTAGGTACCATGCCCAATATCAACATAGGATAAACGGTAAAAAATATACCATTGGGCCAGTTCATTAATTTACTAATAGTAAAGCCAAGGGTACACCCACCTGCAATGCGCAGTGCTTGGCGAAGGCCATTGGAGTCTAATTGTGGGCCTTGGCTAACAATTTGAGTCATAAAGCCTCCATTAATAAATGTAGTGTAACCAGCTAATAAACCTGATTTGTGCAGAGCCAAACCATTGCCCAATTGTTGATTCTGGTAATAATTGTACTGTTGCACGTGAGCCACTAGGCATGTTTGCTATTAAGTCTTGATGATTTATCAGCTTTAAGTGAATGCGTTGACGCTGTGCATCACGCACCCAACGATTACTGGTTTCTGTTGTACTTAGTAAACCATTAGCACTAAGTTGACCACTGCTAACGCCTGCTTCAAATGTTTCAAGTATTGCGTCGTAAACTTCACCTGGACGGCTATCAAATACTACGCGCGCTTGGGTGCCTTGCTTCATATTTGTGAGTGACTTTTCTCTAAAGTCGGCAACTAAATCTGCCTTTTTAGCAACAATAGCTAATAACGGGCTGCCTGCAACTGCGTATGCGCCGTTTAATAATTGTAAGTTAGTAACTACGCCGTCACTTAATGCGCGCACTTTTGTGTAGGATAAATTTAGCTCAGCCTGTGCTAACTGGTTAGCAGCGTGGCGCATGGCTAAGTTTTTGTCCCCTGAGTCACCTCTAGCTAAAACCGCTTCAGCTAACTGCGCTTCAAGGGCAGCAACATTTGCTTTACTCGCTTCAAAATTAGCACGAATGCTTTCAAGTTCTTGCTCCGATATAGACTTTTGCTTATAGAGCTTTTCGCCTCTGCTTTTTAATAGTTTTTGCTCATGCTGTTTAGCGTTTGCAGCACTTATTTGTGCCTCAAGCGCTTTAACATTGGTATCAAGGCGTTTATTTTGTAATTTGGCATCATCAAGGGCGAGTTGAGCTTGTTCTTTAGCTAAATTATATGGGCCTTCATCGATACTAAATAATATATCGCCTGCTTTAACTGATTGGTTATTACTAACTTGCACACTAGTGACTCGGCCACTAATTTGCGGTGATATTTGCACAACAGGGTGATAAACACGTGCTTGTGGTGTCACAGGCAAAACCATATCGGCCACTAAATAGTAAATAAATACTAAGATAAACCCTATGAGAGAAAACCTTACATAGCGTGCAAACTTTTGATCCGGTGTCATTTTTAGCCTTACTTATTAACTTGAATACATTTAAGGGCGTTTTGCTCCATTTTGATCAAACCAAATGCAATCGCATCTAGTTGCTCAACAGATAAACCGCTGTATAACTGATTTTTTATATCGGAAATAGTCTCTTGCAATGAATGTAAAATGGCATCACTTTGCTCAGTAAAATAGAGTCTTTTACTGCGCTTATCATGTTTGTCTACACGGCGAACAATTAACGATTGCTCCTCTAATTGCTTAAGTGTACGAGTCAGTGAGGGCATTTCTATCCCTAAGCTATTAGCAAGTTCAAGTTGTGTTAGTCCCTCACCACGCATACTAATATGCATTAGTGCAGTCCAGCGCGATTGAGTAAGCCCTAAAGGCTCAACCGCAATGGTTACCGCTTCGCGGCATAAGCGATGAACTCGGCCCATATTACCGATAACAGTTAAATCGAGCGTTTCGTGAAAAGGTTTGTGTGTAGGCATAGCCATCCCAACATAGTTAGCAAGCTAACTATTTTATCATTACTTAGCTTGCTAAGTAAATATATGAAAGAGAGGGAAATGGTAAAATATTTGCTAAACCTCACTTGTAAAAATGGTGAGGTTTAGCAGGAGTTTAAAAGTTAAGTAAATTAGCTGGGGAGTATTGATCGGTAAGTACTTTTGTATCTGCGGGCCAATCTTGATCGTTTTTAGTAAATTGCATAAATTGGCTAATCGCTTTTATGTCTATACCGTATTTTACTAATTTAGGGGCGAGAGCATTTAAACGCGTGTTAATTTGCGCTTTGCTCGGCATTGATTTAAGTCCCGCTAAAATAATACGGTTACTACGATTTTCGCGACTTACATTTATAAAGTCGCCAAATACAGCGTGGTAAGTTGCCGACTCATGTTCATAAAGTTTACTACTTGAAAACGTATTTGCAGCTATAACACCGCCTTCGGCTAATACGCTTTGTACTTCTTCAAAAAACTCTTTAGTAAGCAAATGCTCCGGAATATAGTCGCCGTTAAATGCATCCAAAATAATCCAATCATACTTTTGCTTTTTAATAGCGGCACGTTTTATAAAAATACGGCCATCTTGCACGCTTGATGTCACTAAATCGTTTTCTATAAAGTTAAAGTAATCGCGTGCAACTTTAGTTACTGCGGGATCTATTTCAACATTATGAATTTTTGCAGTGGGGTATAGCTCATGAATAACGTTAGAAAGCGTACCGCCACCTAGCCCTATAATAAGTACATTTTTAGGGTTATCGGCTACTAAAAGGCTCGCAAAAGTCAATTTTGTGTAATTAAAAACAAGTTTGTCGGGATTGTTCTTATACATACAGCTTTGGCTTGTTTGGCTACTTTTAGTATTAAATTTAAGGCAACGTAAGTCGCTCGTTTCTTCAACAATAATATTGCGATAAAGCGAGCGCTCTTCGTGGATAACTTTACTACACGCAAAACCCGAAAATGCAATTAACGGCAGTAGTAAATATTTAAGCATGAGCAAGCTCCTTATTACTAGCCAAGGTATTAATTACAATCGCGATTAAACCCAGTGACCCAAGCGTTAGAGCAAAGGCGCTAATAATTGTATTTACGTCAAACGCGAGTACAAAGTAAAAAGAAGTAATAATAGTACCCAGTGCACTGCCAAGCGTACTTACAAAGTATAAACGCCCAGCGACTTGGCCGCTTTTATCGCTATCGGTTACCAGTAAGCGCACAGAGTAGGGCGAGATCATGCCTAAAATAACGGTAGGTATAAAAAATAGTGCGGTTGACGCTAAGAGCGAGCCGTAGCGGCTATCTTCAATATGGGTAAATATAAATTCCATTATTGGCTGCGAAAATAATGTAATAGGCACCACCATAATGCTGGCTATAAAAAATATTAAACCATATTTGGTAAGTGATGCATTTTTAGTGCTGAGTTTACCGCCAAGTAAATACCCAAAAGATAAACTAAGCATAAATACTGTAATTATACTGCCCCAAATATGTACGCTACTACCAAAAAAAGGGGCGAGAATTCTCCCTCCTAAAAGTTCAATCCCCATAATGCAAAAACCGCTGCAAAAAGCTAAAAAGTAAATTAACGCGTTTGTTTTTATGCTCATGTAATTATCGTTATGTAACTTAAGTAGAACACTATACTAACGTGATGACACGGCAGTCGCTAGTGCATTAATTAATCGCTCAGTGATTTTTTAAAAAGAAGTTTTGTTATAAAGTAACACATGCTACAATTTTGTTATACTATAACACTTGCTTAGTTAATCAATCACATGAAGTACTCTTTAATTTATTTAGCCTGCCTAGGAATTAGTGCGCCCAGTATTGCGCAAGATCAAAAAGAAGAAATCGAAAAAATATCGGTTACTTATAAACAAGCTTATCGCGGTGATATTCCTCAAAAGCAAATGCCACAATCTATAATTAGTATTAATAGTGCTGAGCTTAATAAAAAAGGAATTACTCAACTACAAGATGCGCTTGATTTTTCAGCCAGTATTTCACGTAAAAACAATAGCGGTGCATTGTGGGATAGCTTTTCTATTCGTGGCCTTTCGGGTAACGAAAACATGCCATCGGGCTATTTAGTTAATGGCTTTAGCGGTGGGCGTGGTTTTAGCGGCCCGCGTGATGTATCTAACATTGATTACATTGAAGTACTAAAAGGCCCAGGCTCAGCACTTTATGGGCGATCAGAGCCAGGCGGGACTGTAAATATTGTAACTAAAAAGCCACAGTTTGATTCACAAGGCGAGATTAAACTAAGCTTAGGCAGCGACAGTTTTAATCGCGTTGAAGGCGATTACACTCAAGGCATTAACGATACCACCGCGTTTAGAATAAATGGCGCATGGCAAGATAGTGACAGCTACCGCGATGAGGTATACACCAATAAAAAGGTGATTACGCCGTCTATATATCATCAAATAAACGCATCGACCAGTGTAACTTATGAGTTTGAATACGTAGATTTAGCTCAGCTATTCGACCGTGGTGTTGTCGTACTCGATAACGATTTTGACACCCTACCAAGCTCGCGCTATTTAGGTAACCCAAACGATGGAGACACGCAGGTTTACTCTCGAGGCCACCAAATTACGCTTAACCACGATATTAACGACGAATGGTCACTCGTTGTAGGTGCAAATTATCGAGACTCTAGCTTAACGGGTTTTTCGTCAGATGCAGAACTTGCACCGTCACGCCAATCGTTATTTGACGATGGCCGCACACTTACCCGCCAGCAGCGCTATCGCGACTACGAAGTAGAAGATTTAAGTGTAAAGTTTGAGCTAAGCGGCAGTGTAGACACAGCCGGTATTACGCACCATATGTTAATAGGTGCTGATGCATACAAGTACGATTTACGCACGGCGCTTTCTCGCTATCGAGGCGGTAACGGCACTTATACTGTTGATATTTTTGAGCCAAACTACGATGTTGAACGCCCAGCAGTAAGCTTGCTTTACGAAAACGACGAAGAGCAAAAGGCGTACGGTATGTATGTTCAAGACCAAATGGATATTACCGACAGATTTAAGCTATTAGTGGGCCTAAGGTTTGACAACGTAGACCAAGATATTTTAGAAACAAACAGCGGTGTGTTTTCGACCAGCTCTGAAAGCCAAATAAGCCCACGCGTTGGCGTAGTGTACGAACTAAATAATACTATAACCTTTTACAGCAGTTACTCTGAAGGCTTTTTACCACTGAGCGGTACTGATGCAAACGGCGACCCGTTTGGCTTTGAGTACAGCGACTCGTTTGAAGTTGGTGCTAAGTTTGAATACTTAGGTGTAAACGGTACTGTGGCATTTTTTGATGCTTCTAAAAGTAATATGTTAGTAGCAGACCCTGTAAACGTTGGTTTTTCGGCTCCCATTGGTAAAGCTGATAGCAAAGGGTTTGAGCTTGATTTAAATACCTATATTACCGATGCAACAGCATTTAACTTATCGTACGCCTATATAGATGCCACCACAGCAAACGACATTATTAATGCCGATTGGGGCGTGCCAATAGAAAAAGGCAGCCCACTGGTAAATGTACCAAAAAACAATCTAAACCTTACACTTAGCCATCAAACAGCATTAATGGGTAAAGAGCTTGAATTTGGTGCAAGTTACCAATATACCAGCAGCCGCCTAGGTGATGCCGCAGATTTGAGCTTTAGACTACCAAGTTACCAATTGGTCGGCCTGTTTGGTCAATTAAATTTAACAGATAAAACAGAGCTGAATGTGAGCATTAATAACATTTTTAATGAAGACTACGCTCAAAGTAGTTACAACGCTTTGTGGGTTTATCCGGGGGCGCCTACGCAATTTAAAATGTCGATAGCTTATAATTTTTAATAGCTTAGCTTATTAAGCTTTTAAACAGTTTTCATCCTGAAGCGCCTTAATTTAATAATTAAGGCGCTTTTTTATTTAAATTAAGGTTTCTTAAGTTTTCTTTAAGTTTCGCTCGCTAAGTTACAAACATACACTTTATATGAGCGATGTTTATGCAATTAGCACACCTACCTTCTTCACCCGTTTATATTCAAAATAACTCACGCTTTGTTAGTGCTCGCGTTAATGATGAGCATAGAAGTGCGTTAGAAAACACAGTTAAAGAAGGGTTTTTAGTCGCTTACAACGCCACGCTTACCTCTTTTATGCCATTACTTTGCCAATACACGACAAACGAAGGGCAATGCACATTGGGTTTAAGGCAAGCAACAGCTCCTCTATTTATAGAGCAATACTTAGCACAGCCCATTGAGCATTTTTTACCTGAGAACACTCAGCGTAATAAAGTATTTGAGCTTGGCAATCTATGCTCTACACATCGCAAAGCAACGCTTGGGCATTTTATTGTTGTTAATGAAGCCCTGCAAAGTGTAGGAGCAAAACATTTAGTATTTTGCGCCACTAAAAAAGTACGTGCACTGCTGCGCTTATTAGGCGTTAACTGCACTGAAATTGCTGTGGCAAACAGTTTTGTTGTGGAGCATCCGCTAAGTTGGGGAAGTTACTACGCTAATCAGCCTACCGTATGCGTTGTGAGTTTAGAGCAAGCTCACCAACAAGTATTAAATACCCCAATGCTTTATAGTTTGATGCAGCAAAACCACTCAAATATCAGTTCTTTGGTAAATGCGTTGGTGAACGTATGAATTACTATAATACCCATGCAATATCGCCATTAATTATTGCCCATAATAAAGATCAAACACTTGAAATTAACGGTGGTGAGTTTAACCAGCAAATACAAAAAGTAGTAAAAATACTACAAAGCTTTAACGGCAAATGTGTCGCTTATAAGCTCGATAATACGCCAGCTTGGCTTGTTATTGATGCCGCTGCTGCAGTTTCTAATAAAGTGGCTGTGCCAATTGCTCACTTTTTTAGTGAACAACAAACTCAATATGTACTAGCTCAATGTGGCGCACATTTATTTATGAGCGACACGGCAAACCCTTTACTTGGGGAGCCGACTGCATCGATTACTTTATTTGAGTTTTACACATTATATATTTACGAAATCGTTGTAGCTAACCCCGGCAGTTATTTTCCAGAAACTCAAAAAGTAACGTTTACATCAGGATCGACTGGGCAACCAAAAGGCGTGTGTTTATCTGCAAAGAGCCAAATGCAGGTAGCTCAATCTCTGTGCGATAAAATTAATATTAAAAAGCCTGTGCATTTATGTTTATTGCCGCTTGCTGTATTGCTTGAAAATATAGCCGGTGTGTATGCCCCTTTAAAAAGTGGCGGTACAGTGCATTTAATGCCGTTAAATGAATTAGGCTTTGTTGGAACTACATTAAAACAGCCCGCACAGCTTATAGCTGCTATTGATAAAGTTAAGCCAAATACGCTTATTTTAGTGCCTGAACTATTAGCATGCTTAGTTACTTTTGCAGAAGATGGGTGGCAACCGCCTAGTTCGTTACAGTTTATTGCAGTAGGTGGTGCGCTTGTCAGCGAAATGCTATTAACCAAAGCGCGTAGCTTAAATTTACCGGTATACCAAGGCTATGGGCTGTCTGAGGCGGCATCTGTAGTTAGTTTAAATACACCCACAAACGATAACATCCACAGTGCCGGCTCTGTGTTACCTCATATTCAAACCAAAATTGAAAATGGTCAGCTTTTTATAAAAGGCGATTTGTTTTTAGGTTACTTAAACCATCAACCTCACAACAAAAACCAGTGGTATGCAACCGGCGATCTAGTCGAGCAGCGTCAAAATACTTTATTGATAAAAGGCCGATTAAAAAATCTAATTATTACCAGCATGGGGCGCAACATCAGTGCCGAGTGGCCTGAATCACTATTACTCAGCCAAAGCGGTATTTTACAAGCGGTTGTGTTTGGTGAAGGTCGACCTTTTTTAACCGCCATTATTTACGCCGATTCAAAGCTAAGTAACCCAGCGTTAGCGCAATACGTTAACGCAATTAATAAACAACTACCCGACTATGCTCGAATTCAAAAGTGGCATCGTTTAGCTGCTCCATTAAGTGTGCAACAAGGATTATTAACAACAAATAATCGCCCAAAACGAGGTGCCATAAGTAAGCAGTACCATGCTGTGTTTGAGCAATTTTACCGACTTGGAGAAGTAATTAATGAGTGATTTTTTTAACACCCTTAAAGAGCAAACTAAACAAGAACAAAACTACCTGCTTGCAGCGCCGATTATCCAGCGTGTTTTTAAAGGCGAAGCATCACTTGAAGAATACGCCTCGTTTTTAGCGCAAGCGTATCACCATGTTAAGCACACTGTGCCATTAATGATGTCGGTTGGTGCACGATTAACCGACGATCAAGAATGGCTGCGCGAAGCAGTCGCAGAATATATTGAAGAAGAGATTGGTCATCAAGAGTGGGTACTTAATGACATTGCAGCCTGTGGTTTTGACAAAGAAACAGTACGGTGTAGTCAGCCGCAATTTGCTACCGAAATGATGGTGTCGTATGCGTACGACTCCATTGCACGTAAAAATCCGTTGAGCTTTTTTGGCATGGTGCATGTGCTTGAAGGCACTTCTATAGCGCTTGCTGATGGCGCGGCTTCAAACATTGCAAATGCTGTGGGCTTACCTAAAAAAGCATTTAGTTATTTAACCTCTCACGGCGCGCTTGATATAGAGCATGTAAAGTTTTTTGAAAACCTAATGAACCAAATAACAGACGAGGCGGATCAGCAAGCCATACTTCATGGTGCAAAGTGCTTTTATCGTTTATACGGCGAGATATTTCGTGGACTCGATGACGAACCATTTTTTAAAGCACGTGCACAAGGCAAATTGGCATGAGTAGTTCTTTGTGTGTGCTCACTGGTGCAACAGGCGGAATAGGGCAAGCGATTGCTAAAGCCCTATATGCAAAAGGGTGGAAGTTACTGCTTGTAGGGCGAAATACCCAAGCCCTTGAAAAACTGAGCCGTGCATGCCCAGACAGTGAAATATTTACGGGCGATTTAACCGACGATACAGCACGTATTAACCTAGCAATAAAAGCTAAGCAACTCGGCGGCGTTAAATTACTTATTAATAATGCAGGTATAAATACAATGCAAAGCCTTGAGCACACAAGTAATGAGCAAATAGATAATATACTCGTTACTAATTTGTCGGTGCCTATTAAATTATGCCAGCTATTTTTAGGGCAGTTAGCGTATACCAAAGGTACTATTGTTAACGTGGGATCATCGTTTGGCAGTATTGGCTACCCGTTTCAAACGCTTTATTGCGCCAGTAAATTTGGTTTACGTGGTTTTACAGAAGCGCTTTCGCGCGAACTAAACGGTTCGGGTGTTAAAGTCGCTTACCTAGCACCAAGAGCCACTGACACCACCATTAATAACAGCAAAACCCGTGCGCTGAATAAAGAACTCGGTAATAAAATGGACTCGCCAGAATTAGTTGCTCAAGAGTTATTAGCTCTTATAAGTTCAAACCAAACAAGGCGCTTTATTGGTTTTCCTGAAAAATTATTTGCACGCATAAATGGCGTATTCCCAAACGTTGTTGATAACGCTATTGCAAAGCAACTTCCTAAAATTAAACGTTTTTTAAGTTAACAAACACACAAAGGCAAAATTATGTATAAATTTACACTCGCATTTTATTTAATACTAACCTCTGTATTTGCAACTGCAGTACACGCAGATGAAGCGCAAGACTTAACCGATATTCAACAAAAGTGGGCAATTGCTAATTACGAACTTGAAGACGATGCGCAAATAGACGCGTTTACGAAACTAAGTGAGCAAAGCGCATTATTTGTTAAAAACTATCCAAGCTCGGCGCAAACACATATTTGGAATGGCATTGTGTTAGCCAGCTTTGCTGGCGCAAAAGGGGGCTTGGGCGCACTTGGTTTAGCAAAAGAAGCAAAAGCGTCACTCGAAAATGCACTCTCGATTGATGGCACTGCATTAAATGGCTCAGCTTACGCAAGCCTTGCAACGCTTTATAGCAAAGTACCTGGTTGGCCAATTGGTTTTGGTGATGACGACAAAGCTGAAAAATTATTTAAACAAGCGCTCGCTTTTAATCTCGAAGGCATTGATACTAATTACTTATACGGTGAATACTTGTATGACGAAGGCGATTATAAACAAGCTAAAGCACGACTACTTGTAGCACAAGCTGCTGGGATTCGTGATACTCGGGCAAAAGCAGATAAATATCGTCAACAAGCAATAAGTCAGCTATTGGCAAAAGTAGATAAAAAATTAAAAAGATAAACAGATAATGCATTTATTACTCGTTGAGGACGATCATTTAGTGGCGCAAGGACTTATTCGCTCTTTGCGCCAAGAGAGCTACAGCGTAGAGCATAGTGGCACAGTAAAACACGCCTTAGAGTGCCTTTCTAGTGGTGAAATTGAGCTTGTTATTCTCGATTTAGGATTGCCTGATGGCGATGGCTCGCAAGTTTTAAAGCATATTAAAGCGCAAAAAAAAGTAATACCGGTGGTTATTTTAACTGCTCGCGGCAGTATTGACGACAAAGTCCAAGGGCTTGACATGGGCGCTGACGATTACCTTGCAAAGCCGTTTGACCCCGCTGAGCTATTTGCCCGTTTACGTGTAGCAAGCCGGCGCATTAACCAAACGCAATCATGCTTATTGCGCTGTGGTGATGTAGTAATGGATACTTCTGCTCATACAGTTAAACTAAGTGGGCAGTCACTTACACTACCGCGAAAAGAATATATGCTTTTAAAAGCGCTGATGGAAAATCAGGGAAGGGTACAATCAAAACAACAACTCGAAAACAAACTTTACCAATGGGGTGAAGAAGTTGGCTCTAATGCCATAGAGGTGCATATTCATCATCTTCGTAAAAAATTCCCTAGTGATTTTATTAAAACCTTACGTGGCATTGGCTACGTGGTTGGTAAGCGTTAGAGTGTATTTGTTTTTCGAGGTTGAAAATGTCTATTCGTAAACGTCTGACCTTAATTTTACTTTCAATGATGGTGCTAACTTGCTTTTTAGCATTAGTAAAAGGCTATCAAAAAAGCATGCACCACGGCGAAATTTTGCTTGATGATGAGCTTAAAATAGTGGCTGGCGTTTTAATTGAGCAACCATTGGCACTGAGCACAGATGCAGTACAAGTAAGTAATAATAGCGCTCAGTTGTTGTATCAAATTTGGCAAAATAATAATTTACTTAGTGGCTCATCGAGTTTAACGAATAACCAAATTAGTTTTAGCGAGGGCTTTCAAACGGCCAATGTAGCAGGGCAGCGTATGCGGGTATTTGTGATGAGTAAAAACACCCGTAAAGTCATCGTTGCTGAACCTATGGCAAAGCGTTTTGAATTAGCTGAAGCCGTTATTTTATCTGCAATGTTACCAATGCTATGGGCAGTCCCTCTGCTTGCTATTTTTATTAGCTTTTTTGTTAAATACGCATTAGCCCCTCTTACCCGATTATCTAAGCAGTTGGCGTCTCGCCAAGCGAACGACTTTACGCCAATTAACTGGCAAGTAACTGACGAAGAAATTAAGCCGGTTATTAATCGTTTAAACGACTTATTTAAACGCGTAGAAACTGCCTACTTACGGGAGCGATTTTTTGCGTCAGATGCAGCTCACGAATTACGTACCCCGCTTAGTAGTTTAAAAATTAACGTACATAATTTGGCTAATAAACAAAGTAATCTGCAAGACCATCAAGAATTACAAGCTATGTCGCAGGGCATTAATCGCTTAAGTAATATTGTTGAACAAATGCTAATTTTAGGGCGCACTCAGCCTGAACAATGGCAGAGGCAGTTTAGCGAACAATCATTGCTAACGATTACTCAACAAGTCGTATCGGAGCAATACGACAAAATAGATGAAAAAAACCAAACTATTAGTCTTGAAGGTGATGATTTTGTAATTAATGGTGATGAGTTTACATTAACCACACTCATCGCTAATTTACTTAGCAATGCCATAAAATACACCCCCAATACTGGTCAAATAATAATTAAATTAGCATCAAATAATAACAGCTATAGCTGGCAAATTGATGATTCTGGTGCGGGTATGACTGAAGAGCAAAAAGAGCGAATATTCAATCGTTTTTATCGAGTAGGTGGCGATCAGCATCCATCAGGCGAGCAAGGTGCCGGTTTAGGTATGGCGATTGTTCAACACATAATTGCTATTTATGGTGCAACTATTCATTTAGCGAATAGCCCTTTAGGCGGACTAACCGTTAAGGTTACTTTTACAGGAGTAAAAAGTGACTAAACGTTTATTCAATCAGTGCCTTTGTTGTTTGCTATTTTTGTCGTTTAACGCGGCGAGTAAAGAGTACCTTATTATTTTAAAAGATCATTTGTTTTATCCCTCGCAAATTACCATTCCCGCGAATAAAAAAGTAAAACTATTGATAGAAAACCAAGATAGCACACCAGAAGAGTTTGATAGCTTTGATCTAAACAGAGAAAAAGTACTCTACCCAAACCGTAAAAGCATTATTTATATAGGACCGCTTAGTAAAGGGTATTACGAATTTTTTGGTGAGTTTTCGCCCAATACAGCAAGGGGCGTTGTAATAGTTGGTGATGAGGAGGCGCAGCATGCTAATAACTAGTTTAGTCATGAGCCTTAATCAATTACTACCTGTGGCTATTTTATTAGTGCTACTACAAGTAGTTAAAAAACAAAGCGCTTTAAAAATAGGGTCTGCTTTATTAATTGGCGCGCTCATGTCGTTTTTGTACATGCAAAGTGCATCATGGGTGAGCCAGTGGTTTGAACACCAAGGGTTAGAGTACTCACAAATAGGGCTATGTATTACTATATTTATAGCCGTATTAGTATTTGCAATAAAACAAAAATCAGCGGCTTTTTATATTGCTGTTATAAGCACAATAACATTGTATTTAAGCCACTATATTATTTACCTCACCAGTTTTTGGCAAAGTAATGATGCAGGGCAAAGCTTATTTATTGGCACTTTATTAGGTGTTGGAATTTGTTTAAGTTTTAGCGTATTGCTGTACTTTTTAATGAATGCAATTAAGCACCGCTTTGGTATGTATCCGCTTTTTACTTTGCTTGCTTTTAACAGCGCGGCTAAGTTATTAGTTGCACTGGATTTGGCAAGCCAAATAGACTTAATTACCAACACCGCAACCGTGTGGGATTTACGCGATGTATTAAGCGAAAACTCTGAGCTCGGGCGCGTACTGCGCGCCCTTGTTGGTTACGAGGCTACCCCGGATCTAATGAGTGTACTTATATATAGTACAAGTAGCGTGATATTTTTATCACTTTGTTATGTTATTTCGGCTTCAATATCTAAGGAACGTGTATGAAAGCACTTAACCTATATTTAGCGCTTAGCTTTACCGTTTTTTGTTTGTTGGTACTTTCAATCCCAGCAAAGGCCGATGGAATTGTTGTTGATAAGGTATATCACCCCTATGTTTTACCTTTTGAGCGAGAGTTTGAATGGCGGTTAGTGTCGCACCAAACAGATAGTGGCAACATACTAGCGCAGCGTTTGGGTGGTGGCGGTGCTATTAACGATACAATGGCACTAGAAGGCTATTTAGTAGGTGAGCGAGATGACAACGGCGACTTTGGTTTAGAAGCTTATGAGCTTGAACTACGCTGGCAATTAATTGAGCAAGGTAAATTATGGGCTGATTGGGGGGCATTATTTGAGCTTGAAAAAAAACATAATGAAGATGTGTATGAAGCAACTTCGGGTTTTGTGATCGAAAAAGAGTTTGGCAAAACAAGCTTAACTATGAATGCTTTTTTGGTTTACGAGTGGGGGCAGGATATTCAAAATGAATGGGAAAGCGAGTTTAGAGCGCAATATCGCTATCGCTACCGTTCTGCTTTTCAGCCATCTATTGAGGTGTACGTAGGTGAAGACTTTATTGGCATAGGGCCTGGGTTTATAGGTTTGCAGCGTTTTGATAGACAAAAGCAGTTAAAATGGGAAGCGGGTTTTATCACTGAAATAAGCCAATCAGAAAAAAATCATAGTTTTAGGCTCGCATTAGAATTTGAATTTTAATAACCAATGAAAGCGGTTTTGGTTGTTTATCATTCTGATTGTAGATAGGTACTTGACATATTTTAAAAAATCTATATAGTGGGCTGCAGCTAGAAAGAAAGCATGTAAGCTATAAATCTCCATTTCGATGTTGTATAAGTAATACTTGTAGTACCGTCCTGAAGTTTTTAAAGTACCATCTCATTTTTTGCTACACCCGCTCTTATGAGCATATTTTTTATTTATATCAGGATATTACAATGTCTAACATCGTATCAGGTACAGTTAAGTGGTTCAACGAGTCTAAAGGTTTTGGTTTCATCGAGCAAGAAAATGGCCCAGACGTTTTCGCACATTTCTCAGCAATCAAAAGCGAAGGTTTCAAAACTTTAGCTGAAGGCCAACGTGTAGAGTTCACTCTTTCACAAGGTCAAAAAGGTCCACAAGCTGATAACATCACAGCTGTATAATTTTACTTTTTAAGTAAAATGAAAAAAAGCGCTTAAGGCGCTTTTTTTGTGTCTGAAATTTGACACAACCTAAGCTGCACCTATTATTAATGTAAGTTCATCAGTAGGTATCGTTATCATTAAATCCTTCCTTATACTTGTTTTTATATTTATTAGTCATTACGCACAGGCTGAAGATTTCAAGCTCACGGTCTACACTGAGCACTTTTCGCCATACAATTTCGAAAACAAAGCGGGTCAACTTATTGGCATAAATCTCGATATTGTAAAAGATGTATGCATTGCGTCAGACATTACCTGTGAATTTAAAATACTTCCTTGGAAACGTGCTTACAGCCTAGTCCAAAAAGAAAAGCATTCAGGTATTATCTCTATCGCTAAGACATCTCAAAGAACGCCTATTTTTAATTGGGTAGGGCCTTTGGCATCCAGTGAAACATTTTTTTATAAACTTAAAAAAAATACTCAGTTAAAAATGAATAGCTTAAATGAAGCAAAGCAGTTTTCACTTGCTATCGTAAGAGGGGATATTTACGAATCCATAATTAAAAAAGTAGGGTTTGAAGCAGGTAAAAACCTTTTGTCCATAGGTGATGAAAAGCAATATATGCACTTGTTTTTAAATAGTAAAATAGATTTGATTTTAGGCTCTGAATACACCATTGGTTATCAACTTTCGCCTTTTGGGTATAGTGAAGACGATGTCGTTAGGCTGCAGGAATTACCATTACCTGAGATAGCAGGTAACTACATCGCGTTTAATAAATCAGTACCCAATTACATTGTAGAGCGTTTTAATAGGGAGTTTGAAAAGCTTAAAAAGAAGGATAACTTTTCGGCTTATAAAAAACGTTATAAGCGCTAATGTTAGTGCCTGTAAGGCAGCCCTTTCTTTTGCTTTATTTTTAAAAATGCAGCTTGCAGTGCTTCTATTAAATGCATATCTGTTTTTTTATTCGCAGCTAAATAAGCATCAATTGTTAGCTCATCTATTTTATAAATAAACTTTAAGTGTGCTGGTTTGAGCTTTAGATAATCACTCATCTGCTGCATATATAAAGGATCGTCTACAATTAAATCTACTTTTCTAGCTAGTAGTAAAGAGTATGACTTTTGAATGTCAGAGGTTAAAACAACTTCAAACCCCAGTTTTGCGAGGGTTTGTGTTGAAAAGTCATTGCGCTGCATAGCAATTTTGTACACTTTGGCTTGTTCAGTAGTGTTTATAATAAGATCATCTCGCTCTGATAGGCCAATAAAGCCTAGTTCAAAACGTCCGACAGGCCCTATCCAATAAAATTTGTCTTCTCGCTCTACAGTGCGTGCAAGGCTGTATATAAAGGTATTTTTAAGCTCATCTGCAATTTTATAAGCACGTGCCCAAGGGTATATTTGAATGTTAGGTGTTAGATCAGCCTCAGTAAATATATCTCTAATAAATTGAGTACCTTCACCTGCTACCTTCACCTGCTACCTTCACCTGCTACCTCACCATCAATCAACACCTGGTTTGGCGGTGCTAACTCTGTAACAACAAAGATGGGTTTTTTTGCTTGAACATACACAGAGCAAATTAAAAAAAGAGAATAAAGAATATATTTCACAATAGCGGATCGTTAGTCGGTTAGCTTAAGTAATATAAGTGTGGCTGAAAATACGAAAAACACAAAAAATATTTATGTGAATTTGTTACTAAGATATTGGTTTATTTGAGTTATATAACCATAAATAAGGTTAAATAGCTTGAAGGTTGGGGAGTGTATAAATGTGGAAGGCCTAAAACGATAAAAGGGCCTTGCGGCCCTTGGTGAAGTATCGTTCAAGTCAGATAGAGCTTTAACCCCTTAAAGCGCTATCCTCTTGTTTTGCAACACCGGTGTTCATCTCAATAAGTTTCTAAGCTAGCGAGAGGAAAAACCCAGCAATTGCTGCGCTCATAAGGTTAGCCATAGATCCTGCTAACACTGCTCTGAGCCCTAAGCGTGCGATATCCTTCCGCCGACTAGGCGCCATACCGCCTAACCCACCTAGTAAAATGGCTATCGATGATAGGTTAGCAAAGCCACATAGAGCAAAAGTAACAATTGCTTGTGTGTGCGCGCTTAACGTATCGCGATAATTTATAAAGTCTAAGTAAGCAACAAACTCGTTCACTACTATCTTTTGACCAATAAAGCTGCCGGCTATAATTGCTTCATCCCATGGCACACCTAGTAACCATGCAACAGGAGCAAATACATAACCTAATATTTCTTGAAGCGTTAATGTTGGGTAATCAAACCACCCGCCAATACCACCTAATAAACCGTTTAGTAGTGCAATTAGCGCTACAAAAGCAAGTAACATTGCACCTACATTAAGTGCTAAATGCATACCGTTTGCTGCACCTGATGCAGCTGCATCAATTACATTTACAGGCTTATCTTCGTCATCTAAATCTAAATCAGCTAAGTTATCTTTAGGCGTTTCAGTTTCTGGCACAATCATCTTGGCCATTAAAAAACCACCTGGAGCAGCCATAAAGCTCGCTGCTATTAAGTACTTAAGATCTACGCCAATAATAACGTAACCGGCCATTACAGAGCCTGCCACAGTGGCTAAGCCACCTACCATCACTGCAAACAATTCCGATTTAGTCATTGTTGCTATAAATGGCTTAACTATCAGCGGAGCTTCAGTTTGGCCAACAAAAATATTTGCCGTTGCTGAAAGCGATTCTGTGCGAGAGGTTTTCAATAATTTTTGTAAACCGCCGCCTAAAATCCTAATTATCCAATCCATAATGCCAAGGTGATACAACACAGCAACAAGTGCTGAGAAAAACACGATAACGGGCAAAACTTGAATCGCAAAAATAAAACCTAATGTGTCTTGTGAGGCAAGTGGGCCAAACAAAAACCCAATACCGTCGTTTGCATAACCAATAACCGACGATACGGCTGCTGACATGCTCGTTAACACATTTTTTCCTGCTTCAAAAAACAGGACAAAACCGCCAATAACTACTTGCATCGCAAATGCTATACCAACGGTTCTTAAATTAATTGCCTTGCGATTAGTTGATGCCGCAAAGGCAATGCTTAGTAGCACACACATGCCCACTAAGCTCATAAATGTTGTCATACAAATGTTTCCCGTTGTTATTCTTGTAGTAAATATTTTATCTTACTTTTTATTATATCAATCGCAACGCGGTTCATACCGCCTCGAGTCACAACTAAATCTGCGTTATGCTTAGAAGGCTCAATAAATTGATAAAACATCGGTCTAACAGTTGCTTGATACTGCTCAACAACAGATTGTAATGTTCTGCCTCGTTGCTCCATATCACGTTGCATACGACGCATTAAGCAAATATCTAAAGGCGTATCTATAAACACCTTAATATCAAATTCTTTATTAAGCGCTTTGTCACTCAATAATAAAATACCTTCAACAATGAGTATTTTAGCAGCAGGCACTCGGCGAGTTTTCTCGCTACGTGTATGCTGTGCATAATCATACGTTGGTACTTCAACTGAATTTCCACTACGAAGCTGTGTTAAATGCTCAAGCATTAACGCATGTTCAAATGCATCAGGATGGTCGTAATTCGTTTGCGTACGATGCGCCATCGGTAAATGCGACTGATCCTTGTAGTAAGCATCTTCTTCAATAATGGCGATAGCGCCTGGTTCAAGCTCATTAACCAATTCATTGTATATAGTTTGGCTAAAAAGAGATTTGCCCGACGCAGACGCGCCTGCAATAGCTATAATAGTAGTTCGTGTCACTAAAGTTCTCACCCACACAGAAGGATATATTGTTGGTAGATCACAATAGCAAAAAAGACACGATTAATCTCTTTTGCTTCGCTTAAGAATGCAAATTTATAATGTTTAGGTTTTATGAAACAGGACTTTTGTCCTGTACGGAAAAATCGATCAGCGGATAAAGTAACCACCTAGAATCAAAGTGAGGTCAAAATGGCAAGAGCAATTATCTTAATGGCAGATAGCCTAGGAATCGGTGCAGCACCAGATGCAGATAAATTCGGCGATCTTGGGGCTAATACATTCGCTCACTTACTAAAAGCATATTACGACGAAACAGGCGCTGCATTATCGCTTCCTAACCTATCAAAACTTGGGTTAGTGGATGCATGTGAAGCTGCCGGTGGAGAACCGTGTTTAATTTCAGACCGCCAAGCTTCTCAAGGAGCATGGGGTTACGCTAAAGAATTATCTAGCGGAAAAGACACGCCATCAGGTCATTGGGAAATGGCAGGAGTACCTGTGTTATTTGATTGGGGATATTTCCCAAAAACACAGCCAAGTTTCCCACAAGAATTTATAGACGAGTTTATAGCTCGTACTGGTATTCCTGGCATTTTAGGCAACTGCCATGCGTCGGGAACAACCATTTTAGAACAGCTAGGTGAAGAGCACGTAAAAACAGGTAAACCAATCTGTTACACCTCAGCTGATAGCGTGTTTCAAATAGCCGCGCATGAAGAGTCATTCGGCCTAGAGAAGCTTTATCAAGTTTGCGAAATCGCACGGGCGCTACTTGATGAAATGAATATAGGACGAGTGATTGCGCGGCCATTTTTGGGTTCAAATAGCCAAGACTTTGCTCGAACGGGTAATCGTCGCGACTATTCAGTGCTTCCGCCAGCACCAACATTGCTAGATGTGTTAGCAAAAGACGGCGGCGAAGTAATTAGTATTGGTAAAATTTCAGATATTTACGCGCATCAGGGCATAACCCAAAAGCATAAAGCACCTGGGCTTATGAACTTGCTAGAAAAAACCAGCGAAGTAATGAAAAGCGCACCAGAACATAGCTTAATCTTTACTAACCTAGTTGATTTTGATGAAAAATTTGGTCATCGCCGTAACCCAGTAGGTTATGCTAAAGCATTAAAAGAATTTGATGACTATTTACCAACTATACTAAAGCAGTTAAACGCAGATGACATATTAATGATCACTGCAGATCACGGTTGTGACCCAACCTTTCCAGGTTCTGAGCACACTCGCGAATACGTACCGGTTATTGCATATAAACCAGGTATGAGTAACACACCTCTAGGTGAACGCAACAGCTTTGCAGATATCGGTCAAACACTGGCACAGTGGTTTAACTTATCTGCGCTTGATTACGGCGACAGCTTTTTAAATGAGCTAACAACGCCAAATAAAAAGGAAAACAATTAATGAGTACTCCGCATATCAGTGCAAACGTTGGTGATTTCGCCGAAACAGTATTAATGCCAGGCGATCCGCTACGTGCGCAATATATTGCTGAAAACTTTTTAGATGATGCAGTACAAGTTACAGGTGTTCGTAACATGTACGGTTTCACTGGTACTTACAAAGGTAAGCCAGTAAGCATCATGGGGTCAGGCATGGGCATTCCATCAATGTCTATTTATGCACGTGAGCTAATTGTAAGCTTTGGCGTTAAAAATATTATACGTATTGGTACGTGTGGCGGTATTGGCACAGATATCAAAATCCGTGACGTAATTTTTGCACAAGGTGCAAGCACAGATTCAAACGTAAACCGAGCACGTGTTCGTGGCTACGATTTTGCTGCTATTGCTAACTTTGATCTACTTTTAAACGGTGTAAACGCCGCTAAAGAGCTAGGAATAGAAGCAAAAGTAGGTAACGTATTTACAACCGACACTTTCTACCAAGCAGACGACTCGTTCTATAAAGACTTAGACAAGTTAGGCATGCTAGCAGTAGATATGGAAACAGCCGGTTTATATGGCGTTGCAGCTGAATACGGCGCAAATGCAATGGCATTATTTACAGTAAGTGACCACGTAATCACCGGTGAAGCAACACCTGCTGATGAGCGTCAAAGCACGTTTAACGAAATGGTTAAAATTGCATTAGAGTCAATAGCTTAAATAATACATAACAGTTCCTTGGTAACGTATTCACTAAGTTTTGGAGACACGCCCAAAGTGAAGTGAGACTAACCTCCAAAGCCGCATTTTATGCGGCTTTTTTTATGCCTTAAGAAAATTGGTAGCATTTAATTCAACCATCTAAAAACTGCGTTTTTAAACGCCTGCAAGCAGCGCGTCTACAGGTAAATTAAACTGCTGAGTGTAAGTTTTCCACGTAGGCGCTAAGCTTGCTCGCGCGAGAAGCGTAGCTTCTAATTACTTAATCACACAACAAACTTTACTTTTAAAAACAAAAAAAGGGCCAAGGCCCTTTTTTATGGTGTTGCGCCTAATCATACAGGCCAAATTCTGAGTGCTTAAACAACTTCACCAGCCACTATCGTATTAAAGCTGTCGTTGTCATGCAGGCTTGCAAATGCGCTCTCGTGTAATAATTCATTACGTAAGTTTGGAGAGTATTCAAGTGCCATTTTAATATCGGCTAATGCATCGGTATGCTTATGTGTTAGTGCATAAGCACATGCTCGTTGCCAATAGGCATAACCGTAATCGCTGTCTATATCAATTGCTTGATTACACAGCTCAATGGCTTGTGCTGTTTCATTAATTTCTAGTAGTGCATCGGCTTTATAAGCAATGGCTTCCACATCTTCAGGTTTGCGATTGAGTATTTCGTCAAAAATTTCAATTTTATTTGCAAAATCACTTTCTAGGTTTGCGCGCATCCACAACGAATGAACTTCGTTAGTCACCGATATGCGTTCTTGGTTGCTGAGTATTTCTTCTGAGCGGACGCGTAGTTTTTCTTCAAGAATTTTTAATCGGTCTTCATACTCGTCTGTAATTACACTCACACGCGTATTTACTATATCTTCTACTTTATTTTTAACATCACGCAACGAGTTCCAACCCACTAAAACTAAAATCGACGCCGTAGCGGTAATTATAAAAAACACATTATTAATGGTATCTGTAGTGTACGTTAATGCGCGATCGGCAGTATCAAGCTGCGCATGAGTAACCTGCTTAGTTACATCTTCACGAAGCTTTTGCTGATCTTGCCTAACTGCTTTTAGCTCATCTAATATGTAACGTTCCATTAGCGGCTTATACATAGGCTCTTTGAGTTGTTGAAGAGCTTGTTGCTCTTGTTGTGCTGTAGGTGAAGCTGGTTGCTTTTCAGCAGAGTTCACTATGCCCGAAAACAAAGTTAAACAAACAAAAAGTACAGATAGGTAATAACGCATTGGTACGCCTAATTAAATTAATTACTGTAATAACTTTAACATGCAGGGCTTAATGGCACTAGGGCGTGTTGTTCTTTGTGGATTAAAATTGACCTAATTTAGATAGGAGCAATAGTTGTGAGAATTTTTTAGCCTAGTGAGCTTAGCAATAATAGGGTTAAACCTGAGCATATTACCCATGCTCAGGTAATTTGAGTAAAAATAGGCAAAAAAAAACCAGCTCAAGGTGAGCTGGCAAAAACTGCTTAAAACAACAATATGTCGTAGGGATTCACAGGGGAACAACTTCATACTAACTGAATATTTATGAACAAATACTTAATTCAATTCAACTAGTTAAAAATATAAGAATACTCAAAGTATTCGGTTTATAAAGTAAAGGTGCATTGGGCTTAAGTAATGCACCTTTATCATTATAACTATCTAACTACAATTTCATGGTGAAGGGGGGTATTCCAATGTGCGCTTTAGTAAACTAAAGCCACTTTCAAACCCTTCACATACTATTACGCCGAAATTTTTCAATTCGATCACAGGTCTAGTAAAAAGATTAAGGTTAATTCACCGATTTTGAATTTTTATTTTGCGTAATACTTTATATGAGCACCATCTGACTTTTCACTATTATTTTAAACGCCACTTTAAGCTTATTGTTAAATACATCATTAACGTAAGGGCAATCAAAAATATAAATTGGAGCAATCGTTTTAAATAGTATGTTGAGGTTGGCGTAGCATAATTTATACGCCTATATTAAGGATACGTAAGCACTTAGGTAGGTAAGCTGAGTAAAAGTAAGCCTATTAAATAAAAATAACCGTTACTTTTTAAAAAGTTATAAACACATAAGCAATAATACTGATTGATTAAGTATTTTACCTTTCTATTATAAGGATTTCACAATGAGCAACCCAACAGCGGGTAAATGCCCTGTTATGCACGGTAGTAATTCAGTTGTTTCTAAAGTAAACACCGATTGGTGGCCAAACACACTCAACTTAGACATTCTTCATCAACACGATACTAAATCAAATCCATACGGCACTAATTTTAACTACGCAGAAGCATTTAAATCTCTAGATTTAGACGAAGTAAAAGCCGACTTAAAAACCTTTATGACAGACAGCCAAGATTGGTGGCCTGCCGATTGGGGCCATTACGGTGGTTTAATGATTCGTATGGCATGGCACTCAGCGGGTACGTATCGTTTATCTGACGGTCGTGGTGGCGCAAGTACCGGTAACCAACGTTTCTCGCCTTTAAATTCATGGCCAGACAACGCAAGCTTAGATAAAGCACGCAGACTTTTATGGCCACTTAAGAAAAAATACGGTAACAAACTTTCATGGGCCGATTTATTTGTTCTTGCAGGTAACATGGCATACGAATCAATGGGGCTAAAAATTTATGGCTTTGCGGGCGGCCGTGAAGACATTTGGCATCCAGAAAAAGATATTTACTGGGGGGCTGAAAAAGAATGGTTAGCACCTAGTGATGAACGCTACGACAATGTAGAAAAACCAGACACCATGGAAAACCCATTAGCGGCAGTACAAATGGGCTTAATTTACGTTAACCCTGAAGGTGTTAATGGTATACCAGACCCTCTTAAAACAGCGGCTCATGTACGTGAAACATTTGCTCGCATGGCAATGGATGACGAAGAAACAGCAGCATTAACAGTGGGCGGCCATACAGTGGGTAAAACTCATGGTAATGGTAAAGCAGAGTATTTAGGCCCAGAGCCAGAAGCTGCTGATGTACACGAGCAAGGTTTAGGTTGGAACAGCACTAAAGAAGGCGGCTTTGGTCGTCATACTGTAACTTCTGGCCTTGAAGGCGCATGGACCACACACCCAACAACATGGGATAACGGATACTGCCACTTACTTTTAAATTACGAATGGGAACTTACTAAAAGCCCAGCTGGCGCTCATCAGTGGGAACCTGTAAATATTAAAGAAGAAGACAAACCAGTAGACGTAGAAGATCCATCAATTCGTTTAAACCCAATGATGACCGATGCCGATATGGCCATGAAAGTGGACCCTGCGTACCGTAAAATTATTGAGCGTTTTTATAACGACTTTGAATACTTCTCTGATGTATTTGCACGCGCATGGTTTAAGCTAACTCACCGCGATTTAGGTCCTAAAGCATGTTACTTAGGTAAAGATGTACCAAGCGAAGACCTAATTTGGCAAGATCCTATTCCAGCAGTTGATTACACATTATCAGACGATGAAATCACAAGCTTAAAAGCACAGCTACTTGATTGCGGTGTAAGCGCAAGTGATTTAATAAATACAGCGTGGGATAGTGCGCGTACGTATCGTGGTTCTGATAAACGCGGTGGCGCAAATGGCGCACGTATTCGTCTAGCACCACAAAAAGATTGGCAAGGTAATGAGCCAGAGCGCTTAGCAAGTGTGCTTAGTGCCCTTGAAAAAGTACAAGCGGGTTTATCTAAACCAGTAAGCATGGCCGATTTAATCGTATTAGGTGGCACAGCGGCTGTAGAGCAAGCTGCAAAACAAGCCGGTGTTAATGTAACAGTACCATTTGCACCAGGACGAGGAGACGCAACAGACGAAATGACTGATGCAGAATCGTTCGATCCGCTTGAGCCTGTTCATGATGGATTTAGAAACTACCTAAAAAATGACTTTAGCGTATCCTCAGAAGAGCTATTGTTAGAGCGCAGCCAATTAATGGGCTTAACAGCACCAGAAATGACTGCACTTATGGGCGGCATGCGTGTACTAGGCACAAACTACGCAGGCACTAAACATGGTGTATTTACTGATAATGTAGGCACGCTATCTACCGACTTTTTTGTAAACCTAACCGACATGGCTAACAACTGGAAGCCACTAGAGCCAGGTATATATAATATTGTTGAACGCAAAACAGGCACCATTAAATGGACTGCCACACGCGTAGATTTAGTGTTTGGTTCAAACTCTATTTTACGTGCCCTAAGTGAATTTTATGCACAAGACGATAATAAAGAACGTTTTGTACATGACTTTGTAAATGCATGGGTAAAAGTAATGAACGCAGACAGGTTCGATCTTAAATAATCTGTACGCTAAATAAAAACGGGGAGTATTGAATACTCCCCCCGTTTTTTATGCGTTTTAATTTCACGTCTAGATAAGCCCGCTTTTTTTAAAGCAATAAAACTTATAAAAGTGCAAAAAGCTTTTGTAGTTGTGGCATATATTCGCTCACAAGTTCAAGGTTGTTTTCGCTTACTAAAGATTCTGTAGACTCCTCAGCTGCGCTTGATGATTTACCAAACGAACTCATTAATGAGCTAGCGCCTTTATCTTTAGCACTTTTCATACTTTGAAAACCGCCCATTACTTTATTAGCAGTTTCTTGATTATCAGCAGAAAGGCCCGACTTAAGATTTTCGATATAAGCCATTGATACTTCAGAACCTACAGTTACTAGCTGCTCTGGCGTAAAACCGTAACGGTTTGTAACACTCGCAAAGCTTTTGTATAGGTCTTGTTCTTTAATCATGCTTAATGCACTGTTAGCTAAAGAGCTTTGTTCGCCAACACTTTGATCTGCAGAACCACCTAGCATACTTGCTAAATCTAAGTCTTTTAACGACTCTTGGCTGCTTGCCCAGCTAGTCACAGCTGGCAGTGCTTTCATATAGCTTTGAAGTTGACCTTCGTTAATATCCTCTGCAAGGCTTGAGAAACTCATCGCTAATAAGCTAAGTGATACAAGTATTTTTTTCATTGAGCATTTCCTAGTATTAAAGTAGTGCCAATTAGAAACTAATAAGCAACACTTGCCAATACAAAATAAAATATTGGCTGATTTATAGTACAATTTATGAGAATTTATTTAAGTTCTAAGAATTTAGTCGATTCACCACAAGCTAATGTACTGATGATATAATGTATTTTTGACAAATAGAGCTGAACACAATGTTAACAATTTCAAATACTGTCACTATCGATGAATGGGAACTAGAGCTCACAGCTATTCGTTCGCAAGGTGCCGGTGGTCAAAATGTTAATAAAGTAGCAAGTGCAATTCATTTACGTTTTGACATTAACCGCTCTAAATTACCTGACTTCTACAAAGAACGCTTACTTGCCTTAAATGATACAAGAATTACCAAAGACGGCGTCTTAATCATTAAAGCGCAAAGCCACCGTACTCAAGAGCTAAATCGAGAAGATGCCCTTAAGCGTTTAAAGGATTTAATTCTTAGTGCTACGGTAGTTAATAAGGCGCGTCGAGCCACCAAGCCCAGCCGTAATTCACAGCGAAAGCGCATGGACAAAAAAACCAAACATGGGCAAAACAAAGCGCTACGCGGCAGCATAAAGTTTTAGCTTTAAATGGTATTAATAAAGTAGATAAGGGGCTTGATGTTTACATGCAGGCACTATTTTTACACCGTATTGCTTGTATAAAAATATAAGTGAGGGCTAGCCTCACTTATAATAACTATTAATATTTACTTAGCCATTTCTAAATCAGATTCTGCATCTGCCAACATTGCAAACTCTTCATCAGCGCTTTTAGCAACTAAGTGTTTTGAGCTGTAGCCAAAGTAATATACGGCGCCCACAATAAACAGCATCATAGTGTATAAAAATGCACGAGGGTCGAACGCATACACACCGGTTAATGCTATAAGCGAAAGCACTAAAGCAATACTTGAAGTTACTACACCACCAGGGGTTTTATACGGGCGAGGTAAATCAGGTTGTTTAACGCGTAGTAAAATATGGCTCAGCGCCATCAATGCATACGATACAGTTGCACCTACTACAGCCATTGCAAGTATTAAATCACCCTCGCCACTAAGTGATACTAAAAAACCAAATACGGCAGGTACAATCAACGCACGTGCTGGCACTTTGCGATTAGTCGTAATCGACAACGAACGCGATAAATATCCGGCTCTAGATAAAGCAAACACTAAACGACTATAACCATAAATAATAGAGAAAAACGAAGCAACTAAACCCGCAAGCCCTAATATATTTACTACAGTTGCTAAGCCCTCACTACCCGATGCATTTAATGCATCAACCAAAGGTACAGCACTTGCGCCCATTGCAGCAGCACCGCCAGCGCCAGGCACTAAAACAACAACTAAAAAAGCAGTAAATAACAAAAAGATCATTGCACCAATAATGCCTTTTGGCACATCTTTAGCGGGATCTTTTGCCTCTTCTGCAGCAAGCGGTACACCTTCCACCGCTAAAAATAACCACATGGCAAACGGTAATGCAGCCCAAACCCCGTACCAACCTAAAGGTAAAAACTCACTGGCTCCCACTGCATCGGTTACGGGGACGTCAAATAAGCGTGATGCATCAAAATTTGTAATTAAAACAAAAGCCGTTGCAATAATAGCTAATACTGCTAAACCACTTATTACCATCATTACTTTAAGTGCTTCTCCTACGCCTGCTAAATGAATTCCCACAAATAGTAAGTAAAATAATGCATATACCCATGGTCCATTAAATCCAGTGAGGGCTTCAACTGCAGAGCCTATAAAAATAACAATAGCAGCGGGTGCTAAGGCGTATTCAATTAATACCGCAAGCCCGGTTAAATAGCCTCCCGCAGGCCCCATAGCTTGGCGCGCAAAACTATAACCACCGCCTGCTGCAGGTATTGCAGCTGACATTTCAGCAAGCGACAATACCAGCGCTAAATACATAACTGCCATTAACACTGCAGCAATGGCAAAGCCACCCCAACCCGCTTCGGCAATACCAAAGTTCCAACCTGCAAAGTCACCCGATATTACATACGACACACCCAAACCTGCGAGTAATAACCACCCCGCAGTACCTCGTTTTAACTGTCTTTTAGCAAGGTACTCTGTATTATTAGTAGACATAACCCTTCTCCGTTGATGTTTAGTTTTTATTGTTTTATTTCATGTGTTTTTAATTAAAATTACTCAGCAATTAAAAAGTTAGTGGTTGAAACCTGATGCTCAATTACATCGTCTTGTGTACGGTCTTTTAAATTAACCCCAGTTAGTTTTAGTTTTTTAGCTTCACGTAATAAGTACAGCGCACGCCTAGCCGCTTCTGTATAAGGTAGGCCTGCTGGGCGAATATTCGATATGCAATTACGACATGCATCGTTAAGTCCTGTTTTAGGCTCCCATGTTAAATACAAGCCAAGGCTATCTGGCGAACTAAGTCCTGGGCGCTCTCCTATTAACACCATAACTACCTGCGCATTTAGCAACTCACCTATATCGTCGCCAATTGCTACTCGACCTTGTTCAACCAAAGTAATGGGGGCAATTTTAAATTGCTTGTCTGTTGTAAGGTGCGCTAATAGCTCTGTTATAAATGGGCATGCATTTTTTTGTACCGCTAACGAGGAGAGTCCATCAACCACTACAATCGCTAAATCGTATTTAGCCTGCGTAGTGTGCTTTTGTTTATTCATATAGCTGAGAAGTATTTGCCTACCATTTTCATCAAGCTTGCGGCCTAAATCGGGTCGCTGAAGGTAAGTAACCCTGTCAACGGCTTGGCTGTGTAAATGCAGGGGAGGGTCAACCTCTTTTAGAGCACTAATACTGCCTATTTGCTCAGTTATTTCGTTAATATCAAGCGGAAAACTCACCGCATCGCGTGCTTGTGCATGAGATAGCTGAAAAGCCAGCATTTCTGAGGTGGGTAAACTTATACCCGCACGCCCAAGCCCAATACGGGCGTCGGTAAAACGGCGTAAATCACTCCAAGGGTTATGCACTACATTACCGTTATTTTTATGCTCGTTTACTGAGTCATCTAAAGGAGTGCTCTGTTTTAAACGTGATTTCATGAGCCACCTCCAGTAATTGCACCCAGAGGTTTAGCAAAAGCGGGAGGCAAGGTATCTGAAAGTGTAATATCGGTAGTGCTTTGCATTATTTTCATTTTGCTTAGCCATGCTTCAAACTCGGGGGCAGGTCTAGAGCCAAGTACACGGCGAACATATAATGCATCATGAAAAGACGTAGTTTGGTAATTAAGCATAATATCGTCAGAGCCAGGTATTCCCATTACAAACGAGCAACCAGCAACACCTAATAGCGTAAGCAAGTTATCCATATCGTTTTGATCAGCCTCTGCATGATTGGTGTAACACACATCGCATCCCATCGGTATACCTAGTAACTTAGCGCAAAAATGATCCTCAAGTCCTGCTCGGGTAATTTCTTTACCATCAAACAAATATTCAGGGCCAATAAACCCCACCACGGTATTAACCAGTAACGGGTTAAACTTACGAGCAACGGCATAAGCGCGAGCTTCGCACGTTTGCTGATCAAGCTCATGATGCGCATTTGCTGAAAGCGAACTGCCTTGCCCAGTTTCAAAATACATTACATTATTGCCAACAGTGCCACGCTTTAAACTCAAAGCGGCATCTTGCGCTTCAGCCAAGGTATTTAAATTAAAACCAAAACTTGAATTAGTAGCCTCTGTGCCACCAATCGACTGAAATACTAAATCAACTGGTGCGCCAGCTTCTATACATTCAATGGTGTTAGTAACATGGGTGAGCACGCAGCTTTGGGTCGGCATGGCGTACTTTTGAATAACATCATCCATTAACGTCATTAACTTAATGGCTTGGGCAACGTTATCGGTTGCAGGGTTTATACCTATTACTGCATCGCCATTACCGTATAGCAAACCATCAAGCATGCATGCAGCAATACCATTAATATCGTCAGTTGGGTGATTTGGTTGTAAACGTGTAGATAAATGCCCGGGGAGGCCAATAGTATTTCTAAAAGCACTCGTAACATGGCACTTTTTAGCAATTAATATGAGATCTTGATTGCGCATTATTTTGCTAACTGCAGCAGCCATTTCCGGCGTAATACCTTGTCTTATACTTGCAAGTACAGCAGGTGTTGCAAAGTCACTTAAAAGCCAATTACGAAAATCGCCTACGGTTAAATGTGCAATAGCCATAAAGGCATTCGCATCGTGCTCGTCAATAATTAAGCGTGTAATTTCGTCATCTTCGTAGGGAATAAGTACCTCATTTAAAAATGTTTTAAGAGGAATATCCGCCAATGTCATTTGTGCCACAGCACGTTCTTGTGCTGATTGTGCAATTACGCCCGCTAAGCGATCACCCGAACGCTGCGGTGTAGCTTTAGCCATTAACTGGGCTAAGTTCTTGAATTTATAAGTATGTGTACCTAAAGTGTAACTGTACGCTTGCCCCATGATTTACTCCACATAACTAATATGATCAACCTTGGTATAGGTTTAGCCGCATCTTTAGCTATAAATCAATATTGAATAGTTACAAGACAGCTTATTTTGTACCAAGTAACTATCGAATTTCGGCAAAAGATTATTTATTAATCCAATTCAATTGGTTACACACGCAAAGCGGTGTTAACTTAAGCATAATGAAAGTGTAACGAAAAAGAGCATCCCCGATATGGCGCAGCAAAGTAGCTTTAACGCACCACTAAAGAGCAAGGTGCAAACACACGATATAGACGAGCAAGCGCATAGCCTTACTCAATGGCAGCAAAAATACGATCAAATGAGCGACGGCAGCTTTTATGGTTGTATTGAAGAAACGGATTACGCCAATATTCATGTGTTTAAAGAATACACTGAGCGAGCGCTTCGTCAGCAATGTAACATAGCCCCTAATTCGGTTTGGCTTGGCATTCCTTGTCAGTCACAGCAAAGTAAAATTAATGGTTTAAGTGTGGCAAGTAATCAATTTATGTGCCGTACAAGTGATAACGACTTTGAGCTGATAACCCCTGAGCAATTTAATATTTATGGTTTGGTAATCGATTGGAACTCAATTGAATATATGGCGCAGCTACAAGGCGTAACATTGAAAAACCTCGTATCTGCACAATCAGCTCGCTTATCGGTGAGTAACTCATCTTTGCAAACGGCAAGGCAAATAATTAATAGCATGGTTGTAGGCAAGGGCTTTGGACTTAAAACCGAATCGCAACAAGATATGCTAAACATGTTGGCACTACACTTATTACAAGCAGACAATCCACAACAAAATATTGCGCCAAGTTATAAACATCGAAAAGCCGTAGTAGATAAAGTAAAAGATTACGTGGCCACAAATCCACAAAACCCAATAACCATAACTGAGCTGTGCGAGCTTGCTTTTGTAAGTAGGCGCACACTTCAATATAGCTTTGAGAGTATTTTAGGAATTAACCCTTTGCGGTTTTTACGTTTAACACGCTTAAATAATGTAAGGCGAGAGCTAAAAAAACCAAACCAAGATAAGCCCATTTCAGTAATAGCAGCCAATTGGGGATTTTGGCACGCGGGACAATTTGCTAAAGATTACACGCAACTATTTGGTGAAAACCCATCACAAACAGTTAAAAATAATAGTTTTAAAGGTTAAAAATGACACTTCTAACTTGAGTATAAGCACCTGTAGACGTGCAGCTTGCTGGCGTTTAAAAGCACCGCTTTTACATTTAGTCGGCTGCATTAGTAACAAGTAACTTAATCATCACCGAAAAGTGAAAGAGAAAACAAGGACCAGTGACTAACATTACTCGTGTTTTCTTTGTGTAACGCACAGCGCCTCGATGGTGAAATATCATATAGCTTAAAAAAATGGACTTTGTCTGCTCATTTACTCCTCTTTTTCTTCTCTTTGTGCATTCATATTTTAAGGGCTGTTATTCACAAAGAGGTTTAGAGGCGCTGCGCTTTTAGAGGACAGCTTGGAAGTTAAAATAATAAAGAACTAAAAGTAAAAGCGAGGTATAAAGCTTACTATATTCAAAAGCCCTATTTGATCGGTGCTAATTAAGCCGCGATTAAATAGGACTCTTGTCCTGAATGTTTGTTGCTACGTTTAAACGAGCCTTTGCCTTTTTTAGCTTTAACCACTTGTGGTTTAAATAATTTAGAGGTGACCATCGCCGCTAGTGCATTGTGGTTTATAACGCCTCGCCCTGTGTCTACCGCGCTGGTGTTTGCGGTTTTTGCTTTAGATTTTTTAGTCATATATTTCCTATAAACTAATGGTTATTTTAAGTTAAATAATAAAGAGGCTTTTATATTGGCCTATTTAAGAGATGGCGATTGTAGGCTTAATTTTCAACCGCGCAAGTATTTTTAATGCCCAACAGGTACTTTTTTAATAATAAAAAAGCATAAAAAAGCGCAGTTAATAACTGCGCTTAATATTACTTTAGTTTGCTTTACTTTTTTATAAGATAATTAAAAACTAAAGCTTACTTTTGCGTAATACGTTCTGCCGTCAAAACCGTATGGCAATGCACGTACTGGATATTTAAATGCGCCGTTGGTGATAAAATTAAGTACTTCGTCGTCGCCTAGCTCGTCTGGTGTTTCGTCAAATACGTTATCGGCACCTACCGAAAGCGCAAACATGTCATTAATTTGGTAACTAACATTTAAATCAACTAACACAGCAGACTCAACCGTACTTGTTGGTTTAAATGTCCCCGTAGGCGAAAGCTCACCAGGTAATGAAATATGGTCGTTACCAAAGTATTTTACGTCTGTTTCACCAAAGTAGTTAAAGCGAATGGTTGATGTGTAGGCATCGCGTTCGTAGTCAAACGTAAGCGTTGCACGTTCGCTCGGTTGTCCGTCGGTAAAAAAGCTACGTTGTAAATCGTCAAAAGCAACCGCTTCAGGAATACCGTCTTCTGCGTTTACGCTGTCTATTTTAGTATCGTTTAGGTTACCTGCAAAGGTTACTCCTAAATTACCGCCTTCAACTTCAGTGCGGTACGATGCAATAATATCAACACCTTGCGTAGTAGAATCAACCGAGTTTGAGAAGTAGTTAGCTTGCACTGCACCAGTTGCTTGTAGCGCTGCAACCGCTTCTGAGCTAAACGATACATCGTCAGCCGAAAGCAAGCTGCCAAGTGTAATACGGTCTTCAATTTCAACACGGTAAAAATCAACCGTTAACGAAAGCTCGCTTGTTACATCGTAAACAAAACCTGCGCTGTAGTTTGTTGATGTTTCAAGCTCTAAGCTATCTACGCCTAACGCACTTGGGAAAGCGGTCCCTGTGTTTGCAGTGAACGACTGCGTTAAGGTACCGTCTGAGCCTAAGTTAGTTGTAAAAGCTGTATAACCACTTTGTTGAAGTGATGGCGCTCTAAAACCAGTAGACAGTGCACCACGTACTGCAAAGTCATCTGAAAATTCATAACGTGTTGCTAATTTACCAATTAAATCATCCCCAGCATCTGAGAAATCTTCATAACGTAGCGCACCACTTACGTTCCATGCGTCGGTGATCATAGTTTCTACGTCTACATAAACTGCGTAGCTGTTACGGTCGCTGTCGTTAGCCGCTTCAGGGCGTAGGCCGTTATAAGCCTGAAAACCACACTGTGCAAATTGATCCGGATCGTTTACTGATGGGTACGAGGTATCCATATTTGCTAAACCACACGCGTATGATGCTTCATCGCCAGGCACTATTTCGTAGTTTTCTTTACGGTATTCGGCGCCTACTGTTACATATAAAGGTTCACTACGGCCAATATCTACAATACCGTTTACATCAAGGTTAACCGTTGTTTGATCGAATCTAAAACCACCTGAGTAACCGCCAGTAGGCCCTGAGTTTGCTGCAATGTCGGCATCGCTTGCATCTGGGTTATTAAATAAATACTCAGCCGCGTAAGAAGCATTTAATGTATTGCGTGATGTAAAATCGTATTGGTTTTCACCATAAACAGCAGATACATCGTAAGTCCAATCTGTGTTTATATCGCCTTTAAAACCAAGCGCTACTGAAATATCTTGTGCTTCGTTATATATGCGCGGTAAAAAACCATCACTATATACTTGAGTTACGTTTTTAGAGGCTTCGTTAAAGTTACGGTAAAAACCATTACCCAGCGCCGTGCGCTCTGAGTAGCCACCAAACGAGTAAAGCTCGCCGTCGCCCATTGGTAAAGCCATGTTGTAAAATAACGAAGTGAATTCACTTTCTGAGTTACCTTGGCCCCAGCGTACATCTTCACTTAGTGTACCTGGTTCAACATTAAGCGAACCACCCGTATCGCGCTCTGCACGGTTAGTGCCGTCGGCATCACGGTACTCAAGCGATAGGTTAATAAAGCCGCCTTCGTTACCTAATTCAAAACCACGGTTTAAACCTGCTGAAATAGTGTCGCCGTCACCTTCACTTGTGCCGCCGTATTGTACAAAACCCGTTGTAATACCGGTTGAGTTATTAAGAGATAAGTTAATTACGCCTGCAATAGCATCAGAGCCATATTGCGCTGCTGCGCCATCGCGTAATACTTCAACGCCTTTAAGGGCCGTTAGCGGAATGGCATTCATATCGGTACCCGCAGCGCCTGCGCCTACTGTACCGTTAAGGCCAAAAATCGATTGGTTATGACGACGTTTACCATTTACTAATACAAGAGTTTGATCTGGCTGTAAGCCACGAAGTGTGGCGGGTCTAAATAAATCAGAACCGTCAGATACTTGTGTACGCGAAAAGTTAAATGAAGGCGCTGTCGCTTGCAGGCTTTGGCCAAGCTCGGTAAAGCCACCTTTGGTTAAATCATCTGCGTCAATTAAATCAATAGGAGAAGAAGACTCAGTAGAAGTACGGTTAGATACACGCGATCCTAATACAGATATTTGCTCAATGTTTTTAGCAGCTTGCACTGGTGCTTCTTCTGCGTTAACAATGCTTGGTGCGCTAAACGCGAAAGCAACGGCTACAGCAAGTGTGTTTAAACGGTATGTTGGCATAGTGACGACCCTGTTTTTTTGTGTTCTTATAATATGTGTGTGGTTATGGTGCTCATAACCTGTTGCAAACATCCTAGCAACATATGCAAACAAAAAGAAATGAAAAAAACTAAATATTTGGTCTAAGTATGCAAATAAATTTCAAGATAAGAAAAAACCACCTTTAATCGATTAAAATACATGCTGTAAGGGCATTAAACTTCAAAAAAAGATCTATTAACTTTTTATTTACATTGTGGTTTTGTTCGTTAGTTTACGCTTTTAAAGGTAATAGGCAGCGAATGGTCGTACCTGTGCCTAATGTACTGTTAACTTCTATTTTTCCATCGTGATCGCTCACCATAGCGTATACAAGTGTCATACCCATACCGGTGCCTTTTCCGACTTCTTTTGTTGTGTAAAAAGGGTCAAACATATGCGCTATTGTGTCTTCACTCATTCCACAGCCATTATCTTTTACCTCAATACAGATATTTGTGTCTACTTCAAAAATATTGACTTCAATAATGCAGCCTTTTTCTAAATCAAGCTCGCATGCTTGCCAAGCATTCATTAATAGATTTACAAAAATTTGATTAATTGACGATAAATTGCACCAAATAAGTGGTAGTGGTTCAAACCGCGTTTTTATCTCGCATAGTTTGAGTTTGTTACTTAATAATCTTAAAGCATTATTAGCACCCGTTGTTACATCGGTTAGTTGCTTATCTTGCGAGGAGGATGGGTGGGCAAAGTTTAATAAGTCATGCACAATTTGTTTTATTCGTTTGAGTCCTTCAACGCTGTCGTTAACTTGTCCCTGCAAATTGTTATAAAGCCACGCATACGGATACTGTAAATTGAGTATGTCTATTTCGTGTTTAAAACGGCTCTCTTTAATTTCATTGTTTAAGTATTGCTCGTTAAGTTTTAGCAACGTGATAAGCAAAGGGGTAGAATTTTGTAAGCTTTCTATATTACTCATTGCATAGGCAAGCGGGGTATTTATTTCGTGGGCTACGCCTGCACAAAGCGTTCCTAAGGTTGCCATTTTTTCGGTTTGCACAAACAGCATTTGCTGGTGTTCTAAATCGGCTACTTTTTTTTGTAGTTCATTATTTATGGCAACTAAAACGGTGCTTTTATCTTTGAGTAATTGTTCTGCGGCCAAGCGCAGCTTTTGTTCGTTTAAAAAAGCACGTTCAAAATTACCATCTGATCCATTCATTCCTTTCATCCATATAGATAACTTTATACTTAACGTTTAGTCGTCTGTATGCAAATTTGCAACTTTAGTGCAGCCAAGTCCTAATTTTATGCATAAGTAATTATCCACTTATTGCTAATAACTCCATTATATAAATACCACTTAATATAAAAGGTAGTCACAAACACACCATAGAATATTTTTTTAAGCTATTATTTAACCAGAAGTAATTTAAAGGCGACTCAATGACTCAAGTAACACCAAGCACACCAATAAATCAGGTTGATGTACTTTGCATTGATGATGATGAAATAGTACTACGTACGTTAACACGACTACTTGAAGTAAATGGCTTAACGGTTATTGTTTGCGATAATCCGCAAAACGCATTAACACTTTTTAAAAATCATGAGTTTGGTTTAATTATTAGCGATATGCGTATGCCGGTAATGAACGGTGCCGAGTTTTTAGAAAAAGCGCGTGCGCTGGCACCCGACACCCAACGCATTTTATTAACCGGTTACGCCGACATACAAACCACCTTAGCGGCTGTTAATCAGGGCCAAATAAATGGTTATATTCAAAAGCCTTGGCAAAACGATTTATTACTTCGTAGCATTAGAGATAGCCTAGAAAAATTTGCACTAAAAAAACAAAATCAAAAATTAGAAGCACAAGTTAAAGCGCAAAACCAAGAGTTGCTAGAGCTTAATAATTCGCTTGAACAACGGGTAGAAAAACGCACCTTACAAATCAAACAGGTTTTAAAAAAGCTTGAAGACGCCAACGAGCGCGAAAAACAAGAGCATAAATCGACCGTAGAGCTGCTATATAATTTTGTTAACGCAAACCCTTACCTAGATGGCAACAAAGCACAAAATATTGCTAATACCTGCACACAAATAGCACTTTACTTAAACTTGTCGCAAAAAAGCATTGATCTTGCCCCTATGGCTGGTTACTTGGCGCAAATAGGCTTGCTTGCTATGGATCCTGATCTTTATAAAAAACCAGTTAACCGCTTAAACGAGCAACAACGCAAAACCTTTTATACTCACCCAAGTACTGCACAATTAATGTTAATGCCAGCAATACATTTACATGACTTGTCGGATGCTATTTATTATCAGTTTGAGCGCTTTAACGGAAACGGAATGCCCAAAGGCCTTGCCGGAAACGACATACCAATAGGCGCTATGGTGCTAGGTTTAGCGCGCGACTATTGGGATGCGTTTGAGCAGAGCAATGCAAGTGATGAAAAGCAGCGCCACGATGACGCACTCGAAAGTGTAAAACTTTATAGTGGATCGTTTTATCATCCTAAAATTGTACGTGCACTTGAAGCAAGCCATGCAAAACTACACGAACAAAAAAGTTCAGCAGGATCAGTGCTAATTTGTAACGCCCATGAACTCAAAGATCAAATGGTACTGGGCCATGCTCTACACAGCCATACGGGCATAATGTTGCTGCCCAAAGGTCATGTATTTGGCAGTAAATCGATAGAAAAACTCCAACAGCTAGAATCGAAAAAACCAACTCCGTTCAGAATAATGGTGAAAACTGCTAAATGATTGATCTAAACCGCAGTTTTTTTCGTTACAATGTGCATAAAATAGATTATTGAATTTGCTTGAAGGAGCACTCTGTGTCGCGATTTTCTGCGGTTACTGACAACCCCCATGATGGGCGTTTTAACCAAAAAACGGGAATACTGCTAACTAACCTAGGCAGCCCTGATGCACCAACAGCGGCTGCGCTTCGTACATATTTACGCGAATTTTTATCAGATCCACGCATTGTAGAAATACCACGCTTAGTATGGATGATAATTTTACATGGCATTATTTTACGCGTACGCCCTAAACGTTCGGCTAAATTATACGAGAGTATATGGACCGAAAACGGCTCACCACTGACCCACATTACTCGCCAGCAAAGTGTAAAGTTAAATACCTTATTAAAAGAGCAAGGTTATACCAATACTGAAGTCGTAATGGCAATGCGTTATGGCAACCCTTCAATAGAGGCAGGCCTTGAAGAGCTTCGTGATAAAGGCTTAACGCGTATAATTATTTTACCAATGTACCCGCAATATTCTAGCCCAACTACGGGTTCTACGTTTGATGCTGTATCGAGCGTACTGCGTAAATGGCGCTGGGTGCCAGAGCTGCATTTTATTAATGGCTATCATAAAAACACCCGTTATATTGAGTCACTTGCTAATAGCATTAGTGAGGATTTAGAAGCGAATGGTATGCCACAAAAAATTGTTTTTTCATATCACGGTATGCCTAAATTGTTTTTAGATCGCGGCGATCCGTACCATTGCCTATGTTTACAAACCACGCGTTTAGTTGTCGAAAAACTAGGCCTTGATAAAGACAAAGTAATTAGTACTTTTCAAAGTCGATTTGGTAAAGCAGAGTGGTTAAAGCCTTATACCGACGCAACTCTTGCAGCCTTACCTGATGAAGGTATTACCGATGTAGCTATTATAAGTCCTGCTTTTAGCGCCGACTGCCTAGAAACACTTGAAGAGTTAGAAGGTGAAAACCGTGAAATATTCGAAAACGCAGGCGGCGAAAAATACCGTTACATAGCGGCACTAAACGACAGAGACGACCATATAGAAGCTGTGTTTGATGTTATAAAACCTATGTTGTAACCCAAGCTTACTAAAGCTAAATATATTTCGCATTAAGCGGTGTTAAAATTAACACCGCTTTTTTGTTTTTAAGGCTTTTAAAATATTTAGTTAATTAATTCACAAAGAGGTTAAGAGGCGCTGCGCTTTTAGAGTAGTGATAAAACATAAAAACACTGGTTTTAGCTTTTCTCATTTACCCCTCTTTTACTTCTCATTGTGCAATTAAAGCTTTTAAAGGGCGAATTATTCACAAAGAGGTTAAGAGGCGCTGCGCTTTTAGAGTAGTGATAAAACATAAAAATACTGGTTTTGGCTTTTCTCATTTATCCCTCTTTTACTTCTCATTGTGCAAATAAAAGCTTTTAAAGGGCGAATTATTCACAAAGAGGTTAAGAGGCGATGTGCTTTTAGAGTAGTGATAAAACATAAAAATACTGGTTTTGGCTTTTCTCATTTACTTCTCTTTTACTTCTCATTGTGCAAATAAAAGCTTTTAAAGGGCTAATTATTCACAAAGAGGTTAAGAGGCGCTGCGCTTTTAGAGTAGTGATAAAACATAAAAACACTGGTTTTGGCTTTTCTCATTTACCCCTCTTTTACTTCTCATTGTGCAAATAAAAGCTTTTAAAGAGCTAATTATTCACAAAGAGGTTAAGAGGCGCTGCGCTTTTAGAGTAGTGATACATATTGCCTGATCTGATTTCTCTCAGTTATTACTGATTACCTTATCTTTGTGAAAGAAATTACTTATATTTTTAATAATAATTAAAATAAATAAAAATGTACGTTTGAGGGGAGGCAATACCTAAGCAACAGCAATTAAACGCTATCGCTTAAAGTATAAATCAATCGCTTTTGTGAGGAGCTCGTCGAGTTGTTCTTCAAATTCTTCAATATTAATATCAAAGTGCTTTAAGTAAGCCCGAGCTTGAGCAAGTGATAAATTGCGGCTGTTAACGCTGTATTGTCGCTCGTCTATGGTTTTATCGTAACGTGGTAAAAATACAAATTGGCCATAAAAGGGGGATTTAATATGCTTGTTTGCAAAACGACAAAAATCTTCAATATGCTCAGCACCCTTAGGTCCAAGGCAACCTGGCTCAATGCGATACATTAAGCGAATTTTTTTGTCGTCATTTATTTGCATTTAAAGCCTTTATCTAAAAAACAGTACGCGTACTATTTTCCCATCTTTAATTTGATAACTCGAGATAAGTTCTGAGCGTTTATCAACTACGTTTTCGTCAGTTGAACAAGTTTCTGAAAGTTCGTGATCAATCACTATATCACCGTGCACTATGCGCTTAATTGGTGATGAGTGAATACACTTTAACTTTTTAAACATTAGCCCATAACGTTCTATTAGTTTTTCTTTACCTTTAAATAATAGCTCATTAGGGAAAATATAAAACTCAACATCTTCGGCATATACACGAAGAAACTCTTCAATGTTACGTGCGTTATATGCTTTAACTAGCTGCTCTACCACAGCAAGTGATTCGCGCGATTGTTTAGCTTTAGTTTGCTGCTTAACTGTAAGAGCCTCTTTTGCTTGCGTAACTGCTTTTTCAGCTTCGGCTACTGCGACTGCTTTTTCTATTTTATTTTTAGGCTTTTCAGCAGGTTTAATTTGCTCGTTACCTAATACCTTTGAATCGTCTGGTTTAGTTGCATCAATTATTGGCTTTTTAAGCTCTGGCGCTTTGTATTCAAGCGTATTTACTTTGTTGTCAGTGTTGGTTTGAGTTACTGATTGCTCATTTTCAACTTTTGGCTTTTCAACGCTTGTTTGAGCTTCAACCTGTGGCTCTTTTTGCTCAGGCTCGCTTTGCTCTGCGGCATAAGTAATTAGCGCAACGGTAGTGATTAAAGAGGCTAAAATAATAGATAACGGTTTCATAACTTTCCTAAAATGAACACTAAATACGTGTAATACCAATTACATTAAATAGGCGATCTATTATAGCGTTAAAAAATAGCACAATAACAACGCAAAAATTGTGACATATAGTTGTTCTATATGAATAACTTTTAACGCAGTTAGTGAGTTATTTAATGCGATAGAATGATCATATTTTTGATAAAATTAGTATAAGGGTGCAACATAGCAAATTTTAACGTTATCGGGTAGTTAATACCACTACTGAAGCCTACCAGTACTGCTCTACCGTGATATTGCCGGGGTTTTTACGGCGGTTACGCGTAAAGTTTTTATCGAGAAGTAGCGCGGTTGTGTCTTTTACCATTTGTGGATTTCCGCAAATCATAAATTGCGCGTTACTGGGCTTTGGGTTTAACTTTACATATTCAAACAAGCGGTTGCTCTCAATTGCGTTAGTAATTCGCCCATTTAAGCCTTGTAATGGCTCCTCTCTACTTACAACAGGAATATAGTTGAGTTGTGCTGGGTACACTCTTAATAGCTCGTTAATAAGTGCCTGATAGCTTAAGTCGTTATTAAAACGTACGCCATGCACTAAATTTATAGTTTTGTATTTTTTCCATACATGGGGCTGTTGTAAAATTGATAAAAAAGGGCCTATGGCAGTGCCAGTCCCTAACATCCAAAGCTGATCACTTTGTGGTATTTCATCAAGGGCAAAAAAGCCGGTTGCGTGTTGTTCTATTAATACTGTGTCGCCAGGTTGTAAGGTAGCTAAACGAGGAGAAAGCAAACCGTCAATTACGTTAATAAGATAAAACTCGAGATCGGGGTTTTCAGGGGCATTCACATATGAATAAGCCCGAGCAATACGTTTGTCGCCATCCATTATTGAAAGCTTTGTAAATTGACCAGCTTTAAACGGCTCTACGTTTGCATTAACGGTTAAGCTAAAGAGTGTTTTGCTCCACCACGTGACATTTTTTACTGTTGCTTCAACCCAATTAGACATAGTTACCTCTTGGTTTAGCTATTAAAGTTTTAAATAATTCACTCCATCAACATTAGCATTAAGTGACAAAGACTTACAGGAGAATATGACTAGATTTAAAGCAGTGATGTGTGTAGTAATTACCAATAAAATAATGTGAATAATTAGCTCTGCGATAAGAGTCATTAATTGCATAAGAGAAAGCGATGCTGCAGTAACTAAGAAAAATTAAGTCAAAAAACAGTGTTTTTTATTTTATCACTTACTTTAAAAGCGCTGCGTCTTATATCACCATTAGTGAACTATTTACTTGAAAAACTATTACACTAGGAGAAGCCAAAGAGGAGTAAATGAGAAGAGCCAAGCCAGAAAACGAGTATTTTATCACTTACTTTAAAAGCGCTGCGTCTTATATCACCATTAGTGAACTATTTACTTGAAAAACTATTGCACTAGGAGAAGCCAAAGAGGAGTAAATGAGAAGAGCCAAGCCAGAAAACGAGTATTTTATCACTGACTCTAAAAGCGTAGCGTCTCTTAACCTCTTAGTGAATTATTTATTTAAGCCTTTATTAATTTTATAGTTAAACTCAAATTCCACACATAAAAAACGGCGCTAAATTTAGCACCGTTTTTATAAGCAATAAGAAAAAGTTTACGCTTTTTTCTCTTCACAACTTGCTAGGTATTCGTCAAACGTACCTTGGAAGTCGATTACTTTTTTATCTTTAATATCAATGATACGTGTAGCTAATGACGAAACAAACTCTCGGTCATGGCTTACAAAAATAAGCGTACCTTCAAAGTCTTTAAGCGCGTTGTTAAGCGCTTCAATGGCTTCCATATCCATGTGGTTAGTTGGTTCGTCCATAACAAGCACGTTTACGTCTTGCATCATTAATTTACCAAATAACAAACGGTTTTTTTCACCACCAGAACAGTTACGCGCTTTTTTGTTTGAATCGTCTGCTGTAAACAACAAACGGCCTAACATGCCACGAACCATTAAATCGTTGTGCTTAGCTGTACGCCATTGCGACATCCAATCAAACAACGTTAAATCGTTATCAAAATCTTTAGTGCTGTCTTGCGGGCAATAACCAAAGCTCGCATTTTCAGACCATTTAATTTCGCCTTCATTACTTTTAAGCTCGTCTACTAAACAGCGTAAAAATGTAGTTTTACCCACACCATTTTCGCCAATTACGGCAAGCTTAGCGCCTGCTTCAAGTAAAAAGTCGCCGCCGCTAAATAACGTTTCGCCATCAAAACCATGGCCAAGCTTATTAACTTCAAGCGCCTGACGATACATTTTTTTACCTTCGTCAAACGAAAGCGATGGGCTCATACGGCTTGAAGATTTAACTTCATCAAGCTTAATTTTATCCATTTTTTTAGCGCGCGAACTTGCTTGCTTAGCTTTTGAAGCGTTAGCACCAAAACGGTTAACAAAGTCTTGTAGCTCGTCAATTTCAGCGCTCTTTTTAGCGTTTTCAGCTAAAAGTTGCTCGCGTTGTAAGCCCGCAGCTTCTAAAAATTTCTCATAGTTACCAGGGTAAATACGCAGCTCACCGTAATCAATATCGGCCATGTGTGTACATACCGAGTTTAAAAAGTGACGGTCATGCGAAATAATAATCATCGTACATTTACGTTTGTTAAGCTCGTTAGCAAGCCACGTAATTGTATGAATATCCAAGTTATTGGTAGGCTCATCAAGTAGCAAAATGTCAGGGTTTGCAAATAACGCCTGCGCTAAAAGCACACGTAGTTTCCAACCTGGAGCAACGTTTGCCATTAAACCGTAATGAAATTCTTTATCGATACCCGCTTCAAGCAAAATTTCTTCAGCGCGGCTTTCTGCCGTGTAACCGTCCATTTCAGCAAATACACTTTCAAGATCGGCAACTTTCATACCGTCTTCTTCGCTCATTTCTGGTAACGAGTAAATACGTTCGCGTTCTTGCTTTACTTTCCAAAGCTCCACGTCGCCCATAATTACCGCGTCTACAACGCTGTATTGCTCAAAAGCAAACTGGTCTTGGCTTAGGTTACCTACTTTTAACCCTGGAGTAATAGACACATTACCCGCACTTGGAACAAGCGCACCGCTTAAAATTTTCATGAAAGTCGACTTGCCGCAGCCGTTAGCGCCAATTAAACCGTAACGGTTACCGTTACCAAATTTAGCTGAAATGTTTTCAAACAACGGCTCTGCGCCAAACTGCATCGTAATATTTGCGGTGGAGATCAAAAAAGGTAATCCTAGATTAGTACTGACAGGAGTACGCTGCAGCAAAACGCCACAAACAAGAACCAGACAATAGGGTAAATTAGCTGGCGAATTATACAGATCAGCCACAACGAATGAAAGATAAAAGGCAGCTAATTTATAACCAAGTAAAAATAACGGCAATTCTCGGTTTTAAGTCACTATTTTTAGCGTATGTGGCGTTGAGTGTACTCACAGCCACAATGTAAATAATTACTAATGCCAAGCAATATTAAAGAGGAGGCGCCAAATAGCTGAGTTATTACCTATGTTTTAATGCACAGGTTGATAAATTGACTTTATAGCCGCCTCATTTCTAGTAATTAACTGATTAACAGTCGCCACGTCATCAGGTGTTAGCGACTTCTTGCTTAGCATAAAATGCACATTGTTAACGTTAATCGGTGTAATAGTTTTTACCTGCGAAATTGAGGAGTGTTTTTTTACAAAGTACTGCGCAACCGCAGAGTCTTCAATAACATAGTCGATTCGCTTTTTATCTAACATGCTAAATCTATTATTTGCTTGAGCAGTAAGCACGACCTGTTTTGAATATTTGGTTTTGAGTTGTTCAAGCTCATCACCAAAAAAGCTTCCTCGGTTAATACCTGCTGTAAAATCTTGACTAAAAAGATCAGCCAAGCTGTTTACATCAGCCGAATCTTTGTGTTTATAAAGCAGCATTATTTCTTCGCGGTAGGGCAAACTAAAGTGCGCATATTGAGCACGTTTTTTTGTGTAACTTGCCGCGTAGGTTATATCTACTCGGCCATTTTTAAGCTCAGCTTGAACACGCGAAAAACTCGGGAAATAAGTCCATTTAATACAAAATTTTGAATCTTTAAAAATAGCGTTTACAGCATCCACTTCTGTGCCTAAAAATGTATCACCTTGCTTAACAAGGTAAGGCGGCCAATTAGTTTCGTTAGTGCCCATTACCAATGTTTTTGAACACGCAAGGGCATTAAAGTGAGTAAATAGCAGTGTAGTAAATGTTAAAAATAAAGTTTTCATTACACTCCTAGTATTTAAACAGCGCTTTAAGTGCTGTTTTGTTTTTGTTTATATGCTCATTAATTACTGCAAGCTCAGTAACCGACACCGTTTTTTTGCTAAACATTAAATAAATATCGTCTTTATTTACATACTCAATGTTGGTTACTAATTTTATATTTGAGCCCTTTTGGCCAAAATAAGCACCCACTAACTCGTCTTCAATAGCAAAATCAATACGTTGTTTATTAAGCATTTCAAAGCGTTTACTGGTTGCACTGGTGTATTCAATCTGCTTTTTATATTTAGTTTTATATTGCTCAAACTCCTCACCGTAATAGCTTCCAAAGTTAGCGCCAACAATTAAGCCTTGTTTAAAAATGTCTTCGAGGTTTTTAACACTATGCTGATTATTTTTGTTTTCGTATAAGCGCATAACCTCAGTTCGGTAGTTATCACTAAAGTGCACATATTTAGCGCGTTCATCTGTATAACTTGCAGCCCACTCCAAATCAATACGGCCGTATTTAAGCTCAATAAAAGCCCGCTTAGAATTTGGTAGTAACTTAACTTCAAAACAAATAGGGGAGTCAGCAAATATAATGTTGAGCGCATCAACCTCCAAGCCTTGCAGTTTACCGTTAATACCCATTACATAAGGCGGCCAAAAAGCATCGTGCGATGCCACGCTAAAGGTTCTTTCACAAGCAAATACATTAAATGGAGCCGTAAACAGCAAACATAAAAATATGGTAATTAATTTATTCATTACGCCTCATAGTTATTATTTTGCTCATTATTACAACAGTATAAACCAGCTTTTGTATTTTAGCGGCGCGGGTTTGTTTAAATTTGTAAATATTTCGTTGAAAATTAATTTTAGGATAAAACAACCAAACTAGCGTTGTTGGTAACCTTATCTATGGGTACACTAATAATAAATTTATACATAGCAGGGCACGTTATGTCGCCAACTAAAATTCGCAACAATGTTATAAAACTCAGTGAATTAAGCACTAAACAACCAAACTACTATTTTATACAAGGTTATTTAATGGGGTTAGGTGCATTACCCCAAATGCTTCCCCCAAGCGAGTGGCAACCTGATTTATTTGGAGATATTAACCTTCAAAAAGAGAGCGAGATAAAATACCTCGAAAGCTTAATGGCGTTGTATAACCAAAGCATGGATAAAGTGATTCAAAACGAATTAAAAATGCCAACAAAATGCAGCCTATCCAAGCAAGACTATCGGGATTCGTTAAAGCCGAACATGCCCCTACCAAGTTACTGTAAAGGGGTTTTACAGGCGCTTAAAAATATAAATAAACGTATGCTTGATGCAGGGCAAAAGCAGGCTCTTAATAACCTAAGCAGCGTTTTAAAAGCATTTTCTAATGAAAAAGCAGCAACAAAAGAATTTGGTGAATTTGCCCAATATAACGCCCAAGAATATAAACGTAATTATGTGTATTTTATGGCCGACGCTATTTTTGAACTTCGATTTAGTAACGACCTAACTTTAAGTGATGAAGATGAGGTCGAATTTAACAACAGCTTTTTAGACGAAGAACCGGATGAATTGGATGAGCTTGATGAATTACTTGAACTGGTACTTGCCGACACCGAGCTAAAAGCACTTGAGCCAATACAAATGTTGCTAGACATAATGGAAAGTGGGCTCATAACAAAGCAATTTATTAAAGATAACACAGGGCACTTTTGGGGCTTGCACGAAACCCGCCCTTATATGATGCTTCGCGCGCATCGAGCAAAAATACATGCGCTGCATGGTTATACCCAAAAAGCGCAGTCAGAACTCGAAGCGTTATTAAAGCTAAACCCAAACGACAATCAAGCAAACCGCTTTTTATTAATGAACTGCCTAATCATTAATAAACAATGGGACAAGTTAGATGCTCTATTGGCCGACTTTGATTTTCAAGAACTACACACAACAGCAAGCCGTGCGCTAAGTGCTTTTGTAAAGCATGGTGATTCAAAACCCGCTAACGAATATAAAAAAATGCTCCAGCAGCAAAATAAACACTTTAGCAAAATACTCACCGGCCAAGAAAAACTAAAAGAACAACAGCCGCCATATTTCAGCCCAGGCAGTAAAGAAGAAGTCGCTGTTTATCTTGATTCATTAGGTAAACAAGCGTGGATTTCGGTGCCTGCGAGTCTTTTTTGGTTGAGAAAAAAGTAACGAAAAACGTTTAGCGTGATTTATATCGCGCTCAGTGCTCAACATAAGCACTTAATAATAACAGCGTATTAATTTAAAAATTTCTACTTATTAAGCCTATATTTAATGCGCTTGTTCCTGTAGATTAAACAAATAATGAATGCAGTATTAACAGTATCTTAGCTGTTAAACGATTAGCCAAGGAGCGGTGAGTCTCGTGTCAAACACCACACTTACTTATTACAACCAAAATGCCAAAGCTTTTAGCGACTCAACACTTAACGTTGATATGTCGGCGCTTTATGCTGAGTTTTTACCGCACGTTGCACAGCACGGGAGTATTTTAGATGCCGGTTGTGGCAGTGCGCGCGATGCCGCATTTTTTAAAGCGCAGGGTTTCACTGTAAGTGCGTTTGATGCAAGCCCAGATCTGGCAGAGTTGGCAAGCAGTTACTTACAACAACCTGTAGCGGTTAAAACATTCCAAGAGCTAAATTGTGTAAATCAATACGACGGGATTTGGTGCTGCGCTAGTTTATTACACGTTCCAAAAGCTGAGTTACCGCAGGTGTTTTTAAACCTACAACGTGCGCTTAAACCGAATGGCGTTTTGTATGTATCGTTTAAATATGGCGATACAGAGCGTGTGCATAATGGTCGTGAATTTACCGATTTAAACGAAAATGCTTTAACGCATTTACTTAGCCATACGCAGTTAAAAGCTATTAAACAATGGCAAAGTGTTGATCAGCGCCCAGAGCGTGAAAGTGAAGTGTGGCTAAATGCACTTTTTAAAGTAGTGCACGTTTTATGATTGGAGCAATGCAGCAACAGCTCGACTTTATTGCTTATATTCAGCGCTTATTAGTTGAAGGTGATTTTAGTGCTACTTATAAGTTTGCACTTTTACACGCACTGGCTGATATTAGTATCGAAAAACATCACGCCGATCCGCAAGCACAGTTACAAATAAAATTTGATGAATTAGTCGATAAATTTATTACTTTATATTGGCACCAAGCATCGCCATTTGGCGCAATTGGTAATAATAGAGAGCAACTACTTTTACAAAATACCAACTCTAATAAACAAGCCAAAATTATAACTACGCTTCATGATGCAAAATTAAATAATATTAATTCAATTAGCCAATTAAAAAAGAGCCACGGTTGGAAAAATATACGCAGTTCAACATTACAAACCATTAAAGACGGCCCGCTTTGGCTATTACAAAAATTAAATGGCAAAGAAGAGTGTTTCTTGTATCCCCATATTAAAGGCCAATCATACATCACCTTAAATGAAGGTATTGCAGGCTGCTTTAGGCGTTTTTACGACCTAGTTGTTTATTTAGCAAAAAATGCATGGCTGCAAAAAATTCAAAGTATTAAGCATAACCAAGCCTTAATTGGCCCACAAAGCCAACTACATGATTTTTTATTCGGCTTTGATCGCAATGCACTGAGTAAGGCAAAGCCTGTGTTGATAGAGCTTCAGCACGGTAATTGTTTTTATTGCGAAAAACCATTGAACAGTAAAACCGAGGTTGATCACTTTATACCGTTTGCTCGCTACGCAAATGATTTAGGTCATAACTTTGTGGCAGCACATAGCACCTGTAATAACAGTAAAAGTGACTTTTTAGCTGCGCAACTTCACCGCGAACGCTGGCAAGAACAAAATTTAGTGATTAATAGCCAGCATTTAACAACTGAACTTAGTGATTACTTTAATTGTGATTCAGATAAGTCGCTTTCGGTTAGTGATTGGGCGTATCAGGTTGCACAGGCTAACAGTGCAAAGTTATGGGTAAAGAAAGGTTATTTTGAAGAAGCGGCTAGTTTTAAATATCAGCAACCAAGTACAGGGCTTGATTTAGTGGCGGAAGAAAAGCCAAGGTATGACGTGTAGCCGTAGCGTAGTCGCGATTTTACATCGCGCTTTGGGTTGTAGGCGTGGGTTTATCTCGCGCTCATAAATTGTTTTTTTGCGTGGGATTAAGGGATTTAAAAACCTCTATTCGAGGTTATATCGCGTTGGCGATGGCAACCAAAGGGCGGCTGCCGCCGACCGCCCTTTGGAATCCTACGGCGCACCCGAGGATCACACTGTATCTTCAACTTACGTTAATGATGTGAACGTAACCAGCGTAGATAGGCCATCCGTGGCCAAGCTACGCTTTTTACAGCATCCATGCTGTAAATTACTCATCATTAACTAAGTTTCAGGTGTGATCACGGGGAATGAGAGTGTGTGGGTAAATTGGTGTTTATAAATGTAGGCGGGAGTTTACCTCGCGCTTTGGGTTGTAGGCGCTGAGCTTGCTCGCGCGAAAAGCGAAGCTTTAAATGTTGCGAAATTTACGGCATTTAAAAGTGATGATTTGGTATTTGGATTCAGGGATTAAATAAGTTTTAAGCAGTAAAGTTATTTTACTCTTTTTAGAACTAGATATGTTTCTTTGTCGACAAAGAGCGATATGTAGTCATTCGTCGTCTTGACGTAAAAACAATCAACTGTCGTTTATAGAGTAGCCTAAATCTTGTAATTCCTTGTAGCTATGCATAAGTTACTAATAATTAAATTGTTAAAATCGCACTTTGATAATACTGGCAACTGTCATATTGAGTGTTAACGGGGATTCTCGGTAAAACGCTGTTAAATGCTCAGTATAAGCCAAGTTTATCGTCGGTAATTATAAGGGTTATTATCAAAAATGAACCACAAAATGTATCTGTTTTCACTGGACTACGGGAATCGGCAAGAAGAAAAGATTTTTGTTAAAGAAGTACTTGATAGGTTTGATAGTCAAACTCTTGTAGGCTGCGGTGTTTTAATTAATAACAACCCCTACAATTTAGAGTTATTTCTTTTCTTGAATTTCGAAAAAGATGATTCTGACTTTGATCATTGGCTGTCTATTCATCATCCTAACAAAAGCCGTACTTTTAATGTTCTGATGGATGAACTCACAGAAGCAGCTTTTTCTAGGAAAGGTTACTCGATCACTACTTTCTGTGACTCGGAAATGGTTGAAATCTCCTTTTCCAGCGATGCTAATGAATTATTTTTGTTTCCCGATAGGAAACAAATGTATGAGGTTTGGGGAGCTCCTATAATGCAAAAACAAAAAATTTTCTTGTCACATTCATCTAGCGATAAAGGAATAGTCGATAAATATTTTAGCGAACTACAAAAATCACAGATTAAAGCATGGTATGACAAGGAAGAGATTGTTCCAGGAGATAGTATTACTTCTAGAATAAACGAAGGTTTAAATGAATGTGATTTAGGTGTGATTTTTATGTCTAACAACTTTCTATCTAAGCATTCAGGGTGGACGGAAGCAGAGTCAAATTTCTTTATAAGTAACCGTATGAAGAAAAATAAGTCCCTTATTGTTGTTAATTTAGGTGTTAAACATGAGGATATCCCTCCACTATTACAAGATTACCTTTACATTGATGGAAATAGAGGTTCAGCAATAAACGAACTGATTGTTGCTACTAAGAAGCAATTGGATCGCATTTAACACTATATGAGCCTTAACTCTGTCAATAGGTAATAGTCTTCTTTTTGACCGTTTTTTTTCAGTGACGGTCAATTTTAAATCACGAGGATCACACTATGCCCTCAAGTTAAAAACTGATGTGAACGTAAAGGCCGTGTATTCACCGTTTATGGCGAAGCCATGGCTTAACTTGCATCCATGCAATTGATTCTCATCAATTTATAACTTTCGAGTGTGATCACGGGAAATTGAAGTGTGTTGGTAGATTGGTGATTATGAGTGTAGGCAAAGGCTTACTTTGGACTAATGAACTTATTATCTGCATTTGGGGGTATTTCATTAACGCTAGAACAAACATACTTGAACTTCATTTAGTTCTTTATTTGTTATTCTTATTGGTTTTTATACCCAAAATTTGATGTGGCTGCAATTGGAACTAAATGATCATTTTTAAAACATTAAAACATTAAAACATTAAAACATTAAACTTATTCATTTTTTTTTGTTCATGCTAAGTTGATTTTTAGTGCAAGGTAACAGAAAAATAATAACTAGAATGTTTAGCTAATCTCATGGAAGCGAACCAACTATTTAATCCATTATAAATATTGCCGCTTTAAGCTAATGCTATTTTTTAATATGCAACCAGCATAAGTTGTTACTTTTGAATGTTCTTATGCGGGACTATATGAGAGTTTAGGCATTAAAAGTTTTAATTCGAATTTTTATCACGTTAACAAAGAAACAGAGTTAAAAATATTATTAACTAAAGATTAGATTTTATAGGAATAGAAATGGCGACCTTAAGAAATGTTTTTATTAGTCATCATCATAAAGATGACTCTAGCGTAGACAGCATTACTAGGATTCTTTCTGAAAAAAAATATAACATAAGGAATAGCTCAATAAGAGCAAAACCCGAGAATCAAAGGCGTTTGAACGAAAAGAAAATTAGTAATGAAACTATTAAAAGATTACTACGGATGAAAATGCGTTGGGCAAGCAAAGTTATCGTTGTAATAGGTAAAGAAACCCATGCAAGACCATGGGTTAATTGGGAAATTGAACTAGCCCATCAATTGGGAAAACCAATTATAGGTGTATATGAAAATGGTTTAAAAGATCAGGTTGAAATCCCTACAAATCTAGAGAAATATGAGTCTTCTCGAGTTGCTTGGCGTTCTGATGCAATTATAAATGCCTTAGAGGGGGAGAGTCGGTTTGAAAATATTGATGGCAGTCTTGCGTCTGATAAAAAAGGATTTAATTCAGTATGTTAATTTCTAGGGGTTCAAATTTATATATATATGTAATTGCCAGAGACTTTGGTTTTGCTCCTAACCCTTTCTTTGGTTATTGCTCCCTAGCCACTTGTAAACCCCAAATTCGGAAAAGCGCTCAGCCTAACGACTGGATTTTGGGTGTGGCAGGACGAAATTTGGGAACGGGTGTTTATCGAAAGTGTATAGTTTTAATGAAAGTTACAGAAAAAATGACTTTTGAAGAATATTGGGCTGATCCTCGTTATATTCTCAAAAGGCCATGTAGAAATGGAAGTCAATTAAAAATGGTGGGTGATAATATTTACCATAAAGATCCCCACCATAATTGGATACAGGAAAACTCCCACCATAGCAATCCTGATGGTTCAACAAATACAATCAATCTAGAACGCGATACTGGGCATTGTGAAGATGTACTATTGTCTGAATTTTTCTTCTATTTTGGCTCTGATGCTAGAGAGGTCGACTTAGATTCTGTGGATTACATTTCTAAGCCAGGCTTTAAAAAGATTTCTTTAGATAGCTCAAATAAGGCCAAAGAAATAATAAATGATATATATAATAATAATAGAACGTCTTTAAATATAGTTGTTTCAGATCCTTGTCAATTTGACATCTCACATAAACGTGTCTCACAAGATACTGGAAAAATAGTTGTCTGATTTTATTAATTGGAGTTATTCATGTTCAATCACTATATAGCGCCTCTTTCAATTCATTTTGTTTGGAGTCCTTCTGATCAAGAGTTAGCTGAACCTATTATTGATATTGTAAAAAATAATTTTTCAAGAGATAAAAATAAGCCATTTTCTAGAGCTATTAATTTACCGCTATTTTTCTATAGCTCATCAAATGGGAATAAAGCCCCAAATAATATCCCTATTACGAATGCTCAGCGCAATGTGATTTTTGTTTTTACTAGTTTAAACACATTAGGTAATGAAGCTTGGAAAGAATATATTCAATCGTTTCAAGTCGATGAATCGATAAAAATAGTTCCTGTAGCGCTAGATACTTATGGATTGAACCACCAAGGGCCATTAAATGGGTTAAATTGCATTAGAGCTTATGATTGGCAACTTGATAATAAGTATTTAATTGCACTAGTTTCTTTATCACATGAAATATATCGACATGGTCTTTGTGGTGGAAAAAATGAAAAGACAGGTAATAGTGATTCAATTAAGATTTTTTTAAGCCACTCTAAATCAGAGCGGGAAGGAAGGACATATGTAAAAAAAGTAAAAGACTTCATTGATCAAACTAATATAGGGCGCTTTTTTGATGTGACAGAGATTGCTGCAGGTTTTTCATTTTCGGATGAAATAGAAAAACATATATCAGACGCTACTTTGATTGCATTTGAAACGGATTCGTACTTTTCTAGATATTGGTGTCAAAGAGAAATACTTAGTGCCAAGCAAAAAGATAGACCAATTCTCGTTGTTAATTGTTTGAATGAGTATGAGGATAGAATTTTTCCAGCATCATCTAATGTCCCTTGTATAAGCGTTCCAACAGTAAGTAACTTGAGTGAATTGGAAGTACTAAGGATTTTATCGTCTGCACTTACAGAAACTATCCGATTTCAGTATTCAAAAAAAATCTTAGAAGAATATCAGAAAAAAAACTGGTTTTCTGATGAGACACAATTAATTTTTCGCCCTCCTGAAGTAAGGAAAATGTTTGAGCTAAAGAAAAAAGGAGTCAAAAAGGTATGTTATCCAGATCCGCCCGTTTTTATGGAAGAAGCTGATTGGCATGCAATGATTGAAGTTGAGGCAATAACCCCATTATGGAATCCCTCAGATATTAATTCTTTATCTCATTTAAAAGTAGGGCTTTCAATTTCAGATTGTTATGAGGACAATTTTGAAAGTTCGCATTTAAATCCGGATCAGCTTTTGCAGCTGGCGCAAGATCTAGCGAGACATTTATTAGCTCGATCTGCAACTTTAGTTTACGGCGGAGATTTAAGGCCTAATGGACTTACAGAATTCATTTTAGATGAAGCACTTGTCTTGACTGAGCGATTAACTGCTTTAGAAGCAAAAGTAGAGAATCATCTTGCATGGCCCCTCTCGATTGAAACAAATGAAGTAAGGGCGTGGAGGGCGAAATATAGTAGGTTAATGCGTACCGTTGAACATGATATTCCAGAGGATGTGACTCATGGTATTGATAGTAAATTATTTTTAAAGCCTATTACTCCGAACAATTCATTTATTTGGTCACGCTCACTCACAGAAATGCGCAAAATCATAGTAGAAAATAGTTCCGTCAGAATTTGTGTCGGTGGAAAATTAGCTGGTTATAAAGGAAAAATGCCAGGCGTACTCGAAGAGATCATTTTATCCATTAATAGCGGTAAGCCTATTTTTTTATTGGGAGGCTTCAACGGAGTTGTCGGAGATGTATGCAAGGTAATTATAGATAAGGATGTTCCAAAAACTCTGACCGAAGAATGGCAACTCCAAAATACCCCTGGCTACTCTGAACTACAAGAAATTGCAAAGGGTAAAAATTGTAATTGTGATTACGATGAGATTATTAATACTCTTAAGAACGTTGATATAAATTTATTAGCAAAAAATGTTGGCCTCAGTGTTGGTAGTTACAAACAGTTAATGAAAACTCCATTTATAGATGAGTGTACCTATCTAATATTAAGCGGCCTCAAAAAAATTAGCTAAGACCCATTTTGTAGAATTAAATGCGATATAACCAAAGAATTAAATAAGGCTTATACATGGAAGATAAGAGTGGTTCGTTACCTTTAGCTGAATATGAAGAAGAGATAGAACAAACAGATAGATTTAAAGAAAATGATTTAACTCCAATATTATTAGGTCTTTTTGGAGAAATAGGTAGTGTTATGTCAGCTACCAAAAAGTATAGAAGAGAACAAAAAGCTTACATAGGTTATAAAGACGCTGTTGAAGAAGAACTTGGTGATGCATTATGGTATTTCACAGCTGTTTGCAGAAGGTTAGATTTAAGTATAACTAAAGTCTTCTTAGAGGCTTGTTGCGAAGATGATATTAAAACAATAGCGGCAAGTGATAGTGATAAGGCACCAATATCGCATATTATTTCGCTTAAAAATGTTGATACTTCCGATAATAATCTTATTGCATTGGGAGCTGCAACCGCTGTTTTGCTTAAAATAGAGCCTGAAAGCAATGACCAGCAGTTAAAAATGTTGGTAAAGTTTGCAAGGGCTTACATTGAGGCGATTCATTCAGTTGACCTATCTTTTGCAAGAATTGCTAGAAATAATCTGCGAAAAGCTATGGGGCGATTCAAAACACCTGAACGTAGTTTACTTCCCGATTTTGATAAAGACTTTCCAAGTGAAGAACAATTACCAAGAAAGTTTAAAATTGAAATTACGCAGAGGAAAAGCGGTCAAAGTTATTTAAGGTGGAATAATGTCTTTTTAGGCTCCCCTCTTACCGATAATATTTTAAACCCAGATGGATATCGTTTTCATGATGTTTTCCACTTAGCGTATGCAGCGGTTCTGCATTGGTCACCGACTTTTAGAGCTCTTATCAAGCACAAGAGAAAAAGTGACCCTATTTTTGATGAAGCTCAGGATAGTGGGCGTGCAATAGTCGTAGAGGAAGGACTTACAGCATGGCTATATTCTTATTCAAAAGGTTTGAATTATTTTGAAGACCATACGAGTATTTCATTTGATGTTTTGAAAACGATTCAAAAATTCGTAAGTGGTTATGAAGTTGAAGCTTGCCCCCTCAAACTTTGGGAAGATGCAATATTACAGGGGTATGAGGTTTTTCGGCAAGTTCAAAGGAATAATGGAGGTATAATTATTGGGGATAGAGAATTACGAAAATTAACTTATCAACCAATTGGAGTCTCAAATGAAAATTAAAGCTTTTATAAGTGCGTTAAAAAGCCTTCAATTTGATAACACTTTTAATCCATATTTTGATACTTGTGAGGTTCACGATTATGATACTTCTGCGCTACAACGTAGATTGATACTTGAGAGCATATTAAAAGAAGCAATCCATGTTGAAATTGATGCTATTTGGGTAGGAAGAGATTTAGGGTATCGGGGCGGGCGGAGAACTGGACTTGCTCTTACCGATGATCAAAATTTGTCAAACCATTTGGGCAGGTGGTCACTAGAAGCTGAAAAAATAACGAAGGGACAACCTATAAAAGAAAGAACTGCTACGGTAGTTTGGGATATGCTCGAAAATATAAATTCCCCGGTCTTTCTATGGAATGTCTTTCCATTACATCCATTTAAAGCTGGCCAACCTTTTACAAATCGAAACCACAACTCACATGAACGTAAGGCTGGAGAGGAAGTATTAAGCTTACTTATTGAACTACTTAAACCTAAAAGGCTGATAGCTGTAGGCAATGACGCGGAGAGGTCAATTATGAAGTTTTCCAATAATTATGAAGTTTTCAAGGTAAGGCATCCCAGTTATGGCGGTCAAAACGACTTCGTCAAACAAATAAGTCATCTATACAAGAATCAGTAGACTTTGTTTAAGAATAGGTTGTAGTTCTCACCCAACCGCTAATTTCCCTGCCTCATGCCACATTTCACTTGGCATGGGGATTGTTAATTCCCACGTTATATTCATTGGCTGGCTGCCGTTGTGGCTTTGGTATTTTACCTCGCCGTAGTTTACAAAACCCATAGTTCGGCCATTTTCGTCTTTGCCTTGTTCGCGCACAAATAACAAGATGGTTTTGCCTGTTTGTTGGTGTTCAATATAGCTTAGACCGCGTCCGTGTCCTGGTCGTGAGTTATTTTGGCTTTGCCAATGGAACAGGGTCGGGCTGATTGCGTAGTCGTGATAAAGTGTCGTGGGTGAGTAAGTCTTCTCGCATTTATTTAGAGTTACAAAAAGCAGAATAATCTTCTGTTCTTCGATAACTAATACTCCCTCGCGAGCAGGTGACTTTTGCTCAAGCGTGTGGATGCCAAACGCGGCCAATATTTGTTGGCGGGTGTAGCGACTGTGTAATTTTATTGCGTGGTTAGGTAGGCACGCTAAATCACTTTCTTGTTGGTGAATACGGTTTATTAATAGCGTAATTACTTGCGTAAGTTCGTACTGTAGCTCTTTGTGTTTAAGTACTTTTAAGCTTTGTTCAAGCGTTTTAAATCCTAAACTTATACCTGTGGTATCCCAAAAGTTGTAATGCGCTATAAGCGCATACTGTTGATTTTGCGCTGTGGGCGTAAAACTAAAGTCGTTGTTACATAAATTACGTAAAAAGCATAAGTAGCTAAGGGAATCACAAGCGAATAGTTGATTGTTTATTGCTCGATAATACGCGGCGTAAATATCGGCTTGCTCTACGGGTATACCTGAGCTATTTAGTGAGTTCCATCCGCCACGTTTATAGATATCTTCTAGAGTCACTTGAGGATAAATGTACAGAAAATTCCCTAGAGTTAATTCCTTATCCGTATGTTGAGAGTAACTATTTATAAGCTTTATTAAGCGATCTCTAGTATTAATAGCATCTCTAATATTCTTTAGTATCGTTTTTTGTGTGCGTTTTTGTAGCTCTATACGGCAACCTAGCGGTAAATGCGGGAAGTTGTTTTCAATCTCGGTTTTTATAGGCTGGTTACTTTTACCAATGAGTGCGCGAAATTTACTGGCAAAGTCGTATTCTGCACGGGCGTTGCCTACAAAATCGAGTACGGTGCAGCATTGTTTTTGGCTATTATCAGGTAAGCGCAAGCCACGGCCGAGTTGCTGCAAAAACAGCGTTAGGCTTTCAGTTGGCCGTAAAAATAATAGTGTATCGACTTCTGGGATATCGACGCCTTCGTTAAAAATATCAACCACGCAAAGTATTTGTATTTCGCCTTGGCGTAGTGCTTGCTGTTTGGTCGCGCGCTCATTAGTGTTTTTGCTGGTGAGTACATCGGCGTTTATGCCTGCTAAGTTAAATTTAGAGGCCATGAATTCAGCGTGTTTTTGGCTTACGCAAAACGCGAGTGCTTTAATAGCGTGAACATTGGTTACGATATCAGCAAGGCTCGATATAATTTTGTTAGCGCGGCTGTTCTCCCCTGTATAAAGGTTACTTAGCTCACTTATATCGTAACGGCCACCACGCCATGTTATTTGGCTTAGGTCGGTGTCGTCATCCAATCCAAAGTATTGAAATGGGCATAAATGACGTTGATTTATTGCCTCTGGTAAGCGAATTTCAGCGGCTATTACTCCGCAAAAATCATCGAGTATATTTGCGCCATCTTGTCGCTCTGGTGTAGCGGTTAAGCCAAGTAATATTGTGGGCGTAAAGTGGTTTAATATAGCGCGATAACTCGCCGCGCTTACGTGATGTACTTCGTCTATCACTATGTAGTCGTAGTAATCGTGAGTTAAATTGAGCGATTCAATTTGGCTGTTCAGCGTTTGGATTGATGCAAATAATTGATTGTAGCGTTGTGGTTTGTAGTTACCTACCCACAGCTCACCAAAGTCGTTATTTTTAAGCACACCACGGTAAGCGCTTTGCGCTTGTTTTAGTATTTCTTCGCGGTGGGCTACAAACAAAAAGTGTGCGTTTGGGTTTTTATCGTAAACAGTTTTAAAGTCGAACGCCGATATTATGGTTTTACCTGTGCCGGTTGCAGCAACTACTAAGTTTTTAAAACGATTATGTACGCTGCGCTCAGCACTTAGTTTTTCTAAAATAGCGAGCTGATGCGTTTTTGGTGTTATATCAAAATAAAACTGGCTGCTTGATTGCCCAACACCGCGTTGTTCGTTAAGTGAATTAATGAGCTTTTCTTTACACTCAACAGCGCCTGTAAAAAGTTCGAAATCTTTTGATTCCCAGTAGGTTTCAAAGGTGCTTTTGGTTTTAGCTATTATATGCGGGATTTCTTGTGCGGTAATTTTTAAGTTCCATTCAAGGCCGCTGGTAAGCGCCGAGTGCGATAAGTTAGACGAGCCAATATACCCTGTATGAAAACCCGTATTGCGCATAAATAAGTAGGATTTAGCATGTAGGCGTTCTTGCTGATTGTTATAACTTAGCTTTACTTCGGTATTTGGTAGGTTTGCTAAAAACTCAACGGCTTTAGCATCCGTTGCGCCCATGTAAGAAGTAGTAATAACTTTGAGCTTATTGCCGCTTTTAGTAAACGCTTCAAGTTCATTTTTAAAAATGCGCAGGCCTGTCCACTTTATAAATGAGACAAGCCAGTAAATAGTATCGGACGATTTAATCTCGCGCTTTAGCTCGGTTTCGAGCGATATACCTGCATTAGCACCGCTAAATAACTCGCTTTGTGTAAGCCCTGTGAGTGGGAATATATCGCTTGAGTAATCTTTAAGGTTGGCCGCAATAGGGTTTTGGGTATTAAACAGTGCGGTAAGAATTCGGCCTTGGCTGTCGATAAGGTTTTCGTTAATTAGCTCGTCATCACGAATATGATCTTTAAGCCAAAGTACAAGGCTATTAGCTAGGCTAATTTGTTCTTGTAGGCGCTCGTTTGAGTTAGGAATGGCATTTATGGCATGCTCAACAAGCTTACCTAAAAAACGTGAAAGCCATGTTGCCGCTTCGGCCGTTTCAAGCTGGCGCTCGCCCACATAAAATTGATCACGATCTAAGTTTTGCTCAATTACTTGCGTAATTAACTGCTCGTAAATACCAATTTGCTGCATTAAAACCACTCCCTGTTTGCGAGTAGTCAGTTTACTTAAATACGGTACAGCTACAAGTAATAATCGACTAAGTTACTAGTAATTAAGTACAAACGTGTGAGTTAAGTATTAGCCGAGAGAGTAATCAAATGATGATGCTAAGAAATTACCCCCTTCAACTTCACCTGCAAACACATAATTAATGAGTAATTACCTCGCATGGATTCGAGGAAAGCGATGCTTGCACATGGATGTGCGTTCATCGCGTTTACGTTCATATTAATTTAGTGTTTAAAGATAAGTGAAATTGAGGGGCGCCGTGTGATTCCAAAGAGAGACCGGCGCTTGTCTTTCTTTGGTTGCCATCGCCAACGCGATATTCTGAAATCAACGTCATCAATATCATCAGGTTCATAATTAAACTTAATATAGGGTATTAAGGAATCCTATTGCAAAGCCTCGAAATTTATCAATCATAATAAAAAAATCTAAGGATCAACTTATGTTTTGAATTGATTTTTGAATCTTAGGAATATAGAGTGAACCTAAATTAGGAAATTAAAAAGGATTTTGATATGTTAAAAGTACACGTCTGGTTACCTCACGGAAGTATGGTTGGTCATGCTTCAATTTCATTTGGTACTACTTACATTAGCTTTTGGCCAGCTGATGATGCTGGTAAGAAAGATTTAAAAATAAAGCGACGCCGTCCAGGGCACTTTATGCAAGCTTTGGAGTTTGATATTGAAAGTGAGGGTAACCGCCGTCCAATAACTGTTACTATTTCAGACGCTAACACTAGTGCCCTAGAAGATTACGTTGTTTCTTTGATGGAAAACATACCACAATACCAACTAGCTAAATTCAATTGTTCAAATGTTGTTGCGGATTGCTTAAAAGTAGCCTGTGATAAAGAGCCTAGTTTTAAACCTAATGCCGGTGCATATGGTAAATTAGCAAGAACATTAGGGGGGGGCATATGGACACCCCATGAAGTATTACGTTACGCTAAGGAACTTGCAGAAACGGAAAATGCATAGACATGAAAATTATTTATGAGCCCCGCTTTAATTATCAATTAGGATTACTAAAATACTTGCACCCGTTTGATGGTGAGAAGTTTGCAAAAGTAATTACAGAGCTTGATAGCTTAAATATTGAAATAATCCATCCAATGGGGCCTGTTTCATCTGTCGTGATCAATGAATACCTCAATGAATTAATGAGAAAGTTGGTTTTAAGTAAAACGCTTGTATTTAGGGCTTTGGAAGTTCCTAAAATTCCTTTTGTTAGCTTTAATTTTCTCGATAATAAAATTTTGTTACCTATGCGCTTAGCTGTTGCGGGAACTTTACTTGGGGCTGAAAAGGCATTGGGCTCTGGCGATATTATGTGGAATTTATCAGGGGGCTTTCACCACGCTAGCAACGCTAATATGGAAGGCTTTTGTATTTATAATGATATTGGAATTAGCTATCAACAATTACGTAAGAATGGTCAATTAAGTGAAACTGATAAAGTATTGATTATAGATGTTGATGCGCATCACGGTAACGGTAATGCCTATTCTTTCAAAGACAATGAAAAGATCCATTTATTAGATGTATATAATGCAGATATTTATCCAACCTCTGATTTTACGCGTAACAGAGTCAATTTTCCTGTTCCATTGAAAAGTGGTGTTGAAGGCCATGAATATTTAGATAAGTTAAATCAAGCACTCAAGTTAGTAAAAGCTGATTATGCCCTAGCATTTGTTATTGCCGGAACAGATGTGTTGGCTATTGATAAATTAGGTGGTTTTAAACTTACCGTTAAAGATGTTGCTGAACGGGAGAAATTCATACTTTCTCACTTGAAAAGCCTTGAAATACCAACTGTTGTCACTGGTGGCGGAGGGTATTCTAAACAAAGTGCTTTAGCTATAACTGCTGCGATTAAAGCATGCTCAGTACTATAAAATACAAATCCAACTAATATCTGTGATTTTGTTACTATCTTACAAGATACTAAAGCCTTTCATTCATTATTCAGATTTTCTACACAATCTTTAAAACATAATTATCTGGAGTCGACAATGGTTTTTATGGGGGTCCTATAAGCTCCAATTTAAGCAGGGAATTACTTGCAGTAAAACTTATCTGTATATCAGATCAATATTTGGTTGCCATCGCCAACGCGATATTTGTAAATTATTTTAAAAGCTACGCTTTTCGCGTGAGCAAGCTTTGCTCCTACAGCCAATTTTAAGAACGCTGCTAAGATAACTCCCCCTTCAACTTCACCTGCAAACACATAATTAATGAGTAATTACCTCGCATGGATTCGAGGAAAGCGATGCTTGAACATGGATGTGCTTTCATCGCGTTTACGTTCATATTAATTTAGTGTTTAAAGATAAGTGAAATTGAGGGGCGCCGAGAGATTCCAAAGAGAAGTCGGCGGTTACTTCTCTTTGGTTGCCATCGCCAACGCGATATTTGTAAATTCAATTTAAAAGCTTCGCTTTTCGCGCGAGCAAGCTGAGCGCCTACAGCAAATTTTAAGAACGCTGCTAAGATAACTCCCCCTTCAACTTCACCTGCAAACACATAATTAATGAGTAATTACCTCGCATGGATTCGAGGAAAGCGATGCTTGAACATGGATGTGCTTTCATCGCGTTTACGTTCATATTAATTTAGTGTTTAAAGATAAGTGAAATTGAGGGGCGCCGAGAGATTCCAAAGAGAGACCGGCGCTTGTCTTTCTTTGGTTGCCATCGCCAATGCGATATTTGTAAATTATTTTAAAAGCTTCGCTTTTCGCGCGAGCAAGCTGAGCGCCTACAGGGGTGTTTAGCTTGTCTATTAAGCTCAAAATGTCATTAACTTTCCATAAGTAACTTATGCTTTACTTATGGGGTAGTGTTTTATTTTACTGCCTATAAGTAAAGTAAGGTTTACTTATAGGCAGTAAATATACGTTCAAACTTAAAAGTAAGTTATATTTGACTTTTGGGTGGGCTACCCTAAAATAAATTGTATAAGTAAACTATAGTTGACCTTTTATGAGTGAATTACCAGCAAAAAAAACACTTGGAAGAGTTGTTAAACGCACTGAAATGCCTGATCTATCAAAGCCGTTTTCGTCGGTGTGGCTCGCTAAAGCGATTACTTCAAAGCGAACTGGCATGAAGCTTACGCTGGTTGATGTATCGCAAGCACTTAATATTTCAAAGCCTACGCTGATAAAAATAGAAAAAGGTGATGTGAATGTGCAGTTTTTTAATGTACTCAAAGTGATGGAATACTTGGGGCTGTCGTTTAGCCTTGTCAGTGATGACGAGTCGCACCACAATAACAAGGATGAGGTGAGCGATGAGCAGTGGTATTAAAAAAAATAGCTTAGATGTATTTATTGGGCATACGCAAAAGATAGGTGCGATAACTCTTGATATAGGCTCTGAAAATGAAATTGCATTTACCTATGAGCCTGAGTGGATTAATAAGGGTTTTGCTATTTCACCACACTTACCGCTCAATGGTGATTTTGACTCACGTGATGTGCGTAATTATTTACAAAACTTATTACCCGAGGGCAAAGGTCTTGATGAAATTATAAGTAGTACTACTATCTCTAAAAATAATACGTTTGGTTTGATTAAAGTAATTGGCGAGGAAACGTCAGGCGCTTTGTCGTTTAGAGCAAGTAACAATACTTTAAAGCAAACATCTTTTCGTGAAGTAACTAATGATGAGCTAAGCCAAAAACTTAAACGCTTTGTACAAGTTGGAGAGCCAATTACTCATTGGGATGGCCGAACTCGGCTCTCTGTTGCTGGCGTTCAAGACAAACTAAACCTACTCGAAATCGATAGTAAATTAGGATTTGGTGAAGGGGAGCTATGTTCTAATAAAATTTTTAAATTCGAAACAGGTACCGCGCCCTTCATTGCAGTAAATGAACTTTTTACCATGCTTTTGGCAAAAGAGTCGGGGCTCAATGTTCCCCATGTTGAGTTGCGTACTTACGCAGATGTAAGAGTATTTGTAATAGATCGCTTTGATAGGCGCGTTACACAAGATCAAAACCGTGTATTACGTCGTCATATTATTGATGGTTGCCAAGCCACTAATTTACCTCCTTCTTATAAATATGAGCGTCAGCATGGTGATGATGGGGATGGTATTTATATTCGAGATGGCGTTTCTTTTGCAAAACTCTTTAGTGTTAAAACAACGAATGTACAAGCGTATGAGGCTCAGCTTATTCGTTGGATGACATTTAATATTTTAGTACGTAATTACGATGCTCATGGCAAAAACATTAGTTTTTTTGTTGGTAAAAATGGTTTAGAGCTTACGCCGTTTTACGACTTGGTAAATATAGAGGCTATTATTGAGCAGGGAAGCATTGACCGTGATATGGGCTATTTACAGCCCAAAATATCAAGGTGTTATGCTATGTCAGTGGGTGAGCATAATTCGCAAAGTGCGGGCAATTTTACTAATGAGATTACAGCTTACATGTTAGCTGATTTTGCTGATGAATTTGCTATTTCACTACCACGGATGCAACTACTTATGAGTAAAACCGTTGATTCTGTATTAGCCGCAATTGATACGGCTAAAGTTTCTGCTGTTAAAAATAACTTATCTTCTGCTGAATTAGCACACATTGATTTGTGCATAAAAATAATTAATAAAGCTGCAAATAAGCTGAGTGAGCAAATAATACAACTACCAAGTATGGATGCATTTATTTAAATATTAGAAAATAAATACACGTATTTTGAGTAAGTCATTCATATTTTGGTTGTCAGCATCAACGCGATATTTACAAATTAAAATTAAAAGCGCGAGATAAATTCCGGCTTACAATTTAAAAGCTACGCTTTTCGCGCGAGCAAGCTTCGCGCCTACAGGTGTTGAGCTTGGCCTTATTTAAAAGCCAAAGCACGATATGAAATCGCACCTACGCTTTTGTTAAGAGTGGTGTTTACATTAATGTAGGTGAGGTTTTATACCTCGCTTATAAATGGATTGTTTTTACCATTGAAAAATGAATTATTGTTCTGTTTAACGCTTAAAAGTAATGAGGCAATTAACTCTTCTATTCGCCTCATTGCATGAGGCAAATAAATAACATAGACTGAAGCTAATTACTTTTAGGACTAAAGACTATGTGGATATGGCAACAGCAAAACTGGCCAAACTTTACGTGGGATGCTGCAGCGCTTGCTCCTTTACTAAGGGAGCTTTCATATAATCAAGGTTTATTAGTAGGGCGTATGGGTGTGCAAAGTGCTCAACAAAAGCAGCAAGCCCTTGATACCTTACTTGCAAATATTATTCACTCCAGTGCGATTGAGGGTGAAAAGCTTAATGCATTTTCGGTTCGCTCTTCTCTTGCTAAAAAGCTCAATATTAATGAGCAACCTTACCCAACAACAGTGCAAAGCGATAATCTTGCAGAGATTATGCTTGATGCAATAAATAACACAGACTCACCGCTTAATTTAGAGCGAGTGCTTAATTGGCATCGCTTATTGTTTGCAGGTGAGCAAAGCTTATTTACTAAAATTGAGGGCGGGCAATTGCGTGGTGACGAGCCAATGCAAGTGGTATCGGGGCGCTTAGATAAACCGGTATTACATTTTACGGCGCCTCCTAAAGAGCGAGTAAATAAAGAGCTTTCGCTATTTTTTAATTGGTTTAACAAAACGCAAAACGAACCTCAAATAGACCCTTTTATTCGGGCAGCTATAGCACACTTATGGTTTGTAACAATACATCCACTTGAGGATGGTAATGGGCGTATTACACGCCTTATAACCGACCTGGCATTAGCGCAAGAACATGCTGAGTCAATTCGGTTTTACGCTATGTCGGTGGCTATTTTAGAAGACAGAAAAAGCTACTACGAGGTGCTTGAAGCCACTCAACATGGAGAGCTTTGTATTACCCAATGGGTTAAATGGTTTTTATGTATGCTTAATAATGCGATACACCATACGCTTAATAATATTGAGCAAACAATTTTTAAAACCAATTACTGGGCAAGTAAAGATCAAACAAAGCTAGGTGAGCAGCAAGTAAAAGTGCTTAATAAGTTACTTGATGGCCAATTTGAACAGGGTATTAGTGCGAGTCAGTATCAAAAGGTAGCTAAGGTTAGCCGTGCAACCGCAACACGCCATTTATCGGACTTGCAAACGCTTGGATTTTTAACAAAAACCGCCGCAGGTGGGCGTAGTACACGTTACAAAATTGCCTAATGAGGCAATTACACATATTATTCGCCTCATTGTGTGAGGCGAATAGGTATTTGAATTGTTGTAGGGGAGGTTTTATAGCTCGCGGGTGTTTTTATAAGAGCAAAGCGCGATGTAAAATCGCACCTACGGTTTTGTTCAGTGCAGTGGTTTAATTATTGTAGGTGAGGTTTTATCTATGAATCTTTGTTTAGCTCTGTAATCGCTTTAATACTAAATGCGTGCATAGTTGTGTAGTGTTGCTTTTTAATGATTGTTTTAACGATACTTTGGTCAATAGTTAAGTAATTGTGAACAAGAGCATTTCGTAAGCCTATAATTTTACGCCATGACAGTAGTTCTGCCTCGCTCAAAAAGCCCAAATTAGTAAGTTCGCTAAATGTTTGATAGGCGTTGCTACTGGTACTACTTTTGTGCTGCTTTAGCCAATGCTTTGATAAACCAATACACACCTCGGTCATTAACTGTAGTAATCGCTCTGCAGCTCGGTAGTCTCTACTATTAAGTGAATCGATTTGACTGAGTTCGTCGAGTTCTTGCATATATTCGTCAATATGGCGTGTTACTTCACTTAAATAAAGTGTAATTCCGGTATCAGTCATGTTTACTCGCTATGGTTTCAAATTCGAACTGGCTATATATACGCTGCTGCTCTTTCATCGCTCTAACACTATTATTGCTTATAATTATTTTTCCATATTCAATAACGTTGAAAGCTAAATAACTTGGAATAATATTTATATCAACAATCGAAATAAGTTGTTCATTAAGATTAAGTGCATTACTTATTTCAAGCTCAAGCTCTTTTGGCCTAAGGCGCTTATCGAACGATTCCAGATCAAAGTTTTTAAATGCTATGGCTAAGTCAATGTCACTATGGGGCTGGGCTGTCCCTTTTGCATGGGAGCCATATAGCCAAACTACATCAATGTCGGTGTTTTGATGTAAATACTCAATTATTTTTTGTATAACTTCATTTGCCACGAAAAAGTAACCATTGATAAAAACAGTAATAATAACCTATCAGTTTTATAGTGAACATTAAAACTGATATTTGTTTTATTTAATTTAAAAGCTTCGCTTTTCGCGCGAGCAAGCTTTGCGCCTACAGGAGTTTAGGCGGGCTTTGTAGCGTTGATTGGGAGTTATGATCCGTTACTAAAGAGCTAAGCGCGATGTAAAATCGCACCTACGGGTTTGTTGAGTGTGGTGTTTGAGTTGTTGTAGGTGAGGTTTTATACCTCGCATGGTGTTTTTATAAAGCCAAAGCGCGATGTAAATTCCAGCCTACAATTTAAAAGCTTCGGTTTCCTCTTATTCCAACCGCGTTACTTTCACTTTTATTTTTCCGGCATTAGCGCCATAAAAGCGGCTTAGGTCGTTTGCGAATGGGCAAAACTCGCCAGATTTATCCATTTTAATGTCGGCGCCGTTGGCTATTTCAAAAAGGTGGTCGTCGTTTTTATTTATAGCACCAATAAGTGAAAACCATTGTGCACGAGGAAATCGTCTAAATGGTTCAAGCACAGCCATGGGGATTTCTTTTACGCCAAGTTGTACGTTATCACGGTTCCAGCCTAATGGCGTGCACTTTATGCCATCGTCAAACCAGTATTGATTTGGGTATGGGGTAAAGCGGTACGTAGCGCCTTGCTCTAGCATAAGGCCGGTTGCGTTGTATTGCTCTGAGGCAAATACCATTACATCTTGGCTTTGGTTAATGCTCAGCACATTCATGTTTTGATTAGCCAGTTCTATATGTTGGCTTAAACCAATAAAGCTAAGTGTGGTGTTGTCGTTATAGCTAATTTTGTAATGCAGTTTTTTTAGCGATTCTGGGCGGTAACTGGTTAGCTTATTAATGCGTTCGGCTACGCTGTAGTGCACTAAAGGCTCAAGGTTGCTGGCTTCGTCATCAATTAATACATAGCACTGCCTATCTACTAATTTAAAAAATGGGTTAAACCAAAAGTAATTTTGTTGGTGACTTAATGCGAGCGGATCGGGCGTTACGGTTACGTCATCTTGTGCTACTAAGTTGCTATCGGGGAGCAGGGTTTCGTAATCTATATCGTGGCTAGTGAGTAACGATATATTAAGCGGTTGTTCTATTAACCACTCAAGTGCGTAGCGCAAGCAAATATCGGCTAGGCCATCGCGGTAGTAACCGCCGCCAATGTCTGAATGCGCACCTGCAAACCATAGCTCGGTAATATTGCTTTGATGGTTCATGAGTGTGGGTTCAAAGGCGCGGCGTTTTTCATCAAGGGCTACGCAGTGCAGCGCGTGAGTAATGTTGTTGGCAATGGTGTGGTTTTCAAAAATAACGTGCTCTGCACCGCGTGTAGCTTTACTTACTTTTGATAAGCCAATAGAGGCGACGGTATCAAACACACATACGTAAACATTATCAGCAATTAAAGGCTCTAGGATTTTGGCAAAACGCCTAGCAAGTGCCCCGCCTCGGCTAAAACCCGTTAGCAGTATGGTATCGCCTATTAGGTAGTGAGCTTTAAAGTCGCTTAATGCTTGATTTAAAATACTGGCTACGTCGTCACCACGAGGTGCAAGGGTTTGGTTTAAAATGCGTTTAAGTCGGCTGCCTTTAGTGCCAATACCTTGATAATAAAAACTGAGTTGGTTAGCAAAAGGAGTAATGGGGGAGTCTTCTAATTTACCGCCAAGCAGTAAATGCAATTTTAGAATGTTGGTAATATTAGAGTCTTCTTTAAAATGCTCTGAGCTAAATTGCTCTGCATCACGGGGCTCGTTTCCTGTGCCGTCAAAGTTAAAAATTAGCGTTTTACCCGTCATAACCCAATTTCCTTAGTTGTTTTAAATACTCTACACAGACAATGTTAAATATTAAAGACAATATTTGGGTTAGTAACAAATACGCCAACTAATTTGTTGGCGTATTAAAAGTGCGGGTTATAGGTTATTAAAAGTATAGTGATTTAGCTGCGTGCCCTCTGCGGGTTTTAATGCGGGGTTTAACTTAATTAATTGCTCGTAAACCTCAGGATAAAACGTTTTTAAACGTGCTGCGCGAGAAAGGTGATTCGGTTCAATTTTTTCAACAAGCTGCAGGGCTAAAGGAATCATTGGGCTTAACTCCCCTTTGGTGTAGCTTTGCTCAAGCGCTAGGTCGAGTATATCTACGCCTAATTTTTCTGAATCAGCGGGTATTTTATTATCAATTAGAAATTGTACTACCTCGACAGAAGACGATGCAGCTTGTACATAAACGTCGCGCCCATACGTATCGGTAATCGAAAAATCAAAACCAGCTTGTTTAAGCTTTTGCCATTGACTAAGAGGAAAACGACTTAATCTTGCTAAATCACTCGGTGGCTTAGGTTCAACTCGGCTTTGCCAGATCGCTATAAAGTCATGAGGCTCTAATAGTAGGAATGAAAAAAGTGTATCGGTTTCTGTTTGAGTTAATGGTGTACTAAGGCTGTACTCATAAGCTTTTTGGTAATCTTTTTTAGACAAATATTCGCTGAACGCGTTATGACTTCTATCGTTTGAAAGCTGATTACTTAGTATACTCCACCAGTAATTAACTAATACGGGGTCTTGTTCTTGTAAAACATATTCGAAGTTATTACCGTGCTCTTTTTTTACCTCTAGCACCGTATTATATGCTCGCATAGTAGAGTGTAATTGTTCAGTAGCGCTTAACTGCTGCTGTAATAGTTCACAGTTTTGTCTTTTATTATCTAGATCTTTCTTTTGTTGCTTCAAATCTACTAAAAAACGTGCAACATCAGAATTATCGGGCTCACTCACTTGGGGCAATGTGGCGTTGTCTATTTTACCAATAGGGTTAAAGTAAGCATATTGCTCAGGGTTTTCCTGGCCATTAATATAGGCGCCTTGCTGGTAAATAAAATCACTTACAAAAGAAACGCCTTTGCTATTTAGAGCGTTACTAGCATTGCGGCTATGAGCTTTATAGCCTTGCTCTGTAAGGTAGTTTAACATTTGAGTATGCTTTGCATCTAAGGGGGCTAGCGTTAAGTTACCACTTTTAGGCAGGCTTACTATTGCAACGTCTAAACCCGTAAATAAGCCTGGCTGATTGGTTGGTGTTACGCCTAGTTGCTGCAGTGCTTTTACAAGCGGTAAATTAAACTGGCTTACGGCAATATCAGCCATGTTATACAAAACAGAATTTTCTTCGTACAGCGGCATAGCATCCAGTGCCGGTACCTGCTTCATAAGCGCAAAAATATACTCATTAGGAATGTTGTTTTTAATCGCAGTAGCTACTTCATTTACTGTAAATTGGTTAGATGAAATTGCCTGCTCAAACTCTTTTGGCGTAAATTTATTTGCATTAAGCACAAACAATGTAGCCGGGGAAATAACCTCACTGCCTTCAAGTTTAATAAACGTTTTAGAGTAAGTGGTAAATGTATCTGTGTTGTTTAATAAAGCATAAAGGGTTTCTTTTTGTACATTTTCATCAAGGGGTACACTCAGAGTAAGTCCTGGAGGGCTATGCTTATTATCTCCAAGCTGTTGAATCATTTCTTTTACTTTATCATTGGTGAAGCCTTTAATTGCCTCAATGCCTTGCCAATTAGCTAATTCGTTTAACGAGCTAGTAATATTAAGCTGCTGTTTTTGCTCAGTAACTATGGCATCTCTTAAAAAGGCAATGTATTGACGCTTATAGATTCCTGATAGGGTTGCATACTTTAAAAGCGTGGGGACCGACGTACCTTTTTTAAGCTCACTCACAAAAAATGAAACAAGCGATTGGTTTAAATTATTTATTTTTATATGTTGTTGCTGTGATTGATCTCTGCAAAGGCGAATATCTTTTTTTAGATCTGTGACTATTCGTAGCGGGGTGCCTTCTACGGGCTGCTTTTTATTAACTAAGTTAGGCTCAGTGGCATTTGGTGTAGCCACGTTGGGCTGCTCTACAGCGGCTGTGTTAGGCTGGGTTTTAAATAGATATACTGCCAAAGCCGCTATAATTATAAGTCCGAGAAGTAGCTTTTTCATAACCGCCAATCCTTTGATGTTATTAAAATATTCTCATATCGTACTACTTTAGGTACGCAAAGTGCAAAAAAGCTTTAAGAGATAATACTTATTAACTCTTAAAGCTTTTTTGTGGTTTTGTGAGCGTACTTAATTTTTTAGTGCAACTTCATTTTAGGGCGCACTACACGCAGCACTTTTTCGCTTATCCATAATGCAAAGGTTTTTGCGCTACCGTGTATGGCGCGTTGGTGCATACGGTATAAAGATATATACATAAAGCGGGCAATTTTACCTTCAATAAAAAAGGTATTGCTGGTTAGGTTGCCCATTAAGTTACCCACAGTGCTGTAGCTTGATAAATTAACAAGTGAGCCATGGTCGCTGTATTTAAAGCCGCGTAGTGGTTGCTGCTTTAGCGCTGCGATTAGATTTTTTTCGACGCACTGCGCCATTTGATGCGCCGATTGTGCACGAGGTGGTACTTGCTTACCGTCGGCTTGGGTAAATGCGCAGCAATCGCCTAATACAAAAATGCTTTCGTCTACGGTGCTTTGTAAAAACTCGTTTACTTGAATTTGGTTGCTGCTCGTCAGCTCAAAAATACCTAAGTCTTTAATAAAATCAGGTGCTTTTACGCCTGCTGCCCACACCATAATATCGGCATCAATGTGTTCTTCGTCTTTGGTGATAAAGCCTTGTGCGGTGCCTTCTTTTACTTGTGTTTGCTCGCGCACGTTTACGCCAAGCTTTAATAGCTCGCGTTTGGCACTTACGGCAATACGCTCTGGTAATGCTGGTAAAATACGTGGTCCGGCTTCTATTAAATGAATATGCAAACGCTTAGACGACATATTTGTTAAGCCATACAGCTTTAATAGTTCAGACACATGATAAAGCTCAGCTGAGAGTTCAACACCGGTAGCACCGCCGCCTACAATGGCAATATTAAGTGATTGCTGTTGGTTGTCGTCTTGGTGAAGGCGTGTAAAGCTGTCGAGTAATGAATGCTGAAAGCGCTCTGCTTGTTGGTTTGAGTCTAAAAAGTAGCAGTGATCTTTTATACCTGGGGTATTAAAGTCGTTACTTACGCTGCCAATGGCAATTACTAGGTGGTCGTAGCGCACGGTGCGCTCGGGTAAAATTGTGTGGCCTAGCTCATCTAAAAGTGGTGCAAGGGTAACTGTTTTATTGCTTTGATCTATATTGCAAAAAGTACCAAGTTGAAAGTTATAGTGGTGTTTTGCAGCATGGGCTGAATACACAACGCCATCTAAATCGGGGTCAATAGAGCCTGTCGCTACTTCGTGCAGTAACGGCTTCCATATGTGGGTACGGTTTTTGTCTATTAGTAGAATTTCAGCTTGTTTTTTCTTTCCTAATTTATGACCTAATTGCGTTGCGAGTTCTAATCCGCCAGCACCACCGCCAATAACGACGATTTTAGGTGTAGTAATATTCATAACGTTGCCCTCAAAAATAATATACCCAAGTGATCTGTATTTTTATTAGTTTTTTAAGATGACTTGGGTATCAATAAATTATTTTGGCAACAAGCAGTTACTACTCATTTTATAGTGCTCTAGTTTGCGCTTAAATAAAGGTGATGTCAGCAATAAATAATGTTATTTGTTGTATACTGAGTTGCAAATATTTCATTTACACCGAGCATGACTATTGTTTAGCCATCAAAAGGACATTTATGACCACGCCACTAATTCAATCACTTGAGCAGCACTTTGGTTTTAGCCAATTTAGAACAGGGCAACAACAAACTATAGAGCAGCTTTTAAATGGTCAATCGTCGTTGGCTATATTTCCGACCGGTTCGGGTAAATCGTTGTGCTATCAATTAACTGCGTTGCATTTACCAAATTTAACGTTAGTGGTTTCGCCTTTACTAGCATTGATGAAAGATCAAATTAGCTTTTTAAATAGCAAAGGTATTTACGCGGCAAGCCTTGATTCGAGCCAAGATCAAATGCAAAGCAGCACCGTAATGAATGATGTGCGAAATGGTAAAATTAAAGTACTAATGGTGTCGGTTGAGCGCTTTAAAAACGAGCGTTTTAGAGAGTTTATAAGCCAAGTGGCACTTTCGATGTTAGTGGTAGACGAAGCGCACTGTATATCAGAATGGGGCCATAACTTTAGACCCGACTACCTTAAACTGCCACGTTACCGCGAAGAGCTTAATATTCCTTTAGTATTGCTGCTTACGGCAACGGCGACTAAAAAAGTTAAACGCGATATGGCAGAGCGATTTGCTATATCGCCTGAGTGTATTGTGCAAACGGGCTTTTATCGAGAAAACTTAGATTTAAGCGTGCTGAGCGTTAAAACCGCCGATAAAAACACCGAGCTTACCAACATTGTGCGCGCGCAAAATGGCCCTGGTATTGTGTATGTAACGCTCCAGCAAAGCGCCGAGCAAGTTGCTAATGTGCTAAGTACGCAAGGTGTGCATGCAGTTGCTTATCATGCGGGGCTTGAAGATACTCTACGCTGGCAAATTCAAGATGATTTTATGGAGGGTAAAATTAATGTAGTGGTGGCAACCATTGCCTTTGGTATGGGCGTTGATAAATCGGATATTCGCTTTGTTATACATTACGATTTACCCAAATCGATTGAAAACTACAGCCAAGAAATTGGCCGAGCAGGGCGCGATGGTAATCCATCAAACTGCTACACGCTTGCTAATTTAGACGGGCTCAATACGGTAGAAAACTTTGTATATGGCGACACGCCAGAGCTTAGCGGTATTGAATACGTAATTAACGATATTCGCCAAAGCCACCAGCAATGGGAAATGCAAGAATACAGTCTTTCAAGCGAAAGTAATATTAGGCAACTGGCACTTAAAACCTTACTTGTACAGCTTGAAATGCAAGGCGCTATAACACCGCAATATGCCTACTACGCTGATTTTAAATATAAATTTTTGGTTGATAAAAACGAGCTACTTAGCCAGTTTGACGAGCAGCGACAAGCTTTTTTAACGCAAATATTTAGCCATACCGATTTTAAAAAAATATGGGGCACGCTAAATTTTGACTCCCTTACGCAAGCTGCGCAGGTTGATCGAAAACGCGTAGTGGCAGCCCTTGATTACCTAGCCGAAAAAAACCTAATAACGCTCGAAACCAAACGTATTACCCAAGTATACAAAGTGCATAGCGAGGTTATAAATAACCCAGAACTTGCCCAGCAACTACACGACTACTTTAGTGATAAAGAACAAGCCGAAATTAAACGTATTGCTGCACTGGTACGCTTTTTTGAGCTACAAAGTTGCTTAAGCTATAACTTAGCGCGCTATTTTGACGATCAAAATGCACCACAGCAATGTGGGCATTGTAGTGTGTGTAGGGGCCATGCGGTTAAGCTTGAATACTCTATAGAGCCTGCCTATATTGAGGAGCAGCTTATTTATCAAAAGGTAGATGAGTTTTTAGCGCATATGGCAGACAAAGGTAATCATAATGTGGGTATTGAAACCCAATGCCGCTTTTTAGCGGGGATGAGTGTGCCATTATTTGCGCGTAATAAAGTGCGCCAATTGAGTGGTTTTGCACTGTGCGAGCAAATGCGTTACAGCGATATTAAAGCAAAACTACTAGCGCGTTAAATTAGTTACTGTATCCTAGTGGCTTATTCAAAAAAGTAAGCCACTATGCCTCATATTGTTATTCCCGTTGAAAATATTTCTACTACCCCAGAGCCTGTTACGTGTGCTAACTGCCAAGCCTGTTGTTGCCAATTAGAAGTGCGCATAGTAACCGACACCGGCGTGCCTTTTAACTACATTGAATACGATAAATGGGGCAGCGAAGTAATGAAACGCGCTGACGACGGTTGGTGCCAAGCACTCGACCGCAATACACTTATGTGCTCTATTTACGAAAACCGCCCATTAGTTTGCCGCGAGTTTGAAATGGCCTCAGACGAGTGTATTACCGAGCGCGATTTAGCGGGTATATAGTCCGCTATTATTAAAGTACATAAACAACAAAGGGGCTTAAAAGCCCCTTTGTTTATTACTTACTATAAAAATTAAACTTTAAAGTAGCTAATATACTTTTTAAGCGTGTTTGAAAGGTCAGCTAATGCAACAGCTTCTTGTGCGTTACTGTTAAGCGACATGCTGGTTTCCTTAGACATACTGGCAATTTCTTCTACGCCGGTACTAATTTGCGCCACGGTGGCTACTTGGTTTGATGTTGATTCAACAATTTCAAGCACGTTACTTAATGAGTCGTTAGCTTGTTGCTGTATTTGATGCAGTAACTCGTTTGCCTCATGGGTAAGCATTAGGCCATTTTCTACTTGCGGTACTGTGGTTTCCATAGCTGTTACCGACGCTTGTGTGTTTTCTTGTACTTGCAAAATCATCTTTTCAATGTCGCCTGTTGCATCACCAGTACGCTGGGCAAGTTGCCTTACCTCGTCAGCAACAACAGCAAACCCTCGGCCTGTTTCGCCAGCTCTTGCAGCTTCTATTGCCGCATTTAGTGCAAGCAAGTTTGTTTGATCAGAAATACTGCGGATCACACTTAAAATATCGCCAATGTGTTTTACATGCTCTTGCAGCACGTTTACTTGGGTAACGGTGGCTTTTACGGTTACTGAAATTTGCTCAATTTCCGCCGCTACTTTTTGCACTGCAATACTACCTTGCTGCGATAATTGTGCGGTTATTTTTGAGTTATCTTCTGTTTGTTTAACAGAGCCTGCAACAGCATTAATACTGCGGCTCATTTCTTCTAAGCTGCTTACTGCCGAGTTTGTATAGGTTACTTGTGCGTCAGCGGCACTAAGTGCTTGCTGCGAGCCAGACGCTACGCTTGCAGAGTGCGTAGAAAGCTCTTCAGATGAGTTAATAATGCTATCTACAATGGTTTTTAATTTAGATTGCATAACCCCTACAGAAGCCATCATGCTATTTGGGCAACACGACTATACATCACCTCTTAAGTCTCCTTGGGCAATAAGGGCAATTACTTCGGCGGCTTCTTGTGGTTCGCCACCTACTGACTTTCTGATCAGTTGGCTAATAACATACGCAACGCTTGCACCTATTAAAATTGCAAGCGCGGTGAGCGAAATCATCCAAATTTCAAATGAACTGGCAATATCGAGAGTATCAATAGTAGTGGTTTGATTTGCTTGCTCTTGCAGGTTTATAAATTGGTTTATAACATTTAGCCACTGGGTAAACGCAGGGCGCGCATCGGTTAATAAAATACGTTTAGCTTCGTTTAGGTTTCCTGCGTTTTTAGCGTTTATAACACCTTGAATAAAAGGCTGAGTGCGCTGCTCTATTTGGTTTATTTTATTAATTAAAGCGCGCTCTTCACTATTCATATTACCCATTAGCTTAGCCATAGCACGGCTAGATGTTTGATAAAAAGCATCTAGCTCTTGTATGTTGTTTAACACGGTACTTAAACTGCTTTGCTCGGTAATTAGCACTACGTCGCGCACGGCTATTGCTCTGTCGTGTACGCTGCCTCTAAAGTTAATTGCGTAACGTTGTTTTACCGAGTTTACGTCGGTCATGTGGGTAATATTATTATTAATGAGGCTAACGCGCGAAATGCCAATAATGGTTAAAATAATCATCATTGATAAAATTACGCCAAAACCGGTCGCTAAACGCATGTTTATTGTCATGGTTGATCCCAGGTGTGAGTCAATACGCGCAAGAGCAGCTTGTATTATTAGTGAAAATACTTAAACAATAGCAGCATTATGCCTTATTAATTAAAGTTTTATTAGCAATAAGGCGGGTGGTTGTTAATTTAGTTTACAAGCGTAACTTTGGCGGGGCATATTTTACAGGCATTAAAAAAGGGGCTAAATGCCCCTAGTGTTATATAAAATATTATATAAAGGTTTAGTCGTACTTTGCTTCTAGCTCATTAGCTGTATGAAACTTCTCATGACTTTGTAATTGCTCGTCGTATTTAACGAGGTTTTTAAAGTGCGCTAATTGACCTGAGTTTTTAACTATTTCAACAATAAACGACATCATAAAGTCAGCGCCCGTTAGGGTATCGCCCACTAAATAACGTTTACCTTCTAGGCGGTCGTTAAAGTAGCTAATTACTTTGGCTGTTTCAGCGTCGGCATAGCCTTCTAAAAACTGCGTTTTAGCGCCGTCTTTTAGTACAAACATTTTAAGTAAAAGCGGTAAAATTGCTGAGCTTTCTGCAAAGTGCAGCCATTGCTGGTAGTCAACATATTCAGCGGTATCTACTTTTGGAGCAAATTTACCGTTGCCGTATTTAGAAATAAGGTAGTCGGTAATAGCGCCTGATTCAGCAATAATTAAACCGCCATCTTCAATTACCGGTGACTTGCCAAGTTGATGAATATGCTTTAGTTCGTCAGGTGCTAGGAATGTGTCTTTATTACGCTGATAAGCCACAATTTCGTAGTCAACATCTAGCTCTTCTAAAAGCCAAATTATACGTTTAGAGCGGGATTTATTTAAATGGTGTAGTTTAATCATGTCAGTCCTTTTGTGGCTTGTAAGGGCTTTGCCTTACAAGCCGTATAAAATTAAAGTGGGTTATTAATTTTAACCACAGTTTTACCAAAGTTTTTACCGGATATCATATCGTTGAACGCGTCTACTGTATTTTCGATGCCTTCTACCATGTGCTCCCGGTATTGAATTTTTCCGTCTTGTAGCCATTTTTGCATGTCTTGTGCAAACTCGTCGTAACGGTCGCCGTAATCATCAAAAATGATAAAGCCTTGCATTTTAATACGCTTAGTAAGCAATTGACCCATTAGCATACCTAAACGGTCTGGGCCTTCTGGTAAGCTAGTTGCGTTATATTGCGATACTAAACCACACAATGGTACGCGCGCTGCGGTATTTAGTAATGGTAATACGGCGTCGAATACTTTACCGCCCACATTTTCGTAATAAACATCTATGCCGTTATCACACGCTTTTTCTAGTTGGTCTGCAAAGTCATCAGCTTTGTGGTCAATACAGGCATCAAACCCTAGTTTTTCAACGGCGTGTGCACATTTTTCGCTACCACCAGCAACACCCACTACTTTACAGCCTTTAATTTTAGCTATTTGACCAACCGTTGCACCTACTGGGCCTGTTGCTGCTGCAACAACTACGGTTTCGCCTTCTTTAGGCTGGCCAATATCAAGTAAACCCATGTAAGCAGTAAAGCCAGGCATACCCATAATACCTAATGCGTATGAAGGGTTTGCAGGCTCTTTACCTAACTGCATTAAGCCTTCGCCGTCGGTAATGGCGTAGTCTTGCCAACCTGTGTAGGCAAGTACCCATTCGCCTTCGTTAAACTTATCGTTTTTAGACTCTTCTACTTGGCACACAGTTGCGCCAACCATTACATCGCCAATATTAACTGGATCTGCGTACGACTTAGCATCGCTCATACGACCACGCATGTACGGGTCTAGCGATAGGTAAATAGTGCGTAGTAAAACTTCGCCATCTTTTAATGCAGGAAGTTCTACCGTTTTAAGTTCAAAGTTTTTTTCGTTCGGGGCGCCATTAGGGCGTGATTTAAGAGTAAGTTGGCGACTAGTCGTAGACATAAAAGACCTCCTATTAATATAAATAAACTACTTACCGAATGTTTACGCTTTAAAAATCATGTTCAGCTAGACAATAATGCGCGGCTAAGCAGTATGAATATGTACAATGCGTACCTTAATAAAGGAGTTTTGGGCGGGTGGTTGATAATTCAACCTTTGCGCAAATTTAATTAGAGTAATTAGTCTGCTTTGAGCTTACTAAATATATGATTGTTGTAAAATACCCCGTTTTTATAAATGGCCTGTTTAAGCACAGCCTCTTGCTCAAAGCCGCTCTTAGTAAGTGCTTTCATAGAGCCGGTATTACCAGCAAACACGGCACCAAAAATTCTATTTAAGTGTGAGCTTGCAAACGCCTCATTGCATATAAGTTCAATAGCGCGAGTAATAATGCCTTTCCCCCAATAGGCTTTATTAAGCCAATAACCAATTTCGCCACTGCGGTTGTATTCAAATTCGCCGGGAGTTATACCAATACAGCCCGCAAATTGCCTATTTACAACAATGGCCTTAATAATGCCGTTTTTTGAGCCTTGGTTTATCCACCAGTTTGCATCGGCTTGCGTATACGGAAACGGAATTTTTGACGATAAATAACGCGTTACTTGTTCATCATTTAAGGTGTTAATAATAAAAGGCGCGTCTTGGGCTTTAAATTCTCTGAGGGTGATCATATTTTTTCATAAATTTTTAGTATGCACACTAACTTAACAATCATTTAAGAGTTAAACAATCAGAACCTAAATTAAACGCTTTACGGCTATTACTTTGTTTTAAAGTCCTCTAATATAAGCAAAATATTACACCTATTTTAGATGCCACTATGCACCCTCACATTAAAGCGCTTTATAACAGCGCCCTAAAACCAAGCCGTTTAATTATTGGTTTAATGAGCGGTACCTCGCTGGATGGGCTTGATGTTGCACTGTGTAAAGTAACGGGCGCGGGCTTAAATACTCACATTGAGGTTTTAAATTTTACCACCGTTGACTACAACGACGATTATAAAGCTAAAATAAAGCAGGTATTTGCCAAAAGAGAGTGCGATTTAGAACTTGTAACTTTACTGCATCCGTGGGTAGGTAAACTCCATGGCGATATGGTTAACCAGTGCTTACATACTTGGCAAATAAACCCGGCAAGTATTGATGTAATAGCAAGTCACGGGCAAACCATCTACCACTGCCCGCATTCGCAGCATAACCACAAAAGCTTTACTAATGGCACCTTACAAATTGGCGATAGTGACCAGATAGCCGTTACTACGGGTATTACTACCATTGGTGATTTTAGGCAAAAACACATAGCCGCAGGAGGCGAGGGCGCACCGCTTGCTGTGTATGGCGATTATTTGTATTTTTCGAGCGCTGCTGAGAGTCGGGTTTTGCTAAATATGGGCGGCATAGCTAACTTAACGTTTTTACCCAAAAATGGTGATGCAAACGGTGTGTTTAGCTCCGACATTGGCCCCGGTAATACCATTATGGATGCCTACGTACAGCAACATTTTAAAGATATGCATTATGACGATGGCGCAAAAATAGCAAAAGCAGGCAAGGTAAATACACCATTATTAAATGCATTATGTAATAACGCATTTTTTAAACTCCCAATGCCTAAAACCACAGGGCCTGAGGTATTTAACTTAGCGTATTTAAACGCCGCACAGCAGCTTACAAATACACAGCACTTAAGCCATGAAGATGTAATGGCCACCTTAAATACCTTTACTGCAACCGCTATAGCAAATGCATTAAACGAGTGTGCGGAGCGCGCACAAAATTGTGTGGTGTATGCAAGTGGTGGGGGTATTCATAACCCACTACTAATGGCGCAACTTACAACGCTTTGCCCACGTATTAAGGCTTTTAAAAATACTGACGATTTAGGTATAAACCCTGATGCAAAAGAGGCTGTGTTATTTGCTATTTTAGCAAACGAATGCCTAGCCGGAGAGCAGCAACACCTAAGTAACACCGCACAAGGTATTGCGGGAGTTACTATGGGTAAAGTAAGTTTTGCAGACTAATAACTTATAAGTAGTGTCGTGTAATTTAAGTGTAGCCAGCATTAAAATAGCGATAAAAACGTAGAACCCATACTTGCAAAGTAGCTACGAACGCCTTGAGGCTTAGCATGTTCAGTTTTTATTTGCTCAGGAATATAGCCTTGCTCAAATGCTTTAATGTACACATCGAGTTGCTGGCTTTCTTTTAAGGTCGTATTTTTTCCGTGCAGCATCATTTGCACTACAAAACACTGGCTTTGTGTAATGTTACTTAAAGTTAGGTTTACAGTACCAGATTCAAGATCCGCATTGCTCAGCGTTTTTTCAGTAAAATACTGCGCCCCACGCGCACTGGGCTGCGTTGCACTTAGTGAAATAACATCACTCTCATTTGCGCCATCAGGCAACACACACTGCAGCGTAATGTTATGCGCAGCATTGGCTTTTAGCGATAGCTTTTCATATTCCATAGCGTGGCTCATCGCCGCAGACATAGAATCATCAAATGATTGCAGTGCAAATGTTAGTTGCACTAGTGGTGTGCTCATCTTACTTAGTCTTCTTGATTATAAAAAATACAGTTCGAGTTTGAATTATCACCTGTTGAGGTTACAGAATTATGACTGATGTAAAAATAAGTATAAAAGGGTAGATGAGTTGAAGGGTATAATTGCAAAAATAAGATTGCTTTTATCTCATTGCTTGGTAATTAAAAACTAAGCAATATACATACGAGTACTAATTAATAACTATAAACAGAATGCTCCGCATTTTTACATATGTATTAATTGTTTTTTTAAATCATTGAAATCTTAGTTGAAGTAATGGATATACAGCTTAATTCGAAGTATGATTTAAATGATCATACAAGTAATATTAATATATAGATGGTTGTACAAAAAAATGTTATCTCATAAAAGGAGTTTGAATTGAGTTCTTCAATAATTTTAAATAATAGAAACGTTAAAAAAAAAATAAGTAAAGGCCATTTAAGAAAAATCTGGAGCAGCCAAAGCGTCTCAGATTTATTATTAGATGAAGTTGCAAGGGAACTAAATGATAGTCTTTTTATTGGGCAAATAAATAGTGAATTAAGGCTTTGCCATTTTTTGGCACAAGCTAGAAAGGAGGTCGGAGCGAAGTTTTCTTTAGAGGAAAATTTAAATTATAGGCCTGCAATATTAAAAGCTACTTTTTCTTATTATCGAAATAATCCAGCAGAAGCTGATAAACATGGCTATGATCCTGCAAATAATCAACGAGCAGATACAAGAGCAATAGCTAACAATGCTTATGCAAATAGAATAGGTAATGGTGATGCAGTATCTGGGGATGGCTGGAATTTTAGAGGGAGAGGCATAATACAACTGACTGGTAAAGCAAACTATACTTCAGTACAGGCATCACATAATTCATATTGGAATGAAACTAAAAACTTCATATCTTCACCTCAATTATTATCCACACCAAAGTACGCTGTTAGATCTGCATTAGCATTTTGGCGAATTAATGAATTGTATAAATTAGCTGATAAAGGCTCATCAAAGAATGTTACGGATTCGATTACAAAAAAGGTTAACAAATATACTAATAGTTATGACAGTCGTCATAAAATATTAGCTGAATTAGTTAGAAATAAGGTATTCAAAGATGTTTTTCAATAAATCAGTGTTTTTAGTTTTTACTTTATTATCAGGCTGTTCTATAGCTGAAAGTGCTGATACTTTTTCTTTAAGCGAAATGAGTGAAACACAATACTTGCTTGAAACAACAACGCAGCCAACTATTAAAGTTATTGCTGATATGCAAGGAGCTGACGAGCTAGAATTAGTAAGGGTTTATGATTTAACGTGTAATAGTGTTAACTACCAAGTGCCTGCCGTTAAGGGAGATATCGAAAACGCGGAATCTATTGCTGAACACATAGAGTATTTTATATTTAAAAACGTAGGCGATAATTTATCAGCGATTAAAACAATCGGATCTATTGAGGTTAAAAGGCGAAGTGACGGTATTGTAGTTAATGAGCACACCATCGACCCATCACTGGCCAATTTTAATAAAAACCTGTGTAATAGTATTAACCGCAGCGGCGATATGGATTACCCAATACAATTTGCTGATGCTGGTAATTAGTATTTATAAACTAACTTAAATGTTATTTACTAGATAACTATAAAGCCCCTGTATTAAACGTAACGTTTAATACAGGGGCTTTATAGTTTTAGGCTAACCGACTAAACACGCAAAGCGCATTAAAATGAATACTGCAGCCTTAATGAGATTGCATTACCCGATGTGATAGTGCCGCCCGCCTCAAAGTAATTGGCTTTAATGTAGTTGGCCATAAATTTTAAGTTTTTGTTTACGATGTAGTTAACGCCGAGGGCGTAGGTTTTTGCGTCTTGTTTTTCTTGCTTGAGCTTAAGTAAGCTATAGCGGCCTGTAATTCCCCAGCCTGGCTCTGAGCTTGCGCTTAGGTGACCATTAAAATAGCAAACATACAGCTGTAGAGTTAATCAAATAGGTCACACGTCACAGGGAAATAGTCGTTAATAAAATTGTAGTATTTAAATAAGTTTGATGAAAATAGTTGTTCAAAACATAAAAGGAATTAAAAATGAAAAACGTAAATCCATGGCTTATATCTGCTCTTATTTTAGCTTTATTAAATAATGTTTTTAGGATCTGGTTTGGCAACACTATGATTGGCTTTTTCATTGCACTAATACTTTCTTTAGCATGTATACCTTTAATAAAAGCAGTGCAGGGGAGAAGCAATATAAAAAGCCCTTGTGCTAAACATAAAAAAGCAGATATCTAACTAGTATCTGCTTTTTAATTTTAAAACCACTGCGTTAAATGCTGCGGTCTTTAATACTTACTTAAGCCTATTTAATTAAGTTTGAGGTTTAATTAAGTACTTTTCGCCTGTTGCTTGTTTAGAATAAGCGGCAATTGACTGTAAATGTAATACCTCAGCTAATGACACTTCGTGCGTGTAGTTGCTCGCAAATGTAGTGGTGATTTCATCAGCAACGCGTTTGCGCATTTTCATTACTGTATCTGTGCCTAATTTACCTAAAGCATTAAATAACAAGAACCCGTTTACAGCCCAAGCAAAGCCAAAGTTACGATTAAGTGTAATAGGCCCGCGGTCTAGTGCGCCATAAATGTACACTTGTTTGAATGTATCAGAGCCATAAATTGTGTGCTCTTTCATATCGCGCGCAGCTGCAACTTCCATACAGTTAAGAATGTCACTTGTTAGTTGGCCGCCACCGATTGGGTCGAACGCTATAGTTGCACCGGTTTCGATTATTGCAGTTGTTAGGTCAGCAAGAAAAGTGTCGCTGCTTGAGTTAACAATATATTTTGCACCCATATCGCGCAGTAATTTTTCTTGTTCTGGTTTACGAACAATATTAATTAAATCAACGCCATCAGCAATACAAATACGGTTTAGCATTTGGCCAAGGTTAGAAGCTGCAGCCGCGTGAATAATAGCTTTATGACCTTCAGCGCGCATGGTTTCTACCATTGCTAGTGCGGTAAGTGGGTTAACAAAAGATGATGCACCTTCTTTGGCGGTAGTCCCTTCTTTTAGCTCTAGGCAACTTTGTACGTTGGCACATATAAATTGACGATACGTACCGCCGCCAATTACTGCAACAGTTTTTCCCATTAATGCTTGTGCGGCTGGTGATGAGCCTGCTGCTACTACGGTGCCTGCGCCTTCATTACCTACTTGTGTTGCTTTACCAACACGTGTTTTAAGTGATGGCATAAATTGAGCTGGAACATCAGCAGTAATTACTGGGTTTTCATCAGTACCCGATTGTTTTGCAGTAGACATATCAGCTGCGCTGAATAAAACGCCTAAGTCTGATGGGTTTAATGGTGCAGCTTCAATACGAATAACTACTTCATCGGCATTTGGCTTTGGCATCTCGATGTTTTTTAAGGCAAGTGTGAGTTTATTGTCTTCGCTGATAGTTGAAGTAAGTTGGATATTTTTATCTGTCATAATACTGTTCCTATAAATTGAGAATGGGTAGCGTATAGCGTAATTATTTGCTTTGAGCTGCCTGTATTTGTGCTGTTACCTTTTGCATAAACTCAGGCATATTTGCTTGGCGATCTGCCTCTATTTGCTGTGCAATAGTCGATTGACTCATTTTTACTTGCCATTCTTTCATACCTGGGATTTCGGCCAGTACATCCCAATTAAGCTCTTTTGGCGTGAATGCGTTAACCACTGTATTTACGTAGTAAACGTAAATATCTGCCATGCTAAATTGTTCGCCTGCTATCCACGGCGAAAAATGCGTTAATTCACAAAGGGCGTTTACACCGCGCGTTAATAGCTTGCGAATGTCGTCTTTTACGTGTTCAGGTGCGGGGGAGCCTGTAAATACATACGGAATTAAGCGTCTGCTTGGCAATTCAAAGTAAAGCTCACTTATTTTCATAATTTGGCGAACAAAAGCACGCTCGGCTGAATCTTCAGGGTATAGCATGTTGCTTGGGTAGGTTTCTTCAAGGTAGTCGCAAATAACGCTCGATTCTGCAATATTTAGCCCATCAGCGGTGGTAATAGCCGGTACTTTTCCCATAGGGTTTATAGCTAAAAACTGCTCGTCGTTGTTGTATATAAGGTGCTCATTAAATGGCAGCTCTTTGTGTAAAAGTACATGCTTAACCAAGTTGTAATAGTTACTAGCTGCGAAGCCGTGCAAAGTAATCATAATGTAGCCTTTGGTTTTAAGCTTTAACTATTGGCGTTAAATAAATTAAAGCGTGTAGATAAGTTAAGATTATTATTACTTGTTTTAATTTGCTTATATATAGGGGAAAATGCGAATCACTTTTGCTTTTAAAGCAATAATAAGGCTTATTTAACCCAGAGGTAGCATGGATCAACTAAAAGCCATACGGTATTTTATAAAAGTAGTCGAAACAGGCAGTTTTACTAAAGCTGCAAAAGCGTTTGGTGTGCCACCTTCGTCGTTGTCGCGTCGAGTAGCCGATTTAGAAAAAAGCTTAGGCGCTACGCTTTTAAAACGCTCAACCCGTATTGTTAAGCTTACCGAAGTTGGTCATATTTACTACAACGATATGCAGCAAATTTTGGGGCAACTGGCGCAAAGCCAAGAAACAGTGCGCAGTTACCAAACTACACCCATGGGGCGATTATCAATTAGTTGTATGGTTGGCTTTGGCGACAAAATTTTAATGCCACTACTTGATAAATTTAGTGTTTTGTATCCCGAAATTATACTAGATGTAAGCCTAAGTGATGAGCTTTCTACCCTTGGGCGTGACGACGTTGATATAGCCATTCGTGGAGGGTATGCACCTAACGAGCGCGTGCTAGCAATAAAACTAATGGATAATAGCTTTATACCTGTTGCATCGCTTGGCTATTTGCAAAAATACGGGACGCCTAAAAGTGCTATGAAATTACAGCAGCACCGTGGCCTTTATTTTAAAACGCCAGCGGGGCCAACGCCTTGGTTATGTAAAGTAGATGATCAATGGCACGACGTTTCTGGGCCTGCGGTCGCTATTTCAAATAACGGATCGTGGCTGGCTAAAAAAGCGTGTAATGGCGAGGGCATTTTAATGTCAACTCGATGGGCGCTCGACTCATACCTTGAGTCTGGCCAGTTGCAAGAGCTTAAGTTTGAGCATGAATTAGCTATAAGCCAAAATGCGACTATGGCGGTTTATTTGTTGTATCAAAAGCAGCGCTATTTAGTACCAAAGGTAAAAGCGGCGGTCGACTTTTTAGTAAAAAGAATTAAAGAAACAGATGGAAGTGTTAAGCGAATAGAATAGTGAATTGTCGCATGGCGCTGCGCTTATCCGACCTACGCTTATTCGATTTAGATTTATGCTTATTTAATTTATTAATGGGTTGTTTGTATAAATAATAGGTAAAAAACGTTTCCTTAAGCTAAAGCTTTTAATGCTGTGACCGATAAATTACTTAACAGGGTTTAGCGATTAAGGATAATCATGGTTAATAATGCACTTGGCAGCCAGTTTAATTTAAGCACTTTACTTGCCCAATCAGTTAATAACGCTAATCAAACCTCTGTGAGTCCTTCGCTACTAACCGGTAGCGACCTTCAAGCTATTAATGATTTACAAACTAACGCCCCCAAAATATCCGATGAATTATTAAGCCAGCTAAATAACGAAACTATTGACGAAGCACTAGCCAGTAATCAAAAAGTAGAGGATGTTTTACAGCAGCAACTTACCTCGTTATTTACAATTTCAAGCACGCCGAGCACGCTTAACTATAAACTCTCCGATGAAGAACTCGCCCTGCGCACCGTAATAAGCTCTCAGCATGAGGGGTTATTAAAAAACGAAAATAGCACCCAATTAATTGAGCGATTAAATACGTCGGTTAAAAATATTCAGGGTGCTTATGCTAATACCAGCGATATTTTATCGAGTTTAGGTCAGCTTGGGCATGAGCAAAAAACGTTTTTAGCCTCAAGCCAGCAACGTGTTGAGCGTTCACTTAATCCATACATGGAAAGCCTTAATCGCACAAAATACGAGGATGACGATAACTACCTGTTTGAGCTCTCGGTAAAAACTAAAGAGGGTGATGTTATAAACATTACCTTTAACTCATCGCAAGGTTATGACGAAAAAACAGGTGAAGCGATAGATGGCTTTGGCATAAGTTACGAAGTTAATGGTAATTTATCTGAGGCTGAACATGGCGCTTTAACGCAGGTTATGGCGGGTGTTGGCGAAATGGCCGATGAATTTTTTAAAGTGAGCGAAAACTCATTTAACCCTCTTATAGTGCCAAATCAAACAGACATGAGCTTAGATTTTTTAGCGGACTTTAATAGTGAACAGTTAGCCGGTTTTAATGTGTCGTTTTCAACAACGCAAAATGATGCGCTTGATACAGGAGATAACACGCTTGATTTAAGTTATTCCATTGATGAGGCATCAAACCAGCAAGCACTTGTGTTTAAAGCCGTAGGTGGGCAAAACGACATTGATTTTGCACTCGATATGTCAACCATTGGCGCTAAAGACACGCAGCAAATGCAGCAGTATTTAGCGTCGCTCGATCAAAGCCTAGAAGATAGCCGAGTAAACAGTACTGAAGATGATAAAGAGTCGGCATTTGGGCGCAAAGGCGACGAGGCAATGCAGCAAGGTTTTGCATTGTTTAAAGGCGCTTTTGCGAGTATGTCGTCGGCTGCTGAGCGTTATAGCAATTTGGAGTCACTTGCAGAACAGCACTTTAATGACGGGCGCGCCATGGTTGCCGATTTGGTTGATAACATGATTACAAACGATGCCCGTTACCAAGGGCTTGGTAATAAAGCCCCAAATACATTGGGTGCGAGTATTTCTAAGCTCGCTGATTTTGATGCCACTTTTTCATATGCGCTGGATAACGGCGACTATCAGCCTAAAAGTACTATTGAGCTAAGCCAAGTAACTGAACAAAGCCAATTAGGGGATCTTAGCGGTGTAACGCAAAGTAAAAATGTAAGCAGCCACTTTGATTATCAATACAGTCGCCCCGACTACTACGACAAAGAAGAGAGTTATAACGTAAACACCGCCGTTAAAAATAAAGAACTTGTGGGGCTCGATCAGTCTCACAAAGTTGATGTTGATACAAAAATGTTTGAGTTTAATCCGCAAACAAATCAATACGAGCTGCAAATGGCGATGCAAGAACAAACCGTTAGTAAAAGCAACATTCGCTTAATTGACGATATTTGGCTTGAAGAAAACGAAAACAGCTACAACATGAATAAAAAAGAGCGTGTTGAGAGTGACGAAAAACAAGACGAGTTTAAAAAAACAAGCAGCCATTCTCATAATAAACTAGTTACCCTAATTGGTGATTTAGACAAGCTAGCTGAGAATAAAAACGTAAGGCGAGAATATTTAACTAACTTATCGCAAGTTAACTTTTTTATGGATAAAAAGTAACGGTTTTGAGTTGTTCACTCCACACTCAATATTGGGTATAGTCGTTAAATGCCTCATTTAATACTTAATTAAGAGTAACCTTATGTTTAAACAATTAATTTTACTGTGCGCTTTAAGCATACCGCTTGCAAGCTGCGCTGCTACGGCGCCATTTTCGGGCGAGATAAGTACGCAAGCACTGCTAAGCGACTACGATAAATTTAACGAGCAATACAAAGCGTATACACCAACAGCACAAGACATTGCCCTAATGCAAAAGCTAGAAGGCAAAGAGCTTATTGTATTATTTGGAACGTGGTGCCACGACAGTGAGCGCGAAGTGCCAAAACTCATTAAGTTAATTGATGCATCGAAAGTACAACTTGCAAGCATTGACTATGTGGCCGTAGGTTACAACAAGCAAGACGATGCAGGCATTGCACAGGCTCACGACTTACAATACACACCTACGTTTATTGTTAAACAAAATGGCAAAGAGTTAGTACGCGTAATTGAAAAGCCAACGAGTACGTTAGCGCAAGACTTAACTCAGGGTTTGTAAGTTCAGCTTGCTCGTATTTGGTTTACCGATTTAACTAATAGGTTTATGAGGTAGCTGCTGGACTCATATAACTAGTCTCCTGGTACTTTAATGTGTTAGGCCAAAATTTACCCCTACCCCTTTGGTTGAGCCAAAATAGGAATTCAGCTATGGTTTGTATATCAATTAAATGTACTAGCTCAGACTTGATCTGACAGTTACCCGTTTTTTAATCGGTGACTGTCAGTCTAGATTTGAGCTAAATTTTTCTCAGCCCAGATCAATTTTCCATCTAATAAAGTTTCTAATGGCGTTCTGCCACAGCATATTTTTCCTTGATGAGTTCGGTCATTATTGTAATAAATCATCCATTCGTCCAGATCCTTTTGCAATTCCTCTAATGAGCTATATAGCTTTTTACGGAATGTAACTTGATAGAATTCATTGAGTATCGTTTTGTGGAAGCGTTCGCAGATACCATTTGTTTGCGGTGACATAGCTTTGGTTTTTGTATGATCGATATCATTAATAGCCAGATATAACTGGTAATCATGATGTTCGACTTTGCCACAATATTCAGTGCCTCTATCGGTTAGAATACGTAGCATGGGAAACTCGTACTGTTCGAAGTACGGCAGTACTTTGTCGTTGAGTATGTCAGCCGCAGTAATTGGCGTTTTCGTGGTGTAGAGCTTAGCGAACGCTACTTTGCTGTATGTATCAACGAAGGTTTGTTGGTAGATACGCCCAACGCCTTTGAGATTACCCACGTAAAATGTATCTTGAGAGCCTAGATAACCTGGGTGAGCCGTTTCAATTTCACCACACGCTTCGTCATCATGTTTTTTCTTTTCAAGCGCAGCTACTTGAGCGTCGGTGAGAATGATACCTTCGTTAGCCACTTTATTTTCTAGTGCCTTGAGACGCTTTTTGAAGTTCTCTAGGTCATGACGTAGCCATATTGAACGAACACCGCTGCCAGAAACGAATACGCCTTGTTTTCTGAGTTCATTACTCGTTCTGTGTTGGCCATGAGCTGGATAATCGACAGCGTATTTAATAACGGCTTGTTCTGTTGCTTCATCAACTCTATTTTTTAAGTTTGGCGCTCTACGACTTTTATCAATTAACGCATCAAGTCCACCGTCTTCGACGAGTTCTTGATATCGATAAAATGTATCACGGGATACGCCCATCACTTTGCAGGCTCTTGATACGTTGCCAAGTTCTTCTGCAAGATTAAGTAAACCCGCTTTGTGTTTAATAATTGGGTTGTTAGTATGTAGCATGAGAGTTACCTCTTATATGTTTTGATTTAAAGATTCGACACCTTTTATCAAAACGGGTAACTCTCACTTTTTCAAGTTGATGTGTCAGATCTTGTCTGAACTAATACAAATTAAAACAAATAAAAAACGAATTAATCTACAAGCTCGTTGTGGTATGTCTTAATATGTCTAAGGATCTACGTAAAAATTTGATTGCTGCGATTCTTAGTCCTTTAATTGCATTACCAGTCCTTGGTTTTTGTTATTTTTATGCGGGTATCGAAAACTATACTTCTGTGAGTTCATTAATTTCAGGTGTTGGTTTTGGTGTATCAATAGGGGTGGGAAGTTTATTTTATTTTTATCCATTAATGTTCATTTACGGATTACCTATTAGCTTATTACTCCAAAAGTTAAATTTATTTAAATTACCGGTAGTTTTAATCTTAAGCATACTTCCAGTTTTTTTACTCAGTCTATTTAGTGAATTTAATCGTGAAACATTGGTTCTTCATTTATTAGTACTTTCAATGGGTTCAACTAGTTGGCTTATATATAATAAATTAAGGTAACACCACAATAAGCGATTAATGTTACACAACCGTTTTCTTACTCGGCTTACAGCTCAGATCAAACATTATTCACTAAACAGGCTTTTTTCGAACGCTTGCGCAGCGTGTGAAGACGGTCTGTCTTTATAATGCAGTTGATAAAGTGGCCGAGAAAGTTGCTCGTTATTTTTTTGGCTCAGGCGCGTTAATTTACCTAACTGGACTAAATCCTCAGTAACTACACTTGGCAATAAAGCCACGCCCATTCCTTGTGCTACTGCCCTTGCTATTGCCTCGTTGCTGCCCAATTGCATACTGCGCTCTGCTATTACGCCATGTTGGGCTAATAACTTTACCGACATTTCTAAAGTGCCAGAGCCTGGCTCTCGTAGTAGCCAAAATTGATTGTTTAACCATGCTTTTAAGTTTTTAGCGGGCTTAAAGTTACTCGGTATAACAACACTCATTAAATCGTTTTGCCAGTGCTTACTTATAATATGCGGCTCGGTAGGTGTGCCCTCAACCAGTGCTAAATCGATAGTGCATTCTAGTAAGGCAAGCTCAATTTGCGCGGTATTGGCAACTTGTACTTCTACTTTTATATCTGGGTACTGCGCGCAAAATTTAGCTAAATAGGGCGGTAGCCAATAGCTGGCAATGGTTGTACTAGTGCCTATAACGAGCGTGCCACGCTTAAGCCCTGTGCGTGATTTAATATCTTCAATGGCGGCTTTTTCAATGGCAAAAATGCTACGTGCATGATCATACAAGGCTTGGCCGCCCTCGCTTAAGGTAAGTTTTTTGCCTTTAGATGCACGCTCTATAAGTTGAATATTTAATTGGTGCTCAAGCTCTTTTAGCGCTTTAGATACAGCCGGTTGGCTTATAAAAAGCGCCTCGGCTGCGCCTGAAAAACTACCAAGCTTTGCTACCGTATAAAACACCCGTAGTGCGTGCAAGTTCATTGTGCCTCTCAAATCACATAACCTTAAGTTATCGAATCATGATTTTAATGTATTGGAGTTATATTTTGCGCTTTCTTAAAATGAAGTCAACAGTTTAAAGTTGTTCAATTGAGAGAATATTATGCTTAGCGCTATTAAAAATTTGGGTATTAATACTAAGCAATACGGCGATACGCGCTGGTGGTTAGGTATGCTGCTGGTGGTTGTTTTGGCGGGAGCATCTGTTGCATTAAGTAAGTTACCCATAATGCAAAGTGCGCAATTTAGCTCTTTAACTATTGGTATAGTGCTTGGCATTATTGTGGGTAACAGTGTGTTTTCGCGTATTGCTACGCAAACCGATATAGGTGTTGATTACGCTAAAAGTATATTGCTTAAAGCGGGGGTTGTGTTGTTTGGGTTTAGAATTACCTTTGCGCAAGTAGCGGGTGTAGGCTGGGAAGGCTTATTAATCGATGTTGTAATGCTGTTAGGCACATTTATTTTGGCAGTGCAGCTAGGTAAGCGCGTATTTAAGCTTGATGAACAAACAACCATATTAATTGGCGCGGGTAGTTCTATTTGTGGTGCCGCTGCGGTTATGGCAACTGAGCCTGTAATAAAAGCGCAGGCGCATAAAGTATCGGTAGCTGTAGCAACGGTGGTGGTGTTTGGCACGTTAAGCATGTTTGCCTACCCAATCATGTTTGATTACATGGGGCTGAGTGAACACGCTTACGGTATTTTTGTAGGCTCAACTATTCATGAAGTAGCGCAAGTGGTTGCAGCGGGCACTGCTGTAAGCGCCAATGCTGCAGATACCGCCGTTATAGAAAAAATGCTAAGGGTGATGATGCTTGCACCATTTTTAGTGGGCTTATCGTTTTGGCAAAGTAAAAAGCATGCAAATATAAACGCGCCTGGCGGCGAGCAAAAAGCGGGTATTACAATCCCTTGGTTTGCGGTGTTATTTATTGTGGCAAGTGGTGTACATTCGCTATCAGTTATTCCTCAAGTGGCTACAAGCGCAGTTGTTTGGTTTGATAATATATTGCTCACCATTGCCATGGTCGCACTTGGGCTGCGTACACATGTTGGTGCTATTCGCCAAGCAGGTATTAAACCACTGTTACTGGCGCTGTGTTTATTTTTGTTTTTAACATTGGGTGGTTACGTTATTAATATAGGCATTGCTGAGCTGTTTTAAACGTTACTTGGTAAAAGTTGATTGGTGGCTTAAATAGGCCAATCAACTTCGTTTAAGGTATCCAGCTGCGCGCTGGTATTTTCATTGCCTTGCCATTTATTAGTGTAAACAGCGTGCGGGTCAAACTGTAACGTTTGTTTTTCAATATTAAAGTGCCTACCACCACGCGGATCTACGCCTACACCTGCTATATATTGCCAATTACCCCAATTAGCGGCTACATCGTAATCAATCAGTTGCTGTTCAAAATAAGCTGCGCCGTATCGCCAATCAAGGCCAAGCTCGTTTACTAAGCAGCTTGCTGCAATTTGCCTTGCTCTATTTGATATATAACCCGTAGCATTAAGCTCATTCATAATGGCATTGACTAATGGGTAGGGTGTTGAGCCATTACACCACGTAGCAAAGCGGTTTGGCATAAATGTAGTAAGGGGTTTTGTTTGCTTTTGGCCTTTAAAGCTAAACAGGCTTTTACCTGCCTTAAGTGCATGCCATTTAAAATACTCTCGCCATAGCAATTCAAATTTAATCCAGTAAGTAGACTCGTTTGTTATTTGACTATGTTCGTACGCCTCAACTGCTTTATAAACTTGCCGCGCACTTACACAACCTAAAGCAAGCCAGGTACTAAATTTTGTGGTGTTATTAAAGCCATCAAGCTCGTTTCGAGTTATTTTATAAGTACTTGGTAGTAAACCTGAAAAGTATTGCTTTAAATGTGTTTGCGCACTTTTAAACCCGCCATGCATTACGCCATTATTTGCTATACGCTCTAAAGGTTTTTTAGCGCACAAGGTTATTGGCTGAGGGAGCAAACCGTTTGGTAATGTTGAAAGTGAAATGGGGCTAGTGGCGGCCTCTACCTTTTTACGAAACGGGGTAAAGTGTTTAGGTAATTCGCTTAAATCAAACGGTAGGTCACTTTGTTTAAAGAGCGTGTCTTGCTGCGCTCCTGTAAATTTAGTATTAGGGCAATGTGCTTTGAGTAAGTTTATTTGGCGTTGCTCGTACAGGCCAAATTGCTCGCTGTATACGACTTCATCAATATTTTGCTCATTAATACGCGCTTTCAAAAGCGATACAGGTTCGCCTTCAAGTACATGCAGTGTTTGCCCGCGCTCAATAAGTGCTTGTTGGAGTTCATACAAGCTTTGCATTAAAAACTGCTGTTTATGCACGCCATACGGCTTTTGTTGATAGTTATTATTTTTAAACCAGTGCGGGTTTATAACAAATACAATATCGAGCGCGCATTGCTCAGTAGCAAGTTCGCTTAAAATAGGGTTGTCGTCTATTCGTAAATCGTTTTGTAGCCAATATAAAATGCGTTTGCTCATAGGTTTACTCAGGTTTTTGTAATCATTAACTTTACGAAGCAAAAGCGGGTAGGGATTAGTTTTGAGGTGTTTAAGAGGGTTTTAAAAAGAGGCGGCAAATAATACCGCCTCCTTGAATGTTAAATAGCCGATTTTTGTTTTTCTATCCAATCGTTTATTACGTCTTCTAATACTTCCATAGGCAGCGAGCCTTGGCCTATAACGGTGTCGTGAAAGCTGCGAATATCAAACTTAGCACCTAGCTCTTTTTCGGCTTTTGCACGCAGTTCGCGTATTTTTATTTCACCCATTTTGTACGAAAGCGCTTGGCCTGGCCATGATATATAACGATCTATTTGATCCTCCACCGCGCTTTGTGGCAAAGCGGTGTGATCTGCCAAGTAGTCTATTGCCTTTTGGCGGCTCCAACCAAATGCATGAATACCGGTATCAACCACTAAGCGCACTGCACGCCACATTTCATAGCCTAAGCGACCAAAGTCGCTGTAAGGGTTTTGATAAAAGCCGGCTTCTTTACCTAAACGTTCGGTGTAAAGTGCCCAGCCTTCGCCAAATGCTGAGTGGCTAAGTGTGCGTCTAAACTCAGGTACGTCTAACTCCATTGCAATGGCGTTTTGTAAATGATGCCCTGGTATTGCTTCGTGTAGGCTTAGTGCTTCTAAGTTATACAAAGGCTGTAGCTTAGGCGTTGAGGCTAAAAAGTAAGTACCTGGGGAGCGGTTATCGGCCGGTGGCATATAAAACGCGCCACGACTTGCTGAACCTTTAATAGTAAAGGTATTACGCGGTAAATGGCCAAAGTAAGTGGGGAGTTTGCCATACATTTTTTGCGTGATAAAAGCGGTTTTTTCTAGCAAGTCTTGCGAATCTTTCGCGTAAAATTGCTCATCGGTTGCTAAAAATTCTAAAAACTCACTATAGGTGCCATCAAAGCCTACTTCATCAATAATGTTTTGCATTTGCGCTTTAATACGCGCGACTTCTTTAAGGCCAAGCTCATGAATTTGCTTTGGTGTGGCATTGGTTGTGGTGTAGTAATTAACGGTGTATTTGTAGTAATCAAGCCCACCTTTAACGCTTGCAATGCCAGGCTGCGCTCTACAATGTGACATATAGTCATTTTTAAAAAAGTCATAAAAATGCTGATAAGCAGGAATTACTTTGTCTTCAATTACAGCTTGGGCTTTTTGTTTTAAGCTTGCTTTTTGCACTGTACTAAAGGTATTAGGTATACGCGTAAAGGGCTCGTAAAGGGCGCTGTTTTCGGGGTTTTTAACTATATGCGCACTAATGCTTTGGCTGTAATTTTCAAAGGTTTTACAATAATGAGTAAATCCTGTTTTTATTCCTTCTTTCATTAAATCAATATTTTGCTGATTAAAGCGCGGGTAGTCGGCAAGGCTTATTAAAAATGCGTTGTAATCATCAGCTGTTAAAAAAGCCATATTAGCTGGTGCTTCAGCAAAATAAGTATGCCAGCCACTTAAAAAATTAACCGGGAAATATTTATCTTGATAAAGGTAGCTTTGCTGCTCGGTTTCTCGCTCATATTTAAATAAGCGGTAGTTCATTAGCTGCTCGTTGTTGAGCGTTTTTGGGTCAATGCTGGCTAAGCTTTTTAGTACGCTGTTGTTATAAGCTTGGCGCTTTGCAATGGCTTGCTCGCTCCAATTTGGCAATGTACCGTTTGGCTTCCAGCCGTCTGGGTCGGTACGAAAAAATATTTTTTCAGCTTTGGCGTTTTGCCAGTGGTTATCAATAATGGTTTTTAAATCACTGTTACTGTCGGCAAGGCTTGGTAGCGATGTAACAGCTAAGCAAATAGCTAAAATACTTTTTTTAAACATATTATTCTCATTTTAGCGCGTTGATTTTTATTAGTTTACGCACATATGTTATTTTTGTTTCTAAGATAATAACAAGTTAATTTAATCAATGCGCTTACTTTTATAACCTGTACTTCTTAGTATAACTTTTTGATTGAACAAATTTCACTGCGTAACTGAGTGGCACACTAGTTTATTGTTTTACCAGCGTTTAGAATGATTAAAACTTATTATAAAAAATGACCGTCATGTTTAATAAAGTAATCGCCTTAATTGATGAAGCAAACAACCAAGACCCTAACAGTGAGCAACTTAATGGGGAGAGTGTTCCTAAAGAGTATTTATACTCACAGCGTATGAGCAACATGCTTAGCCGATTTAAACCCGATGCCGATGAACTCATGCAAATTGCAGTGCGTGCACAGCATATTCAGCGTTGGAAGTCGCCACGTAGTGACTTTGAAATGAATAAACAGGGCTATCATCAGTGGCGCAGTGCACTTTATATATTTCATGCAAGTAGTGTTGTTGCACTCATGCAGCAAGCTGGGTACAGCGATGTTGAGCAAAACCGAGTGTACGATGCAGTCGCTAAAAAGAATATTAAACGTAATCCAGACAGCCAATTAGTAGAAGACGTAGCAAGCCTTGTATTTATTGAGCATTACATGCTTGGATTTGCTAATGCAAAGCCAGATTACAATGAAGAAAAATGGATTGGTATTATTCGCCGTACATTGCAAAAAATGTCAGATGAAGCCCATGAATTTGTACTTGCAGGTAATATCACATTGCCAGAGCCGCTTGTTGGGCTTATTCACAAAGCGCTTGAGTAAAGTAGTGTAAGTTAAGTATTAAAATAAAAGGATTTTAGAATGTTATGCCCACGCACAAATACCTCTCTTGAGCCGTTATTAATTGGCGGGATTACTGTTTTTTCGTCAGCGCAAGGCGGCGTATTTTTTGATAACAGCCAAATTTTTAAGTTTAGCTCGCCACAGTTAAAGCATGGTCAGGTTTTACTTAAGTATTTGAGTAATTATACCGAAGATGAGGGCGATGTCTCATCGCGAGTAAATTGCCCTAAATGCCCAAGTATAGTAATGATGCGCCGGTATTTTTCGCCGCTCAAAGTGGTTGAGATAGACGAATGCCCTGGTTGTGCAGGAATATGGCTTGATAGTGGCGAGCTGGCAAAAATACACGAAAACCATTTAACCCCCCGAGAGCGAAAGCTGTTAGCCCACGAAATGGCAACCAATCATGGGTTTATAACTATTAAATCGCCTGCGTCTAGGTTTATGCCAACTAATAAAAATAAAAGTGCGCATGAAACCACGCTTGAGAACTTGGTGCGCTTAGCTTTACTTGGCTTGTAACTCTTAATAACGTATTAAAACAAAAACGGCGTACTAAAAAGTACGCCGTTTTTTTGTAGTAAATTAACTCTAATGAATTTATTTATTACGGTTTTCTTTTGCAAAGGCACGTATTTTACGTTTTTGCGAAAGCGTTACTTTATTAGTACGCCCTGCAAATGGGTTATCACCTTCTCTGAATTCAATTTTGATTGGGGTGCCCATAATTTTAAGTGCTTTACGGTAATAGTTCATCAGGTAGCGTTTGTAGCTATCTGGTAAATCGTGAACTTGGTTACCATGAATTACAATACGTGGCGGGTTATAACCACCGGCATGCGCATATTTAAGCTTAACACGACGACCACGAACAAGTGGCGGCTGGTGATCGGCCTGTGCCATGTCCATAATACGGCGAAGCATTGCGGTGCTAATACGCTTAGTTGCTGACTCGTACGCTTCATCAACTGATTCAAATAAATGACCAACACCTGTACCGTGAAGTGCAGATATAAAGTGTAAGCGTGCAAAGTCAATAAAGCCTAAACGGCGATCAAGCTCTGTTTTAATACGATCTTTAACGTAGTCGTCAAGGCCATCCCATTTATTAACGGCAATAACCAGTGAACGACCTGAGTTAAGCGCAAAACCTAATAAGCTTAAGTCTTGATCAGAAATACCATCGCGCGCATCCACCACAAGTAAAACCACGTTACAATCTTCGATTGCTTGTAGTGTTTTAATTACCGAGAACTTTTCAACTACGTCACTTACTTTTTTGCGCTTACGAACACCGGCTGTGTCAATTAAGACATACTCTTTGTCGTTACGCGTCATTGGAATATAAATAGAATCGCGCGTTGTACCTGGCATATCATATACAATTACACGATCTTCACCCAATATACGGTTTGTAAGTGTTGACTTACCAACGTTAGGGCGACCAATAATAGCAAGCTTTACAGGTTTGTCTGCAAACGCTTGATGATCGGTATCATCACCTTCGCCTTCTTCGTAAAGGTCGATTAGTTCTTCGTCATCACCTGTTACTTCTTCATCTTGAGCGGCTAGTTCAGCAATAAGCGGCTGAAGTGTTTGTTCAAGTAATAGGGTAATACCACGGCCATGTGCAGCTGCAATGTGATGTATTTCACCTAATGATAATTGGTAAAATTCAGCACAGTTTGAATCTGCATCAATGCCGTCGGTTTTATTGGCAACAACAAAGCACTTTTTCTCTTGTTTACGCAAGTGATTAGCAATGGCTTGATCAGCTACGGTCATACCTACACGAGCATCTACTAAAAACAGAACAATGTCGGCTTCTTCAATGGCTAGCAGAGATTGATCTGCCATTTCGATTTCGATGCCTTCTTCTGAGCCATCAATACCGCCCGTGTCTACCACGATAAATTCATAGCCATCGTAACTAGCTTGGCCATATTTTCTATCTCGTGTTAAACCTGGGAAATCGGCTACGAGTGCATCACGAGTACGTGTTAAACGGTTAAATAATGTGGATTTGCCCACATTGGGTCGCCCAACTAGAGCGATCACGGGAAGCATAAACTACCTCTTTAAAAAACAACAAAAGGCTTCGCAGTGCGAAGCCTTAAAAAAACCATATGACTATTAGTAACTTAGTTTGGTATTTTTACCATACTAACTTCACCATCACGGGTGTATAAAATTAGCTTATCGTCGGCAACAACTGGCTCAACAAAAAAGCCTGAGCTGTCAAAGTCTTCTCGAGATACTAGCTCGCCAGTTTCTTTATTTAGCCAATGTAGGTTACCTTCTTGGTCGCCTAAAGCTAAGTGGCTACCTGCAACTGCAGGGCCTGTTAGGTACCAACCACGTAGAGCGGGTTGGCTCCAACGTTCAATACCTGAATTTTTATCTAATGCGTAAATAACACCATCGCTATCTACTAAATAAATTGTTTGTGCATCCATCGCAATTTCGCGGTAGCTGCTGTACTCACGTTTCCACACTACGTTGCCAGAGCGAATATCTACAGCAGCTAAGTTGCCGTTGTAAGCTATAGCGTAAGCATATGGACCGCTAATAAGTGGTTGAGTGTCTACGTCAACTAGGCGTTCAAATTCTGATGCGCCTTTAGCAACCGCAATTTCTGCGCTCCATGCTGAGTAACCACTGTCTGAAATTAAAACGCTTAGCTTGCCTGTTTCAAGGCCTACTAATACACCACCGTTAGCAACAGTTGGCGAGCTTTGTCCGCGTAATGTTAGTGGTGGAACTTCTTGTTCAAAACTCCAACGCTCTTCGCCCGTATCTGGGTGAAGCGCTAACAATTTACCAGAGCCTAAATTTACAAATATTAAGCCATCGCCTGCTGTCGGCTTAGACAGTGATTCGCCTGGTACATTCTTACGCCAAACTTCTTCACCGGTTTCGCGATCAAGAGCAATAATAAAGCCGTGTTCAGAACCTATATAAATTTTACCATAGGCTTGCAAAATACCACCTGATAATTTTGCATTACCGTTGTCAGCCCATGGCCAAAACGATAAATCTTGGCGTACATCGGTTTCCCACTTGGTATCGCCGTTAGTAAGCGAAAGCGCTTCTACTTGGCCTTCGCGGCTAGCAACATATACAATATCTTTGTAAACAGCTGGTGTTAAACGAGAAAAGTAATGCTCTACGCCATCACCTACAGATTCTTGCCAAACAACGTCAGTTTCAAATTGGTTTACAATTTCAGGAAGTACTAGTTCATCTTCATCATCACTTGATGAACAACCCATCAGTGTTGCCATACATAGGGCAAGGGCTGCTGTTGTAAATTTTTTCATACCTAAAACCTTATGCCGCTGGGCTAGTTACTGCTAGGTCATCTAACTTAATTTGTAATAGTGGGTTACTTGTTAATCCACCCGCATCTATTGCTGCTTGGTATGCAGTACGTGCTTGATCTTTGTTACCTTGCTGTGTGTAGATGTCGCCTTTAAGCTCGGCAACGTTTGCATTGAATGCTTCAGGTAATGGTGCATTTAATGTAGTTAATGCATCGACATATTTAGTTTGTGCAATTTGAATTCGCGCTAAACGTGTAATCGCAATTGCTTTTAATTCTGTATTTTCAGTGTTAGACACTATCCAGCTTAGCTTTTCGCTTGCTACGTCTAATTTTTTAGCTTCTACAGCGTCTTTTGCAGCAACAAATGCAGCAAGTGTTGCGTAGTTTGTATCTTTATTTTCGCTAATAAACGCATCAGCTGAAGATAATACATCATCACTTTCAACAAGCGCTGTATATGAATCTGATGCTTTTTCAGCGGTAGTAATTTGGTTTTGGTTATATGTTTTCCAGCCATATAAGCCACCAAGGCCAACAAGTATGCCTAGCGCAAGTGAAATGCCGTTTTCACGGAAAAAGCGTTTAATGGCTTCTGCTTGTTGTTCTTCTGTTGAATAAATATCCATTCTTACCTCTAATGTTCGCTTAGCCGTTAATAAGCTCAGCTAATAGCGCTTTAGCTTGTTCTAATTCTAATGTGACTTGTTCTTTACGCTCGCGTAAATACTTGATGGTCACAACGCCTTTTTCTAATTCATCTTCACCAATAATCACTGCAACAAGTGCATCGCTTTTATCAGCACGTTTTAATTGTTTTTTAAAGTTGCCGCCGCCCGCATGCACCATAACGCGTAAACCCGGTACGTCTTTACGTAGTTGCGCTGCAATTGCAGGAGCTTGAATGCTTGCTTTGTCGCCCATTGCTGCTAAATATACATCAGCATTACGACGAATGTCACCTACACACTCAAGCGCTTGTAGTAATAACACTAAGCGCTCTAGACCCATTGCAAAACCAACTGCTGGCGTTGCTTTGCCGCCAAGTTGCTCAACTAAGCCGTCGTAACGACCACCAGCACATACAGTGCCTTGTGCGCCTAAACTATCGGTTACCCATTCAAATACGGTACGGTTGTAGTAGTCTAAACCACGTACTAACTTTTCATTAACCGTATATGAGACGCCAGCAGCGTCTAAACGTTCACATAAATTTTCAAAATGTTCTTTTGATTCAGCGTCTAAGTTTTCAGACAATTTAGGCGCATCAGTTAAAATTGCTTGTACGTCTGGGTTTTTGCTATCAAGTACGCGTAATGGGTTTGAATACATACGACGTTTTGAGTCTTCATCAAGTACATCAATGTGTTGCTCAAGGTAGGCTACTAACGCATCACGGTAATCTGCACGCGCTTCGTTAGACCCTAAAGAATTTAGCTCTAAACGAACGTGCTCTGTAATACCAAAGGCTTCCCATAGTTGCGCTGTTAATAAAATAACTTCTGCGTCTATGTCGGCTGTGGCAATACCAAATGTTTCTAAACCAAATTGGTGAAACTGACGGTAACGACCTTTTTGCGGACGCTCGTGACGAAACATTGGACCCATGTACCAAAGGCGTTGTTCTTGGTTATATAGTAAGCCATTTTGGTTGCCAGCACGTACGCATACTGCGGTGCCTTCTGGGCGAAGTGTTAATAAGTCGCCATTGCGATCGGCAAAGGTGTACATTTCTTTTTCTACTATATCGGTAACTTCACCAATAGAGCGTTTAAATAAGTCGGTTGATTCTACAATAGGAAAACGAATTTCTTGATAACCGAACGATGCTACTGTCTCGCGTAAAATGCTTTCTACTTTCTGCCAAACTTGTGTATCGCCCGGCAGACAATCGTTCATACCGCGAACTGCCTGAATTTGTTTTGCCACTGATAAATCCTAAATGCTGTTTATGTGTAATAAAAAATGCTTACACAACAAGAATGCTAAAAATTGACCCGCTATTATAGCGTTCTGGTCATAAAGGTAAACGCCAAACACCGCTGTTTGGCGCTTTATACGGTATTTATTCGACTATTTTAATATCGATAGGTGTTTGCTGCTCTTTTTGAGCAATAAAGTCGCGCACGTAGCCTTCGAGCTGGTCAACAATGTTGTTGTTGTCAATACGCGCTTTTTGGCGCTCGCCATTAATGTATAAACCTGAGCGACGGTTTGCACCGGCAAGGCCAATATCACTCACAAGGGCTTCACCCGGGCCGTTTACAACACAGCCAATTACCGAAACCGATACAGGCTCAATAATATCTTCAAGGCGCTCTTCTAGCTGGTTCATGGTGCTTACTACATCAAACTCTTGACGAGAACAGCTTGGGCAGGCAATAAAGTTAATACCGCGCGAACGTATGCGCAGCGATTTTAAAATATCAAAACCTACTTTAATTTCTTGAACAGGGTCAGCTGCAAGCGACACTCGCAGTGTATCGCCAATACCTTCGGCAAGTAGCATACCTAAACCTACGGCTGATTTAACCGAGCCAGATCGCATGCCGCCCGCTTCGGTAATACCTAAATGTAGTGGTTGGTCTATTTCTTTAGCGAGTAAGCGATAGGCGCCTACCGCTAAAAATACGTCTGATGCTTTTACCGATATTTTAAATTGGTCAAAATCAAGGCGGCGTAATATATCTACATGGCGCATTGCTGATTCTAATAAGGCTTCAGGTGTGGGCTCGCCATATTTTTCTTGTAAGTCGCGCTCAAGTGAGCCGCCATTTACACCTATACGAATAGGAATGTTATGCTCGCGAGCCGAATCGACCACAGCTCTTATACGCTCTTCGCTACCTATATTACCTGGGTTTATGCGCAGACAATCTACGCCGTACTTTGCCACTTTTAAGGCTATACGGTAATCAAAGTGAATATCGGCTACTAGCGGAATAGTCACTTGTTCTTTAATACTTTTAAACGCTTCAGCTGCGTCCATAGTCGGTACTGATACACGCACTATGTCGGCACCTGCATCTTGTATTGCCTGAATTTGTGCAACGGTTGCATCAACATCCATGGTGTCGGTGTTGGTCATTGATTGCACAGCAATAGGGGCGCCGTCACCAATAGGGACGTTACCTACATTGATACGGGTGGATTTTCTGCGTTTAATTGGGGATTCTGAAAACATAGCGACTACTCTGCTAGTGGTAATGTAAATTTGGCTAAACGGTTTTTAGGAAATGCAGAAACATCTACAGGTTCGCCGTTTAAAGTAATGTCTACAGCGTCATGCTTACCAAGCACAACTGAAAAAGGAGGCGTTCCGCTTACGGTCATAATGTAGCCTGCTTTTTTAACGCCGAATGCTATTTTTTCGCCTTCGCCATCGTAAATTTCAACCCAACTTTCGCCGTTAAAGTTCATAACAATTGTACTGCTAGCATCTTCTTGGCTTTCGTTGTTAGAAGTAATAGGAGCCGTTTCTGTAACGGCTTCTGGGCTTGTTGATGTTTCAAGCGTATCTTTTGATTCTAATAGTAATTCGTCGTTAATTTCGGCTTGTTGCTGTTGCTGTAAAATACTGGGTTGAGCTGCTTGTCGTTCACTCATTATTGAGTTGGCAACGTTTATTTTACTGGTTTGCTCTTCAATGGGGGTGGCGTTTTGCCAAAACCATAAAGCAGATGAGCCAATAACAATCGCTAAAATTAAATAACTAAAAAACATTAAACGGCTGTCGCTTGCTTCTTTTTCTGTTCGGCGCGAAAAGCTTTGCATATTAGCGGGCTTGGTCGGCTCTGGTGGGGCCGGCATCATTGCTAATATAGGTGCGCTATCGACTTTTAATTCACGGCAATAATTTTTTATATAGCCTTTAACAAAAGTGATAGGGCCTAGTAACGCAAATTCATCATTTTCAAGGCGTTTAATTTGAAGTTCAGACAGCTTTAACGGTGCAGCAATAGTTGCGATGCTAACGTTTGCTTGCTCTCTATGATTTTTTAGTATTTGGCCTACAGTTGGCTGTTCGCTCTGTGTTTGCGTATTTTCTTCATTCATAATGTGTATGAGTCTGGATCCACTAGTAAAAGTCTGTGCCCTGGTTTTAATGCTATATCAGGACTTAATTTATTCCATCGCATTAATTCATCAATTAATACATGCCGCTGGGTAGCTATATCGTAAAGGGAATCACCAGCTTTAATTTCGTAATAAATATTAGGATCGTTTAGGTATATTTTACTTCCATTCATTACCCGATCCGACTCTTTTAAACCATTCCATTGCAGGAGTTTTTGTAGTTTAACATTGTATCGCACCGAAATGCTAAATAGGTTTTCGCCAACAGCAATTACATGAAATGGCACGCGTAAAGGCGATACTTTAGGATTAAGCATTGGAAGCTCAGTTTTTTGCACTGCTTCGTAGCTTTTAAATTCAATATCAGCATTATTTTGATAGTTGCTGTTTTCAAAAACGGTTGTATTTTTAGTCGCTTCGTAGAATACCACGTCACTACTGTTTTTTTGATTCGTAACTGCAGGTGCAGAATTACTGTAGTTACTAGTTTGCTGCGAATTAAACTGGCCTGTTTTAGGTGCGCCAAACGAGATTATTGTTACCTCGTCATCGGCTTTATCCGGTTGTTTTGTCGGTATAACTTCTTTTTGAGGTTCTAAAACGGGCTGTGCTTTTTCAGGCGCTGCTACTATAGAATCTGCAGAGTCGTGCTCAGTAGTAAGTGCAAGCATAACAGCCGATGTATCGGTAGGATTGCTTGGCGCGACGACTTTAGGAGCTTCTTCTTTTTGGGTCGTTACTTGTTTTGCTATTACGGTTGCTTCGTCGGCTTGCGTAATGAGCGTATTTGGCAATGCTTGAGCTTGCTTTTCTCTTGCTATAACTGGATTTACATCTTGGTTATTTGCTATTGCGAGCTTTTTATCTGTTTTTTGCTCGTTGTTTGTTACCAAGCTTGTTGACCCGTCCTCTGGCGAACGTTTCTTTCTAATAACTTTTATTTTTGGTTTTGAACTAACGTGCGCGCCGCTTGCGTCATTTTTTAGTTCTTTTAACTGCGCTTTACGGTATTTTTCTCGCAGTATTTCAAACTCATTAAAACGTGTTCTTTTCTCTTTTAACGCATAGGCTTCGTTGCTGGTAGAGTAAGTTTGCAAAATAGTGTTTGAAATTTTTTCAGCTTCTTCAATTCTGCCCATTCGGTTTTTTACAAGATAGTTAAGCATTAATGCGCGAGAAGATACTCGACCCGTACTTTCATAGCGTTTTAAAAGTTCACTGGCTTTGTACAAGTCACTTTTAGCGTAATACAGTGCGGCTAAGCTAATTAATGTAGATGTTCGCTGAGAGCTGTGATTAAGTGCCTGTTGAAAGTAGCTTTCTGCATTTTCAAAATCATCAAATTCAATAGCACACAAGGCTAAATTTTCGTAGCTTTCGGCAACACGAATATAACTTGGTACTTCAATAGCTTTTAAAAATTGATCAGTTGCACGATCGTATTCATCAATACCACATAAAAACACACCGTAGTTATTGAGGGTGTTAGGATCGTCTGGCTTGATTTCAAGTGCTTTTTGGTAGGCTTTATCAGCTAGCGGATTTTCGCCCACTTGTTGGTAGTAATAAGCAAGAGAGTAATGTACTTCAGGTAAGTCAGGAGCAAATGCTGCTGCACGTTCTAAATTGTATTTGGCTTGAGAATTATTACCCGTTTTTAAATACTGTAGGGCTAAAGCAATTCGTGTTCGTGCTGCGCCAGTATTATTAACTTTATTTTCGACGACGGGTTTATTACTGCCGTTATAACTACTTTCGCTCACACAGCCACTTAGGGCAAGTGTTGATAGTGTTATAGCAAGTATAGATCGCATTACCTTATCTCTTTATTTTTAGTCCATGTCGCCTATCTTACCTAAAAGCTTTACTCTTGCATCATTTATTTAAAAATAAACAACTTAACAGCCTTATATGGCTTATTCATATAAGGCTGTTACAGATTATGCTTGGTGGATATTAACGGCAATCGCGTTATCGTCACGGATTTTCTTTTTAGCTAAGCGTTTAGTACGGTCAACTACGTCACCGACTAATTGACCGCAAGCGGCGTCAATATCATCACCGCGAGTACGGCGCACAATACAGGTTACACCTGCAGCTTGTAGTACTTTTGAAAAGCGGTCGATACGGCTATTACTTGAGCGTGTGTACTCGTTACCCGGGAACGGGTTAAACGGAATAAGGTTTACCTTAGACGGTGTGCCTTTTAACGTTTGTACTAATGCATGCGCTTGGTCAGTGCTGTCGTTAATGCCATTAAGCATAACGTATTCAACAGTTACGTCTTTATTAGCTTTTGAACCGTCGATATAACGACGACATGCCGCTAAAAACTCTTCAATAGGGTACTTTTTATTAACAGGCACTAAAATGTCACGCAATGCGTTATCTGGTGCATGAAGAGATATAGCCAGTGCTACGTCAATTTTTTCTTTTAGTAAATCAAGAGCAGGTACAACGCCTGACGTACTTAATGTTACGCGGCGCTTAGATAAACCAAAGCCCCAATCGTCCATCATTAGTTCCATTGCTGGCACTACGTTTTTAAGATTAAGTAAAGGCTCGCCCATACCCATCATCACAACATTAGTCACTGGGCGCTTTTCGCTATGACCATCAAGGCCTATATCTTTAGCTACACGCCAAACTTGGCCAATAATTTCAGATACTTTTAAGTTACGGTTAAAGCCTTGTTGAGCAGTAGAACAAAAAGTACATTCAAGTGCACAACCCACTTGTGATGATACACATAACGTAGCGCGCTCTTTTTCAGGGATCCAAACGGCTTCTACTTCTTGGCCGCCTTCAAGAATAAGCGCGTACTTAATAGTGCCGTCGCTTGCTTGTTGGCGAACTGTTATTTCTGGCGCTACAATTTCGCACTCAGCTTTAAGCTTTTCTTTAAGCTTTTTATTTACGTTAGTCATTTCGTCGAAGTTATCTACGCCAAAATGATAAATCCATTTCATCACCTGGTCACTACGAAACGGCTTTTCACCGAACGATGCAAATAGCTCGCGCATTGCATCTCGGTTTAAATCTAATAAGTTAATCTTTTTTTGCTCGGTCATGAAACAACCTCAATCGGTGACGGTGGAGATAAAAATTTACGAGGACGAATTGTACACAATTCACTCACTTTAATCATTAAGTAAAATATCAAAAAATGCACTTATGGATACTTTGCGTAATGACTAAAAAAGGGCCCGAAAGCCCTTTTCATTTTGTTAACGAATTCGAATTAACGAGTACGTGAACAAAGCTCTTCGTCAGCGAAGAAGTACGCGATTTCGCGAGCAGCAGATTCAACAGCATCAGAACCGTGAACAGCGTTTTCGTCGATGCTATCAGCGTAGTCTGCACGTAAAGTGCCAGCTAGTGCTTCAGCAGGGTTAGTAGCACCCATGATTTCACGGTTTTTAAGAACAGCGTTTTCGCCTTCAAGAACTGTAACCATTACTGGACCAGATGTCATGAAAGATACTAAAGCGCCAAAGAAAGGACGTTCGCTATGTTCTGCGTAGAAACCTTCAGCTTTCTCTTGTGAAAGGTGAACCATTTTAGCTGCAACGATTTTAAGGCCAGCAGTTTCGAAACGGTTGTAGATAGCGCCAATGTGGTTTTTAGCAACTGCATCAGGTTTTACGATTGAGAAAGTACGCTCTAAAGCCATCTTTATGCTCCAATAATTTTAAGTAAAAGTGTGAATATTAACGGGCGCGAATTATACGCGTTTTAAGTGAAAAATCCTAATTTTATTAAAAACCAGTTTGATTGCTGTTTTATGATCTCGATCAAATTTAAATTATTAGCCATATTTATACTGCTGCGCTTGTGTTTATGTATTTTTCAATAACACCAATTTCACTGGATTAATGCTTAATTTTTCAATCAAATTGGTAAAACTCATGCAACTGGTTTAAACCCAGTTCGATGTATGGAGCGCACATGTTACCCGTTATTTCTTCAATGCCTTTTATTCCTGAATTATTATGCCCCGCAGGCAGTTTAAAAAACATGCGCTACGCGTTTGCTTATGGCGCAGATGCGGTTTATGCGGGGCAGCCTCGTTATAGTTTGCGTGTGCGTAATAATGAGTTTGACCTAGAGGCCCTGCAAATAGGCATTAGTGAGGCGCATGCGCAAAATAAAAAGTTTTATGTGGTGTCTAATATTGCGCCGCATAATGCTAAAGTTAAATCGTATTTACGTGATATAGAGCCAGTTATTGCGATGAAGCCCGATGCGCTGATTATGTCAGACCCTGGTTTAATTATGCTTGTTCGTGAAAAATGGCCTTCGATGCCAATCCACTTATCAGTACAGGCGAATGCGGTCAATTACGCGAGTGTACAATTTTGGGCAAAGCAGGGGATTGAACGGGTTATTTTATCACGGGAGCTGTCGCTCGAAGAAATAACCGAAATACGCACACTCTGCCCAGACACCGAACTTGAAGTATTTGTACATGGTGCACTGTGTATGGCGTATTCGGGGCGTTGTTTGCTCTCTGGTTACATAAATAAGCGCGATCCAAATCAAGGCACATGTACTAATGCATGTCGCTGGGATTACGATGTAAAACCTGGTGTTGAGAACGAAACTGGCGAAATGGTACATAAAATTGACCCCAAACAGGTGATTCCTACATTGGGTGAAGGCGCGCCAAGCAACGATGTATTTATTCTAGAGGAACAAGGTCGCCCTGGTGAGTATATGCCTGCGTTTGAGGATGAACACGGCACGTATATTATGAATTCCAAAGATTTACGCGCTGTGCAATACGTAGAGCAGTTAACAAAAATGGGGGTACATAGTTTAAAAATAGAAGGGCGTACTAAGTCATTTTATTATGTGGCGCGCACTGCACAAGTTTATCGTAAAGCAATAGATGATGCCGCTGTGGGTAAACCATTTGATACTAGCTTATTTAAAACATTAGAAAACTTGGCGCATCGTGGTTATACCGAAGGCTTTTTAAAACGCCATGCCCACCAAGATTATCAAAACTATGAATACGGTCACTCTGTATCAACTAAGCAGCAATTTGTGGGTGAAGTACTTGGGCGCTGCGAAAATGGATTAGTTGAAATAGACGTTAAAAATAAATTTTGTACTGGTCACTCTTTAGAGCTTATGACACCACAAGGCAACATTACTTTTACGCTTGAATATATGGAAAACAAAAGAGGCGAAAGTATTCGCGATGCTAAAGGCTCTGGTCACATTGTAAAAATCCCGCTAGATGAGAGCATTAACTTAGATCACGCTATTTTAATGCGTAATCTTGATGCGCACCAAGATACACGTAATCCGTTCAAAAAGGTCAGTTAGGATCCACTCTAATAACTGCTCAAAGCTATTTTATTAAATAGAGTGACGCTGAGCAGTTATATCTTCATCTGCTATTTTTTAGATACCATTTATGGAATTTATCTTATCATTAATGCTTATTTATAAAATTTTAAAAGCGAATATAATGGATATTCGTACTTAACACGTGTTGTTAAATCGCTCCTCACTGTTACCCCATTACTTTTTAAAGGAATCATTTTTGTATGTGGATAATTTTTGCATTACTCGCAACCGTTTTTTTTGGTGCTCGAGGAGTGTTGTATCAATGGACGTCGCAGAAAAAGATTAACCGTAACTTACTATTATTCGCTGTATTTTTTGTAGGATTTGTTATTAGTGCGCTAAGTACAGTGGTATTTGAACATACATGGTATGGCTGGGCAGACATTACGGTTGGGCTAGCGTTAGGTTTTGGCTCTTTTGCTGCTAATGGATTGTTGCATAAGGGGTTTTCGGTTGGTAAAGCGTCTTTAATTAGTATTTTATCGGGATTAACGCCTCTGTTTGTCCTTTTATTTGCTTTTTTATTGTGGCAGGAGACCTTAACAACAATTCAATTAATTGGCTTTTTCATTATTTTTGGTGGCCTTTATATCATTCGTTATTCAAGCGATATTTCGTTGAACAACCTACAAGGTGCGCAATGGGGATTACTCGCTGCACTTGCCTTTGCATTTAATGATTTAATGGGTAAGCAATCAACACTTCTTGAGGCCGATACGTTTGCAACGCTAACGTCTATGTTTGGTTTTGGTAGTTTTCTTTTTGCTGTTAGTTGGTTAGTAAAGCGTAAAAAAATGCTAGCAGAGCAAGGCACTTCTCAAGGGTATTGGTCTGCGAGTAAAACATTTTCATGCGGGTTACTGATTGGATTAACAAACGTGGCAGGTATGGTGGCAATAATATCGGCTTTTGCAATTGGTAATACAGGGCTCGTTTCGGCAATTTCAGGGATGAACATTTTAATTATTTTATTGTACTCACGCATCATCCTAAAAGAGTCTTTTACACGCCAAGAAGTGATAGGATTAGCAACAGCATTTTTAGGTGTAATTGTACTTAGGCTTAGTTTTTAAACGTTTAAAGCTTTCTTTGTAAAAGCATACATTGCTACTTTTCGTTGAAGTGTTGCAATGTATGCTCTATTAATAGTCGTACCCGATAAGGTACTTGTTTTCTGTCGCGATAAAGCATAGAAAATGGCTGCCCTTCACTTTGCCAGTCAGGAAGAATACGTTTAAGCTTTCCGGCTTCAATAAGAGGCAATGCTATATAATCAGGAATGTAGCTAATGCCCACACCAGACTCAACGGCTTGTTTCATCATTTGAATTTCATCAACTTCTAATCGGACATGCGTGTTTGGATTAAAGCTGTATTCTTCGCTCGTTTGCTGATTTTTTAACTGCCACGGAACTAACCCAACGCACGTAATTTTTGGGTGTTCTTCTAATTGCTCCGGATGAGTGATGGGATGATGAGCATAATTTTGGTGAGCACACAGCAGGTTATGAGTAAGCTTAAGTTCTCTAATAACCCAATTATCGATGGCTGGGTTTCTCACTCTAAACGCTGTATCAATTCCTTCTTTTTCAATATCAATAAGGTTATTGGAAAAGCGTAAATCTAATTGAATATCGGGATATTGCAGTAAAAATTCACAAAAAATAGCACTTAAAAAGTGTTTACCCATGTAAATGGGTGCAGAGATCCTAATTTTCCCTTTAGGTTGGTCTTTCTCATCATAAAGTGCTTGCTCAATACACTCTACTTCGTCAAATAACTTACGATAGCGGTCGTAATATAATTCGCCAGTATGCGTAAGTGTTACCCGATGAGCATCTCGATTTAGTAACGTTAATTGCAGAGCTTGCTCTAATAAACGTATTCTACGGCTTAAAGTTGATAGTGACATACCAAGGTTTATGGATGCTTTTTTAAAGCTACCTAGTTTTACTATGGTGCAAAAGTAACGTAAATCATCAAGAGAATAACTAGCTGCCATTAGAACTACTTTATTATTTAGGAGATAGACAATATTAACAGCGGCACTTTAAAATTTCATTAGAGATTAAAAGTAGAGAAGACCGAGGTTTTTATTGATAAAGATCAACAAAGAAAAAGTTAATAAAATGCATAATTTAACGCTGTTAATCATATTATTTAAAATACAGCAGTGAATGCTCTATTTTTTCATTGCTTGTTTTATATGGACTTTAATGAACGAGGCTTATAAGTGGCTCTACTCATAAATAGTAAATGCATTAACTGCGATATGTGTGACCCAGAATGCCCTAATGAGGCTATTTATATGGGCGCTAAAATATACCAAATAGATGCTAGTAAATGTACTGAGTGTGTAGGGCATTATGATAAACCTACTTGCGTAAGTGTTTGCCCTATTGACTGCATAAAGCCCGATCCGAATAAGCGTGAAACCTTGGACGAACTAGCAGAAAAATTTGTGCGGTTAACCTGAAAATAGCTGGTCAGGTATTTTGCTAAGCCGCTTTTAATTTAAGCTAAAAACACTACTCACATTACTTATTTAGGTTGTAGCTAAGGTCCTCTACCATGCATTTTTAGTTTCTATCAAATCTTATTACCTTCATTAATTATCAACTATATTGTGTTACCTTAAGGCTTTATAAACTCAAGTATTAATCTAGGTTTTAGATTGCATTCTATAGGAGTCTATTTTGGATATAGGTATTAACGCTATTCAGGCTGTATCTTCAAAACAAGCCATATTTATTAATGATGAGTGCCGAGTATTTGTAATTGGCGATCTTGATGGTGATTTACCGGCCTTAAAAAACGCACTTAATAACGTAAATTTTGACCCTGAAAGAGATACTTTGTTTTGCCTTGGCGATTTTGTTGATCGCGGGGATAAAACATATGACTTATTTACATACTTACAAGCCATTAGGGCATGTATGATATTAGGTAATCATGAGCATTTAATGTTGGAATCATTATTAAGTAATGATAAAGCGGCTTTTAATTTATGGACTGATAATGGTGGTAATTGGCACAAGTCGGTATCAAGTGAAAAGCTCAGTGTCATGTGCGATGAGTTACTAACTAAACCGCTTTCAATAGTACTTGAGTATCGTGGTTATATAATAGGGTTGTCTCATACATTTGCACAATCGTGGGATTGGGAGAATTACCCTGATGATAAATCGCTAATCGTGCAATCTTTATTGTGGGATCGCGAAGTAGTTAAACAAAATAAGGTAGTTAAAAGTCATGGAGTCGACTTTTCAATACATGGACATAACTCAACTAAAGCGCCTTTTTGGGTTGGTAATAGTTATCATATAGATACAAATTATTATGGTGGAAAGCCTACACTCTTAGAGCTTTCAGAGGTTATTGCTACGCTTGATTAACCAAGCGCTATTTAGCAATTGTTACTTCTTTCAAATATCATCCGGCAGTTTTGCTTTTTAAAGTATAAACTGCTGACTACCACATCTAATTATCCCCTTCGTATTTTTGTATACACTTTATGATGATTTATGCACCGTAATTATTTTATTAAGCTATTAAATTCAACAAAGCCTCTCTTAGCTTGTTAATTAAGAGTGGTTTTGATGTGTGGGTTGGATTTTAAGTTTCATTCAATAGGTATTAATACAGTTATATGAAACGTTTATTTAGTTTTAATATTGATGATTAACAAACGGTTAAGTTTGGCTGTGTAGAATTGGGAACAATTTTTTGCCATTTCGTAAATAATTTACGTAAAAGGACTAACTTCTCGCTTTAGGTTTTATATAAGCAGATTTAAATGGAACAGCCTCTCACATGATAGTAGCAAGCATATACCCTTTCCCTTTTTCAACGTTTTGTAAGTCGTCACTTTATGTATCAATTTTTTCTGCTTTGGGTTCTACGTGTGCTGTTGCAGCGCAAGAAAACTCGCAGCACGCAAAAGATATGGAAGTAATAGAAGTACGTGGTATCCGTTCAAGTATGGCCGAAAACTTAGATGTAAAACGAATGTCTGGCTCAGTAGTTGATGCCATTACCGCGGAAGACATTGGAAAGTTCCCTGATAAAAACGTTGCAGACTCACTTCAGCGTGTACCCGGTGTGGTAATTGAGCGTGATGGCGGGGAAGGTTCATCTGTCAGTATTCGTGGTTTATCGTCAGAACTTACCTTTACACAGCTTAATGGTAATTTTATAGCATCTTCTCCGGGGGAGCCTTCGCGTTCGTTTGATTATGCTTTGTTACCGTCTTCAATGATTGAAAGCGTCGAGGTTTATAAATCGCCAGAGGCACGCTTTGATGAAGGTGGGGTTGGTGGCACTGTATTAATGCACAGCCGAAAACCTTTAAATATGGATGCAAACTCGGGTGTCTTTAATATCGAGAGTACTTACGCTGATGTTACAAAAGAGTACGAACCGCAGTTTACGGGTTTATATTCATGGAAAAACGACAACGAAAACTTTGGTGTATTAGTTGGCTATACCTATCAGGAACGGACAAACAGAACGCTTTCGGGCGGTACTAATGCTAATGTATGGCGCTATACTGGCACTGGGCAAGCAACAGATATACATGGTAATACAGTTGATAACAATAACGGTTGGGATACTATTAATGATGCAAACGGCAACAGTTACGATGGCGTTTGGTTTCCGCAAGTTGTTCGAGGTTCTGTTCTTAACGAAAAACGTGAGCGCGAAGGGATTCAATTTAGTTCACAGTGGCGACCAACAAATCGTTTAGAGCTTGGCTTTAATTATTTTGGTTTTACACTTGGGCAAGACAGAACAGAATCTGTGATTGATATACCAGAGTGGTCTTTAAATCCTGATTTTTTGACGGATGTAAATCTTGATGAGTCGGGCACTATTGTTACTGCTATGCAATACGATGCAATGGCAAGTGGTGTCGAAAATGATATGCAATTTCCGTGGATGCGTGGCAGCTACGTACGCGAGGAATCTACCTCCGATACCTTTGATTTTAATTTAACCTATGAAGGTGATAATTTTAAAGCGCGCTTTGTAATTGGTAATACACAATCAGAGGGCGGCCCAGAAGAAAGCTGGGAAGCGGCGTATAAAAGTTCTAACGCGGGCGAAAACGCAGCCACTATTCAAAACGCAGCTCAAACGGCTGGCTGGTCACTCAATCAAAATAATGTGTCACTTAATATCGACCCTAATACATTAGTTAATTTACAAAATGGAGTTGGAGGCGGTCGTGATGCGGGCTCTTCAAACTCAAGCTTTGTACGCAGTGAGCTAGAAGAAGATTACTACCAAGCTGATGTGGAATTTTATGTTGATTGGGGCTTTTTAAAAACAATTAAAACCGGTGCTAAATACCGCAATTCAACTCTTCACCGTGAAACCGGCAACACCTTCTTTTTAGATCCAAATTTTGATATTGCTGCAGGGGAAGCAAGTGAGCAAGGTATTACCCGTTTTGATAGCTACCAGTGGAATGGTGGAATGCCATTAGCTCAAAATGTATTTACTAGTGAGAATAATATTGCAGGTGGTTTTGATATAAACCAAATGCCAAGTATCGACTGGAATAAATACCGCGATATGGTCACTGCTAGTTATGTACCTTATACGCGCATTGAAGATAATTTTGTTTACGATATAGAAGAGAAAATATCGGCTTTTTATATACAAGGTGATTTTGAATTTAGTGAAGTCAGAGGTAATTTGGGTGTGCGTGTTGTGCAAACAAAAACACTTACTTCATCTACTGACTTATATACCTACCAATTAGATCACACAAATGATGAAACAGGTGAGCCAGTAACAGGTGACGCTCGTTTTGTAGAAGACTATCAATTAGTCATTCAGCAAAACAAAGACACTCAAGTTTTGCCAAGCTTTAATATAGCGTGGGATGCAACCGACGATTTAGTTATTCGTGGGGCAATAGCTAAAGTAATATCTCGTCCTGACTATAGTGATTTAGGTGCGCAGCAGCGTATTACATTTGTATCAGATGAATGGGCAGATGATAGAGCTGCATTTAATGAACAGCTAGGTTTTAGCGGCAGTGGCGGTAATAAAAACTTGAAGCCATTTGAATCAATTCAAGCCGATTTATCTATTGAGTATTATTACGGCGAAGGTTCTGCTGTTGGATTGGCGCTTTTTCATAAAAAAGTAGATAACTTTGTCGTGCCACTGGTGATCGACGTAGAGCAAAACTTTGCTGGTAAAAATAATATAGTGGATGCAGGGACTATTAATATAGCCCCTTACAGCACTGTAGGTAATGGCACCGATGCAGTATCAAAAGGCGCGGAAGTATTTATTCAGCATGCCTTTGATAGTGGTTTTGGCTTTTACGCAAATTACACTTATAACAAAACCAATAAAGCAGATGTAACAATTAATGGTGAAGAATTTGGTCAGTCGGCTTTAATAGGTAGTGCAAAGTATCAGTACAACACCTCTGTTTATTATGAAGGAGGTTATTTTAATGTACGTGCTTCTTATAATAAGCGCGGCGAAACAGTACTCGGTTTAAATAGCGGATTAAATGTATACCAAGACCCTTACGAACAAATCGATGTAAATGCATCTGTAAATTTATACGACGGGCTTAGCCTTACCGCAGCGGTTATTAATTTAACTAAATCTGAATCAGTAACGCGTTTAGGAAATGACACCGATGCGCGATTACTCAATACTAGCTACTCAGGTCGTCGTTTTTACGCGGGCTTTAACTATAGCTTTTAGATAATTGACTTAATAGCTGGTCTGTAGACAGTATTTTTTGATAGCGCAGGCCATAACAAACACTTTAATAGGCGTTAAATGTTAATAAAGTGCTAGTTATGTTGTGTTTTTAATGCGTTTAGCTCAAATTCTCAGCGAACAGTGCTTTATTTAAAGTTTTGTCAATAAAACGCTTGCGTAAAAATCTGTTCTCCCTATAATGCGACCCCACTGAGATGGCAGACCGCAACGCATAGCGAGGCATGAGCTACTTAGTGAGTCGAGTAAAACTTAGTGTTGATAAATTCAAGTTTAACAAAATTAAGTGTTGACAAAAAAATAGGAAAGCGTAACATGCGCAGCCCTAGCGAGATAAAGTTTAACTCTATCATCGCAACGTTCTTTAACAATATAAAGCAATCATCTGTGTGGGCACTCGTACAGATTGAGTTCTAACAGCCAACCTACTTAGGTAGCGAGGCAAACAAATTAGAGTCTCAATTGAAACTGAGTGACCATATGTTATTAAAAGATTCAGCCTTGAGCTGTTTTGATTTCACTTTTTTAAAAGTGAAAATAATAACGCACAGTCAATTCGTTTTTGGCAACAAAAACAAAAATTCAGAATTCATTGAGCTGTCGAAAGACATAAAACTTTTTAATTGAAGAGTTTGATCATGGCTCAGATTGAACGCTGGCGGCAGGCCTAACACATGCAAGTCGAGCGGTAACAGAAAGTAGCTTGCTACTTTGCTGACGAGCGGCGGACGGGTGAGTAATGCTTGGGAACATGCCTTGAGGTGGGGGACAACAGTTGGAAACGACTGCTAATACCGCATAATGTCTACGGACCAAAGGGGGCTTCGGCTCTCGCCTTTAGATTGGCCCAAGTGGGATTAGCTAGTTGGTGAGGTAATGGCTCACCAAGGCGACGATCCCTAGCTGGTTTGAGAGGATGATCAGCCACACTGGGACTGAGACACGGCCCAGACTCCTACGGGAGGCAGCAGTGGGGAATATTGCACAATGGGCGCAAGCCTGATGCAGCCATGCCGCGTGTGTGAAGAAGGCCTTCGGGTTGTAAAGCACTTTCAGTCAGGAGGAAAGGTTAGTAGTTAATACCTGCTAGCTGTGACGTTACTGACAGAAGAAGCACCGGCTAACTCCGTGCCAGCAGCCGCGGTAATACGGAGGGTGCGAGCGTTAATCGGAATTACTGGGCGTAAAGCGTACGCAGGCGGTTTGTTAAGCGAGATGTGAAAGCCCCGGGCTCAACCTGGGAACTGCATTTCGAACTGGCAAACTAGAGTGTGATAGAGGGTGGTAGAATTTCAGGTGTAGCGGTGAAATGCGTAGAGATCTGAAGGAATACCGATGGCGAAGGCAGCCACCTGGGTCAACACTGACGCTCATGTACGAAAGCGTGGGGAGCAAACGGGATTAGATACCCCGGTAGTCCACGCCGTAAACGATGTCTACTAGAAGCTCGGAGCCTCGGTTCTGTTTTTCAAAGCTAACGCATTAAGTAGACCGCCTGGGGAGTACGGCCGCAAGGTTAAAACTCAAATGAATTGACGGGGGCCCGCACAAGCGGTGGAGCATGTGGTTTAATTCGATGCAACGCGAAGAACCTTACCTACACTTGACATACAGAGAACTTACCAGAGATGGTTTGGTGCCTTCGGGAACTCTGCTACAGGTGCTGCATGGCTGTCGTCAGCTCGTGTTGTGAGATGTTGGGTTAAGTCCCGCAACGAGCGCAACCCCTATCCTTAGTTGCTAGCAGGTAATGCTGAGAACTCTAAGGAGACTGCCGGTGATAAACCGGAGGAAGGTGGGGACGACGTCAAGTCATCATGGCCCTTACGTGTAGGGCTACACACGTGCTACAATGGCGCATACAGAGTGCTGCGAACTCGCGAGAGTAAGCGAATCACTTAAAGTGCGTCGTAGTCCGGATTGGAGTCTGCAACTCGACTCCATGAAGTCGGAATCGCTAGTAATCGCGTATCAGAATGACGCGGTGAATACGTTCCCGGGCCTTGTACACACCGCCCGTCACACCATGGGAGTGGGTTGCTCCAGAAGTAGATAGTCTAACCCTCGGGAGGACGTTTACCACGGAGTGATTCATGACTGGGGTGAAGTCGTAACAAGGTAGCCCTAGGGGAACCTGGGGCTGGATCACCTCCTTATACGATTTAGAACTTATTTGTTCGTAGTGTCCACACAGATGATTGTTAATTAGTGCTTGTCCTTCGGGATAACTAATTAATATGCTCTTTAAAAATTTGGAAAAGCTGATAATAAAATTCTGATGAATAACATTGTTATTTATCAAGAGTTTTCAAAAGTAAAAAAAGAATGGTAGCAGTACCATTCAGTGCCATTTAATTAACTCTTATGAGTTGATTGATTGGTATCTACTTTAGTATTCAATATTAACTTCTGGCGAAGTTAAACTGTCACAAAACAAAGACCCGTTTGGGTTGTATGGTTAAGTGACTAAGCGTACACGGTGGATGCCTTGGCAGTTGGAGGCGATGAAGGACGTATTAACTTGCGATAAGCCTAGTCAAGCTAGTAAAAAGCGCTTGAGACTAGGATTTCCGAATGGGGAAACCCACCTGCTTGCAGGTATCGTTAACTGAATACATAGGTTAACGAGGCGAACGCGGAGAACTGAAACATCTAAGTACCCGTAGGAAAAGAAATCAACCGAGATTCCGAAAGTAGCGGCGAGCGAAATCGGAACAGCCCTTAAGCTTATTATGTGTTAATGGAAGGCTCTGGAAAGTGCCACGATACAGGGTGATAGTCCCGTACATGAAAAGACATTTTAAGTGAAATCGAGTAGGTCGGAGCACGTGAAACTTTGACTGAATATAGGTGGACCATCATCTAAGGCTAAATACTCCCAACTGACCGATAGTGAACCAGTACCGTGAGGGAAAGGCGAAAAGAACCCCTGTGAGGGGAGTGAAATAGAACCTGAAACCGTGTACGTACAAGCAGTAGGAGCCCACTTGTTGGGTGACTGCGTACCTTTTGTATAATGGGTCAGCGACTTATATTTTGTAGCGAGGTTAACCGAATAGGGTAGCCGTAGGGAAACCGAGTCTTAACTGGGCGAATAGTTGCAAGGTATAGACCCGAAACCCGGTGATCTAGCCATGGGCAGGTTGAAGGTTGAGTAACATCAACTGGAGGACCGAACCCACTAACGTTGAAAAGTTAGGGGATGACCTGTGGTTAGGAGTGAAAGGCTAATCAAACCGGGAGATAGCTGGTTCTCCCCGAAATCTATTTAGGTAGAGCCTCGGACGAATACTTACGGGGGTAGAGCACTGTTAAGGCTAGGGGGTCATCCCGACTTACCAACCCTTTGCAAACTCCGAATACCGTAAAGTAATATCCGGGAGACACACGGCGGGTGCTAACGTCCGTCGTGAAGAGGGAAACAACCCAGACCGCCAGCTAAGGTCCCAAAGTCATAGTTAAGTGGGAAACGATGTGGAAAGGCCCAGACAGCCAGGAGGTTGGCTTAGAAGCAGCCATCCTTTAAAGAAAGCGTAATAGCTCACTGGTCGAGTCGGTCTGCGCGGAAGATGTAACGGGGCTAAACTATGCACCGAAGCTGCGGATTCAGAATTTATTCTGAGTGGTAGGGGAGCGTTCTGTAAGCGGTTGAAGGTGTACCGGGAGGTATGCTGGACGTATCAGAAGTGCGAATGCTGACATGAGTAACGATAATGCGGGTGAAAAACCCGCACGCCGGAAGACCAAGGGTTCCTATCCCATGTTAATCAGGGTAGGGTAAGTCGACCCCTAAGGCGAGGCCGAAAGGCGTAGTCGATGGGAAACGGATTAATATTTCCGTACTTGGTATAATTGCGATGGGGGGACGGAGCAGGCTAAGCAAGCATGGCGATGGTAGTCCATGTGAAAGTGTGTAGGCTAGTGACTTAGGTAAATCCGGGTTGCTGTTAGGCTGAGACACGAGACGAGTCACTACGGTGATGAAGTTGCTGATGCCATACTTCCAGGAAAAGCCTCTAAGCTTCAGATTATACCGAATCGTACCCCAAACCGACACAGGTGGTCAGGTAGAGAATACTAAGGCGCTTGAGAGAACTCGGGTGAAGGAACTAGGCAAAATCGTACCGTAACTTCGGGAGAAGGTACGCTCCGATTGGTGATGAGACTTGCTCTCTAAGCTGATTGGAGCCGCAGTGACCAGGTGGCTGGGACTGTTTATTAAAAACACAGCACTGTGCAAAATCGCAAGATGACGTATACGGTGTGACACCTGCCCGGTGCCGGAAGGTTAATTGATGGGGTTATCTTCGGAGAAGCTCTTGATCGAAGCCCCGGTAAACGGCGGCCGTAACTATAACGGTCCTAAGGTAGCGAAATTCCTTGTCGGGTAAGTTCCGACCTGCACGAATGGTGTAACCATGGCCACGCTGTCTCCACCCGAGACTCAGTGAAATTGAAATCGCAGTGAAGATGCTGTGTACCCGCGGCTAGACGGAAAGACCCCGTGAACCTTTACTACAGCTTGGCACTGAACATTGAACCTACATGTGTAGGATAGGTGGGAGACTTAGAAGCAGAGACGCTAGTTTTTGTGGAGTCGTCCTTGAAATACCACCCTTGTAGTTTTGATGTTCTAACGTTGGCCCCTGAATCGGGGTTACGGACAGTGCCTGGTGGGTAGTTTGACTGGGGCGGTCTCCTCCCAAAGAGTAACGGAGGAGCACGAAGGTTGGCTAAGTACGGTCGGACATCGTACGGTTAGTGTAATGGTAGAAGCCAGCTTAACTGCGAGACAGACACGTCGAGCAGGTACGAAAGTAGGTCATAGTGATCCGGTGGTTCTGAATGGAAGGGCCATCGCTCAACGGATAAAAGGTACTCCGGGGATAACAGGCTGATACCGCCCAAGAGTTCATATCGACGGCGGTGTTTGGCACCTCGATGTCGGCTCATCACATCCTGGGGCTGAAGTCGGTCCCAAGGGTATGGCTGTTCGCCATTTAAAGTGGTACGCGAGCTGGGTTTAGAACGTCGTGAGACAGTTCGGTCCCTATCTGCCGTGGGCGTTTGAGAATTGAGAGGGGTTGCTCCTAGTACGAGAGGACCGGAGTGAACGAACCGCTGGTGTTCGGGTTGTCATGCCAATGGCATTGCCCGGTAGCTACGTTCGGAACTGATAAGCGCTGAAAGCATCTAAGCGCGAAGCAGGCCTCGAGATGAGTTCTCACTAGACTTTTAAAGTCTCTGAAGGGCCGTTGAAGACTACAACGTTGATAGGCAAGATGTGGAAGTGGTGTGAGCCATTAAGCTAACTTGTACTAATTACCCGTGAGGCTTAACCATACAACGCCAAACGCGTTTTATGCGACAGTTTAGACAGAAGTTAATATAACTAAAGTAGATATTACTTAAGAAAGACTTAAAAAATATTATCAGATATTTTCCAAATTCAGTTAGTGCGTAGCGATACGAATTAACGCCCTAATTTGCTTGGTGACAATAGCGTTTTGGACCCACCTGACTCCATGCCGAACTCAGTAGTGAAACGAAACAGCGCCGATGATAGTGTAGCATTTGCTATGTGAAAGTAGGACATTACCAGGCTTCAAATCGTAGAGAGCCCGACTAGAAATAGTCGGGCTTTTTTACGTTTGCAGAAAAATGAAATATGCGCAATTAATATACACTCATACCAACACCATCGAGTAGGGCGGAAAAATAGATCACTTAATTAAGCTAATTGGTATAAAAATAAAATTGTGAACTACCGAATTTACGTTTTCGGTTTGTGTAAGCAGTTGTTTAGGTGAAGTATTAAACAGAATTTATAAATTAGTTTGATTAGTTCATTATAACTCGTTAACTAACCACAGACTTAGCTTGTTTATGAGGGCAATGAATACTAATATGATTTCATGATCTTATAACTAAATCTATTGGCTTAGTTGTTTTAAAATTACTACCAATAATGATTGTGAGCTGTAACTTAAATGCCTTATGAAACATTTGTAGATGACTCTGCATCGCTAGTTGAATTTACCCGAGTTTACTTAGCTATTTTTTATACTTTTGTTGCCGGATTTTATACATTTAGAATTATTTATAAAAATCGAAATACACCATCAGGCGTTATTTATCCCGGTGATAAATTTTGTACTAGTTGGTGGAACCATATGGTTTTTAAATTTTTCAGGGCTGCTATTTGGTTTGTATGTGTAATTAGAGTGTTTGTACCTGAGTTAGATAGCTATCTTGGGCTATTCCCAATACTCAATGGCTGGCCAGGCGTATTATTTGGCGATGTATTATTGACCGCAGGCTTTATTTTAACGATGTTTGTACATTTTCATATGGCAGCCCTTTGGCGTTCAGGAATTGATCCTAAGGGACCACATGAACTTAAAACATCAGGATTATATGAATACTCTAGGAATCCGATGTATTTAGGCGTTGTAGCTGCACAGGTGGGGTTCTTTTTAGCCTTACCTAGTATATTTAGTTTGACCTGTTTAGTTATTGGTTTTACAGCTATATATAGACAAACATTAGTTGAGGAGGCTCATTTAGCCCATCGTTTTTCTACAGAATATAAAGAGTATAAACAACTAGTCCCTCGCTGGTTATAGCTTGGGATTGAGCTTTAAATACATGGATTTTTAAGGCAAGAGTAAAGAAGTGTTCTGTATTGGCTTGCTAAAATCTAGCACGATAGACATAAATCAGATCACTTTTTTTTGTTTTATACCAATTCGCTTAATTAAGTGATCTATTTTGAGGATGGAAAACGTGTTGATAGCTAGGCAAAAAAATTGCTATTTAGTTGTTCTCGGCAATTGCTCCTGCATTGCTCTACCTTCTGCATCCATGCAGTCGTAAATGAGAATTTTTTAACACAGGTAGCGACCCGTTTAGCCCCGCAAAATGATTAAGTATTATTGCGGATTGGTATTATATACTTTTCCATAAACTCTTGTTTAGTAATTGCCTTTGAAAAAATGTAGCCTTGAATATAATCACAAGCAAGCTGCTTTAATAGGTCATACTGTTTTTGTGTCTCAACTCCTTCAGCAACCACCATTACGTCTAGATTGTGAGCCATAGTGATAATAGCTTTCACGAGAGCAATACTATTATCGTTTGATTCTATATCGTTGATAAATGAGCGATCTATTTTTAAAATATCTATATCTAAGCGTTGTAAATACGCCAAAGAAGAATAACCAACACCAAAGTCGTCAATCGCAATATCTATATTAATAGTGCTTAAGCGTTTTAATTGTCGTTGTATTGACGAGTCGGGATCCATTAAAGTATTTTCAGTGACTTCAATTAAAATTGTGTTTGCAGGTAGTTGATACTTTTTACTTGCTACAATCCATTCATCCACCCAGCAACCAGCACGGTCAATTTCAAGAGGTGATGTATTCACACTGACTTGAATTGCCTTTTCACTTAAAACATTGAATTGGACGGTATCTTGAATTGCTTGAGATTTTACCCATTGGCCGATATTGTTTATTAATCCGTTTTTTTCAGCGACAGGTATAAATTCATTTGGCCCTATTAGGCCTCGTTCAGGGTGATTCCAACGAATTAGAGCTTCAGCTTTTGGTACTGATTTCCCGTCAATTGAAAATATAGGTTGGTAAAATAATTCAAATTGGTTTTTAACAATTGCAGTGCGTATCTCCTCTATTAGACGACGCTTTTCTGTGGCTTTTTCTTCTATAGCATAAGAGAAAAATTCATAGCGATTCCGCCCTTTATTTTTAGATAAATACATTGCTTGGTCAGCGCGTCTAACGAGCTCTTCTACTGTTAAACCATCAGCAGGGAAAAATGTTAAACCTATGCTTGCAGTAACATAGACTGTCTCTTTTTTTACTTTAATGCTCTGCATTAAGCTGCTTTTTACAGCTTCGGCAATTTTTGATGCTTCATCCGGGCTATTTACACCCTCTAAAATTAATGTAAATTCGTCACCACCTAAACGTGCGACTGTATCTTTAGTCGTTATACAACTTTGCAGTCTTGTGGCTACTTGGTGTAAGAGTAAATCACCGTAGTCGTGACCTAGGCTGTCATTTACTTCTTTAAAGCCATCCAAATCTATGAATATAAGGGCGAACTTCATTCCCTTAATACTTACTAAGCTTTGTAGTTTTTCGTAAAAATAACGCCTGTTCGGTAAGTCGGTTAATCCATCTTGGTAGGCATACTGTTGCAACTGAATATTCGCATTTTCAAGTTCATTAGTACGCAGTCTAACTTGGTTTTCTAATGAATTTTCTCTTTGCTCAATGTTGTATAACATTGCATTAAAACAAGAGGTTAATTGTCCTACTTCATCTTGTGATAGCTGTTTAGCGCGTAAGCTATAATCGTGTGATGTAGTTATTTTATTTGCTGTTTGAGCTAGATATAAAATAGGGTTTAAAAAGCGACGCCTTAATAAAAGAGATAAAATTAGGCTGATGGCAAAGGTGAATACCATCAAAATCATTATAAATTTAAAGTAAAAAGTAATTCTGTCTTGAATGTAGCTGTTGTTAGCGCGTATTTTTAATATACCGTAATCATGCATATCGAGCTGAAGGGGTGTACTTACTTCAATACTTTGCTCCATATCTTCATCTTCGGATTGCGCAATAACAAGTTCCTCACCAGTCATACTTGTTACCATTATACTAATAACATCTGAACGTATAAGTATTGGGTTTATAAGCTCTTGCACTGCATCTAAATCATCAAACATAAGTGCTGTAGTTATATTCGGTGAAAGCATTTTTGACAGAGAGCCCAAGCTTTCTATTTGTTCCTCTTTAGCGCTAGTGATTTCATAAGCACTAAATACAATGGTTACTGTCGCGGTTGATACAAGTGCAACACTCATTAAGATTAATAGTAATTTTTTGCTCATCGTATTTAATGCAAATAGTTTTTTCATTGCACTACCTATCTACAACGCGGGCAAGGCGTAGCACTTTTGAGCTCATAGTAATGCCTGCATCTTTAAGCTGTTTCGGAGCAATTTCAAAGCGAATTTTACCACTGGAAAGAAAAAACCTAATATGACCGCCATTTTCAATAAATGTGTCTGTTTCACCAATGAGCATAACGTTTTTCAGCTCTAAAGGTGTTACGTTTTGCCATTCGATAAATGTATCAGAGGTAATAAATAGCATGTTACACGCCGAGGTTGTTACTTCATCAAGAGTGATTAATTTATTGTATAGAGGTAAGTTTTTTATAGTGCGACTTTTTAAAGCGTTGTTAGCCGCATCAATAAAGTATTTATCAGGGCTACAAATAATAAATTCATTAAGAGATTCTAAATGATAATCCCAGTGTCCAAAACGTGCAAAGTTATATAAGAAGCCTGCTTTTAGCATGTATTCTTTTTCAACAGCACAAACGCTGGCACTAAAAAGTGTCAACGTTATTAAGCTACTGTGAATAAAACTTCTTAATTTAATCATCTAATTAACTTAGAAATTTGCTGAAATTGTAAATGTAATACATTCATCAATATAGTTTGGTAATGTATAGGTTTCGCGCGTATTATTGTACTCAATATGTGAACCTGCAAAGAGGTTTCTACCCGAAATTGCAGTAGACCACACAGGTGTTGCTTGCCAATTCCAACTAACATCTAACGTTGTGTAATTATCAGTGTTATATGCATTTGAGTTTATTGCGCGCAATGTCGCAAACACATTATGGTTGGTTAAAAAAGAATAATCGGCTTTTGCAAATAACTGCCTGTTTTTAGAGTCATAGCCGATTGCGGGCTCTACTCGAGGAGGTAAATCGTAGTTATAATCGGTGTAACTATAACCAAACTCAGTATTGAGATTATCAACAGGTTGCCACGATACAACTAGGTCGAACCCTTTAGTGGTCGTGTCTGCTACAGATGCAAAGTCTAAATCTATGCGAGTCATTGTTAGTGCTTGAAATACTTCTGGGATTCTCCCTGCTAGAAATAATTCAAGTATAGGAGTGAATTGTTCAGCATGTGTATTCATATCAATAACCGCTACGTTATTAGCATCGGTATAATAAGTAGAAAGATCCAATGACCAATCGTTAGCAGTAAAACGGTAGCCTAATTCATAAGATAGATAGTTTTCTGATTTAACTTTGTCGTTACCATTTAGGTAGGTTGCAATTCGGTATTCGTCTATTTGTCCAAAGCCAGAGCTTAAACCGGTAAGATCTTTAATTTCTGTACCATTAACTTTAAAGTTGTCGTTAAATTCAATCAATGTTGGTGTACGTACACTTCGCGATATAGCACCCCAAGTAAGGTGGTTATCTACTGGTTTGTATATAAGTCTTGCTGACGGTTGATTTTCCCAGCCAGTTAAATCGTTATGATCAAGCTTAGTACCAATAATAAAATCGAGTGTATCAGGCGTCACATTGTATTGAGCTTGAACAAGTGCACCAAACTGTTTGAGGTTATCAAAGTTTTTATCGCTATCTAAAAATACACTTTCTGCGAAAGAGATAGAGTTATACCGGTAGTTTAATCCCCAATCTAGCTGTAGAGATTGGTATATGAAGTTCATTTGATAATCAATATCTATCGATTCAAAATCTTCTTTAATATAATCTTGGGAACCATTTTGTTTCAGCCAAGAAATTTGTAGCATTTGATTGGCATCGGGCGACACTCTGTTTTCAAGGCGTGCCATTATGCGTGAGTCTGTTCGCTTTAAATCATCTGAGAATGAAATGTTTTCGTTGGTTTTATCTATAACACCTCGGTAGTTTTGACCAAGTGTTGAGTGAGTAACGTCCCCCTATAGTAGCGCAGACCACTCATCATTAGGGGTAAAGTCAGCCCGAAAACCTAAAGAATTTTGTTTAGTTGTATCGTTAGGTGCGAGTAAGATCCCTTTTTTTGATTCATTCGCATCTTTTACATGACCATACACACGGTAGCTGCCTATGTTACTTATATCACCACCGTAACGAAGATTTGCATCAACATTTATTTGATTACCAGTTGTTACGTTTGCGTACCCACCGCGAGTATCAATACTGTTTTTAGTAATGATATTAATCACGCCATTATTTGCGTTACTACCCCAAAGTAATCCGCCTTGTCCGCGAATTACTTCAATGCGCTCAATGTCATACAAAGGAACGTTGAGTGTTTCCCAATAAACTGCAGCAAATTTTGGGGTATATAAGCTTTGTCCGTCAATCATAACCAATAGTTTGCTAGAAAATCGAGAGGCAATACCTCTTGATGAAATAGCCCATTGATTGTTATCGAGCTGACGTACAATTAAACCAGGCACCATTTTCAGTGCTTCAGGTACTGATGTAGCACCAGAGTTAGTAATTTGTTCTTTACTTAATACATAAATAGATGAAGCGGTATCAAATGCTGATTGCGCTCTTTTCATCGCAGAAGTTGCTTGTACATCCATGCCCATTAAAGCATCAAGATCGAGGTCTTCATCTTCAAACGGCTCGGCCGTTAAGAGAGGGCAAACAAAAAGTAATGGCCAAAACAAACGTTGTGATATTTTCACCCAAAAGTCTCCTGCGCAATCAAAAAATCAAAAACAGTCTTTGTTTTTGTAACACATGTGATATCACACAATATTAACATACATTAACAGTGTAAAAGCATAAATGAGATTAAATCAAGGTAGCTAATTTTGTAGTAGTTAAAAGGTCTAATTTCGCCCAATTGAACTGTAAAAATATAGTTAAATGAACTTTATAAGTATATTTATTAAAGAGTCAGTAAAATGTAAATAACTGATAAATATATGTTTATATACAACTTAAAATTTAGTCTATTTCAGAATAACTTCAAAGTATTTACGGTTATTAAATATTTAATCTTAACTTTTTCGTGTCATGCTTCTCAAAGCAATATTAATTATATGGGCACAATTTATACCTAGCCCTGTGTTATCTGCGATTGTGGTTTAATTATCTTTGCTTTTGTTAAAGCTATATAGAATACTTAAATTTGCTTGGTTTTGCTTTAAAGGCACCAAAGTATGATAAAAAATGAATTAATTAATGTAGAAGAAGTACTCGATTTAATGCTTGATGCCGTTTGTGTGGTAGATAAACAAGGCACATTTGTTTTTGTAAGCGCAGCATTTGAGCAAATTTTTGGTTATATGGCCGACGAAGTTGTAGGCAAAAAGATGATTAACTATGTTTACGAAGGTGATCATTACAAAACGCATAACGCCGTAACTTCGCTATTGTCTGGCGAAACGGTAAACCCTCGCTTCGAAAACCGCTGGATGAGAAAAGATGGTCAATTAGTCCATATATTATGGTCTGTTCGTTGGTCAGAGCAACATCAAGTAAGAATTGCAGTAGCGCACGATATAACTGAGCGAAAAGTAATGGAAGAGCAGCTCCATTACATGGCTCGGCACGATGTGTTAACTGGTTTGCCTAATCGCTCTTTATTGATGGAGCGATTAGAAAAAGTAATTATTAGTGCAACTACAAACAACACATTTTTTTCTTTACTGTTTATAGACATAAATGGCTTTAAAGCAGTAAACGACACCTACGGACACGAAACTGGCGATAAGCTTTTATGTGCTATAGCAAAAAGGCTTTCAGCGTCGGTTAGGCATTACGACACAGTAGGGCGTTTAGGTGGAGACGAATTTTTAATTATTTTAGATAATTTAAGTTCTAGCCACGAAACCGTCAGAATAAAAAATAAAGTCCTCACTGAGTTTAAAGCTGTCTTTAAGTTAGATGACGTACTACTAAATATTTCCCCCAGTATTGGCATTGCAAACTACCCAGAGCACGGCCAAACAGATCACGAACTTATAAAATATGCTGATCAAGCTATGTACAAAAATAAACAACAAGGCTTAGATAACGTAACCTATTTACCTTAAAAAATTATGCTGAACTACCACCTTAGACAGCTCATCTTCACAACGCCCTTAACTACAATACATTACTTACCGCCACATTTTTAATAGCGGTTTTCCAGCGCTGCGTTAAAAATCTATAAATGCTCTTACAGCAGTTTGTAGGTAGTTCCTTGATAAATAAACTGCACAAGTTATGTCTGGGTGATAATGAAGGTAATTACCGTATAGGCAGTAATACATTTTTTACTAATGATGCAGGCGAAAGCAAAGTTTCGGTCACTGATTACGCAACAGCAATGGTTGATGTAGCGCAAAATGCAGCGCACGTAAATCAGCATATTAGTATTGCCTACTAATATGGTTACTAATCAAAAGCGTTTGATTATTTTGATATAACAATACTGGCTCACAAGGCTAAAATAATTTAATCTGAGCGTATTAATTCTTATTAAATTATTTGCCTTATGAGCCTTCTTTTTTCTCTTGCGTTAGCAAGCCTTCCCGCTTTACCTGAGCCTGTTGCAAATAATGCTGTGGCTAAAGTTATTGTAAAAAACCAGCCCTACTTTTTAAGCTTTATGGGGCTGGGGCGCGATAAACAATACTCGTCAGTGCATAACAAAGTGTGGACGCTTAAAGTTGGCGATTCACAGTGGCAATCTAAAACTGGTGTGCCTTCAAGCTTGCCATTAAAAGGGCGCTTAGCAAGCACCGCAGTCGGCTTAGGCGAGTACGCTTATGTGTTTGGCGGTTATACGGTAGCAGAGGATCATACTGAAGTTTCAAGCCCCGACGTATATAGGTACGACGTAATAAAAGATACCTACACTCATCTTGCGAGTATGCCAGTACCCGTAGACGATAGCGTAGCGCTGAGCTACAAAGCGCGTTACATTTATCTAATTAGCGGTTGGCATAACGACGGCAACGTAAACTTAGTACAAGTATACGACACGCAAAATAATACATGGCAACAAGCCTCGCCATTTTTAGGTGAGCCTGTATTTGGCCAAGCCGCTGCTATTAGTGGTAACACCATTGTTATTTGTGATGGCGTTAAAACACAAGCTAATCCTGATTCGCGTCGCTCGTTTGCAGGTGTAGCACAGTGCTTAAAAGGCACAATAGATTCAACTAATCCACAAAAAATAGATTGGCGTATGTTGCCACATCCAACAGGCACTGCTCACTACCGAATGGCAGCCACCAGCTATAATGGCAATATTTATATGATGGCAGGCTCTGTTAACCCATATAACTACAGCGCAATAGGTTACGACGGCAAACCTGCACCAGCAAGTGACCATGTTTGGCGCTTTAGTATCGAAAAAAACAAATGGCAGATTTTATCCCCAGTTGAAGTAAAGAGCATGGATCATCGTGGCTTACTTGAGCACAGTGGGGTTTTATATCGAATTGGCGGCATAGATAATAATCAGCAAGTAAGCGCTAACGTGCTCGGTTACGAGGTTGAAAAGTGAACACTCTTTACATTACAGGAGCGGGAGTCAGCGCAGCCAGTGGTATTCCCACCTTTAGAGGGGAGGATGGTTATTGGACCATTGGCAGTAAAAATTATACGCCTATGGAAATGGCAACGCGCGCAATGTATCAAAACGCCCCAAAAGAGTTTTTAGCATGGTATTACCATCGCTTTGCAACGTATCGCAACCATGGCCCAAACGACGTACACCATTGGCTAAGTGACAAAAACCTAATTACTCAAAACATAGATGGGCTTGATGGCAAAGCGGGTAACAAAAATTACATAGCGATACACGGCAGGCTTGATCAAATGACCTTATTTCATGAGCAAGGTGAGCCTGTCACGCCACTTGCCACCCCGTGGGATAGCGTAGACGAAAGCCGCCTGCAAGAGTCTCTTTTTGAGCTATTTAATATTCAAAACCAAACGCCTGAGCTAAACCATTCATTTAAGCCCTTTGTTTTATTATTTGACGAATACTACACCGAGCTTTACAGAATAACACAAGCACAACAGCGTATGCTCAACGCCGATAAAATTGTATTTATGGGCACCTCGTTTAGCGTTAATATTACGCAAATGGCAATTGAAATAGCCCGAAATTACGACATTCCTGTTGAAGTGGTTGACCCTGAACCTGCACATATTTTACACGCTAACGTCACATATAAAAAAATGAATGCATTAGATTACATTCAATCTAATTAATAAGTGCTATATTTTAAAGGGGTTGATAATGTTTTCTTAAATATTAAAATCTCTTTATATAATATTAACGAGTCAAAAATGTTATTATTATCCTGATTATAACAATACTAAAGAGATCTGAATGAGCGACTTAACTGCAATAGCAAACTTGTCCCTTTTACTTGTAGAGCCTTCAGAGGTTCAGCAAAAAATAATAATAAAATCGCTTTTAGAAAGTGGTGTAAAACAAGTTGAAACTGCATCTACACAAACACAAGCGCTTAGCTTATTAGCAAGTTATCACCCTGATCTAGTTATAAGCTCTATGTATTTATCTGACGGGACAGCCGACTCACTATTGCAAGAAATAAGATCAAACCCTATCACCGAGCATCAACCTTTTATGCTTATATCGAGCGAGCGTAATAAAAAATACCTTGAGCAATTACGCCAATCGGGTGTGCTGGCTATTTTGCCTAAGCCTTTTAGCGCAAAAGCCATTACCCGCGCACTCAAAGCAACCCTCGATATTATAAGCGAAGAAGAAGTAGAACTTGATCATTTTGACGTAACGTTGCTGCGAGTTTTAGTGGTAGACGACAGCCGCTTTGCGCGTAAACACATAATACGTGTACTTGCGGGTATGGGAATACCTGCACCAATAGAAGCTGAAAACGGTAAAGAAGCTATTGAGCACTTAAACAACCAACCGTTTGACTTAATAGTAACCGACTACAACATGCCAGAAATGGACGGGCGAGAACTAACAGAAGCCGTTAGAAGCTCAAATAGCTACTCACATATTCCTATTTTAATGGTGAGCTCAGAGGCAAACGACACTCACCTAGCTAATATTGCTCAAGCGGGAGTTGATGCTATTTGTGATAAACCGTTTGAACCGGCCACAGTGCGAGAATTACTGTATAAAATAATGTCTTAAAAGTAAGTACAAGCGTAGGACGGTTATTATTTGGCCTACGCTCATCTTTAAAATACATTTACTATTACCGTTTTCCTAATCTATAAATGAGTAATGCAGTTTTTTTAATGTTTTTATCAAGGCTGGTTAAATCGGCCGTTTCGTTTTTAGTGTGCGCGCCGCTGCCCATTAAACCTAAACCATCAAGTGCCATATCAACATGATTTGCCGCAAACGAAATATCAGCCGCACCTGCATTGCGTGGATTGGCGGCTACTACTTTGTTGAAGCCTAAATCATGGCTTGCGTCGCTGTATAATTCTAATAGCTTTTTATTGCCATCAGTTAATGCCATTGGCGGGTAACCGTCTTCAAAAATAAGCTCTGCTTTACTGCCATTTAGACTGTTGCTAGCAATAAGTTGCATTGATCTTTTTGCGTTTTCTAATTGTTTTGGTGAAAGTGCGCGTAAATCACCTGCTACATGCACGGTTTGTGCTATTACATTACTTTTACCAAACGCCGTTGCTGACGAATTAGCACTGTCGTAATCGGCATTTGTACCGCCCACAATAAGCCCCGGATTAAATGTTAAGTTAGGTTGCGTGGCAAGCTGCTCTCTAAAATCATTTAAAATACGTGATGCCTCGTAAATAGCGCCATAACCAACGTTTTCGCTAAATATTTGCGAAGAATGCGCCGCATTTGCCGTTACGTTTAGCGTCCAACCGGTATAACCACGGCGCGCCGCCATAGCGGTTTTTATATTGTTATCGCCATTTTCATAACCAAGCGCTACGTCAGCCCAAATTGCCGCATCAACAATAGCTTGTTTAGATAAGCTAAGCGGGCGACCGCTGCTTTCTTCATCGCCAGTCAGTAACACTTTTATGCTTACATTTTCGAGTAAATTAAGGGCTTGTAAGCTTTTAAGTGCAGTAATTATTACCGTGTTACCGCCTTTCATATCGGCAACGCCTGGGCCACTGGCTGTATCGGCATCAAGCTGTTTGTAGGTAGTAAAGTTATCGTTTTTGGCAAATACCGTATCTAGATGGCCGATCATCAGTATTTTTATTGCATCGGGGTCATTACTCTCATGGGTTGCTAATACATGACCTGCGCGGTTAAACGCACTTCCATCCAGCCATTCTACTTTAAAACCTATGGCTTTAAGCTGCTCGCTTGTCAGCGCACCTACTTTTTTTACACCTTCAATATTAAGCGAACCGCTATTAATATTTACGGCTTGCTCTATTTCTTCAAGTGCTTGGGGAATGTTTTTATCGACCTGTTTTACTATTTCACGCTCGTTTTTATCAAGCGCCGCATGGCTTGTAAGCGGTAAGGTACTAGCAAGTGTGAGGATAAGTGCATGGCTAAATTTTAAAAATGACATAACAGCATAATAAGTGAGAAATAAGAGTATTTAATATGAAGTAAAAATACACAGGATTCAATAGAAGTAGATTGTGATTTTTAACTAATTTTATAAGCAATAACGAGTTACAAGTTTAAGGGTTAAAGGATGAACGTGTTATTAGTTTAAACACAGGTACTTAAAATATAATCTTTTAACTAATAATCAAGCTGTATAACTAAACAACGATTTGTCTGGTATTACTGATCTCCACCATTTTGTTTTTTTGCTGCATTTAGAAAAGGTAAGGCGAAGCTAACTAACTGTTTACAGTTGTTTATTTTATAGCTAGGATAAAATCATTGTAATATAAAGACATTTGTCGGTTTGTAAAACGACAAATGTCGTAGACTAAATTGTTATGTTCAAAAAGGAATCGCATGTCTGAAGAATTAGCCGTGGAAATGGAATCGTCCAAAAGAGGAAAGCTATTAACTGTCGTCAGTCTATTTCTGGCATTTGGCTGTGTATCTTCTTTGGCAATGGCACCAAGTGAAATTGCCGCAAGTTTTGGTGTTGTCTATCAAGTCACGCTCGTAATTGCGGCGCTTATAACTGGAGCCGCAGCATTTGGTATTTGGCAAAACTGCAAATGGGGGGCTTACACATATATCACGCTTACTGTGGTCAACCAGCCATTGCTACTTATCATGGGCTGGTGGAATATCGGCGCACTTATTTTGCCAGGTATCATCGTGGCTATTCTCTTAACCAAGCTAAGTGCCATGAAATGAACATAACAAAACGGTCAATGATCGCCTGCGGCTGGACAACTTTAAGCGTGGCTTCGCCACAAAGTTGCCCATTACCTTGGCGTTATGCCCTTTAAGGAGTTCTAATTGTCAGAGGTAGTTGTTCTAGCTTGCTTGGTTACCCTTCCTACACTTATCCCCGTAATAGTTATTGCAGGAGTATTAGGGGCAGGCTCGTGGTGGTGTAAACGTTTCACTTCGGCACTAACTCTGAGTGCAGACAAAGGGCTTTCCAGCCAAGGATTGTTGTGGCTAAGTATTTTTTGCCCATTCCTTTATTTTATGACTTTAGGGTTTGTAGCTTGGCAGGGTTATGAAATATCAATAACTGGAGAGGGGTTAAATACATTTTTTTCGATTAGTAAAGTACCTCTAGCAATACTGTCTTTGGCTATTCCACTTTCTGTTCTGGTTTCAAGATTCCATGCGACGAAGCAAACTGCCGAACAAATCAAGATAACACGGCTAAAAAACAACCTTGACCTATTTAACTCCCACAGGAGTGAACTTTTCAGCTATTTCTCCCAAATAGGTGAAGTGAACTACTTCGACTGCTTTACTGCAAAATTTAAAGTCCACCCAAGAGTCCATAAGATTTTTTTCATAGGCTCCCCTGCTGATGGTACCCCTGTTCCCAATGAAGGCAGTTTCAAAGATATTGAAAGTGAGTTAAGTTTTGCCCGGCGGCAACTTGATGCTGTCATTACTGATAAAAGCCCGACACAGACATATGATTTTTATATCGCTAATTTATGCAGCACAATTTATCGCTTAAGCGAGAAACTTGGGCTCCCAGAAATTTATGAGACTCTCGCAGAAAAAAGCATATTGGTTCCTGTAGTGTTAAAAGGAGGCAGAAAGGAACTGCTTACTGTTGGCACAACAACAGAAGAAATAGTTTCTGCATACCGTTATGCCAAGGGGTATTATGAAAATTTGTGTGATTTTGCAGGCAGAGAGTCCGAAAAAGTCGAGGACGAATCTCTAAAGTATATTGATACTGGCGGAAAGTTTAGAGGCATTAAAGAGGTAAGTGTTATCGAAAACCTTCACCAAACAAAAATCAAAGAGGTCATCGCTAGTGATCAGGAGATAATAAACTAGACACCCATCTTAAATTTTTTTCATTCTATCCAGCGGCTGAGCTGGTTAATATAAAGTGGCCTTTGTTATAGCCCGCATGTCTGTGCGCTTTATTTAGAATTTGCTACCACGACAAAGTAATGCACAGCATCCTGTACATGTAATAATTTTCAAGCTAAACTTGTCTTATATAATGTACAAGTGAGGTGCAAAATGAGAATAGTCTCTTTTACCGAAGCCCGAAATAGTCTAAAAACCGTTTTGGATAACGTAATTAATGATGCAGATACGACAGTAATCACTCGTCGTGACACTGAAGATGCGGTTGTAATGTCATTAGATTACTACAACAGCCTTATGGAAACTGTTCATTTACTTCGCTCTCCAGCGAACGCTGAACATTTAAACCGTTCAATTGCGCAGTTTAAAGCGGGCAAAACGACTCCACGAGAACTTATTGATGAGTAACAGGTTATTATCATGGACTGATGAAGCTTGGAATAGTTACGTCTACTGGCAGACTCAAGATAAGAAAACCTTGAAACGTATAAATAAGCTAATTGTCGATGTTAAGCGTTCTCCATTTGATGGGATTGGAAAACCGGAACCCCTCAAAGAAAATCTTTCAGGCTTCTGGTCTCGTAGAATAGATGATACAAATCGTTTGGTATACGCCGTGGATGATACAGCAATTACAGTTATCTCGTGCCGTTACCATTACTAACTAAACAAGATAAATAAACAAGACACCCATCTTAAATTCTTCATTCTATCTTGCCGTTATTTAGCACAAGTAACCATCAGGTTTAACGCCATTGGCATTAAACCTGACAGCTCAAATTTAACCAAGCAACATTTAATTAGTTGGCATTAAATAAATCTCGCGTACGCTGTTGCGCTGGTTTGCTTCAATAGCAAACAGTACGGCGTCGGCTACATCTTGTGGGTCGAGTTTGTCGGGTTTAGCTTCATCAAAAAATGGGGTGTTTACCATGCCTGGTGCTATGGTTGTGCAGCGGCCATTCCATTCGCTCATTTCCTCAGCTAAGTTTTGTCCAAAGCCATAAGCAAACCATTTAGTGGCACCGTAAATAGAGCCGCCAATTGGCTTACGGCCAGCGGCAGAGCTGGTTAATATAAAGTGACCTTTGTTTTGGCGTATATGCGGCAGGGTTAATTTTGCAGTCCACAGTAGGGCTTTAATGTTTATGTCAATCATGGTTGACCACTCATCTGGGTCACCTTTTTCGGTGCCAGCGGTTGAAACACCCATGCCTGCGTTAGCAAAGGCTACATCCAATCGGCCAAACTTTTCAATGCCTTTTGTTACTACGTTTTCAAGTGCGGTAAAGTCTGTGGCATCTGCAGCTACGCTAAGTGCGTTATTTGAGCCTAATGATTCAACTAATTTAGTTAATTTGTCTTCGCTTCTGGCGGTTAAAATGACTTTGTGGCCATTGTTAACCAGCGTTTTTGCGGTTGCTTCGCCAATACCGCTTGAAGCACCTGTAATGAGGACTATTTTTTCTTTCGCCATGATTATTTCTCCTATGTTTACATATTCAAAATTATGAGAATAGTTTTACTAATGAGTGGGTCTTAAATGTATTTCTCTGATGTTATTACGCTGATTTGCCTCAATGGCAAATAGCACAGCATCGGCAACATCTTGCGGGTATAACTTGTCAGGTCTTGCTTCATCAGTAAAAGGGGTATTTACAGCGCCAGGGGTGATGGTTGTACAACGCCCATCCCATTCACTAATTTCTTGTGCTAGGTTTTGAGAAAAACCATAAGTAAACCATTTGCTTGCACCGTATATAGAGCCTTTAACAGCTCTGCGACCAGTTGCTGAGCTAGTAATAATAAAGTGTCCTTTGCTTTGGCGTAAATGCGGCATTGTTAGTTTTGCAGTCCACAGTAGGGCTTTAATGTTTATGTCGATCATGGTTGACCACTCATTGGGGTCGCCTTCTTCAACCCCTAAAGTGTCTAGCCCTTTACCTGCATTAGCAAAGGCAACATCTAAACGACCAAATTTTTCAATGCCTTTAGCAACTACGTTTTCAAGCGCGGTAAAGTCGGTTGCATCTGCGGCTACGCTAATGGCGTTATCTGAGCCCAATGACTCGACTAATTCAGTTAATTTATCTTCGCGTCTAGCGGTAAGTATTACTTTATGACCATTGTTAACCAACATTTTTGCGGTTGCTTCGCCAATACCACTTGAAGCGCCGGTTATGAGTACAATTTTCTCTTTTCCCATAGATAACCTCTTTTGTGAACCTTGAAAGCTTAAAATAACCATACCAATAAACGATTAACCTATATTGAATAGGCGCTATAAATTAGCCGTAAATAGGTGGGCTCTACGTATCAAAAACCATAGTTTTAACGGTATTTTTAAAGTTGAAATAAGTGATTAAAAAAGATAGGTTTAAATTTTTTATTCTATATACTCGCGCCACTTCTTTTGAAGTCGGTTTTATTAGATTTAACCATTATTTTGCTGAGTTTCAGCCACATTTATCGGAACAAACATGAAAGATAAGCTTTTAGCGTTTTGGCAAAGCCATTCAGAAACAATCATCACTTTAGGGTACAAAGTGATTTTAGCGTTGGTGATTTTAGTTGCGAGTGCCTTAATTGCACGCTCGGTTAAAAAAGCGATTAAAAACTCTAAATCGCCATTAAAAAGAGTAGATAGTACGCTACTCCCGCTTTTATCGAGTATTGTTGGTTATTTAGTTTATATAATTGGCGGGCTATTTATTTTAGATATTTTTGGCGTTAATACGGCAAGCTTAATTGCGCTAATGGGCGCTGCGGGTTTAGCGATTGGTTTAGCCCTTAAAAATACGCTGAGCAATATTGCTGCGGGTATTATGCTGCTAATACTCAGACCTTTTAAAATAGGCGACTTTGTTGATGCCAGTGGCACACTTGGTACTGTGAGTGAAATCAACCTATTTACCACTATTTTTAAAACCACCGACGGTCTTTATATAGCATCGCCTAACGGCAAAGTGTGGGGTGGTAATATTAAAAACTTTACCCGTAATGGCAAAAGACGAATGGACATAGTGGTGGGTATTTCGTATGCCGACTCTATTGATGTTGGCTTAGATGTACTTAAAGAATTAGCCGCATCAGAGAGCCGATTACTCGCAGAGCCTGCACCTAAAGTAATGGTGACATCAATAGGCGAAAGCGCAGTAAACATTCAATTACGTGCGTGGGCTGTTAATGGTGATTATTGGCAAACTGTGTGGGATTTAAATAAACGTGTTAAAGAAGCTATTGAAGGTGCTGGGCTGAGTATTCCGTTTCCGCAGCGTACGCTGCATATATCTGAGTCTATGGCGTCGGCAGTAACGGTTAATACCAACCCGCAATAATACTTAATCATTTTACGGGGCTAAACGTGTCGCTACCTGCGTAAAAAATTCTCATTTACGACTGCATGGATGCAGAAGGTAGAGCAATGCAGGAGCAATTGCCGAGAACAACTGAATAGCGAATTTTTTGCCTAGTTATCAACACGTTTTTCCAGCCTCAAAATAGATCACTTAATTAAGCGAATTGGTATAATAAAGACGTTTAAATTCTAGTAGCATAAACACGAATAAAAATAGCGAGCCTTTGCTCGCTATTTTTGTATTAGCCTTTGTGTAGGCTAAGGTATTAACCTTCTAATTGAAAGTCGTACACTGAGCCTAAATTAAGTAGCTGCGTTAGCTCATCAAGTGCTTGGTAGCTTTCGGTGAGTAGGGCTGAATCTGCAAAGTCACTTGCGCCTAATTTGTCGCGGTAGTTACGTTTTGCCCAGTCACACAGTTGTGTGTATTTAGTATCAGTTAAAATAACCTCAGGGTTTACTGCAGCAAGTTCTTGCTCGTTAAGGGCTACACGTAAACGCAAGCAAGCTGGGCCGCCACCATTTTGCATACTTTGGCGTAAATCAAAAAACTGCACTTGGTTTACTGGGTTATCAGCCATAATCATTTCTTCAATGTAGGCGTTAACCGCGCTGTTGCGTTTACACTCTTGTGGTGCCACTAACAGCATTGAACCATCTTCAAGGCTCACTAGCTGGCTGTTAAATAAATAGCTACTTACAGCGTCGGTAATGCTTACTTTATCGGTAGGTACTTCAATAATGTAAAATTCTTTATTGCCCACATACGCTTCGCGAATATCTTGCAGTGCCAAAGCTTGGTTTAAAAATGCTTGCTGGTGGCACAGTAATACATTGGCGTTACCTACTGCAATTACATCGTTATGAAACACGCCTTGGTCTATTACGTCTGGATTTTGCTGTAGTAAAATTTGGCTTGAATCCTTTAAGTTATGTAAGCGACAAATTGCTTCTGAGGCTTCGAGTGTTTGCCTTGCAGGAAATTTAGCTGGTTTTGGTAATTGGCTGTTAAACGCGCTGGCACCAAATACAAACATTTCAAGGCCTTGCTCGCCGTGGCTGTCACAAAAACGAGTATGGTTTGCTGCACCTTCGTCGCCAAAAAAGCCTTGGTCGGGTAAATGGGTATGATGCGCAAAGTATTTGTCGTTATTAAACATCGCTTTTAATAAGCGCGTAGTGGTTGCAGGCTCTAATGAACGATGAAACTTATTATTTAAATTAGCTGAAGTAAAATGTACTTTGCCGTCGGTTGTATCAGGAGATGGCGATACCGTAGCTGCATTTGCTGTCCACATTGCTGACGCTGAATAACACGCGCGTAATAAAATAGGATCTGCTTTAAATGCTTTGTGAATTACTTGTGCATCGTTACCGGTAAAGCCTAAGCGGCGCAGTACGTTTAAGTCGGGGCGCGCATGAGGGGCAAATACACCTTGAGTTAGGCCTTTGTCGTGCATGGCTTTCATTTTTTCAAGGCCTTGAAGCACAGCCTCTTGAGGATTTGAAAAGCTTGCTGCGTTATTTAACGAGGCAACATTACCATACGATAAACCAGCGTAGTTGTGAGTAGGGCCAACTAAGCCATCAAAATTAACTTCCAAAGCGTGCATACACGTTCCAACTAAAAATTTTCAATAGGATGCAACAATACAACGCATTAGGGCTGCTTGCAAAGTTATAAACGCAGTGTTTTTACTAATTTTTTCGACGTTTTTAAATGTGGAGTTTATTACAAGGAGGTTGTTTTTATATTGAACGATTAATTTGAAGTTTAATTAAAATGTACACATAAATTTCATAGTGTGCAAAAGCTTAGCCTAAAGTAGGTTTTTACATTTAAGCTTTATGCCAAGCCTTTACACAATACGATGTTACTTAACATAGACGCGCTCTTTGTCAGCGGTGGTATGGGTATTTGTTGGATCATTAACTTGCCAAACGCTAATGTCTAAACGCCATAAAAGGTAAAGGGTATGGTATAAGTTGAACATGGTTTTTCCTTGGTATTTTCACTGAACACATCAGTTTATTGGAAGAAGTATGCCAACATTAACTTGAATATTTTATGAATATAAATCAGGTATTTAGTATTTAAGTGTAAATACATACTTAAGGATTAGCACCAAAGAGGTGAAGTATTTTTAAAATATGCACCAGTGTGGTGTGTTTTTAACAAAAAAGCCCTGCAACTATTGGGTCACTTAAATGTGCAAGGCTTTTTAAAAAATGTAGTCACTTAAAAAGTAAATTAGCGGCCTACTTTTCCTTTGACTAAAGGCTCGAACGACATTACTTTAAACTTACCGTGGCTTTGATTTTTGCCATTATTAAGTACAGGCGAATTATGTAAATCGTCAACGGTAAAGTATATTTTATGATCGGCTCCGTAGCTAAAGCCATCAGGCCAGCTTAAGCGTTCGTCCTTAAATAATACTTCGTAGTTGCCAGTGGGTTTAACTACGCCAATTGCGCCATTGGTTATGTCGGTTACATATATGTTACCGCCGCCATCAACAATAATACCGTCTGAAATTGGCTTAGTGCCGTAACGCGTAACTTTGTCTTCAAGCGCTTTAGCCGAAAGGCTCTCGTTATTTATATCGCTGGTGGCAATGCGGTAAACCGATGTACCCGACATTGAGCCAAAGTAAAGCCAATCTTCGTTAGGGTCAAGCGTAATAGGGTTAACACCTAAGCGGGCTGGTTGTCCGCCAAGGCTCATTATGCGCCCATCAATAACCATATCGATATTTTCGGCGGTGGTGTAATGGCTATTTTGTAACACTCTGCGTGCGACACCTGTTTTAAGGTTTACCGTAATAATAGCGGCTTGGCTGCCTTGGGCTGTGTCGGCAATGTATACAACGCCATGTTTATTATCGATGACTAAATCGTTTAAAAACGAGGTGTCGGTAATGGTTGGTTTAGCCAGATAAATGATTTTATGTAGTTGCTCTTTGTTTGTATCCCAACCTACTAAGCGCCCAGCGTGATCGGGCCCTGAAGTGTCGAGCATCCATAATACACCATCGCTTGATACGTTTATGCCAAGTACGTCGTAAAAACCTTTACCGTTATTGTACGCGTATGCCCACTCTTCATTAGGATAGGGCTTAGTTGTACCATCGCTTAAAAGCTCCATAATTTTTTGCTTTTGGCCAAAAAAGCCATGCACAGATAAAAACTTTCTGCCCGATGGGGTAATAGCAATGTTGCCCGGAGGGTGCTGCGCATCAAATGTGGCTACTGTTTTTAAATCAGCATTTTGGCCAGCGGTGTTAGCAGATACAGCGTTGCTACCTAAAAGTGCCGTGCTACACGCCGCTGCTAATAGTAGTTTTTTAATATGAGTCATTTTTAAAACCTTTTAAAACACGTTTATTGTTTAAAAATTAAGAGCCTAATCGGCTAAGTCGTTTACTACTAAATCGAGCAGCTGCATCAACTGTTTCGCTTGTGTTGCATCTACACTATCAAATTTACATAAAATATTTTTAGGAATATCGGCTGCTTTTAACTTAAGTGATTGGCCATGCTTGGTTAGCTGAACTAGGCGTTTGCGTTTGTCGTGCTCATCTTTAATAACAGCCAGTAATGATTTGTCGCTCATTTTTTTGAGTATTTGGGTCATTGCACCGCCATCTATCGCGGTTTTATCTATTAGCTCTGCAATTGTTATTTCGTCTTGCTCCCACAGCGCCATCATTACTACGTATTGCGGATAAGTTAAATTTAGCTCGTTTAAAGGCTCGCGATACGCACGCGCAATGCTGTTAGATGCCATATATAACCGATGACATAACTGATTTTTTAACTTTAATTGCTCAAACGGCATAACGTTATCCTTTATTTCGATACATGGTATTTTAATTTGCATGCAAAGTATTTGCAATCTCTAATTACTTGTTCTATTATTTTGCATACAAACTAAATTAATTACTAAACTTTGGAGTTCATTATGAATGTATTACAAAACGTAGCTTATACAGCAAAAGCAACTGCAACTGGCGGCCGCGAAGGCGTAGCTAAATCTGATGATGGTCGTTTAGATGTAAATTTATCAACACCTAAAGGTTTAGGCGGAGACGACGGTCAAGGTACTAACCCTGAGCAATTATTTGCCGCAGGTTATGCCGCGTGTTTTATTGGCGCACTAAAATTTGTAGCAGGTAGCGAAAAAATAGATTTACCAAGCGACACACATATTGACTCACAAGTATCTATTGGCGCGATTGAAGGCGGTTTTGGTATTGCAGTAAAACTTGCTGTATCACTAGGTGATATGGATAAAGCTGCAGCGCAGGAGCTTGTAGATAAAGCGCACCAAGTATGTCCATATTCAAACGCAACACGTGGCAATATTGAAGTAGAGCTTTCAGTTATTTAATTAATTGCTAAGTTAACTAATACTGTAATAGCCCAGTGGTTTTGCCACTGGGCTTTTTTGTGCGTGGAGTTTAATAAAAATGAGTCGTTAAATAAATATACAAAAAATCATATATTCACTATTCCATATATTCTGTTTTTGTTTTATTGTATGTGCAATAAAACTGCGAGGACAATATGGAACAATTCAACCCACTTCAATTTTATAAATGCCTAGCGGACGATACGCGTTTAAAAGCAATGCTGCTCATTAGCCATCAAGAAGAGCTATGTGTATGCGAACTGGTTACTGCACTTGAGCTAAGCCAGCCTAAAGTGTCTCGCCATTTAGCGCAGTTAAGACAATGCGGATTGTTGAGCGACCGTAAACAAAATCAATGGGTTTATTACAGTATTAATAAAGCCCTACCAGAGTGGGCTAAAAATGTATTAACGCAAACGCTTACTGCTAACCCTTCATTTTATGAAAACGATTTAACGCGCTTAAATGTTATGGGTAATCGCCCTGAACGTATTACTAGCTGCTGTAACTAACTTATTAAAGGTATTTAATTATGACTATTAAAGTAGGTATTAACGGTTTTGGCCGTATGGGACGTTTAACTCTGCGTGCAGCAGTTGATTGGCCAGAAATAGAGTTTATTAAAGTAAATGATGTAGCGGGCGATGCTAAAACCCACGCACATTTAATTGAGTTTGACTCAGTACACGGGCGCTTAGCACAACAGGTTTCTAGTGATGATAATAGCTTTAGTGTGGGTAAGCATACGATTGCAGTTACCAACAACAAAGCCATAAACGAAACTGATTGGTCTGATTGCGATGTAGTAATAGAAGCCAGCGGTAAAATGAAAACCACAGAGCTGTTAAATCAATATTTAGTGCAAGGTGTTAAGCGTGTTGTGGTAACCGCACCTGTAAAAGAAGACGGTATTTTAAATGTAGTAATGGGTGTAAACGATGATCTTTATAACCCAAGTGAGCATAACATTGTTACAGCCGCCTCTTGTACTACTAACTGTTTAGCGCCAATAGTAAAAGTACTGCAAGAAAAAGTGGGCATTAAACACGGCTCAATGACTACTATTCACGACATTACTAATACTCAAACGATTATTGATGCCCCTCATAAAGATTTACGACGTGCGCGTTCATGCGGTACAAGTTTAATTCCTACTACAACCGGTAGTGCAACGGCTATTACGCATATTTTTCCTGAGCTTAAAGGTAAATTAAACGGCCATGCCGTGCGCGTACCTCTTACTAACGCATCAATTACTGATTGTGTTTTTGAGCTCGAGCGAGGTGTTACACAAAGTGAAGTAAACACGTGGTTTAAAGACGCTGCAAATAACGAGCTACAAGGTATTTTAGGCTACGAAGAAAAGCCGCTTGTATCTATAGATTACAAAACAGATCCGCGCAGCTGCACTATTGATGCGCTTTCAACCATGGTCATTAACAACACTCAACTTAAACTATACGCTTGGTACGATAACGAGTGGGGTTATGCAAACCGTACTGCTGAGCTAATGCTAAAAGTTGCACAAAGTGATTTGGTTTAATCTCGTTTAAAAAGGTTTAACGCTATGTTTGCGCAGTTGGCTAACTTACCGAGCTCTATAAAACAATATTTAATAATTACTGGTAACTATTGGGCATTTACTTTAACTGATGGTGCGCTACGCATGTTGGTGGTGCTGTATTTTCATCAGTTGGGTTATGGCGCATTTGCGATAGCCATGTTGTTTTTGTTTTATGAAATATTTGGGGTGATCACCAATTTAGTAGGTGGTTGGCTTGGCGCGCATTTAGGGTTGAACAAAACCATGAATGTAGGGCTTGGGCTACAACTTGTCGCTTTAGCTATGCTTTGCGTGCCAGGGGATTGGCTAACCGTTGCCTATGTTATGGCAGCGCAAGCACTGAGTGGCATAGCAAAAGACTTAAATAAAATGAGTGCAAAGAGTGCCATTAAGTATTTAGTACCGCAAGACGATGCAGGGCAAAGCCAATTATATAAATGGATTGCCATACTTACCGGCTCTAAAAATGCTTTAAAAGGGGTGGGCTTTTTTTTAGGCGGCTTATTACTAACTGTATTTGGTTTTGTGGGGGCATTAATAAGTCTAATTATTTTACTTAGTGTTGCGTGGGTTATTAGTTTAATTTTTTTAAAAGGCGATATTGGTAAAGCTAAAAACAAACCTAAGTTTAAAGAATTATTTTCTAAATCGCGGGCAATTAACTTACTTAGCGCAGCGCGTTTATGCTTGTTTGCAGCGCGCGATGTATGGTTTGTAGTTGCACTACCTGTTTACTTAGCCGCTCAGTTTAACTGGGATCATTGGTGGGTCAGCGGTTTTATGGCTTCGTGGGTAATTGCTTATGGGCTGGTGCAATCGCAAGCACCGCGAATAACTGGGCAAGGTGATTCAACTTCACATTCGGTCAAAAAAGCATACTGGTGGGTTGCTTTATTAAGTGGTGTAACTGGCATTTTGGCGTTGTTGATGCAATTGGATATAGCGGTACATTTTACGCTTGTAATAGGCTTACTTATTTTTGGTGGAGTATTTGCTGTAAATTCATCGCTGCATAGTTACTTAATAGTAAGTTTTGCTAAAAATGATGGGGTGTCACTAGACGTTGGCTTTTATTATATGGCCAATGCGATAGGGCGTTTGCTTGGTACGGTGCTTTCTGGTTGGGTTTTTCAAGTATATGGGCTTAGTGCGTGTTTATGGGTAAGTGTGTGTTTATTATTTTTAGCCGCAATTACAACAGCACGGTTAGCTAAACTTTAAAAAATCCAACGTATTGTATTAAATTCAATTTGTTTAACGATATTCATAGCTTCGTCGGTTAGATCTACTAAACTGTATCAGTAGTTTTAATTTAAAGGGTGTAATGAATGCGAGAAATATCGTTAGCAAAAAAGTTACTCTGGCTTAGTGTCGGTAGTATATTTATAACTGTACTAGTGTTATCAGGCGTTTTGTGGTGGCAGTTATCATCAAGTAATAAGCAGTTAGCGACTAAATCTGAAGAGTACATTACTGTAGAAGTAGAAGAAAAGCTTAATGCTCATGCAGCTGGATACGGAGAAAAAATTGCAGGCTTTATTAATGAAGCTTACCGCATTCCTTATTCATTAGCGGCTTTATTAGGTGACGCAGCCAAAAGCGAAACCCTGAGCCGCGATACGGTAGTAAGTATTAACCGCTCGATGTTAGAGCAAAATACTCTGCTTTCTTCTATATATTCGCAATTTGAGCCTAATGCTTTTGATGGGCAAGATTCGAGCTTTAAACAAGGTTACAAACATTCGGTTAATGGTAATGGCACCTTAGAGGTGTATATTACTCGCGACCAAAACGGCGTAATTGAACAGCAAAAAGTAGCTAATGCTGCCGATAAATATATTACCTCTTTAAATGAATTTGGTATTCGTGAAGCGCATTGGTATTTGTGTGCAAAAGACACGCTTAAGCCTTGTATTATGGAACCGTATTTATACGAAATCCCATCGGGCGACTCAGTAATGCTAACTTCGTTAACTGTGCCTATTTTAAAGTCAGGTCAGTTTATTGGTTTAGCTGGCGTTGATTTAACGCTCCCAACTTTTCAGGGCTTGACCGAAAAGCTGTCGAGCGAGCTTTACAACGGCCAAGCAAAAGTAACACTTTTAAGTGATATAGGTTTAATTGTAGGCAGCAGTCACTATAAATCTAAATTAGGCCGCCCATTTAAAGAAGCGGTTAGTAGCAACACTTACAGTGAGCTGGTTAAATTTAAAGGCCAACATGGTCTCTTTAAAACGCCTAGCGAGTATTTAGTTAACTACCCAATTAATATAAAACTAGCTAACACTCAGTGGTCATTAATCATAGAAGTACCTACAGAACTAGCACTTGCAGGGCCTGAAGCGCTAGAAAAAAACATGCAAGAAACAGCAACATCACTCAGATTTATTATTTTAATAACAGGCTTAGTAATTGCTGTGGTTGCTTTTGTTATTATGAAATTAGTAATAGCAGGTGTAATAGCGCCGCTACAACAAATTCAACAACGTGTAGATAACTTAGCAAGTTCTGAAGGTGATTTAACACATACATTGCATGTTGATAGTCACGCAGAGCTTATTGCATTAGCTGGTGGGTTTAATCGATTTTTAGCAAAGCTACGTGATTTAATTTCTGAGCTTAAAACGGTGTCTGATCAAACCAAGCAGCAAGGCGAAATAGCACAACACATAGCTATTGATACAAAGCATAATGTGCAATCTCAATTTCAAGAAATTGAAAGTGTGGTAACGGCTATGAACGAAATGAGCGCAACAGCACTTGAAGTCGCCAGAGCATCAGAGCAATCAGCCCAACAAGCCGATGAAATAAATAGCTTGGTAGTAAGCAGTGAATCGAGCTTATCATCAGCGATGACGCAAGTTAAAACGATGTCTGAAGAAATTAAAGAAGCTAACCAAGCCGTTGAAAAAGTTGCTTCGCGTAGTAAAGACATTACGCAAATATTAGATGTAATTCGTACTATTTCAGAACAAACAAATTTACTTGCACTTAACGCTGCTATTGAAGCTGCGCGCGCTGGTGAACATGGACGCGGCTTTGCCGTTGTTGCCGATGAAGTACGTGCACTTGCTTCTAAAACGCGTTCATCAACAGACGACATAAGCCAGCTAATTGATAGTTTATTATCTGAAGTAGGTAACGCATCTACCGTTATTGAAAAAGGCGTAGTACGTGCACAAAATGCCGTTGATGAAACATCAGTAGCTTTTGATGCTCTGCACAGTGTTGTTGTTAAAGTTGATGAAATAACCAATCAAATTACACATATTGCAACTGCTGCTGAAGAGCAAAGTTTAGTAACTGAAGAAATAAACCGTAATTTAACGCTTATATCTGATGCCGCATCGCAACTTGCTGACTTATCTACACAAGCAGGGGATAGCAGCGAAGCGCTTAATGCACTCGTTGCCCAGCAAGATAATGAACTTAATAAGCTTAAAACGTAACTTACAAATTAAGTTTTAAGCACAAAAAAAATGGCCAGTTAATACTGGCCATTTTTATTTAGTAGAATAAATGTAACTTGTTGAGAATGCTAGATAACTGCTATTTATAACTTTTTAATCAACATAAACATTTGGTTGATCATTGGCTCAGCAAATTGCTCTACATTAGGACGATTAAAATAACCGCGTAAACCTGTAAATTGCACTTGAAAAAAGCGCGCATATTCAACAGCGGTCAACGTGTTACTTAACTCACCTTTGTTTATTGCTTGGTTAAATAATTGCGTTAAATAAGCTTCAAATTGAGCCGTTAAATCTAAGCTTAGCTCATACAGGTTTGAGTCTTTTTCTGCAAACTCGCTGTTTGCTTTAACTAGCATACAAATAGCGCTTGGGCTGCAATCTTTTGTTTTAATTACCACGTTTTCAACAAACGCACGTAATCCACCAAGTACTGTATCGGCACTTGATAAAAACCCTTCTATTTGGGTTTTCATTTGTACGGTGTAATCTTTCAGCGATTCGCAATATAGACCTTCTTTAGAGCCAAACGCAGAGTAAATACTACCCGGGCGCATATTAACTGCTTCTTGTAAGTCACGCGTTGAGGTTGCATGAAAACCTTTTTGCCAAAATAGCTGACTAGCAACGCGAACTACATTCTCGCGTTCAAATTTAACCTTATTAGCCATATCATTCTCAATCAATTTGAACATTTGCTCAATTTTAACTTGAACAGTCGCTCAAAATCAAATACTATGTGTCTCGAAGTTACTTAAAACTATTAATTATTAGGAGCTAACCATGGCCGAATTTACTTTATACACTCAAGAAAACGCACCAGAAGAAGCAAAACCGTTACTAGCTGATTCAGTAGCAGCATTTGGTATGCTTCCTAACTTACATACAGTAATGGCTGAAGCACCAACATTACTTAAAGGTTACCAAGTACTGCATGAGTTGTTTCAAAAAACATCGTTCAACGCAGAAGAGCTAACAGTAGTATGGCAATCAATTAACGTAGAGCATGAATGTCATTACTGTGTTCCTGCTCACAGTGGCATTGCAGCGGCAATGAAGGTTGATCAAGGTATTGTTGACGCACTTGTTAACAAAACACCACTTGAAAACCCTAAGCTAGAAACTCTTCGTGAAACTACACTTGCAATGACACGTGAACGTGGCGTGATCAGCGATGAGCAAATCGAAAAATTCTTTGCCGCAGGTTACGCTAAGCAACAGCTACTTGAAATTATTGTAGGCTTGTCTCAAAAAGTAATGAGCAACTACACTAATCACCTTGCTGATACACCAGTAGACGCTGCATTTAAAAAATACGTAAAATAAATACGGTTTTATAAATGACAAAAGGCAGCCTAGGCTGCCTTTTGTACTTTTAAATCACAGCTATTTAAACTTAACCGTTTTTGTACTGCGTGTATAAATACGTTGTTCGGGCTTTGTCCACTCACCCTTTTTAAGGTAAGAGGTCGATACAAGAAATTTATCGTCCTTTAGTTCACTCATCGATTTAACCTTTGTAATACCATCTTGGCTACCAGTTACATCTTCATAAGCTACAAATTGAGTGGGGCTGAGGACTTTCATAGTCCCTTTTGTATAAAACCCTGCTGTTGTGAAATAGTAAAATACCAAAGACTCTTTTTTACTGTCGTAAAAAATCATCGACTCGCCGCCATACTCACCTTCATTAATAGAGTGCTTGGTATGTATCGCTTTACCGTTTAAAGCACGCTCCCAACGGCCAACATCTTGTATTTTTTTAGCACCTTCAGGTACTTTAAAGTCAGCCTGCCAAGTTCCTAAATAGGGCTTAAATACGGCAAGTTCTTTATCAAGGTTGGTGGATGTATCGGATGCATAGCTACTAAATGTTAATAAGCATAAGACTAAGAATATCGCTTTAAAATATGTCATAATTTGGCTCTTGTTTTTGTAATACCAATGCCAAGTATAGGCGATAATTAATTGATAAAGAAAATATTAATCACATTCTCATTACTTTATTTAGCCGCCATTTGGCAGGCTTACATACTGCAATACTTACCTGTTTATATACCTATATATGTACCTGGTTATATAAGTGTATTAAGTGCTATCACTTTTTTAATGTACGCGTGGGATAAGCGACAAGCTAAGCGCTCTTCACATAAAAAAGTAAACCGCACGCCAGAGCGCACACTGCAACTACTTGCATTATTTGGAGGATGGCCGGGGGCATTACTTGCTCAACAATTACTTCGTCATAAATCACAAAAGCGACGTTTTATAGTGGTGTTGTGGTTATGTATTTTAATAAATGTAGGGGCTGTGGGGAGTTTATTATATTATTTGGGGTAGTTTAAAATTATGCCTTTAATACATGTGAAATGTTTAAAGGCATAATTAAAGTTTAGATACTGGACTAGTTAGCCGCTTCAGTTGCTGCTACTTCATCTAAATTTACTGTTAAAATTGTCTTTTTATCGACTACAACCCACTTGCGGTAAGTTAAGTAACCTGGCTTGCTTACTTCAACGTCGTACTTACCTTCTTTAAGTTCAATGGCATCTTGGTACACAGGCGCAATGTTCATAATGCGTACGCGTGCATCACTAGGATTAGTGATTACAGTTAATGAAATAGGTGCTACAGCTTCGACAATTTCTTCTTGTACTTGAACTGCTTCTTCTTTTGCAAGTTGCTGCGTTTCATCTACAGACGATGTAGTTGAACAACCACTTAGTATTAGTAATGCCGCTAGTGCGCTTATCTTTTTCATAGGTACTCCATAAACTCATTTAAATAGTGATAATTACGAAAAATCTTGGAGGAGTTTATGCAAAATGATCGCTCAACCCGTCGTCCTTGACCTTCGTTTGTTAAAACAAAACGTTTGTTAGTTTAATATATTTTTAGTTATTTGGTGATGCTCTCGCAATAAATAGTTTTTAAAGCATTACATTATCAAGAGACTGAGTAATAGCTTCGCTTCTTTCAACTAGTTGCTCTGCTGTACGGTACATCTTTCTTTTCATTAACGTATTTGCCATAGTGATATAACGTCTAGATAATTCTTGTTTTAAAGAAACGAGTAATGAAAAGTCTTTAGGTAATGTTGCAGACTCGGTATTGATTAATTCTTCAAAATCTAATAAATCTCTGTACTCTTCAATCGTCTCTAGTTTTTGTGTGTATCTATCAAATCTAGGACCGTAAAATACGACGGCATCTTCAGTAGGAAAATCAGCTGGTTCACCTAGGTTTACTTTCTTTTGGTAAAGCGTTAAAGCATCTATCGCCGACTCTCTTTTTAGAAGGTCTGCAAAGCCAAGTTCATTTTTTTGATTATTGGTGAAAATAGCTTTACCAACATTAAGTAAAGATTTTTGCGTGATAACATCATCTTCTTCAATCGCTTTATCTAAGGCAAGTTTATAGTTATCAAAATGCACTTCAGACGGGCGATAAACGTAGGTGCTATCGACTACACTTAAATCATTGATTAATTGTGGAATACTATTATTGTCTAGTTCACTATAGCGAGATTGCTCAAGTAACAAATCAATACGAGAAGTAATATCTGAGATTATTGATTGACGCTCTCTTAAAATGCTTTCGAGTTGTACCGATAGCTTTTCTGAATCTGGGTAATACTCCAAGGCTTTACTATAAACATTAATTGTTTCATCAAAGTCTTTAAACTTGTTAGCGCTTGTATTGATTTGATTCGCTCTGTAATCAAAACTTTGTAGAATATTAGCTTGATTAGATCTTAATAATCCCTGTTTTAATACCTCGTATTGAGGTGGAATTTCTGCAAGCTTGTTTAGAATCTCCGGCCCATCCCAAGACATCCATGTTTCTACTTGTTGGTTAATTGCTTTTGCATTATCTAATTTTGCTTCAAGCTGCTTTATATTATTTGTATTTGATAGATAGTACTGACCAGCCAAAAGGGCTAACACAACAGTACTGGCTGCAAGTGCTATTGCCGGTTTAAAGTTACTTTGAAGCTTATCTAAAACAGGCTTTAACGAATCAGTTCTTTTTGCTGCATCTAAAGAAATTGCTTTATTAAGTGTGCCCCATAACCATAAAGGGCAGTTACTAGGACGTTTTGCCGATGTATCTTTAGGGAGTGTGTCTGCTGCAACACGATTATATGGATGTTTGCTACTTAATAACTCTAGGGCAATACACGCATAAGAAAAAACGTCATCTTTAACGGATGCTGCAGCACCTTTTAATTGTTCAGGACTTGCATAGGTTGGCGTATAACCACCTACAGTGCCTAGGCTTGATTCACTATTAACTGCATAGGCATCTTCAATGGTTTTGTGTTTAGCAATACCAAAGTCAAGTACCTTGAGGCTACCATTTGAATCGAAGATTATATTCGATGGCTTTAAATCGTTATGAATGACGCCACGAGAATGGGCATAAATTAAAGCATCGGCAAGTTGATTAAGAATCACGCTCGCTTTTTTGAAAACCATTCCAGAGGGTTTGTTGCGTTTAATTATTTGCTCTAGCGTTTCGCCTTCTACTAATTCCATGGTTACGTAATGTAAACCGTTATCAGAACCTGCAGAATATACTTTTACAATATTTGGATGGGAGAGCTGTTGTGTTTTAGTTGTTTCATCCTTAAGAAGTGAAATAGCTTCTTCAGAATGAGAAAACTCTTCTAATAATACTTTAATCGCTACGAAAACTTCAGGACGACTCGCACTTTCTAAAAATAAATCTCTGGCTCGGTAAATGTAACACATGCCACCTTGGCCAATAAGTTCTTCAACTAAGTAGCGATCCGATACTTTTTTACCAATAAGGTTTAATTTATTTATTGCTTTTGACGTGCGAAGATTTGAGTCAAGCGAAGCTATCTGCGTTTTATCATTAGAACTGTTGACACCGCTCATTATAAATCCTTTTATTGTGTATATTAAAATAATCGCAAAGGTGAGTTTTTTATTTTTATCAATTCTCCCTTTGATAAGCGCTGTATTTTTACAAAAATTAGCCAACTTAGCAATGTTTCTAAAGCAGAACTTTCGTACAAAACTTTAAAAAATTAAGGGCTTTTATATTAATTATTGAAATATCGTTTATTTACAGTTTATTTTTATAAACAGCGTAAGCCTACAGGCATTGTTTTGTAACACTTCTAGGGGCTTAAAATGAATAAAATGTAATGCTAATTATTAAATAGCAATTTTTTAAATGGGAACATACAAAATATCTTTTGTAAGCTTTGAAAGGGCTTTTTTATATAGGTTTTGTTTAATTTAATTTATTTAAATTTGAGCTTTTGTATGGTTGAGTATATTTTTATATATTAATTTCAATGTTGACAATAGTTTCTCTTCTACTTTATCCTAATGAGAATGTAGATTTATGGGACTAACTTATCAAATGGAACTGATACTAAACATCACTAGTTATCATAGACTCTCTCCAGAAATTGAAGCAACTAAAACAGTAAAAGACTCTCTAATATTTGGCCGTTCAGAAGCATGTGATTGGCATTTTCCTGATCCTGAAAAAATCATTTCTAGTAAGCACGGACGCATAGTTAAAGAGGGCGACTCTTTTTATGTTTACGATACATCTACAAATGGTACTTTTGTAAATTTTGGTGTAGCTCCATTAGGTCAAGGCAATAAACAACGCTTGTCAAATAGTGATACGATCACTGTGGGTGATTTTCAGATAGAGGTAAAATTAGCTACTAATGAAAAAACACCTGACACCGATTATGGTAATTTAAGCGCTGCAGCTAGTATTAGCAAAGAGCCAGAAAGATCTTATCAGCATCCTACGGAGCATTTTTCTGAGCCAGAACAGTATTTTAATGAATCAATAATGGATGAGTCTATGCCTGCAGTTTCTATGACTCAGGCCAGTGACATTAATTCAGCTAACCAAATACCGGAAAACTGGGATGAGCTTGCTCACTTAATGAACCCAGAAGCTGTAACTCAACAAGCACCTGTTGTAAGTAAGCCACAACAAAAGCCAGCTGTTGAGCAGCAAACTTCAGTTAATACACCAGTACTAGATACGCCTGTAACTAAACCTCAAGCAGTAAAGCCTGCTCCTAAACCAGTAGTGCAAAAAAATCCAACATCGCCTAGTGAAGATACCGCTTTAACTGATGCTTTTTTGAACGGGCTGGGGGTCAAAGCTGAGTTGCAAAATTCATTAAACTCACAAGAACTTTGGTTTGAAATGGGCCAAGGGTTAAATCTATTACTGACCGAGTTGATGGAGTCTCTTCGCCAAAGAGCGCTTGTAAAAAACCAATTGCGTTTAAACCAAACGATGTTTCAAACTCAACAAAATAACCCAATTAAGTTTTCGGCAGATATTGATGACGTTATTCAGAATTTATTCATCAGAAATAGTGCAAGCTTCCTGTCGTCTCAAGAATCAATCAAAGAAAGCTTTGTTGATACGCGAAGACATGAACATGCTTTATTAGCAGGAGCTGACGGCGTATTAAAAGGGATGTTAGAGCAAGTTTCTCCCCAACATATAAATCAACAAATAAATGATAATTCTAACGTATTAAAAATCATCCCTGGTCAAACAGAGGCTAAGTGCTGGAAGCTATACAAAAATTTATATGATGAGTTATCTCATGATGTAAATAGTAAGGGAGCTATGGCGTTGTCAGATGATTTCTTAAAAGCATACAACGATAGAATTAAAGAATCGTTCTAGAAAGGAAAGTAGATAATGAACAAATTTAAGCTCTTTTTAATGAGTTTCAGTTTACTGTTTTTAGCCATGGGTTGTTCAACTGTTAATAAGTTTGTGCCTCCTTCTACGGATCTAAAAATTAATGTGTCTAAAAATGTAAATCCAGACACGTCAGATAGACCTTCGCCGGTAGTAATGAAAATTTTTGAGCTTAGCTCGAGAACAATTTTTGATACTCAGGATTTCTTTAGCCTGTATGAAACACCTGAAAAACTATTAGGCCCAGACTTATTAAAAAAAGATGAATTAGAATTACAGCCAAACTCTGTTCAAGAATATAAAATGAGCTTAAACCGCAATACACGATATGTTGGTGTTGTTGTCGCGTACAGAAATATCGATCAAGCACGATGGAGAGCTGTAATCGAAGTTGACCCAACTGGCTATGACGATATAGATGTAAATGTTGAAGCAATTGCTACATACATGAGAGAGCAGTAAAAAAGGATTTGTACAATGAGTGATAACACTCGTGTTGCCTGGACCGAAGGAATGTTCTTAAGGCCGCAACACTTTCAGCAGTCAGATAAGCATTTTTCGCATTTAATTAAGCAAATTTGTAATGGGAATTTAGCAGATCCTTGGGGCATACTTGATATAAGTATCGATACTCAGCTATTAAGCTCAGGCCAATTTGCTATTGAGTCATTGTCAGCTATTACCCCTGATTTGCTACCTATCGATATGCCTCAATCTACCTCTTTGCCTGAGCCTTTAGTGGTGGGCAAAGATGTTTATGATGAAATAATTTATTTAGCGGTTCCGGCACTAAAAGCCAGTGGTATTAATATTTCATCTTTAGATGAGGATATTGTTACGCGTTATAAACTAAACGACTTATCTGTAAGTGATGACTCTTTAGGTGCACAAGCTCAAGAAATTATTCAAGTAGCTAAGGTATTTAGTAAGTTAGTATTGTCATCAGACGACCATGCAGGCTATATATTATTGCCACTTGCACGCATTGTTGAAGTTAGCAGTGAAGGTCAAATTAAGCTCGATCCAAAGTATATACCAGCATCGTTAAAAGTCGGTCAGTGTAAGCCATTACTTGGTTTAGTGAGAGAGATTGGCTCAATGATCAAGCAGCGCTCAGAGAGTATTGCTGTTAGATTGTGCCAAGGTTATGCGGGAAGTACCTCTGTAGCTGATTTTATTATGCTGCAAACATTAAACAAGTATGACGCTGTTTTTGAAAACTTATTATCAGTTAATAATCTTCATCCAAGCGTTCTTTATACACGTCTAATAGAGCTTGCTGGTGAGTTATCTACTTTTAGTACAGTAAACAAAAGAGTGCCTAAATTACCTAAGTACGATCATAAAAACTTAGGCCCAGTATTTAGTGAAGTAGTAAACTTTTTATACCAATCTTTAAGTCATGTAATTGAGCAAACTGCTACAGAAATAAAGTTAGAGCAAAGCAAGTTTGGTATTTCTTTTGGTGCGCTCAAAGACAAATCAGTACTTAGCTCAGGTCAATTTGTATTGGCTATTAAAGCCAGTGTTCCTCACGAGGAGCTTCGTAAGATATTACCTTCTCAAATTAAAATTGGTAGTGTTGAGACAATCCGAGATTTAGTAAATAATCAAATCCCAGGTATTACAATCAGTAACTTACCAACGGCACCGCGTCAAATTCCTTACCATGCAGGTTTTCATTATTTTGAATTAAATAAACATGGCGAGCATTGGGCTAAACTTCATTCAAGTGGTGGTATTGCTATCCACTTGTCAGGAAATTACCCCGAGTTACAACTAAGCCTGTGGGCAATAAGAACTTAACTTTTAAAAGGAAGAGTTTCAATGGACGAAACCATTATAAAACCACGTCCTGGTCGATTAGGGCGTGATGCCTCAAATAATCCTCAAGTAGATAATGATCCAGACAAAACAGTCATGTCTGTTGAGCCTGTTGCAAGTAGTATTCCTAGTAATGCAAAGGTTTCTATATTTAGAAACCCATTAATGGAAGCCGCAACAGACTGTTTCTCTTTGGTTATTTCAATTAGAAAATCAGTTGAGATGACTAACTTAGCTGCGTTAAAGCATCGATGTGTAGAGGCTATCAAACGTTTTGAAGTCGAACTACGTAATCAAAATTTATCAAAAGATGTAATCAAAAACTCTCGTTATTGTTTATGTGCAATTTTAGATGAATCAGTTTTAAACTCTAAATGGAGCTCTATGGAATGGGCTGACGAAAGCTTGCTTTCGACATTTCATAAAGAAACTTTTGGCGGTGAGTACTTTTATACTTTACTTGATAATGCATTGACCCAGCCTGAGCAACACAAAGCCTTTTTAGAGCTGCAATACCACTGTTTAAATTTAGGTTTTAAAGGTAAGTACAGACTAGATACTGTGGGTGACAATAAAGTAGAAGAATACCGCTCACAAATGTACCACTTATTAAATCAATTAGATGGGCCAATCAATAATAAGCTTTCTCCTAACTGGAAACAAAGAGTAGCCGCTGGCGTAGAATTAAGAAATCAGGTGCCATTGTGGGTTATTTTTTCTGTTTTAGGCTTACTTTTACTTACCGTTTATTTATTTATAAATATGAAGCTAAATGATGATGTTATGGCTGTTAGTGACAAGCTTGCAATCATTCATCCTGTAGCTGAAGACCAAGCAGTAGATAAAAAAGATCAGCAGTTACTTGTACTAGAGCAGCTATTACAAACTGAGATTCAAATGGGGATTGTGACGATAAAGAAAAATATCGATAGGATCAGAATCTCAATTAATAGTGAGAGCCTTTTTAATCAAGGTGACTCTAAATTGTTACCTTCATTTCAGCCTATTTTAGAAAAACTAGCGTTAAGCCTTGAAGGAACCAAAGGACGTATTTTAATAACCGGCCATACAGATGACACACCAATTAGAACTGATAAGTACCCTTCTAATTGGCACCTTTCTTTAGCGCGCGCAACGCAAGTTGCAAACTCTATGGCTAAAAGTACAAACCTCAGTGGGCGTTTATGGCCCGAAGGTAAGGGCGCAGCAGAGCCTATTGCCAGTAATTCAGATTCAGCTTCTCGGTCACTAAACCGACGAATTGAAATCGATTTATTATTTTAAGAGGCTGAAATGAGTTTTTCACAAAAAATAAAAAAAGTGACCTACGCACTTACATCTCGTACGGCAATGCTAATTATTGGCTTTTTAGCTTTATCATTATTAATTTGGTTTGGCGGCCCATTAATCGCGATAGCTGACTATGTACCACTACAAAGTATTGCAGCAAGACTGTTTACTATTATATTGGTTTTATTGGTTTTTTCTGTGTCTAAAATTTATCGTCTTGTGCAACAAAGCAAACGAGACGAAAAAATGGCTGATGAGTTAATTGATAGTAATAACGATACAAATAGCTCTGAAGTAAATGAAGAAATTACTACGCTTAAAACGCGAATGAACGAAGCTATCGATCTTTTAAAAGACGTAAAGCTGTTCAAAGGTAAAAATATTTACCAGTTGCCATGGTACATAATGATAGGCCCACCAGGGGCTGGTAAAACTACCGTAATTCATAACTCAGGACTTGATTACCCGCTAAAAGACAAACTAGGTGTTGACTTGGTTCATGGTGTTGGCGGTACTCGTAATTGTGATTGGTGGTTTACTAATAAAGCAGTTTTAATTGATACAGCTGGGCGCTACACAACGCAAAGCAGTCATGCAAAGCATGATTCACGTGCATGGGAAGGCTTTTTAGGATTACTTCGTAAGTACCGTCCTCTTAGGCCTATTAATGGTGTAATGATCAGTATGGGTATTTCTGAGCTGATGAGCCAGACCAAAACTGAGAGAAACCTACATGCTCGTGCTATTAAACAGCGCTTACAAGAGCTGCAAAGCCAATTAGGCATGACCTTTCCTGTTTACGTTATTTTTTCTAAAGTTGATTTAATTGAAGGTTTTAGAGAGTTTTTTGGCGAATTAACCGAAGAAGAGTGTGAGCAGGTTTGGGGCGTAACCTTTGAACTTGATTTAGATAAAGACACGCAAGTAGATGCTTTCAACAAAGAATTTCACTCATTAATTTCTAAATTAACTGAAATGTTAAATCGTAGATTAATTAATGAAAGAAACGAAGAAATTCGCGCTAAGATATTTGAATTCCCTAGGCAGCTTCGTGTTTTACAAGGTGTAGGAGATGCTTTTTTAAAAGAAATATTCACTCCTAATGCATACGAAGAACTACCAATGTTTCGTGGTGTTTACCTCACAAGTGCAACGCAAGAGGGTACCCCATCTAGCTTTTTAAACGAAGCAAACGCAGGTGAATCTGGATACATTAACCAATCTAAAAGCTTTTTTATAAAGAACGTATTAGAAGGTGTAATTTTTCCAGAGCAAAACTTAGCAAGCACTAACAAACATCATGACAAGCAAAATAAATGGCTTCGTGTTGGTAGCATATCGCTTGCATGCATAGCTTTATTTGGTTTTTCAACATCGTGGTACTTTAGTTTTGCTTGGAATAGTAACTTAATTTCAGAGACTGAAGATGCGATTGCAACGTACCAAGAGCTTGATACAGCCTCATTTGACCGTAATAACTTACTAGTACTAAACGACAGATTAAAGGCTCTTAGAAACTTACCTGCAAGCAACCCTGAACTTGTTAATACACAAGAGTCTAAATCAATTGGGTTTGATAAACTAAATGAAATAAAAATGGCTTCTACACAAGCCTACGACCGTTCATTACAAACGTATTTAGAACCGTTTATTGCAAGTACCTTAATTAAAGAAATGGAAGCTCATCCTGAGCACTTAAGTTATTTATACGAAACACTTAAGTGTTACCTCATGTTGTTTCAGCCTGAATACTTTGAAAGTGAAGATATAACGGTTTGGTTTAACGCTTATTTAGAGCGTAACTTACCAGGCGATAAAAATATGCAAACCAGAGTAGAGCTGATGGAGCATGTAGCTACATTACTTGAAAATGGTGTAAGCCAAATTGAAATTGATAATCAAGCAGTGCGTGTTGCGCGAGCTGAGCTAACTAAGCTACCAATTGCTGAGCGAGCATATCAACGATTACAAGCCGACTTCCTAGATAGCAGTATTCCGCCATTTAGGCTTACAGACATTATTAGTTTTGAAAGTGCGCAAAAATTTACTTTTAGAAATGACGGTGAGCTTACGCGAAGTATCCCTGGCTTATATACATTTAATGGTTTTCACGGCATTTTTAATGTAGAGAAAAGTAAAATGCTTGGCAATTTAATGGCAAGTAGCTGGGTGTATGGTGAAGAGGCAACGGGCACTTACGATATTTCTAAAGATGAGATTGAGAAGAAACTAGAGCAGCGATACTTTCAAGATTATATCTATTATTGGCAATCATTTATTGATGATCTGAGCCTGAATCAATATAGCTCTCCGGCTGAGGGGGTTAATATTACTGATGCCTTAGCAGGCTCTGAAGCGCCTATTAAAAATATTATCACAGCAGTACAAAAAAATGTGCAGCTAACTAAATTACCAGTATCTGATAACCAAAAGGCTGCAGGTAAAGTTGCAGCAAATGCTGCTGAAATAGCTATGCAAACCAAAGCTAATCGTATCAAGCGATTTTTACCTGACGAAGCCCCTAAATTTGATATTAAATTACCGGGTCACCAAGTTGAAGAAGCCTTTGAAGATGTAATAAAAATTGATGCTCAACAATTAGATAATATTCAGAAAAATCTAAGAGAGTTAAACGTTTACTTAACCAAACTTGATAGAGGCGATCAATTAAAGTCGTCAATTAAAGACCAAATTAGCGGTAAAAGTAAGCCTAGCTTTATTCGTCAGCTTGAGTTTCAAAGTCGAGATTTACCTTACCCGTTTAATAGTTGGCTGTTAGATATAAGTAGAGATACTAGTAACATAACTAAAAATAGTGCCAACAGACATTTAAACGAGATGTGGAAAAGTAAGGTGCTACGCGAATATAACGCTGCAATTGTTGGCCGTTATCCGTTTTCTCCATACGCAGAAAAAGAAGTGAATATGAAAGATTTCACTCGATTTTTCGGCCCAGGTGGAACAATTGATAGCTTTTTCACCAATTATATTGCGCCAAGTGTAGATATGAGCTCAACGCCATGGAAATTTGAAAAAGATATAGGTATTAGCCGAGATACATTAGCGATGTTTGAACTGGCGAATCAAATTCAAACAGTCTTTTTTGATGGCGGAAGTGCAACACCAAGAATTGAGTTTGGCTTAAAACCATTAGAATTAGACCGTACCATCTCTAGCTTTATGCTCGAAATTGACGGTCAGTCAATGACTTACAGGCATGGTCCACTTAGAGTAACAAATTTTGTATGGCCTGGAGCAAGTGGCCAGAGTAAAACACGAGTTGTATTTACTCCTCCAAATGGTGGTCGTTCTATAAATACAACTTACCAAGGTGAATGGTCGCTATATCGCATGTTAGACGAGTTAAGTGCTAAAAGAGCAAAAACACGTGAAGACTTAGAGTTACATTTTTCACTCATGGGAAACAATGCGAAAGTCGAGTTATTGCCTAAATCAATCAGGCATCCATTTTGGAATAAAAGTGTAGAGAAGTTTTCATGTCCGACCCGATTATAAATATTGGTTATCTTGGCAAAGTACCTAGTTTAGGTGATTTTGTACAAGATAGCGTTTCGAAAGAGTTTTCAGAGCATTGGGAGCAGTGGCTGCAAGCAGCCATTGCAGTGAGTAAAGAACAGCTAGGTGAAGTATGGCAAGATAATTACTTAATTGGACCAGTATGGCACTTTGCATTATCGCCAAACATTGTTGGTGACAAAGGCGTTATGGGGACTCTATTACCGAGTATGGACGCAGTAGGTAGACACTATCCCTTCACAGTTGCTAGCACATTAGAATTTGCACCTATAGATGTTTTAAACTCAGGTGTGTTTTCTTTAGAGTATGAAGACACTGTATTAAAAGTGCTTGATAGTTCGGTTGATTTATTCTCTTGGCGTAAAGAGGTTGCTAAGTCTCTAAGCTCTATAGCAGGAGTTAAAAAGCAGGTTAGTTTTTTAAATTCTGTAGATAAAAATAAAAGTGCAGAAGCATTTGAGTTCTCAGGTGATGAGTTATCAAGTCAAGTCCTCCAAGATGCAATGCATGCTCTTTTGTTAAAAAAACACGGTGATTACAGCGTTTGGTGGACACATGGCTCTTATAATATAAAGCCTATGGTACTCATAACGCCTGGCTTGCCTGCGGTAAATCAAGTTGCAGCAATGTTAGATGGAAGGTGGAAACACTGGGAATGGAACTTTACACAGGTAAAAAATAGTGATTAGCAAGTTTAGTACAAGTTATGCAATTACCCACCGAGGCGCAGTGAGGCAGCTTAACGAAGATGCGCATGTAGAGATAAATAACCATAACTTATGGGTTGTCGCAGATGGGATGGGAGGTCACGAAGCAGGTGAAGTTGCCAGTCAGCTTGTTGTAGATGTAATAAGAGCAAAAGTTGAAGAGCTACCACTTGAGAAGCTTGAAGTATCTCACATAGTTGAAGCCATTGAAGATGCGAATAGGCAATTAAACGAATATAGCGCCCAATATTTAGGTAGCAAAACCGCAGGAAGTACAGTTACTGCCTTATTTCTTAAAAATAATAAGTACTATGTTTTGTGGGTTGGTGATAGTCGAGCTTATATGCTTCGAGATGGCCAACTTAAGCAGATATCGCGAGATCACAGCCAAGTAAACGATTTAATTGATGAAGGGATTATTTCAGTAGAAGAAGCCAAGACACATCCATTATCAAATGTAATCACAAGAGCTGTGGGTGTTACTGCGGATGTAAAAGTAGATGTTATTCAAAATGAAGTAAAAACGGGCGATATATTTTTACTTTGTTCAGATGGGCTCACCGGTGAGTTGTCTGATGAAGACATATGTTTATCGCTAGAGCCTAGTAGCATTATTGATTCTGGTATGGCGCTTATGCATTCATCATTAGTTAGAGGTGCAAGAGATAATGTGACCTGTATTTTAATTAAGTACGATGAAGGATACGCTGGTCATAAATCAGAAACATTCAACATTCAAGATGAAGCTACTATCCCGCTTTTTTCTAAATAACGATTTTAAGTTAAAAAATTTGGTTTGTATTTTATATTTGAGTTTTTACTTTAATTACATCTATTAATTAATAAGTATATTAAATTTTAATTGTTTATATAAAGGCAATAATTAAGGTTTAAACTCAATTGTAACTAGGCTTGTAATTTATTATAAAGAATGTAATATGAAATCCGCTCCGCTTTATTGGAGTTTTATGGATAATTATTAGGACGACGGAATGTTTTTATTTGAAGAGTATATTTCCCCTATTTCAGACACCGAGGTTGCAGGTATTGATCCTCGCTCAGATGTCTCGCCTACGTCGACTTATTACGCCTTAAAAGATTTAAGAAACCAGCTTCGCGCAGCAGAAAGAAATGCATTAGTGGATGAAGAAGGTATTTCCTCACTAGCAAGAGATTGGCTTCCTTTATTAGAGCAATGTAGCAAAGCAATAAAAACACAAAGCAAAGATATCGAATATTTAGCTTGGTTTATTGAAGCACTTTGTCGAATTCATGGCTTCAAAGGCTTAGCTTTTGGTTTTAAAGTTGCTCATAACTTGCTCGACAATTATTTTGATGAATTATACCCGTCACTCGATGACGATGATGAAGTGTCAGACAAAGTATCTGCATTGGTTGGCCTCAATGGTTCAGCAGGCGAAGGTACATTAATAATCCCGATAAAAAGTATCTATCTGACCGATAGCGCCAGTATGGAGTCATATTCTTTTTGGGAATATCAGCAAGGCTATGATATTTCTCGTTTAACAGATGAAAAAAGAGAGAAAAAGCTTAATTTAGGTGCTGTTGACTATGAGCTCATTGAAAGAAGTGCTGCAGAAACAAGTACTGAATTCTTTGTTACTTTAAAACAAGACATTGAAAACGCGATTGAGCAATTTGCTTTATTAAGCGAAGTATTGGATAGAGTAACTGGACAGCCACAGCCAACATCAAATATAAAACAAGCATTAGCAGTTAGTCTTGCTGCTGTTGAGCATGTTGCTGCAGATAAGCTTGAAGCTGCTGATAAGGCAAAAGCTGCATTAAACGAAGTGCAAGAAGTGGTTCAAAGTGAAGACGACGACGGTCAAAGTGTTACAGAGCAAGTTGTAAAAGTTAATCACGAAATTAACTCAAGAGAAAGTGCGATTAATAAACTCAAAGAAATCGCTACTTTTTTTAGAAAAACAGAGCCGCACTCACCTATGTCGTACACCATAGAACAAGTAATTCGATGGAGCGAATTGTCGCTGCCTGAATTATTAAATGAATTAATTACAGATAGTGATGCTAGGACTGGGTACTTTAAGTTGTCTGGCATTAAAATCAGCGAAACTGAAACATAAGTAAAAGGAGTTCTCTATGAGTATCCATGATAAATTAAAACGAGTTCGTAAGCCTCGCGTACACATCACTTATGATGTGGAAACTGAAGGCACTGCAGTAAAAAAAGAATTACCATTTGTTGTTGGTGTTATGGGCGACTTCTCTGGTGATAATACAGAAGCATTAAAACCACTTAAAGATAGACGATTTGTGCAAATAGATCGTGAAAACTTTAATGACGTTTTAAAGCGCATGAGCCCTTCACTAAAATTATTAGTTGATAATACGCTTAATGATGATGGTTCTGAATTTGAAGTAAAACTTAACTTTAAATCGATTGATGACTTTGAACCAGCAGCTGTTGTAAATCAGGTTGAGCCATTACGTAAATTAATGGAAACACGCAACAAGTTACGCGATTTAATGACTAAGATTGACCGCTCAGAAGAATTAGAAAACGTGCTTGAAGAAGTACTAAGCAACACAGCAAGCTTAGATACAATCGCAAAAGAGCTTAAAATAGAGGAGACTGAAAAATGAGTACAGAGCAACTAAGTACTGAATTAGAGTCTACCTCAGAAGCAACGTCTTCACTATTAGAGCAAGCTATTGGCGCAACTAAGCAAACCGATGCAAGCCGTGCAGAAGAGTTACTTAAAACACTGACAGAAGAAGCCTTAAAAGGGACTGTTCAGTGGAACAAAAACATGACAGTGACGTTTAATGAAGCAATTCAATTAATCGATCAAAAGATCTCAAAACAGCTAAGTGTAGTAATGCACAGCGAAGAGTTTCAAAAGTTAGAAGGCTCTTGGCGTGGATTGCACCATTTAGTAATGAATTCTGAGACAAGCTCAACACTTAAAATTCGTATGCTAAATATGAAGAAAAAAGAACTTCATAAAGATTTGAGCAAAGCTGTTGAGTTTGACCAAAGCCAAACATTCAAAAAAATCTATGAGTCTGAGTTTGGTACTCCAGGTGGCGAACCATACGGTACTATCGTTGGTGACTTTGAGTTTACTAACCACCCTGAAGATGTTGAAACATTAAGTCTAATGTCTAATGTTGCAGCCGCTGGTTTCTGTCCATTTATTGCAGCTTCATCTCCATCATTATTTGGTTTTGATAACTGGGAAGAGCTAACCAAACCACGTGATTTAGAAAAAGTATTTGAATCTCTAGAGTACACTAAGTGGCGTTCATTCAGAGACAGCGATGATTCGCGTTTTGTTTCATTAACTATGCCTCGTTTCTTATCTCGCCTACCTTATGGTGCGGCTTCTAAACCAGTTGAAGAATTTAACTATGAAGAGTTTGAAGTTGAACCAAAAGATGGCCGTTCAGTAAGTACTGATAACAGTGATTACTGTTGGAGTAATGCAGCCTACGCTATGGCAACAAATATGACCAAAGCATTTGCTCAATACGGTTTCTGTACTGCAATACGTGGTGCTGAAGGCGGCGGTAAAGTAGAAGGTCTTCCTACGCATATCTTCACAAGTGATGATGGCGATCCAGATCTTAAATGCCCAACTGAAATTGGCATTACAGATCGTCGTGAAGCTGAATTAAGCAAGTTAGGTTTCTTGCCTCTTTGTCATTACAAAAATACAGATTATGCAGTATTTTTTGGTGGACAAAGCTGTCAAAAACCACAAATTTATTCAACTCCAGATGCCACAGCTAATGCGGCAATATCTGCACGTCTACCTTACCTTATGGCAACGTCTCGCTTTGCTCATTACCTAAAAGTAATGGCGCGTGATAAAATTGGTAGCTTTATGGAAGCTGAAGACGTTGAGTCTTGGTTAAACCGCTGGATCCTTTCGTACGTAAATGCGACTGAGGGTGGTGGTCAAGATATCAGAGCACGTTATCCTCTAGCAGATGCAAAAGTATCAGTTAAGGAAATTCCAGGTCAACCGGGTGCATATAATGCAGTTGCATGGTTACGACCTTGGCTACAAATGGAAGAGCTTACTTCTTCTTTACGCCTTGTAGCTAAAATTCCAGAGATCGGTTAATTAACTGATCTCGAGCGTTAAGGATAATGCAGTAGAATGAATCACGAAGAGTTTTCATTTATAAATCAAGACTTCGCTTTTGTACAAAAAGCGCAGTCTAGAATAAGTGATAATGAGGCTTTACTCGATAGGTTTTTAAACGAAAAAAACCTAGATAAAGCCTTGTTGTTATGGCTTGAAGGCTCTTCAGATTCACCTATATCTTGGACTAAAGAATCACTTGGTCCTTATTTACAGCGCGTAATTGTTGAACTCGATCAACTCATTTCAGAACAATTAAACCTCATAATTCATAATGATAGATTTCAAAAGTTAGAAGCCAGTTGGCGTAATCTTTGGTGGCTAATACTTCAAAGCGAACAATACGACAAAGAAAATAAAGTAAAAATAAAAGTATTGAACTGCGATTGGGCAACACTCTCTAAAGATGTAAACAAAGCTATTGATTTTGACCAAAGCCTATTTTTTCAACTACTTTATCAAAGTGAGTTTGATAGCGCAGGTGGCGAGCCATTTGGTGTAGTAGTAGGTGATTATGAAATTAGTAACATGTGCTCAGCAGGCACAATTTATAATGACATAGACACAATAAAAGAAATATCTAGAACCGCTGCCGCTGCTTTCTCTCCATTTATTTGCTCGGCTTCTCCTAACTTATTTGGTGCAGATAACTTTTCTGATTTAGGCTATTACGCAGACTTGTTTAACCAGTTTGAACAACCCGAATACGCTAAATGGCAAAGCTTTCGAGCGATGGAAGAATCTCGCTTTATTGGGCTTACGCTTCCACATGTATTAGTTAGACCGCCATATAGCAATGATGGAAAGCGTCATCAAGATTTTTATTTTAAAGAACAAATTAAAGATCCTGAAAGCGATATGCTTTGGGGCAATGCAGCATACCAATTTGTATCTACCTTAATAAGAGCATATTGCGATAGTGGCTGGTTTGGGCACATTCGTGGTATTGAGCCGGGTAAATTTTCAAAGGGGTTGGTTACAGGGCTGGCGAGAGACAGTTTTGCAAACGACACCTATCAAAAAGAAGCAAAGCCACCACTAAACTTATTAGTAACAAGCAAATTTGAAAAGCAATTTTCTGAACTTGGCTTTATTCCAGCATCATCAGTGACTAATACAGAACACATTGTTTTTTATAGTAATGCATCGGTTCAAAAAACCAAAAACTATGAATCAAGCGCCGCTAATATTAATGCGCGCTTATCTTCAATGCTGCAATATATTTTATGTGTATCTCGTTTTGCTCACTATTTAAAGCTATTAGCTCGAGACCGTGTCGGCTCTTATAACACGGCACAAGCTTGTGAGCGAGACCTACAAGCGTGGATAAATAATTATACAACGGCTTCAGATTCCTCCTCCGAGCATATAAGAAGTAAGTACCCGTTAAGTAATGCCAGAATAAAAGTCAGTGAAAATAAAGCCAATCCAGGGCATTACTTTTCTGTTTTACAATTACAGCCACATTTTCAATTAGATCAGATGATCTCCAGTATTAAATTAATTACAGAGCTCAGTCCTCATCATAAAATAAAGGAATAGTCATGAAAAAAATACATAGCTTAATTCGCGAGGGGAAACTTACTGATGCATTATCTTGTTGTGCTACAGAGCTTCAAGATGAGCCATTAAACTTTGATATCAGAAGTATTTACGCCGAATTACTTTGCATAAATGGTGAACTTGAAAAAGCCGATAAACAGCTAGATTTCATGGTACAAAAAAATCCAGAGTTTGCAGTAGGTGCAGTAAATTTAAGACACCTAATTCGTGCTCAGCAATCTCGTGTAGATTTTTATCAAGGTAAAGGCATTCCTAAGTTATTTCATGATGCGAATGAGTTAGACACACTATTTTTGAAAATGCATGTTGCTCTGTTAGAAGGCTCAACTGACGAAGCAGCTCAGTTAGCTCAAGAGATGGAGTCTTTAAGAGTTAGCACAGACGAGGCATCAACTAGAGATCTTGATGATTGCTTAAACCCGTACCTAGAGGTTTTAGGTACTAATGGTGAGTTTTATCTAGCAAACTTTAACGAAATTGAATCGTTAAAAATGGAGCCAGTAGAATCTTTATTAGAAAGTATTTGGTTACGTGTTGAAATTACAATTAAAGATGGTCCATCAGGTACAGCTCATTTACCACTTGTTTATATTAACTCTGAATCGGAGCTTGAAAAGCTAGGTCAAGTGTCTGACTGGGTTGAGTTAAAAGATGAATTTATTATCGGTAAGGGCATGAAAATGCTGTTTGTTGATGATGAGGCTATCACCATCCCAAATTTAAAAATAAGCTCACTTGAAACAGCATAATTTAAGCTTAAGCAACCATGATAGAGCATAAACAGCAGCTTCAAGCATCCATTATAGATAGGCTCATTGACGATGAGCCCGACTTCCAGGATGCGCCATCACGTACCGAAGGCATCACTATTAGTGAGCTTAGAAAAAACGTGCGCAGAGATATTGAAGCTTTGCTAAATGCTCGAATTCAATGGCATACATGGCCAACTCAATACACCGAGCTGGCTACTTCATGTTTGTCTTATGGTTTACCTGACTTTTCGAGTATGTCTGTAAGTTCTCACGAAGGGCGCGCATTACTGTGCGAAACCGTCAGAAATACAATTTTAAAGTTTGAGCCACGGTTTCTTGAAGTAGAAGTTTTTACAGATGAAGAAGTGCCTTTAAACAGAGTATTAAATTTAAGAATAAATGCGCTTTTATACGCCGACCCTGAGCCAGAGTTTATCAGTTTTGATTCAGAAGTAGAGCCCGTGAACTTGGGTATGAAGATTATTGAGGCATCATTATGAACGATGAGTTATTGAAGTATTACAATCGTGAATTAGCATTTGTGCGTCATTTAGGTAAAGACTTTGCTGAAAAATATCCAAAAGTTGCAGGGCGTTTAAAGTTAAGTGAAGATCATATTGAAGACCCTCATGTCTCAAGATTAATAGAATCTTTTGCATTTTTAACTGCCAATATAAGGCAAAAGCTCGACGATAGTTTCCCGGAGTTAACGGATGCTTTGCTAGGGCAAATGCTACCAGATTACCAAGCGCCAATTCCATCAATGTCAGTTGTTAAGCTCGAAGCTGAGAACTTATCTACGGCAGGCGTGGTTATACCAAAGGCAAGTGAAGTAGAAACTAACGTTGACTCAATGAAGCAATGTAAATTTCAAACGTGTTATGAAACCTACCTTTGGCCTGTTGAAATAACAAATGTGCAATTTGATAATAGCCCCTTTGTAGCGCCTAAGCCTCGCTGGCAAGAAAAAGCAAAATCTATTTTCAAAATAGAATTAACAGGTGAGTATAAAGGGGTTTCGCTTGCAGAAACCGGCCTTGAAAAATTACGGATTTTTATCAATGGCCAATGGCATCATACACTTAAAGTTTACGAGCTACTATTCAAACATAGTATTGGTATTGCTATAGACAATGGCGATGAAGGTATTAGATATCTGTCAAAAAACCAATTAAAAGCAGTGGGCTTTGATTCTAACGAGGCTGTGGTTCCTTATTCGCAGCGCTCATCTGCCGGATATCGTTTGCTCGTCGAAAATTTTACTTTTCCTGAGAAGTTTAGGTTTTTTGAGCTTGAAGGCATTCTTTCATCACTGCCTAAGCAATCTAATAAATGTAGTATTTATATTTACCTAGATACTGAATCTGCTGAGCTTGAAAAGCAAGTAGATAAAGATATGTTCTTATTAGGCTGTACACCAATAATAAACTTATTTGAACAAGAGCTTGAGCCAATACGACCTGAGATCAGTGAATATGAATATCAGTTAACACCGCGTTATATGGACTCGGAAATATCAGAAGTAATTGGTATATCGGAAGTTATTGCATTTGATCATAAAGGCAATAAACAAATTGTTTCGCCTTTTTATGGTCAAACACATCCTAAATATCATGGACATGATGATTTGTTTTGGCATATTCGTCGAGAAACTGCTTCTTGGGCCGGCGGTTATGTAGAGTCAGGAACCGAAACATTTTTATCGTTAGTTGATGCTACTTTTGAAAATAGTGCGATGGAATATGGTGACGGAAACTCTGTACTTACTGTGCGCGCAAATTGTAGTAATCGCAACCTACCAGCAAGCATGCCATTTGGTGATGACGAACTTGGTTTATTAATGCCTGAGCGCGGCGATGTAATTAAAAAAATTAGATGTTTAACGCCATTTACTCATGCAGTGAGACCTATATTAGCTGATGCAACACGGTGGCAGTTAGTTAATCATTTAACGCTTGATACTTTTAGTGGTGAAGATGCATGTAATAAGCTTAAAGAAGTTTTGCGTTTATACGATTTTAGAGCATCACCACAAACTAAAGGCATGATAGATAATATTTATAGAGTGGTAATAGAGCCCTCAACTGCCCGTGTGATTCAAAAAGGTAAAGTAAGCTTTGCAACAGGCAGCGAAATTGAAATTACATTCGCTAACGATGATTTTTCTGGCAGCGGCATGTTCTTCTTTGCATCAATACTTGATCACTTTTTTGCTCAATTTGCAGCAATAAATAGCTACACGCGTTTAAGTTTAAGGCTTAAAGAGCAAGAACAAATTTATTATCAATGGCCTGCAAGAGTGGGTGACTGTCCGTTATTATGATAAAGCAAATAATCTCACAAGCTTCTCAAATTGACTTTTACAAAGCTGTTTTCATAATTGAAAATCAGCTAAAAAAGCGTGGCTTAGATTATCGACATGTCGGTTACGACAGTAATCCAAAGCAAGAGTTGATTAAGTTTACAGCTACCCAAAAGTTTGGTTATCCAGGTAATGCAATTACCAAATTAGAAGAAACTGGTTTTGAAGACGGTATGCATAAAGTAACTATGCAGGTTTCTTTTATGGGACTGACGGGTTGTTCAGGCGCTTTACCCCAGTTTTATAGCGAACTTGTGATGCAGCGTTTGCGCTATAAAGATACAACCATGCGTGACTTTTACGACATGTTTAATCATCGTTTAGTCTCACTGTATTACCGCGCTTGGAAAAAATATAAGCCTTCGCTTAATCACGTTAATAAAGAAAAAAACAAAGACCCATACACACAAATACTCGGTTTATTAAGTGGTGGCTATAACGAGCACCAACTGCATTTTTCAGGTTTATATAGCCGTAAAATTAGAAATGCATTTGATTTAAAAAATGTACTTTCGTCATACCTAGGTTGTGATGTATCAATCAAACAAATGGTTGGCCAATGGCACGAGTTAAAAGAGCAAGAACAAACCCGTTTAGCAAGCCAGGCATTATATGAAGGCCAGCACGCCCGTTTAGGTGTTGATACCATGATTGGAAATAAAGTATGGGACGTATCTTCTAATATCGAAATCCACATAAAATCAGATGATCCAGATAAAGCAAAACAACTTTTGCCCAAAGGTCCGCTTTTCGAAATAGCGAACCAAATAACAAAAGACTATGTAGGAAATGCTATTAACTTTCGCTTAGTCATTGAGTCAAATTTTCAAAATTTAGGTGCCGCTAAACTTTCAAAAAATGAGTGTCAGTTAGGCGCTAATAGCTTCTTATCTGTACAAGATAACAAATTAAAATCTAACCCTACTAAGTTATCGTTTAAGGGATAATTAAAATTAAAAGGAAAAAAGTATGTCTTCGATGACACTGAATAAACTAGTTGAAAAACTGAGTCCTGATTGCAGAAAAAGCCTAGAAGGTGCTGTTGCTATATGTAATAGTCGCAGTCATTTCACGGTTGAACTTGAGCATTGGTTACTTGCAATGATTGAGCAGCAATTAGATGATGTTAGACTAATTTTTGGCTCGTTCGATATAGATATTGATAAAGTTCAACAGGATTTAAATCAATCATTAGAGTCGTTTAAAACGGGTAGTGAGTCATCTCCTAGTTTGTCAGTGCATGTTACGAGTCTTCTTAAGCAATCTTGGTTAAGTACCAGCATTGAGTTTACAGATAATCAAATTCGTAGTGCATACGTTATTTATACCCTTACTAAAGACGATACATTATCTAGCTTAGTAACACGTTGTAGTAAGTTATTTAATAAAATAGAGCCTGGTCAATTGCTTCATGCATGGCCTGAAATAGTTGCGCAATCTCAAGAGCGCAACCATTCAGTACAAAATGCGTCAACTCAAGCAAATGTTGGTTCTAAAACTCCAAGTTTAGATCAATTTACTGTTGATTTAACTGCCCAAGCACTCGCTGGAAAAATAGATCCTATTCTTGGTCGTGATTTCGAAATTCGTCAAATGGTTGATATTTTAACCAGACGCCGCCAAAACAACCCAATTTTAACTGGTGAAGCGGGCGTAGGTAAAACAGCTGTGGTTGAAGGGCTAGCATTAAGAATTGCTCAAAAAGACGTACCTGCTGTATTACAAAATGTAAAAATTCACAGTTTAGATTTAGCACTATTACAAGCTGGTGCAGGTATGAAAGGGGAATTTGAAAATCGCCTTAAATCGCTTATCAATGAAGTAAAAAACGCGGTAAATCCGGTTATTTTGTTTATTGATGAAGCACATACCATGATTGGTAGCGGTGGTGCAGCGGGTCAAAATGATGCGGCAAATCTATTAAAGCCTGCTTTAGCGCGTGGTGAATTACGCACAATAGCTGCAACTACTTGGGCTGAATACAAAAAGTTTTTTGAGAAAGACGCCGCATTAACACGCCGCTTCCAAGTTGTAAAAGTTGAAGAGCCAACCCCTGAAAAAGCGGTGGCAATGTTACGAGGCTTAGTGCCTGTAATGGAAAAACACCACAAGGTGTTTATATCTGAGCAAGCACTTGAAGGCGCGGTGCATTTATCACATCGTTACATTACTGCAAGGCAGCTACCAGACAAAGCCGTTGCATTACTAGATACAGCTTGTGCACGTGTTGCAATGAGCCAAGCATCTACTCCAAATACTATAGAGCAGCTTGTAAATCGCTTAAGCGAAATAGAAACACAAGTAAAAATGCTTAACAGAGAGCAAAAAACGGGTTTAGATCATTCACAGCAACTAGACACATTAAAAGCAGAGCTAATTACAATTGAAGAGCGATTAGCGCCGTTAAATGAGCAATTTAGTGCTGAAAAAGAAATTGTAGCTGAGCTTAATCAAGCTTTAGAGCTTATTAACTCTCAAGATGAAGAGTCATCACAAGAAATACTCGATAAGCTAAGACTTAGTAAAGAGAAGCTAGCCTCTTTTGAACATAATATGGTTCATTGGCAGGTTAACGAAGAGCTTATAGCGCAAGTTATTTCAGATTGGACAGGGATACCTGTTGGCAAAATGCATGAAGATGAAATACATGGCATTTTAAATTTAGCACAGCAAATGAAGCAACGAGTTGTAGGGCAAGACCACTCTCTTGATTTAATAGCTAAAGTTGTTCAAACATCTCGTGCTCAGCTAGCAGATGAAAGCCGTCCTAACGGTATATTTATGTTAGCAGGGCCAAGCGGTGTGGGTAAAACAGAAACTGCACTTTCGCTAGCCCAAGAAGTGTATGGTAGTGAAGAAAACGTCACGGTAATTAACATGTCAGAGTTTAAAGAAGAACATAAAGTTTCTTTATTACTTGGCTCTCCTCCAGGATATGTAGGTTACGGTGAAGGAGGAATATTAACCGAGGCTGTAAGAAGAAAGCCATACAGTGTTGTACTTTTGGATGAGATGGAAAAAGCACACCCAGGCGTACAAGATATTTTTTATCAAGTGTTTGATAAAGGTACAATTAAAGACGGTGAAGGCCGCGATATCGACTTTAAAAACACAATTATTATTATGACCTCAAACGTGGGCACAGATACCACAATGAGCTTATTTGAAGACGAAGAAAGTAAACCAAGCATCAAAGGTTTATTAAAGGCATTACAAGATGATTTACTTGCTTCATTTAAACCGGCATTTTTAGGTCGTATTAATGTAATTCCTTACATTCCATTAAGTGACGATATTCTTACTGAAATTGCCGCTATTCAAATAAATAAAATAATTAAACGTGTTAAAAAACACTACAATGCAGAGTTAATTTATAATGACGATGTAATTGAATATATTATTGCTAATTGCCAAAATGCAGGCTCAGGTGCACGTAATATTCACACTATACTTCAAAATAGAGTGCTGCCATTGTTGTCTGAGGTTTTACTTTCTAGCATGATTGACGACAAAGAAATTTATAGTATATCGCTATTAGTAAAAGATAATGAATTTGAACTAGAGCTGAATTAAAGGTTAATTAAAGTTAATTTGAAATAACTTGTTATTAAGGTTGTTTCTTTAGTTTGAGGGCATTATAATTTTGGTGCCTGATATCACTACATGGAATTTTTGAGACATTGTCTTCATCTAAGGAAAGGAATCAGAAGGCCTTTTCATTGCTGTATTAAAGATAATGGTTTCAAAGGAATTTTGGTATATACCAAAGTAAAGAATCCAGTATTAATGGATAACATTGTTTAATAAAAAGGAGCATTATCAAATGCAAGCAAATACATATTTAAAATACGGTTCAATCAAAGGCGAAACTACTGCTGAGTCTTTCAAAGATTTAATTACAGTTTTATCTCTTGATTGGAATGTAAGTCGCGAAATTAGCTCAGCTACTGGTACAGCGATGGACCGTGAGTCAAGCTCTACTCGCCTTGGTGACGTAACAATCACTAAACTTCAAGATAAAGCATCTCCGGATCTTTTCAAAGAAGCGACAATCGGTAAAGGTTTACCAGCTGTTTTCCATATCACTAAGCAAGGTGATAAGGTTGAAGAAATCATGAAAATCGAACTTACAGATGCAATGATTTCTAGCTACTCAGTTTCAGTACAAAATGATCGTCCAATCGAAACAATCACTATCAGCTACACTGAAATGATGATGACTGTTACTCCAACAGACGACAAAAATAACATTACTGCTCCTCTTGTATACGGTTACAGCGGTGTTAAAGGTCAACAAATGTAATATTTGTTACCTTATAATGGCTCTGGGCATTGCTCAGAGCTTTTTTTGATCTTTAGGACGGGAAAAGCAAGGAATGCAAAAAGCAACACAAGATAAAAACGTAATTCAAATTAGCACCCCTGTTGGTAAAGATGCCCTCTATTTAACTCGTTTTGTTGCCCAAGAGGCAATGTCTGATTTGTTTGTTATGTCTGCCAATATGTACACTATTGGAAAGCAGATCGCGCACGAAGACTTAGTGGGTAAACCTGTATCTATTAAAGTAAAAAATGCAGATGGCGGTGGTGAGCGTTACTACCACGGCATTGTTAGTCATTTGGTTTCAAATGGCAGCCGTACGGCTGATGTTGACGAGCAAAAAAATTATATAGATTATCAAGCGACGATAGTTCCATTCGCAGCTTCAATGCGCAATCGTAAAAATAGCCGCATTTTTCAAAAGAAAACAATTAAAGAAATATTTGCTGATTTATTTGGCCAACACAATGTTGCCTTTAGCGATAAAACCAGTAAAACCTACCCTAAATATGAATATTGTGTTCAGTATCAAGAATCTGATTTTGATTTTATTCAGCGCTTATTCCAACAAGAAGGTATATTTTACTTTTTTGAACACTCAAACAGTAACCATACGCTTGTATTAGCTGATGATATTACGGCTTACGAAGTATGTAATGAAGGCAAAGTTGTATTTTCAACTGGCCATTTAAGCGAATCACACGTATCGCGCTGGCAAGGTGGCTTAAGCATTGCCCCTGGTAGTTTTAAACGTGTTGGTTACGATTTTAAACAGCCATCACGATACCCAGATGGCGAGCAAGCAAACGCTGAACTTCCTACTCAATCGGTCTCTGAAATTTTTGAATACACGGGCGAGCAAGAGTGCCACCCGCGCGCTGCTAATCTAGCGTCTGTGCAGCTAGAGTCACTGCAAAGAGACATGAAGCTTTCTAGTGGGCGCAGTGATTGCCGCTCATTTACTGTAGGTAAGTTATTTAGTTTTAAAAAGCACGAAGACCCACGTCTTGAAGGTAAAACATTTGTTATTACCTCTATGATGACTTCAATTACAGTACCCAACCAATCAGGTTCGCAGCAGTCATCGGTAGAAGAAGTTTATTCAAATCACTTTGAATGTGTCCCAAAAGAAATCCCTTACAGAGCACAAATAAATAAGAAAAAGCCTGTAATAAACGGGGTCCAAACGGCAATCGTAACTGGCGATAGCGCTGATGAAATTATGATTGACCAATATGGTCGTGTAAAAGTGCAATTTGATTGGGACAGAGAAGGCAAAAAAGATTCTAAAAGTTCGTGTTGGATCCGCGTTGCCCAAAACTGGGCTGGTAAAAAGTGGGGGGCTTTTTTCTTCCCTCGCGTTGGCCAAGAAGTACTTGTGGATTTTATAAATGGCGACCCAGATCAACCAATAATAAGTGGGGCCGTGTATAACGCAGACTTAATGCCTCCGTATGCATTACCAGCAGAAAAAACGCAAAGTGGCATAAAAACGCGTTCTACAAAAGAAGGCGGAGCAGATAATTTTAACGAGCTTAGGTTTGAAGATAAAAAAGGCAGTGAGCTGGTTTATCTTCAAGCAGAAAAAGACAAGCAGCTCTATGTTAAAAACGATCAAAACGATAAGACAGATCACGACCACAACATCGAAATTGGCAACGACAGAAAAACAGATATTGCTAACAACGACACCCTTAATGTTGCTAAAAATCGTATTGCCGAAATGGGTGAAAACGATACTTTAAAAGTAGGTAAAACATTAAATATAGAAGCGGGTGATGAAATAGTTATTAAAACAGGCTCTGCACAAATTAAAATGAGCAGTAATGGTAATATAACTATTGAAGGCACTAATATAAATATTAAAGGTAGTAATGTTAAAGTTGACGGCAGTGCTATTACTTTATCAGCTGGAATGATTAAATTAAATTAGTGCAAATATGGAAATAATAAATAGCTTTCATTCAGGACTTAGAAACGGCATTAATAATAACGGATATGTTGTATATTGCCGTTATGGGCTTGCGCATTTAATATGTTTGCCAATTAATAGGCCAGACGATCCATTGCTAAATCCAGCATTAAGTCACCTAAAAGCAATGAATGGTTATTACGCTGGTCAGTTTTTAAATAATTTACACCCAGTATTAAATAGTGAAGATGTTGTGTCGGGATTATACCAATATGCTATGCAAAGCCCTGTTGCACTTTCAGATTATTCTCAAAGTGAATTAATAGAGTGTTTATCTCTATTAGTGGCGCATAGCAAGTTATTAATTATCCCTTTATTTGATTAGTTTTATTTAAAAATATAAACAGACAAGGAGTCTTTATGGGCAAGCCCGCAGCTACAATTGGTCACATGCATGTATGTCCTAAAACAACCGGCACAGTGCCGCATGTAGGCGGCCCTGTAGTTATTGGTTCAACTAATGTCTTAATTGGTGGAATGCCGGCTGCGCGTAAAGGCGACATGATGGTGTGTATTGGCCCACCAGATAGTATTAAATCGGGTTCTGGCTCGGTTAAAATTAACGGTAAGCCTGCAGCTAGAATGGGCGATGACAGCTCCCACGGCGGTAAAATTGTTGTTGGCAACCCTACAGTATTAATAGGTGGCTAACCTTGCTATCTACATACCTAAGTAATCATAAAGCGCAACTGCTAGCAATTAGTGAAGCACAATATTGCCCTTTTACATGCGTAGGTTTTATAAAAACACTTAAAACAAAGCTATTAGAAGCATGTTGGTTAACGGCTAAGAAAAATAACGTCCCACAAAAATTTAGCCAGCCAGATTTAGTGCAATTAATCACTTTTTTACAAAGTGACCCCAATATTGATTCCACTGCACAAGCATGCGTTGAGGTAATGGCTAATTTGCCTCAAAACATTAACTTAGCGTTTATTAACGCTTTAATGAACGAGCCTACCTTACATAGCCTAACTAAATTAATTATTTATAAAGTTCTATTACAACAACATAGCTTGAATTTAATCGCTTATATTGACTTAAAAACTTTGTGCTTTGCATTAACCACTGACAAAGAGTCACTTGAGCATTTACAGCCAGCGTTGGAGCAAAATTTATTAATAAGTAGCCAAGCCAAAAATACCGATGTAATAAATACGTTTAAACACATATGCAATGCCGGGCTTATTAATTCTCCGTTAATGTCGCTTTTTTTATTATCACTCAGTTGGGAGCAGGTAAATGTAGTTGGCAACCATGCAAGCAACACTTTAACGGTTGACCAAACCATGCAGGTATTACTGCAAAGTAGCTTTGCAAAATTAATTCCTTTAGCTAATACTTTTTTAAATAAAGTTGAAGAACCATGTACCATTATTGCTTTAATAAGACGCTTGCTTGGCGATAAGCTTGATTTATTAGTGAGCTTTGAAACACAACTGCAAGCATGGCAAGGTGATGAGTTATCGTGTAGTGAATTTAAGCGCCAGTTACACACTAACTGGCCAAAGTTTGAGGGCGAGCTTTCATCTTCGCGCTTAATAGCAGGTAAAGCGCTAAATACTAAGTTAAATGCTATAGAAATGTCTGCTATGGATAGCTATAGCCAAGCTGTATTTAACTTATATAACTACTACCAACACCCTACTGCTAAAAAGTTAGCTGCGGAGGCCGTGTTGTGAGTGCTTTTAATATTAATATGGAGTGTTTTTTAGCGCCATTTTCACAAGACATAGATGAGCTTTTATACGGCGAAGAGTCAGCATCAAATGAGTTTAAAGAATGGCAATCGTGGAATGCATGTATTTACGATTGCATATTAAAAGCAAAAGAATTATTTGCAAAAGTTGAAGACCTACAAGCGCCTTTAGTTTGGTTGCTTCCTGCGCTTGAATACCAAGGCGAGCTTAAGCACCTTTTGGCAAATAGTTTAAAACAGTTATTTCCACAGCATGTAAGTCATATTTTGTTTTATGGTGCTACAGGCGCTAATGCAATGATCGAACTTGTGCAAAAAAATCAGTGGAAAAAGGTTAACGTACTTGCAGTAGACGCTACACACAAAGCAAATATAAACGGTGAATATACTTATCAAGGTGTTGGTGGAGCACTTGCAACTGTTACAGCGGTTAAAACTGGTTGGATGCAACAAAGCCACGAACTGGCTCCATCTGTAGATTTTATAAAGCATAACCAATTAAGTGGGATTTTTTCTAACATTGCGCTTAATAGTAAAAAACAAATAGATTTTATATGTGCGCCAGGTAATGGCGTAAACCACGAAAGCGATGTGTGGTTAACAAATTTACAATTGCTCAGTAATTTAATTAGTGAGCATACACATTATGAATTACCTAATTACAAATTAGGTAAAATTGGTGCGCTTGAAGGACTCGTCAATTTATATCAATTGACCTCAAGCCCGGCTATTGTAAATCACTTTAAACACGCGTTAGTGATTTCTCAAGAACAATCAAAATACCAGGCCGCAGCATCATACTTATGGATAAGTGAGGAAGTACACAACTAATGCAAAGTAATACAGTTGTTTTACAAGGAACAAGTTACCCCATTTGCCTCGTTGCTGGTAAAGGCCAAACGCCTTCTGGCTATGCACCTGCAGTAGCAAACACGGCACAAAGTGCTAAACAGCAAATAGCTGAAATTGGTGGTGCGCTAACTGGCGATGCTGCCAAACGCCTCGACGTAATTAACTTATTAAATAGCGCAGGCGTTAGCTGCCCACGCAGCGCCTCTGCCCGCGAAACCGCAAGTGCACTTAACCAAGCTTTAATAGCTGGCGCTGTAACGTGTTATCACCAAAAAGCAAAGTCATCTATTCAAGTTAGTGATAACACCAATAGTGGAGCAGCTGGCAAAAAGTCGAGCAAAAAATCAAGCTCAACAGCATCAGGGAAAAGCGCATCGCAAGCACCCGCTAAAAACACTGGCGGTGCAAGTAATAACACCGCAAGCGAAGAGCCCATTACAAATCAAGAGTGCCGTTCAGATCCGGTATCAATGCTTTCGGGCGAAGAAATTCTCCCGCTCATCGACTTTACCCTAGCAGGGAGTCGGCAATTAGTGTGGCGACGTTTGTATCGCTCATCTCATGCTGATGTGTGTACAACAATGGGTAATGGTTGGCGCCATGACTTTATGGCAAGCCTTACAGAGCATTATTTGCCGCCGCCAAAAGTGGGTCCTAAACAAAAAGGCACTTACTGGTTAGAGTACCAAGACGAGCACGGCGCTAAACATAAATTTGAAAAGGTAAAGCCTGGCCAATCGAGCTATCAGTTAAGTAGTAACCTTGCACTGCATTACCAAACAAATGGTAAGCAAGTACTTGTAACGCCAGATGACCAACACCTTACGTTTAAACCAGGCGAAAGCGCGTGGTTGCTTGAAAAAATAATTAACGAAAAAGGCCAAAGCATCGCGTTTTATTACGATGCGAAAGAGCGCCTACACCGTATAGAAGTAAACAAAGTACGTGGCTGTATTATTAGCTACAACGCGCAAGGTTTATTAAGCAAAATAGCAGCGTACTGCACCGATAAAAATAACAAACAGCAATTACTTTCACCATTGCTTGCAAGCTACGAGTACGATGAAAACAAAAACCTTGTTCAGTCAACTAATCAGCAAAACGAAACTGAGCGCTACGCCTACAACGCCGCTAATTTATTAACAAAGCGTACCCGAGCCAGTGGCTTTAGCCATCATTTTGAGTGGGATAGCTACTCACCCAGTGCTAAATGTATAAAACAATGGGGCGATAACAACACCTATACCTACCAGTTTGAATATAACTTAGAGGCTGGAGAGACAACCTGTATAGACTCACGCGGTCATAAAGAGCACTTTGTACATAACGCGCAAGGTAAATTGGTAAAACATACCGACCCTAACGGCAATGTTTGGCAATATACATACAATGCGCAAGGGCAAAAGCTCAGTGAAATAAAGCCCGATAGCAGCACAACGCGCTATAGCTACACACCTTTCGGCCAATTAGAAACAATAACGCAGCCAGATGGTAACCAAACCCATTTTGCATACAACCAACTTGGGCAACGTGTACTAACTACCTTACCTGATGGCCAAACCATTACGCGTAAATACAGTGTGGCTGGCTTATTACAAAGCGAAACCTTTGGCGATGGCCGTACCACGTTATACAGCTACGATAAGCTCGGCCAGTTAACTCAGCATATAAATAAAAACGGCCAAATCACCAAGTTTATTTGGAACGAGCAGGGCGAGCTATTAGCAAAGCATTATAACGATGAATTAATACGTTACAGTTACGACAGCCTAGGCCGAGTAAATGCCACACTTAATAACGCAGGGTTACTCACTCAATATAAATACAATGAGCACGGCCAGCTTACGCAAACAATTGCCTTTGATGAAAAAGAGCCTGAAAATAAACAGCATCAAAATTTTAGCTACGACGAAGCTGGGCGATTAGTTAGCTCGCAAAACAGCAAAGGCGATACCACAGAGCAACACTTTGAAGGGCTAAGCCAACCGCATTGTGTTATTCAGCCTGATGGCAGCGCACTGCATTTAACATACGACAAAGAGCGAAACTTAACAGCCATCGAGCGAAGCGACGGCCACGTATACCGCATAAGTTACGACGCTAACGAAAACCCAACACAAATAACCGGGTTTGATGGCACGCTACAGCAGTATAAATATGATGCCTGTAATCGCTTAGCCTCAGTAACGCAAAGTAATAAACGCCATGTAAAAATAGAGCGCGACAGCTTAGGCCGCGTAACTGCGCAGCATGCAAGCCTTGCAAGCGACTCACATATCGTTAATAACGCCAATTACTACAGCTATAACCTGCAAGGTAAAATTACGCGTGCGCATAACGCGCAATCAACACTTAAACAACACTTTGATAAAGGCGGGCGGCTACTGTGTGCCGAGCAAGTAAATAACCAGCAACAAGCGCATACCTTAAAATACAGTTACGACGAATACGGCAGAAGGCAAACCCTTACCCTGCCAGACTCAACCACGCTTAAATACAGCTACAACCAGTTTGGCCAGCTAAGTGCTATTTACTTACAGCAAGCCAATAGCAAAGAGGGTGAGCTCGCTGAGCCGCTTGTAACACTAGGCTACGACAGCCAAGGTAATATTAAAACCCAACAGTTTGGTAACAGCATTACCCTTACTCAACAGTTTGATGTATTTAACCGTTTAACGCAGCAAAAGCTTACACACCCAGCGCAAACATTATTTGATACCTGTACGTACAATTACGACAGCGTAAACCAGCTCATTGCCCGTAAAAACGAAGGCGTAAGCAGCCAAAATATCAATTTTGAATACAACAGCCTAGGGCAATTAGTACAACAAACTTTAGCAAGCCCACGTGCTGACACAACTACACATTACCAGTGGGATAGCTTTGGTAACCCGCAAAGCCAAACAGTAAAATCAAACACAAGCGATACAGAAACTAGCGAGATTGCTAACTGCGAGCAGGGTACAAAACATGATGCAGCCAGTAATGAGCATACAGCCAGCTCTTCTATTGATTTAACACGCGCCACGCATAGCGAATACAAAGAGTTAGTACCAAATAATAGTGAAAGTAGTAGTAAAAATAGTAGCAAAATAGACTCAGTAATTAATAATGAAGGCACTAACAACACCACAATAAACAGTGCCACCGACGCCGACCGCCTAACACACTTTGGCGACAGCGACTTTTACTACGATGAGTTTGGTAACCAAATACGCGAAACCGGCAAAGGCATTAAAACCCGTCGTGAATACAACGCGTTTAACCAGCTAAGTTGCTTTAATAACAGCGGTACGCTCACGAAATACGACTACGACCCACTCGGGCGTCGTATCGCCAAGCACACCGAGCACGGTAAAATTGACTACATTTGGGATAACGACCAGTTAATCGGTGAATGCCAGCACGGTGAATATACTTGGTATATTAACCTGCCAAATCAATTTCACCCAGTCGCACTAATTAAACAAGGTGAGGTGTACTACTACCACCTAGACCAGCTTAACACCCCACGCTTTGTAACCAATAACAAAGCAGAAGTAATATGGGAAAACCAAGCCGATGTGTATGGTTATGAAGAGCCAGAAGCCGAGCCTGACACGAATAAAGAAAACACCTTCACCCAGCCAATCCGTTTTCAAGGGCAATATTTAGATGAAGAGAGCGGCTTACATTACAACCGTTATCGTTATTATAGTCCCAAACAACAACGCTTTATAAACCAAGACCCGATAGGGTTAGTAGGTGGCATAAACCACTATCAATATGCGCCGAACCCGGTGAATTGGGTGGACCCGTTTGGGTTGATGTGTAAGGAGGGTGAAACCTCACTGAAAGAGGCGTTAAATAATAGCACTCAATCGGGAGTAATTAGTCGTGAGCTCTCGGAACAGTTATTACAAGCTGCTTATGATGGGCAATTAACTCCAAAAGAAATAAAGAACGCATTAGATAGCAGCACTCAAAATGTTCGAAGTTTATTATCTAATACAAAGAATGAAAATGTTTTTGTAGCAGAATATACAGAGCCCAATAGTTTAAACGAAGCAATACGCCGATTAGAAAAAGCAAGAGCTGACCTATTAAATAATGGTTATGAGCCAAAATTTACTCAAGAACAACTCCGGAATATGGCTAATGAGAAGGAAATTAAAAATCGTTTTTACGTTCGCCTAATTTTTGGAGATTCAGGTGAATCAGTAGATGGAAAGCTAGGCTTCCCTAGACCGGATACAGGCCGAGCACCATATTGGTCTACAACATTTGAACAAATGGAGGCCGCAGATAGTGATCCTCATTTGATAGCTGCATTATTTGGAATCAATGATTACAAAACTGAGCAGAAATTTTCATTAGCAATTATAGATATGGAAAATATGCCTGAAGCTGCTGAAAGGGAAACATTTATCCCAACATATGAAAATGTAATAAGTTTTGGGAAACGAGAATTACTATCTGATTTTGAAGATCGAGGGATAGATAACCCTGATATTATGAATCAAATAATGAACCCAGAGTTTAGTGTGTACTTCAAAAAAAGTATAATTGAATATAAGGAAGCTGGCGGAGATATTTATAACGAAAAAAGTTTTACTGAATATGTGGAGTCTAACTCTTCTGAAGATTCTGATTTGTTGATAGCTCGATTTCGAACCATGAATCAATTAGGTGCTAATGAGCTATTTAGCGGGAATGGTCTTACTGAAGTTGATCTTGAATCACCTTGGGGGAAGCACGTAAATACTAAATATGGTGTAGTTGAAACGTTTACCTTTGAGCGTGACCCTATGACAATAAACCAATTAGGAGATGCTGTTGCAATAATTCCAGCAACTCCGCTCCCAGTTAACTAATAAGGAAATTTATGAATTTACTTAACCCTTTTAATCTTGAGTCTCATTACTCTATTTTTTTTTCAGCTGACCATATTGGGTTTGATGATGAGAAGTTATTTATAGTTTTAGATAGCAAAAATACAATTTTTTTAGGATTAACCCCGGCCAAATTCGGTAATCCCGACATCCCAAACTATTATGTTTATCAATTAGAAATTCGCAAGGAATCTATTAAGTGGTTAATTGATTGTATCGAAAAGAAATTCTGGTTAAGCGCAGCTCAGGGGGGGTTACCTAAAGGACAGTATAGTTATAAAGAAGATGTTGATGGTGAAACCTTAGCTTTATATAGAGAAATGAATATGGGAGCTAAAGGACAAAAGGGTTTTCGTTTTACTAACTTTTCGAGGCCAAATAGGAAAAGAGATAAAAAATTTCAAGACTTTTTTGTAACCGATATTATGTTAATTGAAGGTGGATTATTAGATGAGTTAAAAAAAATCATAAGCTTATAGTTTTGTACTGACGAAATCAAAATAGTATTGATGATGTACTTAGGGTAATAACAAGAATAACTAAACTTAATATTTGACGTTACAGGGCAAATCGATTAAAGCCCACTTAATTTACAAATTAAAAGGAATTATTTAATGTTTGGGAATGAATACCAACGCCACAAAGAAAGACAATTAAAAGTTCGACTTAGTCATGAAATAAATCAAGCAAGGCTATTTAAAGATATTGACAAACTTCCGGGGTTGACTGGCGCTGGGGTTATGTATATTGACTCAAGCTTTACGGTTGTAGAGTTGAGAGCTTATAGTGGCTCATCTTTAACTCGTCCGAAAATAGTACTTCGCGAACAACCAAAAAATATGAATCAGCAAGAGTTTGCAGGTCATTTGAAAAATAGTCAGAGTAGTGCACGGGAATCACGTTTAGTTGGAGAGGTTGCCGGTACAGTTTTAAGTTGTAGTGCGGCTGTGTTAGGCTGGATAGTCGTTTTTGGTAGTGCTGCGGCGATCCCAATTTCTGGCGGAACAAGTTCTGCCGTTACATATTTAGCAGTGGCTGCCAGTACGGCGAGTTCACTTCAATGCATTAACGGTGGCGTCAGAACCTATAACGAAAGCGTAAACCCTGAATTAAATGACTTATATGACTCTAAGGAATGGTATCAGAATGTAACTATGGCGCTTGATGTAGTTTCATTGGCTGGAGCTGCCGCTGCCGGTGCTGCAACTTTAAAAGCAGTTAAACTACTAAAAGCAAATACCAATAAAACTACCGAGGCTCTTCTAAAGGGTCTTTCTAGTAGTGAAAGAAAACGCTTAACCCAAGATATAATTAGGTTGAATCACCCTGGCGTTTCTAACCAAGTATTGAAGAAGATGATCAGAAGCGGACAATTCCCTAAGCGCTATAGCGGTGTTCAAATTACCCAAGCATTGAGATTACAGCTTAAGGATACTATTGGCGCATCTTTTAGTTTTGGGGGAAGTGCGTTATCTGGAACGGTGAATTCACTTGCAATTGGAATATATGAGGAGTTGAGTAAGTAGTGTCTAAAAACGATGAGGTATTTCTATTATTTCCACCATGGAAGCTTTTACGTAGGTTTCTATTAGTAACAGTGCTCTTACTTTTGGGTACTGTATACTCCGGAATGACTGTGTTAACGCAATACTTTGATACAGATCCTGAGTGGCTGTTAGGTATTTTATTTTCTGCTGGGATAGCATTTTGCCTTATAAACTTTAAAGTAAGCCAAGGCTCTTTTTTTTGCGCAAATATATTAAAATTCTATGCTTTATTTTTAGCTGTGATTTGCTTACCAACTTTTATAATTTTAGAAGGTAATGGGTATTATATTGCAACAGCTATCAATATAGCCTTTATGTTGCTCTCTTTTTATTTAATTAAAGGAGAAAAATACCAAGGTCTTATTAAATATCAGTATGATTTTTTTAAAGATATAAAAGACGCTCGTGCTGCTGTCGAAAAAGAAATGGCAAAAGGTAACCGAAGGAACAAAAAGTAATAAATTTTATTTACCTTTATTCAATTTAGAACTCTAGGGAGCTATAAACGCCTAAGCTAAGGCGCTATAGAAATGATATGGAACAACAAAACCAACAAACACTAACTAACCTTGTTTACGATATATATGAAGACCCAACTTTAATGGAAGAGCATCAAGTGCTTATAAACCCTTTGTTGAGCGATTTAGTTGCCACTGCGCCAGCTGGGTTTGAGGGTATGGCGACGATGATTAATACTCATATTTCTAATGGGTTTAAATTCAAAAATCCTAAAATACAAAAATTTGAACTTGAGTCGGGGCTTTTAAAACTTAAAACGTATTTTCAAAAAATAAACCTATAACCCCCATCATAATTACACACTCAATTTTTAATATTAATGCAGCACTAGTGCTGCATTAATTTTTTCTCATCAAGGATGATCTATGAGCCTTATCACCACGAGTATTCTAATGCTGTTTTTACAGCCTTTATTTGTATATTTAGCTCTTTTTAAAGAGTCAGATCGGAGTACTCCAAGCCGTTCATTAGATAACGAAGATGCTATGTATCTTTTTATAGCACCAGGGTTAGCTGTATTTTATTCTGATAACTTTTGGCAGGCGTTACTTTATTTAGGAAGTGTATGCCTACTAGGTTTAATGCTTGCCATTATTGTAAAAAGCAAAGCTAAAAAACGATTAACAAGAGATGACGCTATCGGGTTTACTATTGCCAGCTTTTTATTTTTTTGGATTATAAAATTAATTATTGGTGGGGTAGCGTATCTTTTTAGTGAAAATGCCGCGAATGTTTCAGCGCCTGTCATAGGTGAACAAACTTATTCATCAACTACAGGTGAGCTTTTAAACTGGGGCTATTTATATTATCAGTTTTGGCCAACGCTATACTTTTTACTCTTTATGTTAGCAACATTAGTTATAAAAATAATTGAGAGCCGGTTTAATAAACATTCATTTTCAGGCTCGCTCTTAATATTGGGCGCAGTTTTGGCAGGTGTATCACCGTTATTTGGGCATGCTTTTATTTTAGGCGTTATCGCAAACTTTTTTATATTTTTTGTTATGTGCACGGCATGTATAGAAATTGATAAAAGGAGCGATCCTTCAGCTGGTGCTATTAGTTTTATATATGGTTTTTTGCTTGTGGGCGGTATCGCGTTTAGTAGTATTGGTAAATTAATATATACGCTATTTTATAATTAAATTAGGATTGTTTTTTGATTAAAAAACATGCAGTATAATTGTACCTAATTAGTATGTTCCCCTACTTTTTTTAATATAAATATGGTTGGTGAAATTAATTGGCCATAAACATTAAGTAGCTTATAGCTAGGTCTTGGGAGAGTGTTTGCTTTGTTTTTATCGCGTTTAAAAATTTTTGTGTTGGTAATAGTCTCTATTGCCGTTGTTTTTTTTACTACATCACAGGCTTGTGCGGATATGTTTGGCTTTTTTAATAAACAAGAATTTTATTTATCGGCTCCAGTAAAGGGGCAGTTATTAGATAATGGGCAGCCAGTTGCAAACACTAAAGTAATGCGCTCACTCACCTATGGCGATGAATACGTTGACGAAACCACAACAGACGAACACGGTTATTTTACTTTTACAGAAAAAACAATAAAGACAGGTAAGCCCTCTAATATGTTTGATAACGACTCGTTGGTTCAACATATTTATTTAGAAAACGGCACGCCAGAAGGAATTGTTTTATGGTACACGCTTGTTTCAATTCATGAAAAAAGTGACACACTTAAAGAGCTTCTTGCACACTTGAAGTGTGATATTTCTAAAGAGCCGCAAACATACGATATTCCAATTAAAGAAGATACCAGCCACGCTTTTGCGATTTACACATCATGTAAACTTTAACTATTAATTTAAAGGGAACTTATATGAATACTTTGACGCCAACCCAAGCGGTACAGTTAGCTAACCTTGCTTATAAAGCAAAAAGCATTAAAACCACTAACCTACTTCATCGTTCACTTCATGCATCTTTGCGCGACAATTTTAACTTTTCAGTTAACCCTGGCGCAGTACAAGGTGTAACGGGAGGTTTTTTCTCCCATTTATTTAATTTAAGTACGGGTTTTGCTTTAGTAGGGCATGGGCTTGGCGATTATCAGGGGGATTCAGTTATAACAATTCGAGGTACTAACTCGCTAAGAGATGGCTTAACTGATGGCCATTTTGGTTTAAGTGGAGGCTCAAATGGCAGTATGGTGCATGCTGGGTTTAATAAGACCTTTTACAGTATGAAGCCCGCGTTACAGGAGTTTGTTGAAGCTAATATCAAAGATAAAGTAACTGATTGTATTCATTTAGTTGGCCACAGCTTAGGTGGTGCATTAGCGACGCTTTCTGCCGATTGGATTAGAGCTGAATATTCAATACCTGTAAAGCTATATACGTTTGGCTCACCGCGCGTTGGGCTTGAAAACTTCTCTCGGGCTGCGACATCAAGAATTGATAAAATTTATCGCTGTACTCATGGTGCAGACCCAGTTGCTAAGGTACCTTTGTGGCCGTTCTCGCATGCACCTTATAGCGGTCAAGAAATACGCTTAGATAATGGGCAAGGTTTAAAAGGTGCTGCCCATACTCTCAATGGTACGCCTGGCTATATAAACACAGCCAATAGTAATAATTGGAACAACTTAACCATTCAAGCTAATCATTTTTTGAGTACCCCTGTACGTTTGAAGTTTGAAGATAGAAATCAAGCCTCTTTTACTTCCCACTGGGCTGATAAACTAGGGGCTGCGTTAGTCACACTTTTAAAAGATGCCGGCTATTACAGTGCAGTTGCTGCCCAAGCTGCTATTGGTACTGGGCTCACTTTTTACGATATGTTGGCGCGTACTTTAGATAAAATAGCTAAAGCGTCAGCCTCGTTTGCAACACAAACCTTAGGTTTATTAGGGCATATGTTAGTGTTTGCAGGCAAAGTAATTAGTAAAGCGGTGGAGCTTACATATAGCTTTATAAAATCGGTATTCGATTCAACCCTAGGCGCTCTATACCGAGCGGCGAGAGAGGGGCTAAGTGGCTTAGATTAACTTTAATCTAGCCCTCAATCTCGCTCTAACAAAATAGCACCACTTTGGTTTTCGCCTAAGTGGTCATTTTTGTTATAAATAGGGCATTTACTCATAGATAAGCACCCACAGCCAATACATCCATCAACGCGATCGCGCAAACGCTGCATATACGCTATTCGCTCGTCCAGCTGTGCTTGCCATTGCTTTGAAAGGGCTGCCCAGTCTTTTTGCGTGGGTGTGCGCTGATCAGGTAATGTGGCCAGAGTGAGTTTAATTTCATCAAGGGTTATTCCCATTGCTTGTGCGGCTTTTATTACCGCTATACGGCGCAGTACATCTTTTTTATAGCGGCGTTGATTGCCGCCATTTCGCCAGCTACGTATTAGTCCTTTTGTTTCGTAAAAATGTAGGGTTGATACTTTTACGCCGCTACGCTTTGCTACATAACCCACGGTTAGGTTGGCCTCAGTTAGTTTTTTTTGATCTATTGGCATTATTTTTAATTTCCGATTGACCTCAATATAACTTGAGGTTTTAAGCTTCTTGCAACATTAAAAAAGGAGCTAACTAAATGCAACAAAAACTTGAGCGTAGCACTGTTATTATTTATTCAAGCGCACGCAAAAATGGTAATACACAGGCGCACGTTAATGGATTTGCAGAGCAAAATAATGTGCGTGTAATATGCTTAGATGATTATAAAATTGCGCCGTACTGCTATAACAAAAGCTATAAAAATGATGATTTTTACGCTGTGTTTGAAGCACTTTTAAAATATGAACATTGGGTGTTCGCGTCTCCTGTATATTGGTACAGCACCACGGTACAAATGAAATTATTTATCGATAGAATAACCGATTATATGGACGATGAAGTATTAAAACCTAAGCTTCGTAGTTTACGTAGTAAGCATTTTTCAGTGCTTTCTAATGCGTCATCAAGTGAAGCCCCCGCCTGTTTTGTAGAGCAGTTTAAAAGTACGTTTAGTTATTTAGGTATGCAGTTTATTAACCACAGCCATAAAAGTACCCAAAAAGTTGCTTAAATTGCAGCCTTTTTTGGTTGTCTCTGGTAGTTTAGTAATAATCTTAAAAAACACAGGACTGTTTTATGAAATATTTACTATTGTTAGTGCTGCTTTTTAGCCCTTTAATATATGCTACAGAGCAACCAATTAAGGGGTATGGTAATTATTACAATGTCCCCGAGCATGATGAAATTAATGACGCTACGGTATTTAAAATAGCATTTGATGTTGCAGATGGCGCTGAAAAAGGCTCGCAAAATAATTCAATAAATTCGCTAGCGCGTTTTATTAACATGCATGTGGCGCATGGCGTAAAGCCTGAAAACATACAACTTGCATTAGTTGTGCACGGCAGCGCAAGTGTTGATGTGTTAGCTAATAGCGAATATAAAAAACGCTTTAACGCTGACAATAAAAATCGAGCGTTAATTGAGCAGCTACTAGCAAACAACACTAAAGTGTATGTTTGCGGGCAATCTGCTACTCACTTTAAAGTAACGCCAGCGCTTTTAATTGAGGGTGTAAAGATGTCGCTTTCAGCTATGACCGCTCACGCACAACTTCAACAACAAGGCTATACGCTCAATCCATTTTAATGACTCAAATAATAAAAAACATTCTCTGCTTTGGGGATTCAAACACATGGGGCTTAAACCCTGTAACGGGTAAACGTTTTGATGAAAATACCCGTTGGACATCACTTTTAAATAAACACTTAGGGTGTGGCTTTAACGTAATAGAGGCAGGGCAACCTAATCGCACTTTAGTGCATAATCCCCCGTTTGACGGTGTGCTCAATGGTGTTAGCTATTTAAAACCTTATTTGGATAAGCATGATCTCGACCTTATTATTATAGCTCTTGGTACAAACGATCTTAAAAAACGTTTTAATTTAACACCTAGTTTAATAGCAGATGGCTTGAATGATTTAATTAACTCAATACACTTTTATTATCAGCAAGGTAGTACTTTAAAATCCCCTATAATTATTATTGCTAGCCCACCTAAAATAAGAATTACCGAGCAGTATTCACGTATTTATGAAGAGGCTGATACAAAAGCAACAGAGCTCTCTAGTGCATTTAAAAGCGTTGCAGCTAATAATAAGTGCGCTTTTATTGATCTTAACTCGTTTATTAACATAACAGATGGTGATGGGATTCATTTTGATGATATCCAACATTTGTCAATAGGCTTTAAAATAGCGCAATTGGTTCAAAACTCACTCAATAATTGTTAAATCTATCTGTGTGAATTTAATGCGACTTATGCAATCATCTAATAAAGTAGTGATATAAATTAACAACTTCGAGATGCTATGAAAAAGTACCAACAAAAATCTATTATAGCCGTTCTAACCGGAGTGTTAGTTTTTATAACTGGCTGTATTATTTTACTCAATTTTGCAGCGCAGCAATTAACAGCACAAACAAAGTCAGATGCTGAGTATATTCTCACTCATGTAGAAGGTGCAATTGCAGAGAGGCGTCGAATACTTACCCCATTAAATAAGCTTGCGTTTAAACAGTGTGACAACACAACTCTTCTTGAGATGCGCCGCGCTTTATTTGACGCAAAATATGTAATTGATATAGGTTTTTTTAAAGATAATCAGCTAGTTTGTACTACGGGTGCAGGCTTATTAAGTAAACCAATTAACGACAAACAGCCTGACTTTATTCGAGATGATGAACAGGTGAGGGTTCGTTTTGAGCCAGAGCTTTATCTATTATTATTTAGTGAGCGCCCTATGGAGGTAATTATAGTCAGACAAGGGGACTATAATTTAATTATGCAGAGTACTCCCTTTACCAACATTGGCATTACTGTGCCAGATTGGGAAGTTGTTTATAAAACACCAAATACTTTGCATCATTTAGCAGGTAAAGAGGATCTCTACCTTCAAGTAAAAAACAATGTTTTCTTTCCTTACGAAACTAATTTAGTTTGCAGTTCTACAAATAGTCAATATTGTGTGGTAGTGCACTTACCTTGGAGTCTGTTTTTTTCTAATAACCACTTATTACTAATAATTTCGTTAATTTTAACCTGTTTAGCGGGAATATCGAGTGCGTTAATAGTTGATGCAAGAATTGCTGCACGTCGCTCTATTAATCAGCGTATTCGTAAAGGACTCAAAAAGGGATCATTTTATTGGACTTACCAGCCTATTATTTGTTTGCAAAGTGGCAAGCTGATTGGTTGCGAGGTACTTGCACGTTTTGAAGATAAGTACGGTGTTTTATTTCCAGATGAGTTTATTCCGGTTATTAGAAAAAACAATTTAACCTGGATTTTTACTGAGGCCATGATTGCCACTACAATCAAAGAACTAACCTCTATAGAGGTATTGCCTGAAGGCTTTAAAGTGTCGCTTAATATATTTCCGTGTGATGTAGAGCTGGGTAATGTCTCGTTGTTACCACAAATTACAGAGCTTACCAATTCACGCTTTATTATTTGTCTAGAGATAACTGAAGACGAATACCTTGATACAAGCATCGCGCATGCTCATTTTAGAACCTTGGTTGAGTCTGGGTTTAACTTATCATTAGATGACTTTGGTACGGGTTATTCAAATTTAAGAAACTTACAAAATTTGAGCTTTCATCAACTTAAAATTGATCGTACGTTTGTTCAAGATATAACAACTGAGGGCTTAAAAGCCTCTATGATCCCGAATATTATGGAACTTGTGCATAAGTTTAATTATACCTGTGTAGCAGAAGGAATTGAAACCACTGAGCAAGAAGCCATTTTAAAAACAGCGGGTGTGCATTACGGACAAGGCTGGAAGTACGGTAAGCCCATGACTGCGTCTAAATTTAAAAATTATATAACTAGTCAGCATTTTTAGATCTCAGCTGCCATACTAAACGTATCGGTATGAAATTTATAAATATTAGGTTTATTATGATCAAATTAACATTAAGTGCTTTTGCACTTTTACTACTTAGCGCATGTACAACACAGTACCCAAACCAGCAATTAACAGGTAAGCAGTTCCCAAGCATTAGTGGCGAAAGCTTAGAGCAAAGTATGGTGACTATACCTAGTGATTTTAAAGCAGATAAAACACTACTGCTCATTGGGTACAAGCAAGACAGCCAGTTTGATATAGACCGTTGGTTAATTGGTTTAGATATGGCGGGCGTAACGCTCCCTACCTACGAACTACCAACCATTGCCGGCATGGCACCACGTATGTTTAGCACATTTATAGACAGCGGTATGCGCAAAGGCATCCCTAAAGAATTATGGGGTGGGGTAATCACTATTTATAAAGATGGCGAGACTGTTCAAAAGTTTACAGGTAATCAAAGCCCAAATAACTCACGTGTTGTACTTATAAATAGCAGCGGCGAAATTTTATATTTTTATGATCGAGGTTTTTCGGTTGATGCACTTAATAAATTAAAAGAGACGATAGAATAATTACCCCTAAAGCTTAGTTTACGATAATGTATATTTAAGGTTTTAATAATTACTAAGCTACTAATCCGATCTGTTATTTATCTTACAAAAAACTGTTAAAACAAAAGTAATGTAGGTTATGTATTGATTTAATAGGTTTTTATCTGTTTAAGGATGAGAAACGATAACTTTATTTTAATACCAAAATCTCATTGTAAGTTGTATTTGATTTAGGTAATGTAGTGTAAATGTTTCAAGGACGAAATTTATGCCCCATAAAAACTCAGTATTCGTAAAAACTACATTTCAATCATCTTTTCATTCACACAACTACACAGCTATTTTAAGAACACTACAGGCCTTGTATGGTGATATTAAAATGGACGATGTTATTCCTAAAGCTGAGCAGCGTGCAAATTATGATTTGTTTTTAATAGATGGTGCTAAAAGCAAATGGCAAGATCTCATTCCCGCAGACCTTATTTGTTTAGCTAAACACCATAGTGTTGTTATCTTTAATGTTGATAAAGAAGATGTGTGCGAGCAAAACTTATTGCTTAACCATTTTAATGGTGTTTTTTATAAATCTGATGCGCCAGAAGATATTTTTAAAGGGTTAGTTCGTGTTGATACTGGCGAGCTTTGGTTTACGCGTAAAGTAATTTCAAAAGCTTTTAACGACATTTTAGCCGTGGCATCATCATTTAATAACCTACATGACGACATTGAATTAAAGCAAGACGATTACGATCATTTAACAAAGCGAGAAAAGTCCGTTATTCATTTAATTGCACAAGGTGCGAGTAACAATACAATTGCTGATAAGCTCAATATTAGCGACCACACTGTAAAAACACATTTGTACAGTGCGTTTAAAAAAACTAACTCACGTAACAGGGTAGAGCTTGCGAATTGGGCTCAGCGTTACGTTTCTGTTTTATTACCAATGGCTAAATAAATAGCATATATAATCTCAATTTCTCCCATAAAAAAGGCTACTGTTAGTAGCCTTTTTTATTTGTGATGACGGCCTGAGTAATTAGCTCACTTTTTTAGCCCATAAGCCTTTATCAATGCCTTTTGTTATAAGGTCTGTCAGTGCTTTTTCTATTGCCTGAGTTACACAAATACTCATAGGTTCGTTGTCACTAAAGCCGGCTTCAGCTTCAGCTAGACGTTTGTAGCTTACGTATCTAAAAAAGCCTGCACGCATCTCTTGACTTAATACTTTTTTGCTGGTGGCCACACTAAGCAACACTTGACCTGTACGAACATCCACAGCGCGTAGATAAATTGAAATAGCATCTTCACGGTAAAGCTCAGATGCGCCTATACCAAAGTATTCCATACCTAACCCACCCGTTTTCACATTGGTGTCATAGCTTATAATACCGCCCTCTAAAATGATTTTAGCTGTGGTAAGTGGAGGTAACTCAGCCTGGTTAGGGTTATCAGTTTGGCCTGCACGAATGATTTTTCGCTCAGTTAAAATGTTTTGTAAACCTTCACGCTCAACAGGTGTAAACCAATCAGATTCATGCAGTGCTTGTACGAGTATTGAGTTAGCACCTTGAGTAACGGCAGTCGAAAACGAACTAACGTTAGTTTGTGGTTTATATTGACCTGTTTGGTCTCTAAATGAGTAGACCGATACCGGAATGCTGCCAACAGGTTTTGGTAAATTTTTTAAATCTGCAAATAATTCAGTTGGTTCTAGGCTAATTGCTTTTTGCTGTGATGGTGGAATAAGCTTACCTAAACTTGTACAGCCGCTCAAACCCAGTAATGTTATTGTTATTAGTAGTTTATACATTATCCAAACCTCGGTACTTCAATGATCACAACAGAGTCATCTAATATGTTTGTTATTTTTACTGTAATAGAATCGGTTGTGCTGGTTATAACTTCAATTTGATAATCACCACTCATAAAAATTGAGTCCTGATTAAAAATACTATCTTCAATATCCTCACCAAAAGCCATATCGGTAATTTCTCTTACCATGCGGTTTAAGTATGTGCGCTCTAAAGAGTCTTGAAATTGTTCAGCGTAACCTTTTTCGATTACCGGAGCCTTGTGCTTATTTTGAGCCTGTGCTTTGCTCAGCAGCATATTTGCATTGAGTGGATTACCACCAAAGCTTGGATTTATTGGGGTGTAAATTATTTCAGTCGCGGAAGCTGAAAAGCTTAATATTGTTATTATTATAAGGGCTATTTTTTTCATTTTACCATCCATCTTTAGCCATATCTGGTGTTGATGCAGCCATGTTTGAGCGAGCCATTGCATCTATTACTGTATAAACAGCTTGCTCAACACGTTCATCGAGGGGTTCTAATCTGCGACCTAAATAAGTCGCGTAAACAAGTTGGTTATTCATTATTAAAGAAAGTTGTGTACCCGCTTTTGGTATTACGGTTTCTTTTATTTCAATATTAAAACCAGCTGTTGAAGGGAGATCTCGCCAGTAGTTTGAAAATTCATAATAAAATTGATGACCAAAGCGGCTAATACTTCTATCAAGTAATAAGCCATCTATTTCTAGTTCATCCGCAGCATGAGTTGCCCCAGAAAAACATAGGAAAAGTGTGAGTAGGTAACGATTAAAGTTAATATTTTTTTTCATAATTTAAAAAGGGGAGAGGGTCGCTCTCCCCACCTCAACAATTACATTTGAGTAATTGTTGCTGCGTTTCCATCACCAATTTGGGTAACAGATACAGTGCTGTCAAAGCCAATTACTGAGCCTTCAACAATATTGTCGTTACCAATTTGAGTAACACTAAACGATACGTTTTCACCACCAACTAAAAATGCTGATTGTTCAACGCCAGTAACCCAGTTACCTTCACCTGTTTGTGAAATATCAATGCTGTGGTTATTGCCTTCAACCATCATATCAATAAGGTTTAACGTGCCACTTTGTGCAATATCAATTTGGTTATTATTACTATCTAAAATGCCAGCAAGGGTAACAATTGCTTCATTTTGAGAGCCGTCTTGAGCAATATCGATGTCATTATCGTTAGATGTAAGCGTTACATCTGGGTATGAAGATTGAACAAGTACGGCATTTTCATCGCCAGCTTGTACTAAATCAACATCATTGCCAGAGCCGTTAAAGTTAGCTAAGTGAATCGAGTTTAAATCACCTATTTGGGCTGATGTAAATTCATTGTCTGAACCAATTACACCCATGTAGGCTTCGTTTAAATCACCGTTTTGCATTGAAGTTAGTTCGTTGTTGTCACCAATTAAATCGGCTGTCATTAAGTTTTCAGCGCCAACTTGTGTTGCTGAAACCTCATTATTAGAACCTTCAAATAAGTTTGATTCAATTGTGTTAAGTGAACCTTCTTGATCTAAATCTATTTGGTTGTCGTCCCCAATTACAGTTGCAAACGTTACCGCATTAGTTAAGCCATCTTGCTCAATTTCAATTTCATTTGCATCACCAGAAATTGCACTAAATGCTACAGCATTACGATCACCTACTTGTTCAACTTCAAGCTCGTTGTCATTGCCTTGTAAACTACTTACTTTAAAGGTACTCCAATAACCGTCTTGAACTAAATCAAGAGTATTTTCGTCGCCTGTAAGCATCGTAATTTCTGCTTCATGCCATTCACCGGTTTGCAGTGAGGTAATTTCATTTGCGTTACCTTGCATATTCATGTTGTAAAACCAGTGACCACCAGTGCCTTGTTCAACATCAATGATATTATCATCACCAGTTACAATATTAATCGCTTCATTATTTACAAAAAAGCCTTGGCCAAATTGTGAAACAAATAACATATTATTATTACCAGTCACTTCAGAGATAAAACCATTAGCAACGCCATCTTGGCTGTATACTTGCAGGTTGTTGTCACCTGTGGTGGTTACTTCAGCATAATTACCAAATTGACTCTGCACAACTTCAGTTTCGTTATTATTACCGGTTGTTGTTACAAGCATGGTGTTGCTATCACCATCTTGTGTAAGTAGTGCAGTATTTTCATTAAAAGTTTGGATAAGAGTCATTGAGTTTTCAACACTTGCTACAGAAACGTTGGTAGCAAGTTCTGAGCTTGATGCTGATTTGTTGTTAGTATCTGCATAAGAAGCAAAGCTAGTACCCATTGCAATTGCAACTGCGCAGCTTAAAAGTGATTTGTTCAACTTCATTATTTTCTCCTTGAAATATTAAAACCAAACACCTTAAATTTTATAGGTTTTATAAGGTATTTGCTGTGTCAGCATGCCGTGCCGATATAATGTTTTGTGATCCGCTTGAAAAGCTCTTAAAGTAAAATTTTTCGATGTAGTTAATAATTATCACTAAACGCTTTGTCATTATTTTTAACTTACGTTTAATAACTGTTAATTATTAAGTACCCAATTACTGTATTCCTCAAATGTATTTTCTGAAATCATCATTTTTTACCAATTTTTTAATTTTTATTTTTCAGTGGGTTATGGTGCGGTTGTTGAGGTTTTTTATTAATTCAATCTAAAAGCAGTAAAAATCTCCGACCCTTTATTAGGTAAATGGCTTTGCGTGAATTTCATTAAAAGGTCTGTCTTTAGTGTTTTTTTTATACTTTAACTGGTCAAAATTGTTGGTTTTAACAACGTTTTTATTTTTTAACTTGTTAAATGATTAGTTTGGTTGTTTCCTTAGGGTATGCCATGTGATCCCTTGTACTCGAAATAGTGAAAGAACGTGCTTAGAGCATCTAAGCTAACCCAACAAAACTATGGATAGAACAATGAAAACAAAATTATCTATTATTACTCTTGCCTTACTTCCGTGCTTAGCAGCTGCAAAAGTTCCTGATGTGGGTGTAAAGCAATCTGTAACTGCTAGCAGTGATTCTATAATTGTTAAATATAAAAGTAATGCAACGAAAGAAATGCGTAAGCAGGCTCGTTCATTAGTTAAAGCTAAAATTACTGATCTAAATAAAGATGAACTTGATGACAGCTATACGTCTTTACTTTCAGGTCGCTTAGCTAAGTTTAAAGTGTCGGGAATGAGCACTAAAGACGCAATTGCGCTTTTAAAGTCTCATCAAGCTATTGAATATGTAGAGCCTGATTACCAAGTAAGCATTGCACGTACGCCAGATGATCCTCGTTTTGATGAGCTTTGGGGCTTAAATAATGATGGCCAAACGGGTGGTACAGCAGACGCTGATATTGATGCAGTAGAAGCATGGGATATTTCGACAGGTAGCCGCGATGTAGTGGTAGGTGTAATCGATACGGGTATTGATTACAGCCACAGTGATTTAGCGAGCAATATGTGGGTAAATAGCAGCGAAATACCAGGAGATGGTATTGATAATGATGGTAACGGTTTTATAGATGACGTGCATGGTATAAATGCCATTACTGACAGTGGCGACCCTATGGATGACGAAGGCCATGGTACCCACGTTTCAGGTACTATTGGCGCAAGTGGTGGCAATGGTATTGGTGTTGTAGGTGTTAACCATGAAGTATCACTTGTTGGTTGTAAGTTTTTAGATGCTGCGGGGAGTGGCTCAACATCAGACGCCATTAAGTGTATTGATTACATGGTTAGCCTTAAAAACTCAGGCGTTAACTTACGCGTATTAAATAATAGCTGGGGTGGTGGCGGTTACAGCCAAGCACTAGCAGATGCAATTGCATCAAGCGAAGCGGCGGATTTACTCTTTGTAGCCGCAGCTGGTAACGATACTATTGATAACGATGTTAACCCGCATTACCCATCTAACTACGAAAACGCAAGTGTATTATCGGTTGCAAGTACAGATCAAACCGATGGTATTTCATGGTTTTCACATTATGGTTTAACAAGCGTTGATATGGGCGCGCCGGGTAGTGCTATTTTATCAACTACACCAGGTGAGAGCTATGCATCTTACTCTGGCACATCTATGGCAACGCCACATGTAGCAGGTGCTGCAGCGTTAGTATTGTCAATTAACCCTGAGCTTAGCACTCAAGAGCTGAAAGATTTACTAATGAACTCTGGCGATGCAAATGCTGCGCTACAAGGTGTAACGGTTGCAGGTACTCGTCTTAATGTTAACCAAGCGCTTATTGATGCAGACCCTACACCTGGCTTTAAAATATCAGCCGATCCACTTACGCAACAAATTGAAGCAGGCCAAGCTACAAACTACACATTTACAATTGGTTCAATTGCCGAATGGGATGAAGAAGTAACGCTTGAGTTATCAACAACATTAGGCGGCGCTTATTTATCATCGCTTACAGCGCGCCCAGGCGATGAAGTAATGCTAAATGTTGAAACCGATACTAACACTCAGTGGGGCGAATACGAGCTTACTGTAACAGCTACAGCTGGTGATATTGTTAAAGAGCAGTCAGTTAAATTAATGGTTCAACCTGTTGGCTTAAACGACTTTACTTACAGCAGTAACACAAGTGTTGATATTCCTGACAACTCGCCAGTAGGTGCAGTGTCAGTAATTAATGTTCCTGATGACTTAACAGTATTTGGTACTACTGCTGATGTAGATATTTCGCATACTTACTCTGGCGACTTAGTGGTTAAGTTAGTATCTGCTCAAGGCACACAAGTAACGCTACAAAGCAATGTGGGTGGTTCAAACGACGACATAGTTAGAAGCTTTACTTCTGAATCATTTAACGGCGAAGTTGCTACAGGCGATTGGACACTACAAGTAGAAGATACTGCCGCAGCCGATACCGGCACAATTAATGGCTGGTCATTAACGCTAAGCGCTATTGGCGAAGTTAGCCCACAACCACCACGTGCTAGTTTTGACGTTGAGACACAAGGCTTAACAGTTAACTTTATTGATTCAAGCACTGATTCAAATAACGATATTACACAGTGGAGCTGGAGCTTTGGCGATGGTGCAACATCATCTGATCAAAACCCTATGCATGTGTATGCAGCATCAGGTAATTACGATGTAGAACTAACGGTAACAGACAGTGAAGGCAATACAAGTACATCAACTCAAACGGTTGTTGTAAGTGATGTAGAGCTAGAAATTACCTTAAAACGTGCTAATAAGTCTCGCCTTGATACTATGCGTGTAGAGCTTAGTTGGGAAAGTGTTGGCGCTGAATCACTAAGTGTTTACCGTAATGGTGAGCTTGTAGATACTACTGCTGACCGAGGTCGTTACCGCGACTACGTACGTGGTGCTACATTACCATCGTACGATTACCAATTATGTGTAACTGAAAATGTATGTTCTAACATCATTACGGTTTCATTTAACTAACTACTCCTAAAGTGACTTTAAGCCCAGCATTGCTGGGCTTTTTTATGTTTTAAAAAAATATAAACTATGCTTTTTTATACGGATGAGTTTTAAGCCAGTGCTCGGCTATTTGCTCACGTGTGGCAAACCAAACCTGATCATGCGAGCGAGCATATTCTAAAAACCGTGCTAATGCTTTTATTCTTCCTGGTCTGCCAATTAGGCGACAATGCAAACCTATCGACATCATTTTAGGGGTATTTTCACCTTCTGGGTCGCCTTCCTCGTATAGTGTATCGAATGCATCTTTTAAGTAATTATAAAACTGATCGCCTGCGTTAAAACCCTGCACGGCAGCAAAGCGCATGTCGTTTACATCAAGCGTGTAGGGCACTATTAACTGTGGTTTACCTTCTTTAATACTGTAAAAAGGTAGGTCGTCGCTGTAATCGTCGGCATCATATAAAAAATTACCATTTTCAACTACAAGGGCTGCTGTGTTAGGGCTTGTGCGCCCTGTGTACCAACCTTTGGGCTTTTTACCGGTAAGCGTTTGAATCATCTCAATGGCTTGTTGCATTTGCTCGCGCTCGGTTTGCTTATCTATATTTTGATAATTAATCCAGCGCAGGCCATGGCTTGCAATCTCGTGCCCTGCTTCAACAAAGGCTTTAGCTACATCGGGGTGGCGCTCAAGGGCCATTGCAACTGCAAAAATGGTGACCGGTATATCGTATTTTTTAAAGAGTTTAAGTAAACGCCACACACCCGCTCGCGAGCCATATTCGTAAATAGACTCCATGCTTATATGGCGGTCTTCTACATGTGGGGCACTGACTATTTCAGACAAAAACGTTTCAGCGGCTGCATCACCATGCAGCACGCACTTTTCGCCGCCTTCTTCGTAATTTAATACTACTTGCACGGCAATACGTGCTTTATTGGGCCAATTTGCATGGGGTACATCTGGACCATAACCAATTAAATCGCGCGGGTAGTTTTTAAAATGCTCACTCATTTTATTGCTCCTTTTTAAGTGCTGAGAGCCAAGCGCCTAGCGTTTCGCGCTCTGTGTCTGTCATTTTTGTCATATTGGCCAGTGGCATATCTTTGGTTATAACCGCGCGAGTATGAATAAGCGTGCTGGATTTTTTTACATCACTAATAGAGTCGAGCTTAAAGCCTAGCGGCGCTGTTTGAAAAAGCTCAGAGGTGGGTGTTTCGCTGTGACACCCAGTACAGTGTTCGCTAATTATATCCCACGCTTGTGCGTCGGTAATACTTGCTTGTAAAGGCGCGCTTTCGCCTGCATTTGTTGGTGTACTGGGCCAAGGTGCTATTGCTAGCATAAGGGCAAAAAAGGCGGCGATACCGCTTATAAGTACTGAGGGTTTATTAATGCCTTGGTGCTTTAAGTTAAAGTAATGGCGTATCCACATACCAATACCAAACAGCGCAATTAAAATAAGCCAGCCAAAGTTGTGGCTATACGTGTAAGGAAAGTGATTGCTAAGCATTATAAATACTACAGGTAATGTGGCGTAGTTATTATGAATAGAACACAGCTTTGCCTCTAAACCTGGCGCTGAATCAGGGATTCTACCAGCTTCTACTTCACTTACCATGTAGCGTTGGCCTGGCATAATAATGTGATACACATTACCCACCATACACGTGCCAATAAGTGCACCTACATGAATATACACAGCGCGGTCGCTAAATAATTGATCAACCCCAAAAGTCCACAGAGCTAATAAACCAATAACTACAGCAATAAACACTTTGCCGTTTTCGACCAGTGGGGTTTTACACAATAAACGATAAACACCATAGCCTAAGCCAATAAAACCAAGTGATGCGCCAATAGCGGCAAATTTACTTAGCTCACTTTTTCTGTTATCAATTAAATACACATCGGCGCCAACATAATAAAGTAAGCTAAATAGTAATATACCGGTGATCCACGTTGTGTAGGCTTCCCACTTAAACCAATGCAGGGTGTGAGGCATTTGTTCAGGGCCATTTTGATACTTAGCCACTTCGTAAAAGCCACCACCATGCACGGCCCATAAATCGCCTTTTATGCCTTTATCTATTTTCCACTGCGGTGGTGTTTGTAGGTTGTTATCAAGCCATGCAAAATAAAATGAAGCGCCAATCCATGCTATACCAGCAATAACATGAAAATAACGCAGTACTAAATGAGCAAGCTCAAATAAATAGTTTTCCATAACGGTTAAGCCTCTTCTAATACCGGTGAGCGGGTGTCTGAAAATTGATTGTTATCATCGCGCTTATACACACTTTTACCCATAATGTAGGTTTGCTCAACGCAGCGGTCGTCGCCTAACATCATCATTGCAAATAGTTTTTCATGCAGGGTTTTGGCATGCTGTATTCTAAATTTTAAAAATGGGGTTGCTGAACAATCCATTACAATAAAATCGGCCTCACAACCGACTTCAAAATTACCAATTGTCCCTTCTAAATCAAGTGCTCTAGCACCGCCGAGAGTTGCTAAATACAGCCCTTTAAATGCTGAAAACTTTTGACCTTGTAATTGCTGAATTTTATAAGCTTCGTTACCTGTTTGTAGCATAGAAAAGCTTGTTCCTGCGCCTACATCGGTACCCATGCCTACGTTTATGCCGTGCTCTTCACAGGCTTTTAAATTTAAAAGTCCTGATCCTAAAAATAGGTTTGAGGTAGGGCAGTGCGATATTGCCGCATTGTTATCTGCAAGGCAGCATAGCTCGCGCTCAGATAAATGAATACTATGGGCAAATACTGAGCGTTTACGTACCATTTTAGCTTGCTCGTACACGCCTAAGTAATCATCAAACTCTGGAAATAGCCCTTTTACCCATTCGCACTCGTCTTTGTTTTCAGATAAGTGTGTATGCAGGTAGGTGTCTGGGTATTCTTCAAGCAACTGAGTACATTTTTGAAGTTGCTCAGGGGTTGATGTAGGAGCAAAGCGTGGTGTAACTGCGTAGCTTAACCTATCAACATTGTGCCATTTTTCGATGAGGGCTTTAGATTCGTCATAACTTGTTTGCGCGCAATCAGATAAGTCGTCAGGGCAGTTACGATCCATCATTACTTTACCGGCAATCATGCGTAAATTGCGTTTTTGTGATTCTTTAAAAAACGCATCAACCGATTGCGGATGCACAGTGCCAAATACAAGGGCAGTGGTTGTGCCATTACGCAGCAGCTCGTCTAAAAAGCGGTTAGATATCTCTTTTGAATAATGCTTACACGTGAACTTTTTTTCGGTTGGGAAGGCGTATTCGGTTAGCCAACTTAAAAGCTGCTCGCCATACGCGCCTACCATTTCGGTTTGCGGCAAATGTATGTGGGTGTCAATCATACCAGGCATAACGAGTTTGCCATCGTGGCGGATAACACGCGCTGATTTATCAATTGTAGGTAATATGTCGTGCTCATAGCCAAGTTTAACTACCTTGCCGTGCTTGATAACTAATGCGCCCTTTTCAAAAAAACGATGGGCGTTTTCGCCAGAAATGGCAGGGTCGTCAACAAAGTCGAGTATATCGGCACAAACTACAGTTAAGTTATTATTGTTTTGCGTGCTCATTATTAGCTACCTCTGTATGTAGAGTAGCCAAACGGGCTAAGCAACAACGGAATATGGTGATGTTTAGTATCTTGTAATCTAAACGTTATTTGCGCCTCTGGGTAAAACGCAGGGGTAGGTTGGTTTTGGTAATAACTATCTAAATCAAATACTAGCTTATAGGTTGCAAATTCTACTTCTGTATTTAGCCAATCGGTAATTCGCCCATCGGAATCGGTTTTGCCTTGGGTTAGTTGTACCCATTCGTTATTTGTAAGTTTAAATAGCTTAACAGCAACATTTGCTGCTGGTTTTCCGGTGCTGGTATCAAGTATATGGGTAGTTATAGGGCTTTTGCTCATAGCAGTGACTCCAATCTTATTTTTGTTATTTTGGCTTGTTCGCCCGCGGCTATATATAGCTCTGTACTGCGGGAGTTGTGTATGCGTTGCTCTATGAGTTCGAGCATTTGTTCGGCCGTTTTACCGGTGGCGCACACAATAAAAATAAAGCCAAACTTGTTCAGGTACTCTTTATTGAGGGCAATCATTTTGGTAAATACGGCTTCGTTTGCTTTGCTCATACCCGATTGCTCATGCCCCGCTTTTTGTGCGGTAGTAGCGTATTTTTTGCTAAGGGTTGATAAGTCGCCTATTTGCGGGTGGCCTTCAAAGGCAGCTAAATAGTCGCTTTCGCCAAGGTTATCCCATGTGTTTTGTGCGTATTCAAACAGCTGCTGAGCACTTTTAAATGGCATTGCTTTTACCATGCCCGCCACCCAGTTAGGGGCCGCGCAGCAATGCTCAAGTGCTTGTTTTACTTGTGCATCATTTAGCGTATTTATTTGTAAACTACTCATGCGTTTACTTCCTCTTGCGTGGTGCTAATTAAGGCATTTTTTAGTGTGCGCCATTGCAAGCCTTGGCGTTTTGGCGCTTGGGTTTGCATAGCTTGATAAAGGCCAATTAGCTGTCCACTAATTGAAATAGCCACTTCCATTGGTAATTTGCCCGAAATGTTATTAAGCCCAACAGGGCAGGTCATTTGCTGTATTTGATCGGCTGTAAAATCGCGATGGGCTAGGCGCTGCTTAAAGCGTTTGGCTTTAGTGTCAGAGCCAATTACACCAAGCCAATTGGCATCGGCGCGTTTAATAATGGCTTGGGTGAGTGCAAAGTCGAGCTGGTGGTTATGGGTTAATATTAAGTAATTATTAGCTTTAGGCGCACGTTTTACTTGCTCTGTTGGTTCTTCATCAACCACTTTTACTACGTTATTTGGAATAGCCTGTGGGAATACATCAGCGCGGCTATCTATCCAGCGTATGCGCATAGGTAGTTGTGCCAATATACCAATAAGCGCCTGTGCTACGTGGCCTGCGCCATAAATGTCTAAGGTAAAGCGTTCGCATTGCATGCATTCAAGCATAACGGTGGCAGCCCCGCCGCAGCACTGGCCTAAATTTGCACCTAGGTTAAATTGCTCTATTACTTGGGCGGCTTCGCCTTTGGAAAGTAGTTCGCGGGCTTTTTCTATTACTACGTACTCAAGATGGCCACCGCCAAGGGTGTCGTAAATATGCTCGCCGCTTATTACCATTTTAGAGCCTGTGCCGCGTGGGGTTGAGCCATTGGTGCCAAGTACCGTGGCAATTACATAGTTAGTGCCGCTTTGTTCGTGCTCGTTTATAGCCTGCGCCCAATTTTGCGTATGAAAACCCTGAAACGACTCATTTAAATTAGTCATGTTGATGCTCCTTAAACCAGCTAGCGGTTTGCTCAATTGCACTCAATACTCGCTCTGGGGTTGCGGGTGTATCCAGTGGGGCGGTGTATTTGTAATCAGCCACACTGCTTATGGCATTACGAATGGCACTCCACACGCTAAAGGCCAGCATAAATGGCGGCTCGCCTACGGCTTTTGATCTAAACACGGTGGTTTCTGGATTTGCTGAGTTATAAAGATTGACGTTAAATTCGGCCGGGGTATCGCCAATGGCTGGTATTTTGTAGTTGGCTGGGCCAAAGCTTGCTAGCTGGCCTTTATCATTCCATTGTAAGTCTTCGGTTGTTAGCCAGCCCATGCCTTGCACAAAAGCGCCTTCAATTTGCCCTATATCAAGTGCTGGATTAATTGAACTGCCTACATCGTGCAGTATATCAACGCGAGTTACCGTGTTTTCGCCAGTTAGGGTATCTACTTCTACTTCGCTGAGTGCCACGCCGTGAGCGTAGTAAAAAAACGGACGGCCTTCGCCTTTGGCTCTGTCGTAATGAATTTTTGGTGTGGCGTAATAACCGGTAGATGAAAGCGATATACGATTCATGTAAGCAAGATTTGCAAGTTCGCTAAAGCTAATTTCCCCTTTACTAAAAGTAATGAGGTTATCTTTAAATGTAATACTTTGGCTGTCTACTTCAAAGTGCTCGGTAATAAAGTTTACTAAGCGCTCTTTTATTGTGTTTACTGCATTTAGCGCCGCCATGCCGTTTAAGTCGGTACCACTTGAGGCCGCTGTTGGTGATGTGTTTGGCACCTTGTCGGTACGCGTAGCACTAATACTTACCGCGTTAAAATCGACCCCAAAGCCATGGGCCACAATTTGCGCAATTTTGGTGTTCAGCCCTTGGCCCATTTCGGTGCCGCCGTGGTTTAAATGTATAGAGCCATCGCTATAAACATGTACGAGTGCACCGGCTTGGTTTAAGTGCTGTACGGTAAACGATATACCGTATTTAACCGGCGTCATCGCAAGGCCTTTTTTGATAATAGGTGACGATACGTTAAATGCTTTAATAGCCTCTTTACGCGCCCAGTAGTCACCCGACTCCTCAAGCTGGTTTATCATATCTTTTAAAATATGTTGCTCTACGGTTTGATGGTACGGCGTTGTATCGCGGCCTTTTTTGTATAAATTAAGCTTTCGGATCTCAAGCGGATCTTTACCTAATTTGGCGGCTATATCGTCCATTATTAGCTCGCCCATAATCATTCCTTGCGGGCCACCAAATCCTCTAAATGCGGTATGGCTTACGGTATTTACTTTACAGCGATTACCCTTAATTGTGGCGGCTGGGTAGTAGTAGGCGTTATCGACATGAAACATGGCGCGGTCTACAATTGCATCTGATAAATCTGGGGAGTAGCCACAAAATCCGTTTACGGTAATGTCGGCACCTTCTATTAAACCATTTTCGTCAAAACCAACATGGTATTGATTATAAAACGGGTGGCGCTTACCGGTTAATTTAAAATCGTCGCTACGGGCTAGGCGCATTTTTACTGCGCAGCCAAGGTGGTAAACCGCAAGAGCTGCAAGGCATGCCCATGGTGCGCCTTGGGTTTCTTTGCCGCCAAAAGCACCGCCCATACGGCGGGTTTCTACGTTTACAAAGCTAAATGGCTTTTTTAAAATTTTAGCAACTAAGTGCTGCACCTCAGTAGGGTGTTGCGTAGAGCACTGAACATGAATGCCCCCGTCGTTATCAGGTTGCGCCAGCGCTATTTGGCCTTCTAAATAAAAGTGCTCTTGCCCGCCTATGCTTATTTCGCCTTTAAGCTGGTGGGCTGCGTTATTAATGGCGTTTTCGCTGTTACCACGGTTAAGTGAATGCGGCGGCCTTACCCAATGCTCTTTGCTAATGGCTTCTTTAATATCAAGTATTGGAGTAGTTTGCTCGCACTCTATAACCACCAAGCGTGCCGCGCGGCGCGCTATTTCATATGTGTCGGCAACGACAATTAATACAGGTTGCCCGTGGTATTGAATTTCATGGCTGGTCAGCAGTACGTCACCAGGAAATACTGGGCCAATATCTAATTTACCCGGTACATCTTCGGCAGATAAAATACGTTTAACACCTTTAACAGCCAGTGCGAGACTTGTATCAATTGATTTAATAAAGCCGCTTGTAACAGAGGCGAGCACTGGGTAAGCATGCAGGCAACCGTAAGGCTCCGGGTTATCGTCAGCAAAATTTGCACTGCCACAAACTTGTTTAATAGCGCTTTCGTGATAGTTAGATTGTCCAACGCTACCACCTTGCGCTTTTAGTTTATCCATTTCAAAGTGACGCATGTGAGATCCTCGTAATGGCAATGTTGTTATTGTTGCGTGTTTGCGGCTCACAAAACTCAATACCAATGCGTTGTAATAAGTTTTTGCTTACCGTGGTGCGGTAATGCGCACTGCTTCTTACATCGCTCATGGGCGTAAAGTCATCGTTAATAGCCGTTGCTGCGTCTATAAAAGTGCTCACTTGTAATGATTGAGATATCAGCTTTTGCTCAATATGCTGCGCGCGCTTAGGAATAGCTGCCATACCGCCCATAGCGCAGCGGGCTTGAGTAATCATGTTTTGTGAATGCTCTATAGCAAGCACCAAACACACGGTAGATATATCGTCTTCAAAGCGTTTTGATATTTTATGACACGCCAGTTTTAGTGACTCTGGGCGCTTTGGAATGGTGAACTTGCTAATTACTTCATCGCTTTTAAGAACCGTTTTTTTGTAATCAATAAAGTAGTCGGCAACTTTAATAGTGCGCGTACCAGCGCTGCTTAATAAATCCATTGATGCATTAAGAGCGATTAAAAGGGGAGCTGGATCGCCAATAGGAGAGGCATTCCCTATGCTGCCACCAAGTGTGCCGCTGTTACGTACTTGGCTTGATCCTAAGCGTTCAAATAGCTCTTTTGACTCTGGGTAATGGTTATAAAATACTTCAACAAATTGGCTATAAGGTAGTGCTGCACCAATGTGTAACTCACCGTTATTATCTTCCAAGGTGCAAAACTCCTTTACTTGGCTAAGGGAGATAATTACATCCGGTAAGAGCATGTTTTGGCTAAGCTCAATGGCAAAGTCGGTGCCACCAGCAACTAAATGTGCATAAGGATAAAGTGCTTTTAGCTCAACAAGTTGTTGGGCAGTTTGTGGTAAGTAAAATTTGCGAGGACCATTTTTTAAAAATGGAATATCGTCACCATATTGCGTATTAAGTGATGCTTTAAATTGGGCGGCCATTGCTGAGTAAGGTTCAGCTTTACGCTCATAGCTATAGGCTTTTTCGGCTGCAAGTAATATTGGGCTATAACCTGTACAACGGCATAAGTTACCGCCAAGTGCATGAATAACCGCTTTTTTACCAGGGTACGTTGGCTCATTAATATAAAGAGCCAACAAACTCATTATTATACCGGGCGTACAAAAACCACATTGCGAACCATGGCACTCTACCAGTGCACGTTGTACGGGGTGTAAATCGGTTAAGTTTGGGTATAAGCCAGTAGTCACAGCCTCTACCGTTACTATATGTTTTGCATGCGCATTACCTAATAACAATAAACAGCTGTTCATTGTTTTGTATTGCCAACTAGTTTGCCCGTTTGCATTTATACGCTCTTCACCCACTAAAATTGTGCACGCGCCACAGTCGCCAGTTGCACACCCTTCTTTGGTGCCCACTTTCCCTTTTTTGGTGCGTAGCCAGTCCAAAATGGTGAGACTTAGCGAACATTCTTGTACTTCAATTGGCGTGTTATTTAATAAAAATTGAATCACACAGACCCCCTTAATTTTTATAAAGCCCTGATACATAAAGGCTTGGCGTATGTTTTTTCTTGTTGTTTGCGCACGGGTAAGAAAAATACTTTTTCATCTTGGTAAGTATATTGCAGTTACCATGCCATTGTTGACCGGTCGGTCAGTTGATGTTTTGAGTAGGCTAAATAGCTCATTAAGTACTAATAGGCCCTAATAATGAATAATAAATACCGCCTTACTATGCAGGGAATGACAAAGCAGTATCCCGGATGTATAGCCAATAATGACGTAACCTTAAAAATTAAGCATGGTGAAGTGCATGCCTTATTAGGTGAAAACGGTGCGGGTAAAAGCACATTAATGAAAATGCTTTATGGTGTGGTTAAACCTGACCAAGGGGACATGTTTTTCAATGGCCGTATAATGAATATAAAAGAGCCTGCTGATGCGCGTGATTTAGGCATTGGAATGGTGTTTCAGCATTTTTCGTTATTTGAAACACTTACGGTCGCCCAAAATATTGAACTATCGTTAGGTAATTTAGCAGGGCATAGCAGCACGCTTGCGGGTCGAATTATAAAAACATCAACACGTTATGGTATGCCATTAGACCCCCATAGACTGGTATCAACACTTTCAACTGGCGAGCGCCAACGAGTAGAAATTGTTAGATGCTTATTATTAGATATTCAGCTACTTATTTTAGACGAACCCACTTCAGTACTGACTCCACAAGAGGTCGATGCATTATTTAAAACCCTAAAGTCACTTAAAAAAGAAGGCTGCTCTGTGCTGTTTATTAGCCATAAACTGCACGAAGTGATTGAGCTATGTGACAGTGCGACCATTTTGAGAGGCGGGAAAGTAAGCGGGCATTGTATTCCTAAAAACGAAACTAGTGAGTCAATTGCTAGGCTGATGGTAGGCGACAACACGCCAATTAGTAACCAAACTCGCAGAGCTTTGGGTACTGCGAATTTTTTAACCGTTAATAATCTAACCACCGCCGCACAAGCATTATTTGAAACACCCCTTAAAAACATTAACTTTGCAGTACAGCAAGGCGAAATAGTGGGGATTGCGGGTGTTGCTGGCAACGGACAAGAAGAGTTATTAAAAGTGCTTTCGGGGGAGCAAATTCAGGCTAGTAGTAGCGCCATTAAATTTAAAAATACCATTGTTGATGCACTGTGCCCGCTAAAAAGGCGCCGCCTTGGGCTTGCATGTGTGCCAGAGGATAGGCTTGGGCGAGGAGCTGTGCCCACTATGAATTTAGCACAAAATGCACTGCTTACTAGTTTTGATAATGGGCTGGTTAAAAATGGCTTTTTAGTAAAACAAAAAATTACTGAGCTTGCTAATAAAATCATTACAAAATACAAGGTTAAAACGCCAAGTTTTCGCACTCATGCAGCTAGCCTTTCAGGTGGTAATTTACAAAAATTTATTATTGGTCGCGAGGTAGAGCAAAGCCCAAAACTACTCGTTATGTCGCACCCTACTTGGGGTGTAGATATAGGCGCACAAGTGGCGATACATGAAGCTATTTTAAAGCTTCGCGACGAAGGGTGTGCGGTACTCGTTATTTCAGAAGATTTAGACGAACTTTATAAAATTTGTGACCGTATTGGCGCAATTTGTGATGGCAAACTGTCTCCCATTTTAAATACCGATACCGTACCGCTTGTGCAGTTAGGGCAGTGGATGGCTGGCGACTTTAGCGATGTTTTTAATAACCAGCCTAAAGTACACACACCACAAGGGGAACTTGCATGATTAAGTTAGAACCACGTGTTGAACGCTCACCGGCTTGGAGTTATCTCTCTCCTGTTTTAGCTATTTTACTCACATTAATAACCGGTTACGTGGTGTTTGCCTTATTAGGGCATGATCCTTTAAATGCCCTGTATACATTGCTTATAGCACCTGTTGCCGATTGGTATGGTGTAACTGAGCTACTTGTAATGACTATTCCTATTTTGCTATGCGCCTATGGCTTAGCGCTTTGTTATAGAGCATCGGTTTGGAATATAGGCGCAGAAGGGCAACTGCTTATTGGTGGTGTATGTGCAAGTGCTGTAGCCGTTAACTTTGTTGACTCAACAAGTGCTTTTGCAATGCCACTTACATTACTCGCTGGTATTGCTGGTGGCATGTTGTGGGCGGGGCTTGCTGCTTTTATGAAGCTGCGTTTAAACACCAATGAAATTTTAGTCACCATAATGCTCAACTACATAGCAGTAAATGTATTGTTGTGGGCTGTTCATGGGCCACTCAAAGATCCTCACGGTTATAACTTTCCTGAAAGTGCATTGTTTGGCGAAAGCACGCTATTGCCTGTTTTATTCGACGGTACTCGATTGCACTTAGGCCTGGCGTTTGCGTTATTAGCGCTATGCGCCACATGGGTTTTTATTAGTAAAACCTTTATAGGCTTTCAAATACAAGTACTTGGGCTTGATGCATCCGCGGCCAAAATGGCGGGTTACAAGCGAGCATTATTAATTGCCGGAGTGCTAGTTATTAGCGGGGGCTTGGCGGGGCTTGCTGGAGCGGGCGAAGTAGCTGGGCCTATTGGGCAGCTGGTTCCGCAAATATCACCCGGTTATGGCTATGCCGCCATTATTGTTGCTTTTTTAGGGCGACTCCACCCAGTAGGAATTACGTTTGCGGGCTTACTAATGGGGCTTATTTATATGGGAGGTGAACTTGCGCAAATTAACATGGGATTACCTAACGCTATAACCGGTATTTTTCAAGGGTTAATGCTGTTTTATTTACTCTCGTGCGATGTGCTTATTACTTATCGCCTTAGATTTTCGCTGCCATTTAAACAACAAAAAGCGCAGCCAATACATATTGCACAGGAGTCTTAAATCATGGAATTAGATGTAATTACTAATATTTTATACGCCACTATTCGTACAGGCACCCCCTTATTGCTGGTGGCGCTGGGTGAAATGGTATGCGAAAAAAGCGGCACCTTAAATTTAGGGCAAGAAGGCATGATGCTCTTAGGCGCGGTGGCAGGGTTTATAACTATGTACCAATGCGACAACCTATTTATTGGTTTTACGGTAGCAGCTTTGGTCGGGGTTATGGCCTCACTTATTTTTGCTTTTGTAGCACTTAATTTAAATGCTAGCCAAGTAGCGGCAGGTTTAGCGCTGACTATTTTTGGTACAGGCCTATCGGCATTTTTAGGTGCTGACTATGAGGGAAAAACCATTAACGCGTTACCTCCTTTAGCAATTGCAGGGTTTGAGCATATTCCGGTTTTAGGCAAAGCGCTATTTTCTCAAGACGCCATTGTGTATTTAAGTTGGGGTTTAGTGCTTGGTGCGTATTTGTTTTTTAAATACCACAGAGCAGGGCTTGCAGTACGAGCTATTGGCGAAAACCCAAGTGTGGGTAATAACTTAGGATTACCTGTAATGCGTACACGTTATTTAGCCGTAATGTTTGGCGGCGCACTGGCTGGCATTGCGGGCGCATATTTGTCGTTGGCTTATACACCACTTTGGACTCAAAACATGACGGCAGGGCGAGGTTGGATAGCCCTTGCTTTAGTGGTATTTGCAAGCTGGCGTATTGAGCGCGTAATGCTTGGCGCTTATTTATTTGGCTTTGCCAGCATTATGCACTTAGTGGCACAGGCTTTTGGGTGGGCTGTGGAGTCTAACTTACTGGCCATGTTGCCTTATGGTGCAACGCTTATAGTACTGATTATGCTCAGTAAAAATAAACAAAAATTAAAAATGTACGAACCCATGTGGCTAGGTAAACCTTGGCACAAGGGTCATTAAATTAATTACAAAATCAATAAGGCAAATCACCTGCTTCAACAGGATATTAAAAATATAACACGGAGAATAACAATGAAAAAACTTATAACAGCACTCGGGGTTGCATTGAGCTTAGGCATAAGCGCATCTGCTATTGCAAAAGATAGCGTAAAAGTTGGCTTTGTATATGTAAGCCCCATAGGTGAGGCCGGTTGGACTTATACACATGACTCTAGCCGCCACTACCTTGAAGAAAAGTTTGGCGACAAAATAGAAACAACTTTTGTCGAAAGCGTACCAGAAGGGGCGGATGCAGAGCGTGTTATTACGCAACTGGCTAAAAGCGGGCACGATTTAATATTTACCACGTCGTTTGGCTACATGAACCCAACACTTAAAGTGGCTAAACGATTTCCTAATGTAAAGTTTGAGCATGCCACAGGCTATAAACGCGCAAAAAACGTAAGCACTTACTTTGATCGCATTTACGAAGGACGCTACCTAACAGGTGTTATTGCAGGGCACATGAGTAAAACCGACAGCATTGGTTATATTGCTGCGTTTCCTATTCCGGAGGTAATACGCGGTATAAATGCATTTACGCTTGGCTTGCGCTCAGTAAAGCCTAATGCAAAAGTAAAAGTAGTGTGGGTTAATAGCTGGTTTGATCCGGGTAAAGAGCGCGAAGCTGCCGATAGCCTAATAGATCAAGGCGTTGATATTATTACCCAACATACTGATTCGCCTGCACCACTGCAAGCAGCGCAAGCCGCTGGTATTTACGCTATTGGCTACCACTCAGATATGAGCGGATACGGTAAAAAAGCACATTTAACAGCAGCGGTTCATCACTGGGATGAATTTTATGCAGATCGCGTACAGCAAGTACTTGACGATAAATGGCAATCGCAAGATATATGGAAAGGGATAGGCTCAGGGATGACTCGCTTGGCGCCGCTAAGTAAAGACATTCCAAGTGATGTAGTGAGTGAAGTAAATGCTATTTCAGAGAAAATTGGTAAAAGTGAATTTCATCCATTTACTGGCCCTATAAAAAATCAGCAAGGTGAGCTGATTATTGATGCGGGTAAAACAATAGACGACAAAACGTTGTTGGGTATGGATTTTTATGTTGAGGGCGTTGAAGGGCAGCTTAAATAAGCGGTTAACGCAATAACAATGAGTTAATCACTTAGACAAATACAGTGGCTAACTCGCAAAACGTAGAGGTTTATATGTCAATAAATACAAGCTCGTCTGACGATATTATATATGCAGTTGATGACAAACCAGGCGTAACTGAATCATTTTTTGCCGCACTACAGCACGTACTCGCAAGCTTTGTAGGTATTATTACACCCACGCTTATTATTGGTGGTGTGCTTGGTTTAGCTGCTGAAATACCTTATTTAATTAGTATGGCATTATTTGTATCTGGTGTGGGCACGGTTATACAAGCGCGGCGTGTTGGCCCTGTGGGTTCAGGATTAATATGTGTGCAAGGTACAAGCTTTGCCTTTTTAGGGACTATTTTAGCAACAGGCTTTACCGTTAAAGCCACCGGAGGCAATAACGACGAGGTCCTTGCCACTATATTTGCAGTGTGCTTTTTGGCCGCTTTTGTTGAAGTATTTATTAGTTTTTTTATTAGTAAATTAGGCAAAATAATTAAGCCAGTAGTTACTGGAGTGGTCATCACTACTATTGGTATTTATCTAATTAAAGTAGGCATGACTGATATAGGCGGCGGGCAATGGCTACTTACTAATATGCCTGAAAAATTTGCTTCAACGAGCAACTTAATTGTTGGTTTTTCGGTTGTTGCTTTAGTGGTGCTGCTTAATGCAAGTAAAAACCAATGGGTGAGGCTAACGGCTGTGGTAGTTGCAATGATATTTGGCTGGTTACTCGCATTTGTATTAGGTATCGCTAATTTTAAATTAGGTGAATTTGACCTAATTGCTATCCCACTGCCTTTTAAATACGGCTTTAGTGTTGATTTTGGTGCACTCATAGCCTTTGGTTTTTTATACCTTATTACTGCAATTGAATCGACAGGCGATATTACTGCCAATTGTGCGGTTTCTAAATTACCTGTTAGAGGACCTAGTTACTTAGCACGTATTCGCGGCGGTATTTTAGGTGATGGCGTTAACTCGATGATTGCCGCCTTATTTAATACTTTTCCTAATACTACTTTTAGTCAAAACAACGGCGTTATTCAGCTAACTGGAGTTGCCAGCAGATATATTGGCCTGTGGATAGGCAGTATTTTAATCATTCTTGGTTTGTTTCCTGTGATTGGCGCTATATTACAAAATATACCTAAACCTGTTTTGGGCGGTGCAACGCTTGTAATGTTTGGCACCGTAGCAGCCGCTGGGGTCAAAATACTCGCCAGCGAAAAAATAAATCGCAGAAGTTTACTTATTATTGCGGTGAGTTTGGGGCTCGGGCTAGGTGTTAGTTTTGTACCAGAGTTGTTTGCAAACGCACCTAAATTAGTTACTGCCATATTTGGTAGCGCAGTGACGGTGTCGGGTATCACCGCAATAATAATGACGTTGGTACTACCTGAAAATTACTCAGCAAGTACGGATCATCTTAACTAAACTAATAAAAATCATAAAAGGGATTAACAATGAAAATCAAAACAATAAAAAAATTAGCATTAGTAACTGCAATTGCAATGTGCTCAACAGGTGTATCGGCTAAAGAGCTTTGGTCTGATTTTAGTATTACCGCAATGACAGGAGCCGACTACCTAGAGCCGTTTTCAGGTACTGAAGATGATAGAAGTGTTGTTACTATAGAGCATGCATCGGGACATACATGGGGCAGTACGTTCTTCTTTATGGATAGACTAAGTAATCCCGATGAAGTGTACGGTGAGCTAAACATAAACCCTACTCTTTACAAGCCACAAAAAAGCTTTGTTAAAGAGGTGTTTTTAGGCCTACAAACAGAGTATGGCTCGGGAGATACGGATCAAAATAACTATTTATTAGGGGGCGGTGTATCACTTGATGTACCTGGCTTTCAATATTTTAATGTGGCTTATTATCGTCGTTTTCAAGATGATATAGGTATTCAACGTGAAGATAATAACCAAATAACAGTCACGTGGGGCTATAACAAAGGTAACTTTAGATACGATGGCTTTTTAGATATTGTAGATAGCACCGACACAATGTTTGGTAAAAGTGAAGGTGGCTTTAACTTTACCTCGCAGATTAAATACAATATTGCCCCTATGCTCGGCTTAGATACAGGCCGCCTTGATGTGGGTATTGAGTATGTTTATTGGAAAAATAAATTTGGTGTAGATGGGCAAACCGAACATAATCCAAACTTGCTAGTTAAATGGCATTTTTAACAGCAAATTGAATGGTATTTAATTAATAATTAAAGGCTACTTTTTAGTAGCTTTTTTATTTGATAATCTTAAATAATTGAATAGCTTAAATTAATTGTGTTAGATTGCTTTCTAATATCACTATATGGATTTTTTTCATGGACTCTGAAATTGATTTTTCTACCTACACTTTAGATGAGCTTTACTCATCAGCGAGAGCTATAGATCGCGAAGCCTACCCAGATCGAGCAAAAGAAATAGACGACTTAATTAAAACGCGAGAAGCACAGAACCCATCTGAAAATATTGTATCAAAAGTAGCAGGAGAAAAAGCAACGCGCTCAGATAGGCTAGTAGCTGCTATTGTTGATGGCGTTTTAGGTGTTGCTTGTCTTATACCTGTATTCATACTCGTAGGGTTTGATAATTTAAGCCAACCAACACTTACTTTATCTGCAGGTTTGCTAGGTTATGGCATATTAAGCACGTTAGTGCTTCATGGTTACCTCATGTACCAACGCGGACAAACAATTGGTAAATCTTTAATGTCTATCCGTATTGAAAATTTAGATGGTACACAAGCAAGCTTTACTACAATTTACTTTAAACGCATGCTTTGTATGCAACTATTATCACTTGTCCCTTCGGTAGGTCAATTTATAGCTGGTTTTGTTAATCCATTATTTATATTTGGAAAAGATAAACGATGTTTACATGATCATTTAGCGGGAACAAAAGTGAGTTATGTAGATTAATCAAGGTATTAATTAGGGCAACTTTGCCCGGATTTAAGTTTGATTAGCAAAAGTTACAAAATGGCGTATTTCACTAAATTGGTAATATAATTAAAAAACCTTACCGATTTTTTTGACTAGTAACCAAGGATGATTATGAAAAACAACACACAGCTAATTTTAGCACTAGCGGCCTCTTTAATTTGTTACTCAACATATATTGTATTGATAGATAAATCTTTTAGTTTGCAGGCGTTTAACCTGTTTTTATTTCCCGTTATTTTATATTTTGTGTTTATTCGTTCGCGTAATGTTGAGCAAAGCCCGTTAAAGGCTGTACGCGTTGAGGGGCAAATATTATACGTTTATAAGCAAGTGTTTAATATTAACGATATTAACAAAGTTGTCATCGACAAAACTAAGAGGCACGGTATATTTGCACTACCATATAATCAAGTTGATGGTAAAACAACTGAGTTTATTTTCAATAAAGATGCGTTTGAATCTTTAAAATCCTACCTTTTACAAAACATTCCAAATGTAAAAATTATTGAATAAAGTAAAGAAGTAACAATGAATTTAAAGAGCATATATTATTCACTGGTTTTCTTACCGCGGCGAAAATCAATGAGGTGATAAATGAGAATATTTAGGAAAACAAACGAGTTTGATAAACTGTCGAGGCGTTACGCATGTATTAAATGTGGTACTTGGGTGAGCATAAAAGCCCAAAACTGTATGCAGTGCCAGCATAGTTTTACCAATAATGATAAAAGCTCAATGCAAACACTCTATAATCAAAATAAAGAACAAAATTGGCAACATGCAATATTGCCCATTATTTTTGTAATATTGGTAATAGCTTTATTGTTCATTTAATTTTTGCTTAAAATTTAAAAGTGCTCGGCTGCAACTCTGTAACAAAATCCCTTTGTACTTTAACGTGTAAAAACTACCCATAATTAAAATAATTACTCTTGTTAATCCTTCACTAAATATCACATAGCTAATATTTTTTAATAAATGAAATAAGCTTATAAATTTCAGTTGCTTAAATCGTGGGTTTATTTATATTTACTTAGTTTTTTGGCACGTAAGTTGATACAACTCCTAATAAACTTTAAAAAGGAATTACCATGACTGCTGAATACTTTATGGTACTAGGATTACTCGGTGTTGCATTTTTTGCTGTTGCAGGGGCATTGCTTGGGTATGAAAAAAACATTAGTGGCTTTGGCGTTGTTGTGGTTGCAACCGTTACTGCACTAGGGGGCGGTACCCTCAGAGATATACTTTTAAACAAACCGGTATTTTGGATTGCCACTCCAGAGTATTTATATTCGACCTACGGGGCCGTTATAGCAACAATTGCATTTATTCGATACTTACCGCGCGTTAATAACTACTACTTTTTATTGGTAGACGCTGTTGGTATGGCGCTATTTAATATTATGGGGATAGAAAAAGCACTCATTAATGGCTCCGGCATGGTGGTCGCAATTACCATGGGCATTACTACAGGTATATTTGGTGGTTTAATACGTGACGTAATTTGCCGTGAAGTACCAACTGTTATGCGCAGCGAACCTTACGCCTCTGCGTGTTTAGCGGGTGGTGCAGTCTATGCTGCTTTATTTAGCCTTAATGTAGATTACATTTGGTGTATTTTAGGCTCATTTTTCACGACTATCTTTTTAAGATTAGGCTCTTTGCATTGGGGTTGGCATTTAACTATTTTCAGAAAAAAAGACTTCAGAGATCAAAGCGACTAATTTTAGCTACGAGTAGCTCGCGTTTGCATGTGGTACTCGTAATTATCCTCATCCGTTATAGTAAAACCCAGCCGCTTATAAAGTCCTAATGCTGGGTTGTTTTTAAGCACGGTGAGTTTAATGGGTTTTGACTGCGCATTTGTAATAACTTGTTCAATAACCGCTTTCCCATACCCTTTATTTTGGTGCAATGGATGTATTTGTAATTGCATTATTTCAACGTGTTGAGCGTGTGTTTGGTATTTTAAAGTACCAATTGGTACCTCATTTATAACTATAAGATGGGAGCAGTCATATTGATCATTAAGCCTTAAAACATGCTGTTGATCTGTTAAAAATAACCCGGCATTTTCTAAGTGTTCAACCATAGTCAGTTTTCTGAGGCTTAATAAGTAGTCTTGGTCTGAATATGCTGCCTTTATAAATTTAAAAACCATAGTGCTCCCTTGCAACAGCCTCAATGTTTATATTTGTAGAACGAACTAAAATAAGTGCGCAGTATTAAATGTGCAAGCTAAACTAACAAAGGCAAGACTACCAATACCCAAGTGCTTTCCACCAAAGCCCGCCAATAATTCCCCATACACTTAAATTAATAACGCTCATTATAAGGCCCATTACCCACCAGTCTTTTAACGATACATAGCCTGAGCCAAACACTATGGGTGATGTGCCTGTTGCGTAATGCGTTAACGACATCATCAGTGATGAAGCGCCAGCTAGCAGTAAACCTAAAAATAAAGGCGGAGCGCCAAGCGCTAAACCTGCGGCGTAAAATGCGGCAAACATAGCAGTGATATGTGCTGTGGTACTGGCAAAAAAGTAATGAGCATAAAAATACACAGCTACCAATATAATAGCCGATACAATCCAGTCAAAGCCTAGTTGCGCAATATTGCTCTCAATAAGTGTTGAAAACCACGTTACCAAACCTAGTTTATTTAAAAAAGTGGCCATCATTACTAATGCTGAAAACCAAACAACGGTATCCCACGCAGACTTTTCTTTAAGTACATCGTCCCAGCTTAATACACCAGTCACTAATAAAACCGAAAGACCCAAAAAAGCCACTGCCGTTGTGTTAACTGCGTAGTCAGCCCCTAAAATCATTGCAGGTACGCCAGCCCATAAAACAAGCAGCATGGCAAAAACTCCCACCATTATTTTTTCGCCATAACTCATTGGGCCCATTTCAGTTAATTTAGATTCTGCGTAGGTTTTAGCGTCGGGTGTACTTTTAACTTCAGGTGGGTAAATGGCATAAACAACCAAAGGCACAAGGGCAATACATAGCAAACCAGGAACAAGCGCTGCCAGCGCCCACGTACTCCAAGTAATACTGATATTTGCACCGGTAGCATCAGCAATCAGCTTTACAATTAGCGGGTTTGGCGCAGTCGCTGTAATAAACATAGCTGATGTAATAGGGTTTATATGGTAACTCACTAAAGCAAGGTAGTGGCCAATTTTACGAGATGTGCCTTCCTCAGGGGACGAGCCAAAGCTTGTTGCTATAGACTTCATAATTGGGTGAATAATAGCGCCGCCTCGCGCGGTATTACTTGGCGTTACAGGTGCTATAACAAGTTCAGAAAGTGCGAGTGCATAGCCAATACCAACTGTTTTTTTACCAAAAAGAGAAATAAAATTATAGCCAATACGATTTCCCAAACCAGTTTTAGCTAAACCCCGAGAAATAATAATAGCAATACCAATCAACCAAATTAATGAATTAGAAAAGCCACTTAATGCATCTTTAATAGCGCCAGATGGGCTGTCATTAGTTACGCCGGTTAACGCAACAGAAGTAATAGCTATAATAGCAATGGCGCCGATAGGCATTGCTTTACCAATAATGGCAACAACAGTACCAATAAATAAAGCGAGCAAATGCCATGCGTTTTCGGTAACACCTTGCGGAGGCGGTACAGCAAACCAAAGCAGTAAAACAATGGCTATAGAAATCAGTCCAGAGGTAACTCGAATATCAGTACCCTTCATTAAAATATCCCTAAGTTTTAGAAATGCATGCATTCTGTTTATTGAAAAGGCGACGTTATTCTACTTCATTTAATAATAAAAAAGATGACGCACATCATATGAATATTAGACTTATTTAATTTTATTAATAAAGAGGAAATTAACCATAAACTAAAGTGATTGATTACATTACCCGATAAGAGCTTACAGTGTGCTTAATCAACTATGATTTTTGAGAGTTAGCTTGAATTGTTTTATCGACTAGCAAGGTCTTAGTAAGTCTTAACGAATACTTGGAAATACAATGAACTTAAAACTAACCAACAACGTGATTACTTTTTTATTAGCGAGTAGCTTTTTACTACTTGGCTTATCGTTTGCGTTAGGAGCAAACCCTAATACGTTAACGGCTACGTTTAGTTTTTATGGCGTTGATTCGCTAATGTCTGTATCTGCATTAGGTTTGATTAGTGGCTCCTTTATGATTGCCTTAGCGTTTGCCACCGTGCTCGCTCGCCTTAAACTAATGAAACCTACACCAGCACTTTTACTTGCAGCAATTATAAGTTTAGTTGTATTACTTACCTTGTTTGCCAGTAACCGTTGGATGGCGCAACTTGGTGGCTTTCCAATCATTGGTAGCGGGCAGGGCATAATTAAATATTTTGCTGTAGTGCCTTTATATTTATTTTTGTTTTATAAAGACAAACTTACCGACAAACAACACGCACTTTTAAACTTTATACCGGTTGCTATGGTTTTATTGTGGATCGGCGGCATGAAGTTTTATGAATTTGAAGCAAAAGGCATTGTAAGTTTAGTAGAAACCTCACCGTTTATGTCGTGGTTATACACGGTATTTAGCGTACAAGGCGCGTCTAACGTAATTGGCGGGTTTGATGTATTATTTGCCGTGTTATTGGGCTTAGGGTTATTTTTAAATAATAAAAAGCTAATTATTGTAAGTGGCTTAGCGTGTTTAAGCGTATTTATGATGACCCAAACATTCTTAATTACCGCAACCGGTGCATTTAGTTCTTCCACTTTATTGGATCGTTTAGGACAGTTTGTAATTAAAGATCTGTGGTATATAGCCAACCTTGTTGTTATTGCTTTTTTAATGGTTTTTAAACCGGCTAAATAAAGAGGACGTTATGATCAGTTGCAACCAATACGATTACATCGAAATTGCCTGTATGCACCATTTAAGCATTGGGCTTATATTAAAAAATGGTGATGGTGTATGTGGCGTAGCAACTGACACAAAACGCAATGCTAATAGAGACGAATGCATAGTTGTTAATGTAAATAGCGAGTTGAAACTCATTGTGCTAACTACAATCAGCGTACTTAAAGCGCGTGAGAAAAATCCATACTTTGACCATGTGAATTTCGAAGTAAAGTAAATACCTCACTCATTCGTTTTTATCATAAATATCTCTAGCGAGTCTGTATCAATCAATATGTTTATGGCTCGCTTATCTAACCAATGCTTTAGCTAATTACACGCTAAATACATAAAGCCAAAATTTACCTATTACTTTCTTTTGTTCTTTACTCGAGTTTTTCCACCGAACAAGTCTAAACGCCAACTATTAAGCGTATAAAAATGCTAAACCAGTATAAGTAAGCCTCAATAAGCCTTAACTAGCCCTTAGTATCCGTCCGTTTGTTAATTATGGTCTAAAGGTAGCTACATAAATAAAGCTCTATTTTTGTTTTGTCCAATAACATTATTAAACACCGTTTTGGTGAAAAAATTACAAAGGGTTTTTTGTAACATATTTAATTACTTGTTTACATTAAAGTTGTTTAGTGGAATTATTGAACATTGTAATATACGCCGTTTTGGGGTGCTATAAATCCCCAAAGTGGTGCTCAATAAGCTGTTAGGTGTTTAAGGATAAGCATGAAAAAGTATCTACCTTTAATCATATTAATAATTTCTGGTTGTGTTGGAATGAAAACTTATAAAGGTGTCATAGTCCAATATAGCGATGTAAGTAAAAACTCTGATGGGACGTATTCAATTGAGGTTTTTGGTCATACCGATCTTAATGAAACAGATATGGTCGAATTGGTAGAGCTCAAAGGAAAAGAGTTATGCAAATCTAGTGATATATACGTAAAAAAATATAAAATGGGTACTTATGGCTCGCATAGTCAGTTTGGTTCTGTCTACCCACCAAAGATTAACGCAACAATTGACTGTAGTGTAAACAATGCATAACAGGCTGTTAAACAAGGACAAAAATAGTTGGTTTTGTTCCTTTGTTGCTAATTTAACTAACTATTTTCTGCCTGTTAACAGGCTCTTTATATAACTACGTGAGGAGAGATAATGAACAAGGAAACTATAGGGAAATACGTCGCAGTTTTGGGATTATTGCTTTTCTGGGCACCACTTTGGGGGATTGTTGATTCATATTTAATTATGTCCTCTTCATTTCAAGAGATAACGCTGTTTGGAAATAATGAACCTAAAATATCACAAGAAGAAATGTCATCAACAGCTTTGTCTACAGTAACAGGGTTCATCTTATTTTTAGTTGCGCTTTGCTTTTTAACATTTTCCGTTGTGGGCTTAAACTATCGAACTAAGTGGCTTTTTTGGGCACTAATAATATATTCAATATTGTTACTCTTCATGTTCCCTGTTGGTACAGTGTTAGGAGTAACTGTACTGGCAGCGCTAGTTTTGAACAGGGAAAAATTTGGACTTGACGGTGACCTTACATAACAAAACCATTAATCGGGTTTGTGCAAGAGCGCCACAAATCTGGTTATGGCAGGCGTTAGCTTTTTAAGAGGGTTTCGAGTTGAGAACAATATTTAGCTTTATTTTAGCCTCTTTAGTTGTTGCATTTTTAGCGCCAATGGCAATTGAAATGAAATTTACTATTATTCCTTTTGGTATATTTATTTGGACGTTAATAGTTGTTCTAATTTTAGTTCCAGTAACAGCATTTCCAATTTATAAATTTATCACTAAAAGTTGTGATTATTCGCTAAATACAGTGCTCAAATCTTCAGTTATATCTACTTGCTTAGTTTCTTTCTTTTTTGTTTTCCCTTCAGGTTTAGATAGCTCAATTATTAATGGTAAGGTATTGGTCGAAAATGGTTCAATTACGTTAATAGGTTATGGATATAGCTTTTTACAATTGTTTTTATTTTCTATAGTAGGCCTTGTTGCTGGTATTGTATTTTACGTTTCAAAAATAGAGTTAAACAAAAGCTAAAGAATTAGGATGAAATTCATTCTAACTTTTACATAAATAATAAATTAAAGCAGCGGGTTAAGTGAGTTTTATAAAAATGAATCACGCAAAAAGCTGAGCTACAATGAAAGAAAGAGTAAAAAGCCAACCACACTAAACTTTCCCGTAATACCTTCCAAAACACCAATTAAAACAACAGCTAACAATTTTTTATATTCCACGTGAAATACAGTAATAGATTGAACCAAAATAGGAACTCAGCTATGGTTTGTTTATCAATAAAAAATTAAAAAACGAGTTGATCTACAGGCTTGTTATATTTCACGGAGGATTTAGGTTGTCATTTCCAACTTTAGAGACAAATCGCTTAAGGTTAGATCAATTATCAAAAGAAGATTCAAATAGTTTGTTTGAGTTGTTCTCGGATAATTCAGTTGTAGAATATTATGATTTAGAGGCGTTTACTGAACTGTCACAAGCCAGCCATTTAATTGAGTTTTTTAACGCTCGTTTTAAAGAAAACTCAGGTATTCGTTGGGCTATTCGCCTAAAAGAAACAGATCAACTTATAGGTACTTGCGGCTTTAATACTTGGAGCCCTAAAATGAAAAATGCTGTTATTGGATATGATTTACTGCCTAAATATTGGGGTAAGGGTTTTTCTACTGAAGCAGTTCATCGAATAGTTAAAGCCGCATTTTCAGGTGACTTATCTTGCGGTAAACTTAATCGTATTCAAGGCGATACTGTTCTTGGAAACTCTGCATCTGAGTCACTCCTTTTAAAAGTTGGGTTCAAAGAGGAAGGTATAAGGCGTCAAAGTGGTTACTGGAAAAATCAGTTTCACGATCTTAAATGCTTTGGGTTAATTCAGTCCGAGTACTCTGAAATACGCCAAGTTAGGACGATAACAAACAGTTAGCACACTAAATTTCCAGTAATACCTTCCAAAACGTCAATTAAAACAACACCTAGTCCTCTTTTTATATTCCACGTGAAATACAGTAACGATTGAACCAAAATAGGAACTCAGCTATGGTTTGTTTATCAAAAAAATAAAAAACGAGTTAATCTACAGGCTCGTTAAGATTAAAGAAACTAATTAATTGAATTTGGCTGTTGGAGTTATTCTACAGGCTCGTTAGCATTCAAATCTACAGCCTAATTATATTACTAAAGGATTATCGTGAAATACTCTAGGATTGTACTCTTTTCAGTAGGCTTGTATTTATTGCTAGTTACTTTATCAACAATAGCAACGTTGATCGTTGGCTTTGATGAAATGACTCAGAGTACCTCATTAACTTTTACTTATTACGCCCTCGGATTTGTAACCTCTTTAATCGTTTATTGTTACCTAGGCTATAAGCAAACAGTGAGTCCGTATAAACAAGCCTTTTTAGTTGCGGCGGTTTATTGGTTTATTGATCTAAGTGTCGGTGCCTTAATATACATTTTGTTAAAAATACCAATGGAGCTTTTGATATATTTAATATCAGCTTTGTTGCATGTTATTGCTGTTTTATTAGGGACATTACTTGGTATTCAATTACGTCGTAAAATAGTTGAGCGTAAATAAACAAATCGTAAAGCAGAACAAAAACAGCTGGTTTTTGCTTTTTCACCCAAACCTTAGATAACAACCTTACGGCCTATTTATTCGGCATAAGTAAAAAAGGAATTTAAATTTGCTATTCGATTGGTTTAGCTCTGAAAAGCCAAATGTTTATTTGGGATCGTTAGCTGTAGCTAATAGCAGCCATTTTTCTAAGGTAGAGTCGTTTTTTTATATAACGGGCGATTCACTACAAGATCATATGCACAAGAAGCTTGAAGATATTTTTTGTCTTCACAGCATTTCGTCTATTAAAGAGCCTAAAAAGTCAGATATTGGTTTAGATGTTGTTATAGTTACTTTGCATGGTGGTGATGCATTCACTATAGATTTTGATACAGCTATTATTCCGCTATTTTGGCGACCAAAAGTTAAGTTAGTATCGCGCTTGTATAACATTAAACACAACAAGACGATTAAAACGTTCAGCGTTTCTAAATCTGTTACGTGGCGCGAATTCATAGCTAAAAAATTTAGCTTAAGAGGCTTTTTTCGTTGGGGTCCTTTGTATCATAACGAAGACATGGAAATACTGTTGTATAAAGCATGCTACGAGTTATTAAATAAAATGCGAAAGGCTATTTAACCTGTAGCCAATAAGAATAATTAAAATAAGATAAAAATACATTTTGCTCTTGGTGAACATTATTACAAACAAAAGAGGAACTCAGCTCTGGTTTGTTTATCAATAAAAACAAATAAAAAACGAGTTAATCTACAGGCTCATTATTTTTCGAACATCGAGGATATTTATGGAAATTGAATATATTTGGGGGGTTTTAGCGGTTATTGCAGTTTTATTTATATTAATATTTGGTAACTCAATACCTAAGCATGGCAGCGTAACTGAAGGTGATGTTATTGTTGCTTTAAAATCAGGTCATAAAGTTAGAGCAATAAAATATTATAGATCTGTTCATGGTGTAAGTTTGAAAGAAGCTAAAAATGCCATTGAAAAATTAACTTCAAAACATGCCCTGAAGTGAAGGCCAAGTAAAATTCAGCCATTAATTGCAAGTTTTCAAAGTGTTGAGCCTCTTCGTTTTCCACCACCTAGATACAACCCTTATCCATTTAAATACCAGCGATCTAATAATAAATTGCGCTATTCCACTTATTTTCACTTCAGCGATATCATCAAACGCGCGCAATTTCTATTAAAACCAATACCCTAAAAAAATTAATTATGGGAGGTCCTGTAGTCAAATAACAATACTTTAGTAAACGCTAGTTCATATTGCGTGACGTAATATCCATACAGAACTTTAAGTTAAACATACGTTCGTGCAGCGTTCCCATTTTTATTTGACTCAATTTATTGGACATTCTTTTTATGAAATTAAAGTTATTTATCGCAATTATTTTTAGCACTTCGATGTCGTCTTACGCGACAGAAGCAGTAGATAAAACACAGTTTTCATTCGAAGACTTAAAAGCGCTGGCAAAAGCCTCAGCCGAAAAGCCCTATACTGAAACCAAGGTGCCAGCGCCGGAGCTAATCGATAAAATTACCTATGACGAACATTGGAAAATACGTTTTAAAGAAGATGAAACTTTATATCCAAGTGGAAAAAAGGCACCTGTACAATTATTTTATCCTGGGCGATATTTTCCTGAGCCAGTAAGTATTTACATCAGAGACGATAAAAATCAGGTACAAAATGTACCTTTTAGTAATGATGTTTTTGATATGCCTGATGACAGCCCAGCTCACGATCTCCCAGAAGGGTTTGGATTTGCAGGCTTTAGAATAATGCGCCCAGATATGAAACCAGATTGGATATCTTTTTTAGGCGCGTCTTATTTTCGTACCGACGGGCCAGAGGGGCAATATGGACTGTCGGCTCGAGGTATTGCAATTAATACGGGTATGAATCAGCCAGAAGAATTTCCGCGCTTTTCTGCATTTTGGATTGGCCCCGCAGAGAAAAAAGGTGAAAGCGTGTCTGTTTGGGCATTGCTTGAAGGGCCTTCTATCACTGGTGCTTATCGATTTGGTTTAAGTAAAGATAACAAAGAAGCCAAAGGCCATATTACCTCTGTAACGGCTAATTTGTATATGCGTGCCGATGTTGAACGCTTAGGCGTAGCACCGTTAACCAGTATGTATTGGTACTCACAAAAAGATAAAACAGAAGCTAAAGATTGGCGCCCAGAAATTCACGACAGCGATGGCCTAGCGATTCACACAGGAACGGGTCAATACGTTTGGCGCCCATTAAATAATCCTCAGTCAGTGTCGACCAATAGCTTTATTGATGAGAACCCAAAAGGGTTTGGTTTAATCCAAAGAGATCGTGACTTTAATAACTACCAGGACGACGGCGTATTTTACAATAAGCGTTCATCAGCGTGGATTAAACCTACTGACGATTGGGGCAAAGGCGCAGTACAGTTAATCGAAATTCCTACAAAAGATGAAACGTTCGACAATATTGTTGCCTATTGGGTGCCCGAAAAAGAGGCGCGCAAAGGTGATGAGTTTACCTTTTCTTATGATATTGAATGGCGTCCACTCGATCCAAAATCAAAAACGCTTGCAAGCGTTGTAAATACTCGCCAAGGCTTAGGCGGAATTCCCGGCCAGCCTATTCCTGAAGGCGTTAACAAGATGGTGATTGATTTTGAAGGTCCAGTATTTAAAGGCTTAGATAATAAAAGTGGTATAAAGCCGATTGTTGAAGCCAGCAACGGTGAAATACTAGAACCTATTGGCGCTTACCCTATAGTGGGTACAAACCAATGGCGATTAGCGTTTGATTACAAGCAAGCTAACAACAATCCGGTGAACATACGCGCGTATTTAGTTGATAAAAATGATGAAGCTATAACTGAAACATGGGTAAGTGATGCAAAGGTAACGATTAAATAAGTCCTTAAATAAGCATTAAAGTAAAACGGGTGGCTATATTTTGATTTTCTGTCAATTATAGCCACCATAATGTCTTTTAAAACGCCAATCAAAACACCATTAAAACTCCCTTTTATATCCCACATAAAATACAGTAATCGATTGAATCAAAATATGAACTCGGCTATGGTTTGTTTATCAATAAAAATAAAAAAACGAGTTAACCTGCAGCTTGTTAGCTGTTTCGAGGGATTGTATGTTTTTTTTGAATAAATTATTTTGTTGGGAGCGAGGCCGACAAAAATCAGGCTACGATAAAATGTTGATTTGTGGTGCTACGTGGCCAATTAAATTTGATACATATTTGCTTAAATTCCCACAAGGAAGTGAAATAGCACCACACACAGATAAAGTTGAATCTGGTAAACACTATCGATTGAATATAGTGCTTAAAAAAGCAGATTTGGGTGGTGAGTTTATTTGCAGTGATCCGATATTTGAAACAAAGCGGGTTAAGCTATTCCGCCCTGATGTAAGTGAGCATCAGGTATCAAAAGTTATAAAAGGTAGTCGATATTTACTCAGCATTGGGTGGATAAAAGGGAGCGCTAAATGCTAGATTTAAGACCTAATTGTGAATGTTGTGATAAGAATCTACCTGCACAGTCCACGAGGCTTTTATTTGTTCATTTGAATGCACATTTTGTTCTGGCTGTGCTCAAACGGTATTAAATAACGTGTGCCCAAACTGCTCAGGTAATTTGGTTCAGCGGCCAATTCGCCCTTTGGCTGCACTAAAAAATTACCCTGCATCGACTAAGCGGGTATTAAACGAAAGTGGTTGTGCGCCAAACATATAAGAACATAAAGTATAATAATTACATTTTCTGGGTATGGAGATCTGATGAGAAAATCCTTTGAATTTACTGTTAAGTCAATCAAAGTTAAAATAATTAACACTTGGTTTAGTGGTGCTAAATTATATGTGAATGGTGACTTACGAGATACTGACAAAACTTTGTTAGCTATTAGGAATAATACTTTACTATCTGCAAATTTAGGTGAGTTGGGTGTTCTAGAAATCAAGCCATTATCGGGTTTAATTACCGTCGAAATGGATGCATATTTGGTTAATGGTACAAACATTCAACATGTATATAGCTCACATAAACGCCTTAGCCTAAAAGAGCAAAGGGCAGCCCGATAAAGCTACTTTAAATAACGTATATTCCTGCATTTACCTGCCTTCAGTAATAACCTCCAAATGACTTTGAGGAGGTTTAAGCCCCTAAGCATACCAAGTTAATATACTTGGTTTACTCGATTACCTTAAAATCACTCACGCTCTTTCACATAAAGTAAAAGCGCGCTGTACATTACACTGAGTGCCTTTATTACATCTTTGTCGATAACCGCTTCTGCTGGGTGATGGCTTATACCGCCAGGGCTGCGTATAAACAACATGCCAACGGGGCAAATTGGAGCGATTGCCATTGCATCGTGCCCTGCGCCTGAGGCAAGTGAAGGCGATGCTTGGTTATTGAGTTTACATGCGCTTGAAAACAAATGCTGAATAGTGGTGTCGCACGCTACGGCATCGGCGGCATGCGTCCATTGCCAATCAAGCGTTAAATTGCGTTTGCTTGCTATAGATTGAGCGCTGTTTTGTATGGCGCTTAGTAAGTTAGCGAGATCGGTGTCGCTTTGTGCGCGTGCATCTAGGCTAATGGTTGTTTTACCTGCAATCACGTTTGTAGCCCCAGGGCGAGACTGTATTTGCCCTACGGTGGCAACTTCGCCATTTTTAGCATTGTTTGCAAGTTTTTCAATTTCGGTTACTAATTCAGCGCAGCCTGCTAACGAATCCTGACGTAAGTTCATAGGGGTTGTACCCGCATGACCGCTTTGCCCTGTTAGGGTAAGCATGGCGCGTTTAGCACCTGCGATTGCAGTTACAACGCCTAATGCCTGATTAACCGATTCGAGTACAGGACCTTGTTCAATATGAGTTTCCCAGTAACCTAGTAATTCGCTTTTATTTAGTGCGGCCTTTGCGTAGTCGTTAGGGTTTAGGCCAAAGTCGAGCATGGCTTGGCGCATAGTTATGCCGTTTGTGTCTTCAATGTTTAGCCACTGTGGGTCAAATTCGTTAGCGAGGGCTTTTGAGCCAATTAAAGTGGTGGCAAAGCGGGTGCCTTCTTCATCGCAAAAGCCCACTACATCTAAATGAAAGGGCAGGTCGAGCTTTAACTTATTTGCAAGCGCTGCAATTTCTATCCCCAGTAGTACACCTAAAATACCATCAAACGCACCTGCGTTTGGTACGGTGTCTAGGTGCGATCCTATAATTAAACGTTTAGCATGAGGGTTTGATGATTTTAGTCGCCCCCAAAGGTTGCCCACTTCGTCTTGCCACGATTGCATGCCTGCCTCAACCATCCACGATGCAGTAACGGCGTTACACTCTTTGTGCTCTTTTGATAAGTACACACGGTGAATGCCACCTTGCATTTGCGATAGTGCGCTGAGAGTTTTACAGCGAGATAAAGCGCGTGTTGCGTATTCATCAGCAAGTTCTTTATCTAATAAAGGGCTGTGTTGTGGGCATTCAATCGTCATGCTAAATCCTTTTTTTATTTATAGTGAACAAGGGCGGCAATGGCGGCTTCGCCTTTAGGGCCTTTGTAACCGTTGGCATGTAAGCAAGCGTCAAGGCTTGCAAGTGTTTGTAATACAGCATCTTTACGGGCGTTGTAGCCCATGGTGCCAATACGCCAAATTTTTCCATGCAGTGGTCCAAACGAGGTGCCAATTTCTATTCCGAAATCGGTTAGCATTTGTCCGCGCACGTGATCGGCATTAATGCCCTCGGGTATATACACACCCAGTACGTTGTTCATTTTATGTGTTAAATCACCAAATACATTTAAGCCGAGCGCTTGAATACCCGTTAGCATGGCATCTCCATGTAATTTGTGGCGCGCTACGCAGTTATCCACGCCTTCTTCAATGACTATGCGGGCGCATTCTGAGGCACAGTACAGCATGCTGGTGGCTTCGGTATGATGGTTGAGGCGCTCTTCTCCCCAGTAATTCATGATCATACCTAAATCAAAATAGTTAGAGCGTACAAAGGGTTCTGTGCCGTCGGTATGATCGGCCGTGCGAATGCCTGCTTCTACCTTTTTGCGTTTTTGGATCCAATCAGCGCATTTGTCGCTAAGCGTTAATGGCGCAGACCCAGAAGGTCCGCCTAAACACTTTTGCAGACCAACCGAAAGTGCATCGAGTTTCCATTCATCGGCAGGAAGTTCGTTACCCACAATAGAGGCGGTGGCATCGCAATAAAATAGTACATCGTGCTTTTGGCAAATATCGCCAATATGCTCAAGAGGTTGGTTCATGGTGGTGGATGTATCGCCTTGTACCATAGCAAGTACATGGGGTTTTACATCAACAATGGCTTTTTCGATTTGCTCTGGCGTAAACACTTCGCCCCACGGTACTTCTATTGTGTGCACCTTTGCGCCAACGCGTTCTGCTATTTCAGCAAGTAGGTGGCCAAAGCGCCCCATAATTGGCACAAGTACTTTATCGCCTGGGCGTAAAATTGAGCATAATACGGCTTCAATCCCTGCGCGCGATGTGCCGTCTATTAGCATGGTCCATTCGTTTTTAGATTTAAAAATTTCGCGGTAACGTGCCATGGTTTCGTTCATAAAACCGGTCATTACTGGGTCGTATTGGCCTATAAGCTGCGCCGACATAGCACGTAAAACACGAGGGTCGGCATTAATTGGGCCTGGTCCCATTAATAAACGCTGTGGTGGGTTTAAGGTTTGAACTTGCGTGTTATTAAACATATTTTAGGCTCCCAGAGTCTGAATAAGCATGCGTATGCCGGTTATCATTAATACAACGGCAAAGGCGCGTTTTAGTTGTTTTTGATCCAGCTTGCTACCAATTTTTACGCCAATAGGCGCAAATAAAATAGTCAGCGGAATAATAAGAAAAAAGGCCGGGAGGTTAACCAACCCCCACGTACCTAGGGGAGCATCGGTTGGCGTTGTGCCAATACTTAATAAGGTAATAACGCCAGGTAGCGCAATCAATAAACCAAAAACGGCCGCAGTACCTACTGCAACATGGGCACGTACATTAAATGCGTTTAGCATAGGTACGCCAATAGTGCCGCCGCCTATGCCAATCATTACCGACAAACCACCTACAATACTTGCCATAACGCCTTGACCAAATTTACCTGGTAGTTGTTTTACAAGCGCGGGTGCGCCGGCTCTAAATAGCATGTTTAAACTGACTAAAATAGCAATACAGGCAAACATAAGTACCAGTGCATTACCGCGTATTGAGTGCGCTAAGTAGCTGCCTACAACGGCCATAACTAAAATAAATGGTGCCCAGTATTTTATTAGCGCAAGGTCAATATTCCCTTTGCTATGATGCGAGCGAATAGATGAAAGCGAAGTAGGTACTATGGTTGCAAGTGATGTAGCGGTGGCTATCATCATTGCCGACTCTGGGCTTACGCCAAAACCTTGCAGTAAAAAATACAGCACAGGGACGATAACAATACCGCCGCCTACACCAAAAAGTCCTGCTAAAATACCGGCAAAAATACCGGTTGCTATTAAGGCTACTATAATTGGCCATTGATTTATTATTTCTGACATTGTGTTCCTGCTGTAGTTACTGTTGCACGTCCATCTGAACGAGGATCTGTTGCAGCTTCAAGGCTTGTAGGTGTATCTAAAATCGCCCCAGCGTGCCCCATCATTTCGTTATTATTATCAACGCTTACCCAATCGTGGTCACGTTGATTTAATTCATGTTCTATATGAAAAACTAACCCTTTTTCAATTTTTAAATTTGTACTCGTATCGCCCCATGTGCGTCCAAGTAACCAACGAGGGTCGCTAATTGCTTGTTTAATAGATTTATTTCGCCATGCGTAGCCTGCAAAAACAGCGGCTTGAGTTTGTGGCTGCCCTTCACCGCCCATTGTTCCGTAAGCAAGTCGACGGCCATCGCTAAACTTTGCCAGTGCTGGGTTAAGTGTATGAGCGGGCTTTTTATTTGGAGCAAGAGCGTTGGTATCTTGATTGTTTAAACTAAAGCTTAAACCACGGTTATTCCACACAAAGCCGCCTTCACTCATTAATATTCCGCTGCCAAATTCCCAGTAAATACTTTGAATAAAGCTGACTAATTGCCCGTTTTTATCTCTGGCTGCCATCCACACAGTATCGCCAGGCTCTGCGTTAAATGGCCATTTTTTGGCTTTACTCATATCAATATTGTTAGCAAGTTCGCTTAAGCGATCATCGGTTAGTGCGTTTTTATAATCATCCCCCAACACATCAGGGTCAGCCCAAAGGGTAGGGCGATGGGTAAAGCTTTGCTTAGTTGCCTCAACAATTAAGTGCGTCCAGTCGGCATCGGTTTTAGCTAAATGCTTTAACTTATTTACGGCACCAATTATTTGTAGTGAATGCACGCCCTGTGTTGGCGCGGGTAAGTTGTAGCAATCAATACCACTGAGGTTTGCATTTAGCGCAGTAACTACCTCGGCTTTAGTATTTGCAATGTCACCTGCGGTAATTGAGCTGCCTGCTTTTGCTAAGTCGGCGGCAAATGAGTTGGCAAGTGCGCCTTCATAAAATGCGTTTAAACCATGTTTTGCTAGGTATTCAAACGTTGCTGCAAGTTTAGGGTTTTTAAAATGTTGACCTGCTTGTAAGGGCTTGCCATTGGGTATGTAGAGGTTTTTAAACGCGTCATTGGTATTGTTAGCAGTGGCTAGCTTTTCGCAGCCTGCTTGCAAGCTTTTTGTAACGGTAAAGCCCTCGCGCGCAAGCTCAATAGCGGGTGCTAAAATTTGTGACAGTGGTAGTGCTGCGTGCTCATCTAGTTCAAGCGCCTTTTGCCAGCCGCGTATTGTGCCCGCTTGAGTAAGTGCGCTTAATCCGCCGCGCTCTGGTATTTGCGTGAGCAAGTTATATGCCGTTGTATTAGTTGCTGCGCGGCCGCAGGCGTCAATAGCTGTGGGCGTTTTTTGGTTTGGGTTATCGATAAGCCAAAAGCTGTCGCCACCAATTGAGTTCATATGTGGGTATACAACGCTAATAGCAGCGGCAGCCGCTACCATAGCCTCGGTAGCTGTACCGCCTTGTTTTAGTATATTTATACCCGCCTCAGTGGCCGAAAAATGAGACGCGGTAAATGCAATGTTGTGTGTGGTCATGCCGGTGTGTCCTGTTTAAAGTGTGCAGCTAGGTGCTTAACGCAAGCAAGTAGGCTTTTATCGTTACCGTGGCTCATCATTAATGAAAAACCATACGGATGATCATTTGCTAAATCAGCCAGCGGTAAATGCACTTGCGCTGAGCCACTAAGCCCTGCAATTGCCGAAAGCGTAATAATTTGCATGCGTAAGGCGCTTGTGTCGGCGCCTAATTTAGGTGCGGTTGTGGGGGTGGTTGGCAAAAATAAACAGCTGTTTGTATTTAGGTTTTTAGCTATTAGTGTTTGCCATTGGGTTTGTACTTTTAGTGCTTCTTGTTCTTCTTGATCAGTTAGGGCAAGCGCCATATTAAAACGTGCCGCAATTGCTGGAGCAAACTGGGGAAGTTGCCCCGGCAATTGAAGCCAATCTTTATGCGTTTTTGCGATTGCTCGCCCTTGCAGTACTCTAAAACTATCCGCAAGTTCATTTAATAAGTTGCTGTTAGGTAGTTCAAATTCTTTATGGTGCTTAAAATTAGGCTTGGTTTTTTCAAGCAATTGTTTAAGTGGGGCTTGTAAAGCAGGGTCAACGAGTTCAAATAGTGCTTCGCAAATAACCAGCGTATTTACTTTATTAATAGCTTGTTGTGGTAATAATATATCGCCAACGCTGCTTAATAGCTCGGCGCTTTGGGTAAGCCAACCTATGGTATCTAAAGGGGGAGCCAACGGTATTAGGCCGTCTTTTTCAATCACGTTATGGCTTGGCCTTATGCCATATAAACCACAATAGCTGGCGGGTATTCTAATTGAGCCGCCGGTGTCGGTGCCTAAGCCAATATCAGCTAAGTTTGCAGCAACTGCAGCAGCAGACCCCATACTCGAACCACCGCAAGCATGCCCTTTTAATTTAGGATTTTGCGCAGCGCCATAATGTATATTACTACCCTCTAAGCTATAAGCCAGTTCGTCAGTATGGGTAAAGCCTATAAAGTTACAACCAGCGGTCATGAGCTTATTAACCGAGCTTGCCGTATTTTGAGCCGGTTTAGCTGTTTTAAACCAGTTTGGGTTGCCTGCGCTGTTACGCTCGCCCTTTACTGCAAATACATCTTTTACAGCTAAGCGATTGTTTGCAAGCACTCCAGAGTGGTTTGTTTGCCACAGGGTAGGACCGTGATTGCAAAATATACCTTTGTTGTTTTTTTTATCACTCATTTGCAGCTCATTATTATAAAACTGACCAAGTACTTACTTATTAAGTTAAGAGTGATTAAAAAGCGGGCTGGTTATTATTATGAATACCAATTTTATTAAAAACATGATCATTTTATCGGATTAAATAGCGCACTCACTGCGTCATTTTCTTCTCGTTATAATAGATCACTAATTTAATGCAATTGCTAAAGCTGTGCTTTTTAATCGGTAGTTTTGATTTTATAGTGCTTAGACTAAGCAAGAGGAATGCCATAAATTAAAATCCTGTCCAACTGGTCAGGATTTAGTGGGTTGTATGAGATTTGTAAGTGTGGGCTGTAGAAATAGTGAGATTAAAATGAGCTAAAACAAACCAATTTGGTGCGCAGATGCACCAAGTTGGTCTTTATTTATATGGTTTTGAGTGCTAAATAAGGGGCGTTTTACTGATGATTAAACCATTAATATCGGCGTAAACCCAATCGTTAGGTTCAATAGTGGTGCTAAGCATGGTAACAGCTTGGTTTTTATCACCAAAGCCGCGCTTTAAGGTACTACGCGGTGTAGAGCCTAGCGCCATTACAGGTAAGTTCATTGTGGCGAGTATTTCAATATCTCGGCAACAGCCATTTATTATTACGCCTTCCCAGCCATTACTTAAGGCACGCTCAGCCATAATATCGCCTATAAATGCAAAGCGTTTGCTCGCAAAACCGTTTATAACCAATACTTTACCTTCACCATTTTCATGCAATATATCGGCAGCAAAAGAGTTGTCTTCTGGGCAGGTAACGGTAACTACTTTGCCATAAAACGTGGTTTTTTTACCAAAGTGATAAAGGCCGCTGTCTGCTACTTGCACGTTATCGCGATGATCGTCAAACAAATCGGGTGTAGTAAACGATGTCATGGGTTAAGTCTCACTTTGCTCAGGTATTTTAAGATCAATACCTTTTAAAATTATGTGGGCAATTGATTGCGTAATTTGTGCCACATCGGTTTCGTCGTACTCTAATTTGTTCATTACGAGTAAAACCTCAGCCTGAAAGTCGGCGTAATATTGCGTGGTAGACCAAATAGTAAAGAGCAAATGATAGGGGTCAACCTTATCCATTTTATCTGCATCCATCCATGCTTGAAGTACATCAACCTTTTGTTTAACCCAAGGGCGGGTATTGGTTCTAAAGTAGTTTTGTAAATAAGGGGCACCACGCAGTATTTCACTGGCAAATAAGCGAGATTGCATTGGCTGATTTACGGCGAGTATTACTTTGCTTTTAATATAGTTATAAAGCACGGTAGCTGGATCGTCGTTAATTGTGACGTTATCGAGCCCTAAGTTCCAATTAGCTATTATGCGGTCGATCACAGACTCGTACAGACCATCTTTACTTTTAAAGTAATACAAAATATTAGCTTTTGGCACCTGCGCTTCTTTAGCAACCATGCTCATACTTGCTCCGTCGTAACCTAATTGCGAAAACAATTGCTCGGCGGCATCTAAAATTAGTTTTTGGTTTTTCTCGCGTGTAATTTCTTTTTTATTTGGCTTTATTTGTGTGGTCATTATAGAGTTTGCGTGTTTAACGTATTGATTGATTGTAGCTTTACTGACCAAAAGGTCAATTACTAAAAAGTGTGAATGTTAAAAACAGGCGAGAGGTTTAAGCTATTAACTTTAGGGTCTGTTGAACTTTGCGGATTAAAATTTGTTCAAACTAGGGGCTATTTAATCGCGGCGCGAGATTTGTAACCTAGTGGGCTAAGTAAAAACCGAGCAAAGCTTCCGCGTCCTGCTCACGCCCCTTACCTACATCCATGTAGGCAACAAAGAGTAAGTAGCCCCTAGGAAGAACCCTTTGGGCAGCGCCTGTTTGGCATTAATGCTACGTTATCGCCCATTAATGGGGAATAACCACACTATATAGGTTCTGCCTTGCCTAAATACCAAACAGAGTGCTGCAAATTTAACCTTGAAAGAACAACAGACCCTTATTGTTTAATTAAATAATTACTGTTAGTTTAGTTTCAAATTTACGAGTAGTACTTTTGGATTGGCAAATGGATTTTATAAGCAAAAATAAATATACACTATATGGAGTCGCTGCAATATTACTGTGGAGTTGCTTAGTTGCATTACTACGGGATATTTCTGAGTTGTTTAGCCCCATTGGTGGTGCGGCGGCTATGTATTCTGTCAGTGCGATATTTTTAATTTTGGTTATGGGAGTGCCCAAGTTTAGTGGGTTTTCAAAACGTTACTTGGTAATAGGTACTTTATTATTTGTAGCGTACGAAATTTGTTTGGCACTTTCTATTGGTATGGCAAATAGTCGTCATCAGGCAATGGAAATGGCGGTTATTAATTATTTATGGCCCACGCTGACTATACTGCTCTCTATTATTATTGGCCGTAAAAAAGTAAGTTTCTGGGTTTACCCAAGCATGGTCATTGCTTTTTTAGGCGTTGCTTGGTGTATTACGGGCGATCAAAAAATGTCACTCGATACGCTTGTGACTAACTTTGCTGATAATCCTGCTACTTACTTAATGGCATTAGCTGCAGCGTTTATATGGGCTATTTATTGCGTAGTAACGCAAAAGCTGAGTAATGGTAAAAATGCCATTACGTTATTTTTTACTGTTACGGCAATGAGTTTGTGGGCGCAATATAGTTTTAGTAATGAAGCGCCATTAACGTTTTCGCTCAGCTCAAGCATAACGTTGCTATTAGCTGGTGTAGTCGTGGGGAGCGGTTATGCACTGTGGAATCAAGCTATTATTGCCGGTAACTTAATGCTTTTGGGAACGCTTTCGTACTTTACACCGGTGTTTTCTACTATTATTTCGGCGTTGTATTTATCTATTATGCTGAGTGCTTCGTTTTGGCAGGGGGTTGTGCTGGTAACAGTGGGCTCGCTAATTTGTTACTTTGTAACGCGAGAAAAGCCTAAACAACCCCAAATAGCGTCTGCAACATAAGACTAATTTTATTAAAAATAAGCCCTATTATTTTAGGGCTTTTTGTTGCGTGCAGATTATTTTGCATTATTTACCTGCGCTAGTAACTCTATAACTTTTTGTTGACCAAATGTTTGTGCAAATTGCTCTGCTGTTTGACCGGCTTTGTTTTGATGCGCGTTGTCGCAATCAAGTGATACGAGTGTTTTAGCGATACTAAATTCACCTCTAAAAATAGCGGCCATTAGCGCTGTGTTGCCACGGTTATCTTCTAGACAGGCATTAGCGCCTAAGTGTAAAAGTGTATTAACCGTGTTTTTATTACCATGGTAAGTAGCAATCATTAACGCGGTGTAGCCTTTATTGTTGTAGCTGTCGATAGGAATACCGGCATCTACAAATTGCTCTATTACAGCTGTGTCGTTTGTGCGTGCTGCGGCAAAGTAATAAGCAAATAAACTATCGTATTGAGTTTTTGCAGAATGTTGGGTTTCAGATTGCGTACTGGGTGTTTGTGTATCTGATGTATTTTGAGCGTAAACGCTACTGGTAAAGCTCAGTAGTAGAGCGACTACAATTAATAAATTACGCATAACAATTGTCTCTTATAAAAGAGGAAGGGGTTTATTCCTTCCTCATGGTTGTGGTTTAAATAGCTATTTAGTTGGGACTAATTGCTTTTAACTAGTTGCTTATAAGTTAGCGGCTAGTTGTTTAACCATTTTAAGGTCGCCGTTTACAGCTTTAGTTAAGCGTGTACCGTACTCGCTATCAGCTTTGTAAAAGTGACTAAGCATTTTGTGTTTAACACTGCTGTTTTGCACTTTGCCTAAATCGCCTGCTAGGTTATTAATTAGGTTTGTACGTTCTTGCTTGCTAAAACCACGGTATATAACACCTGCTTGCGCGAAGTTTTGCTGCTTTTTAATCGCGGCTTGTTGTACAAAGCCTTTTAGCTCTGTGTTACTTCTACGTGCAATTGGGTTTTCAGCTACGTTTTCTTGGCTTGGCTGATAGTTCACATTGCTTGTTGTGTTACCAATATTCATTGCGCCGTCTTGGTTGTAGTTAACCACTTCAACTTTTGCACGGTTAATTGGCAATTGCTGGTGGTTAGCACCTAGGCGGTACATTTGTGTATCAGCGTAAGAAAACATACGACCTTGTAATAGTCTGTCTTCTGATGGCTCAATACCTGGAATAATGTTTGCCGGTGCCATTGCTACTTGTTCCGTAGATTGGAAGAAGTTAGTTGGCATACGGTTTAAGGTCATTGTTCCTACTTTAGTTTCTTTAATGTCTAACCACATTTTTGTTGCATCTAACGGGTTGTAATCAAAGTCATCAAGCTGCGACGGATCAAGCGTTTTAATGTACAGATCCCATTTAGGGAAATTGCCTTTGCCAATTTCGCTGTAAAGGTCGCGTGTTAAGTGTTGGAAGTCTTGGCTTTGCACTTTAGCTACTTCTTTTGCGTCAAGGTTATCAATACCTTGTTGGCTTACCCAATGAAACTTAACGTATTTAACATCGCCCGATTTGTTAATCATTTTGTATGCATGTACACCCCAACCGTCCATTTTACGAAGACTTGCTGGTGTACCGTAGTCGCTGTAAACCCACGTTAGCATTTGTGTAGAACCTGGTTCATGCGAGAAAAAGTCAAATACACGGTTAGGATCTTGAATGTTATCAACCGGAGATGGTTTTAAAGAGTGAACCATATCTGGAAATTTAATCGCATCGCGAATAAAGAACACCGGTAAGTTGTTACCTACTAAATCCCAGTTACCTTGGTCTGTGTAAAACTTAGTTGCAAAGCCACGTGGGTCACGCAGTGTTTCTGGGCTGCCTTTTGAGTGAATTACTGATGAAAAACGAACAAATACGTCTGTTTCTTTACCAGCTTGTGTAAACGGTGCTGCAATTGTTAAATCATCTAGCTCTTTTGATGCTACAAACACACCGTGTGCGCCAGTCCCACGAGCATGCACAACACGCTCAGGAATACGCTCACGTGCAAAGCGTTGCAGTTTTTGAATTAGTTGCACGTCTTCTAGTAATACACTGCCACGTTCGCCAGCGGTAATTGAATTTTGGTTGTCGCCAACAGCTGCGCCGTTATCTTTAGTAAGAGTTGTTGCTGCGCTTGCCGGTAATGCCATTGCAAGTGCCAGTGCAGTTAGTGTTAATTTTGTTTTGTTTATTTGAGTATTCATTGTCGACCTCATCTATTTAAAAGTGCCGGCAGTGGTGCAGGCTGTTAATCTGTTAACGATAGTATTAACTTTATTAACTTCGGTAAAACTGATTAATTAGATTGATGTGATTTGTAAAACAGATGAAATGAATTTGCAGATACACTTTTTACATTAATGTAATTTTTTTACTACGACCTTAGTCGCAATATGCTTTTATAAAATTTATTAAATACAAAGGTTTTTAGTTTTATCTGGCGGTATTTTCACCAAGCTGGTGCGTTTTATACTTACAGTGTGTTGACATATTCGCGCAATAAAGGGAATATGCTCAGGCAATGAGCTTATGCTCACCACTGAGTTGCACTAAAAAGTTGCACAATATTAATCGCGCTTAACTCGTTATATTTAAATTAGCTAAACCAAACAGTGTTAATAAGGTAACAAGATGAATACTAATATTGAGCTAGTGATATTTGATTGTGATGGCGTTGTTATTGATAGCGAAATTTTAAGCGCACAAGTACTCATTAATATGCTTGTTGAAAAAGGCGTTGAGATTGACCGCGCTTATGTACAGCAACACTTTTTAGGCTGCAACTTTAAAACAGTAAGCCAAAAAATAGCGGATGCATTTAATGTCACTCTTCCTGAAAGCTTTGAAGGTGACTACCGCGAGGCACTATTAAACGAATTTGAAACCGGACTAACCACGACTGACGGTATAAAAGACGTACTTAACAATTTAGCTGTGCCTATTTGTATTGCTACTAGCAGCAGCCCAGCACGCACCGCAAAAGCGTTGAGCGTAGTGAGTTTAAGTAAGTACTTTAGCGATACGGTTTTTACCAGCAGCGAAGTTAAGCGTGGTAAACCGGCGCCTGATTTATTTTTACATGCAGCTAAGCAAATGGGTGTAAAGCCAGAGCATTGCTTAGTAATTGAAGACAGTAAAGCCGGCGTAAATGCAGGGATTGACGCCACTATGCAAGTACTGCATTACAGCGGTGGGCAACATATGCAAGGCTCTGTTAATCATGTACACAGTGCTTACCCAAATGTTGATCATTTAACGCATTGGCAAGATTTTTTTAGTGAATACCCTGCACTTAAAAAGCAGTAAACACGCAGCTTTTTAAATAAACAAAGTTTTTAACGTGATTTGCTCGCCTTACACACTGACAGGCAAGCAAACGCAAAATATAAATGTAGATGGTTTTGCTTTACTAAAAATAAAACAAAACGTGGCAAAACATCATGCGTTTATAAGCCAAATTATAAAAGGCAAAGTATTTAGGTTCTATACCAATCTGCTTGAATATGGGGTTTATTTAACGATAAGAAAATTGCACTGTAACTAGGCAAAAATTTTTATATCTAGTTGTTCTAAATATAAAATTTTTAACGACGTTATGGGGTAATTTAACTCGTTAAATTATTCAAATAGTTATGCAGATTGGTATCAAATGCTTTGCTGTTAACAATAGGAAATACCATGGCAACGAGTCCACACACACAAACATTTAAAGATGTAAACGAAGAGCAACTTCCTGTTGCTAATAATAAGCTTCACGGCTGGAAGCATTTTGCAGGGCTATACGCCGGCGAACATGTTGCGGCTACTGAATTTGTTATTGGTGCAACGTTTGTTGCATTAGGCGCTTCAACCATCGACATTCTACTGGGTTTATTAATAGGTAACCTGTTAGCAATGTGTTCTTGGTGGCTGATTACTGCACCCATTGCAGTAGAAACCCGCTTAAGTTTATATAACTACTTAAACAAAATTGCTGGTAACTCAATGACCAAGCTCTATAACTGGGCTAACGTGGTTATTTTTAGTGTTATATCGGCCGCGATGATCACGGTATCCTCCACCGCCGTGCGGTTTTTGTTTGATATACCTGCGCAACTTGATTGGTATCCAAATAGCTTTTGGTTTGTAGCCATTGTTTTAGCTGTTGGCTCTATTGTTGTATTTGTTGCGATGTATGGCTTTTCTACGGTTGCTGACTTTTCAAAGCTGTGTGCGCCGTGGCTATTTGTTATATTTATTGCAGGTTCGTTCGCGTTATTCCCTGAGCTTTCAAATCATGTATTAGGTTCTACCTCTTTAACTAGCTTTAGCGACTTTATGACCATAGGCGACTCCTCCATATGGACGGGCACCAATGCCGATGGTGAAAAGGGCATTGGCCTATTAGAAGTGATTGGCTTTGCATGGGCTGCTAACTCAATAACTCACTTTGGTTTAATCGACATGGCTATTTTTAGATTTGCTAAACGCAAAAGCTATGGTTTGTTTTCTGGTGTGGGCATGTTTTTTGGTCATTACTTAGCGTGGATCTCTGCTGGTATTATGGGCGCAGGTGTTGCGGTATTACTTAAAACAACTATTTCATCACTTGATCCGGGCGATGTTGCATACCATGCATTAGGTTGGACTGGCTTTGTTATTGTAATTATTGCCGGTTGGACTACAGCTAACGCAAACCTTTACCGTGCAGGCCTTGCAGCGCAATCTATATTTGTTAATCAATCACGTGAACGCACCACCGCTATTGTAGGTGTTGTAACCGTAATTATTGCATGTTTCCCGTTTGTATTTTCTCAAATGCTTCCGCTACTTACTTACGCAGGCTTATTAGTTGTACCAGTAGGCGGCATTGTGTTTGCTGAGCATGTGTTATTTCCTAAAATTGGCCTAACACGTTACTGGGCTAAATATAAAAATATTACCCGCAGCGTACCGGCTATAGCATCTTGGGCGTTAGCACTTGTGTTTGGTTTTGGCTTAAACGCAATTGATGTAATGTCGTTTTACTACTTATTTATTCCTACATGGATTTTCACCATTGTTGTTTACACGCTTTTAGCTAAAAAATACGGCGCTGGTGACGATTACACACAAGAAATTGCAGCAGAAAAGCAAGAGCAACGTGATATTAAAGAATATCAAGCAGCTGAGGCTAAAGACATTCCAAAGCCAGTAATTGACAGCTCTGTATTTACCAAAGTACTTAACGCGGTTTCTACTGTTTCGTTGGTTATTATTTTTATATTTGCCAGCCAAGTGATGTTTTTCAGTGAAACTATGAGTATGTACAGCGCTAATAAATCGCAATTCGAAATAGCCTGTTTTATTTGTACTGTTATTTATTTTGTTACTGCGTACTGGTCGTTAAAGCGCCATAAAGTACTCAATACAGCATCGTAATACAGTATCGTAATTTATATTTTATCTTTGTTTAGTAAGGTCACACCATGACACAATACCAACACACTGACGCTCTAGTTACAGGGCTAAACCAACAGAGCTTGGCTCAATTACCAAGCCATGTTGATACACCAACCTACGACCGTAGCGCAGTTAAAGCCGGTATTGTACATATTGGTGTGGGCGGTTTTCATCGTGCTCACCAAGCAGTGTATGTTAACGAGCTTTTAAAAACTCCGGGCTCTGAGCAATGGGGTATATGTGGTGTTGGCCTTTTAGAGGGTAACCGTGGTCTGCGTGATATTTTAAAGCAGCAAGATTACCTTTACACGCTTACTGTTAGACACCCAGACGGTACAATAGATAACAAAGTAATTGGCTCAATGATCGACTTTTTGTTTGCTCCAGAGGACAAACAAGCGGTAATTAATAAGCTAGCGCACAGCGATACTAAAATTGTGTCGCTTACTATTACTGAAGGCGGTTACAACTTTAACCCTGCAACGGGCGAGTTTGACACCAGTAATCCAGATATTATTAACGATATTAATAACCCAAACTACCCAATTACAGCGTTTGGTTACATTACTGCTGCGTTAAAACTTCGTAAAGAGCAAGGCCTAGGCGCGTTTACAGTTCAGTCGTGCGATAACATTCAGCACAACGGTAACGTAACACGCAAAATGCTTTTAGCCTTTGCTACAGAGCAAGACAAAGACCTAAGTAAGTGGATTGAGCAAAACGTATCGTTTCCAAATGCGATGGTTGACCGTATTACACCGGTATCTAAAAAGAGTGATATTGATTACGTGGTTGATGCATATGGTGTTAGTGACGAGTGGCCAATTACCTGTGAGTCGTTTACACAATGGGTAATAGAGGACACATTTAGTGACTCTCGTCCAAATTGGGATGTTGTTGGTGCACAGTTTGTTACTGATGTAACGCCTTATGAGACCATGAAAATACGTTTACTTAATGCAGGGCATTCTGTACTTGGTTTATTAGGTTCAATCCATGGCTACGGCACTATTGACGAAACGGTATCGGATGAATTATTTGCCACATACCTACGTGCTTTTATGGATAAAGAAGTAACCCCAAATCTTGAGCCACTTGAAGGCATTGACCTTGAAAGTTACAAAGATACGTTAATAGATCGTTTTGCTAATCCTAATATTAAAGACAGCCTAGCGCGTATCTGTAGTGAAAGCTCAGCTAAATTGCCTAAGTTTTTAATTGCCACAATTAACGAAAACCTAGTACAAGGTCGAGATGTATCACTGGCAACGCTTGTTATTGCTACTTGGTGTTTATACAGCGATAAAGGTTTAAGTGAAAACGGCGACCAACTTGAAATTCAAGATGCTATGCACAAAGAGCTTAATTCTTACGCGCAAGAGACTCAAACTAGCCCGATTGCATTTTTAAAGTTAACGAGCTTGTTTGGTAAACTTGAGCATAACGAAACGTTTACTGCTGAGTATAAAAAGTCGGTTGCTGCGCTGTATGCACCTAATAGTAAAATTAAAGCCATTATGCAGGCTGTACTTGATCAAAAGAGTAACTAATTATGAGCATTTTAATTAATCATAAATCAGGCGAAAACGTAAGTGTTAGCTGCTTTGGCGAAGTGCTGTGGGATTGTTTTGATTCAGGTAAACGCTTAGGTGGCGCGCCACTTAATATGTGTGTGCGTATTAACTCACTAGGCATTAAAGCCGACATGATCAGCGCTGTTGGTAACGACGAGTTAGGCGCTGAGTTACTAGGCGAAATTACTAGCAAAGGCGTAAGCTGCGAATACATTGCTATTAATAGTGACAAAAAAACTAGCACGGTTGAGGTAACGCTCGCCAGTGGTGGCTCTGCAAGTTATGAAATAGTGGCAGATACTGCGTGGGATAATATAGCGCTTACCGATGAGTTACTTAGTAAAGTTAAAACTAGCGATGTATTTGTATTTGGCAGCCTAATTGGGCGAAGCGAAGCGTCTTTAGCAACATTAAATCAACTCGTTGATGTAGCAAACTTTAAAGTATTTGACGTAAATCTACGTGCACCGCATTACAAGCTAGAAACACTTGTAGATTTAATGAATAAAGCAGACTTTATTAAGTTAAACGATGAAGAGCTATACGAAATTGCAAAAGCGATGGGTTGTAAGTTTCATTCGCTTGAACAAAATTTAGCGTTTATAGCACAGCAAACAAATACCGATTACTTATGTGTAACCAAAGGTAGCCACGGTGCTTTATTAACAATCAAGGGCGAGAATTTTTATAATTCAGGTTATTTAATTAGTGTAATTGACACTGTTGGCGCAGGCGATTCGTTTTTAGGTTCGTTAATTTATCAGCTTTGTAGCAACGACGACGCGCAATATGCCGTTGACTTTGCATGTGCCGTTGGAGCAATGGTCGCCGAAAGTTCTGGTGCAACACCTACTTTAACGCATCAACAAATTAGTGAGTTTATGAACCCACTTTAAAAAAACATTGTGTGTGAAAGCGGTTATACGTAAAAGTTTAACCGCTTTTTTTGTGCCTAAAATAAGACATAGGCGATAAGTGAGTGTTAAGTGCGCAGGTTGCATAAATAGTGGCTTATATCGATTATTGTATTAGCTAAACGTCTTATTGTTTGAGGGTTAAAGCTTTGTTATCGTTCGTCGATTATTCACGGATTGAAAAGGCGGGGCGACACACAATGCGCTCTATAACTAAAATACAAAAAGAGAAACGTGCTTTATGATCATCTTTTTTATCTGCCTCACTATTTTAATACTGGGCTATAAGTTTTACAGCCCATTTGTTGAAAAACAAGCCGGTTTGGATTCAACTGCTGACACACCACAAAAACGCTTTAGCGAAGGTGTTGATTACGTAGCTATTCACCCTGTAAGAGCATTTTTAATTCAGTTTTTAAACATTGCTGGCGTAGGCCCAATATTTGGCCCGATTTTAGGTGCTTTATACGGACCCGTTGCACTAGTATGGATTGTACTTGGTAATGTTTTAGGTGGCGCTGTACACGACTTCTTCTCAGGTGTAATGAGTATAAAAGAAGACGGTAAAAGCCTACCAGAAATCGCAGGCCATTATTATAACGTCGTATTTAAAGGCTTTATGCTTGTATTTACTGCCATGCTACTGTTTTTTGTAGGTGTAGTATTTATTATGAGCCCTGCAGGTTTGCTAAGTAACCTTGATTTTTTTGAAGGTACAATACTGGCAAATAACACCTTTTGGGTACTTGCTATTTTAGCGTATTACTTTTTAGCGACCTTGCTACCAATTGATAAAATTATCACTAAGTTTTACCCAATTTTTGGTGCGCTAATGATTGTAATGACGGTGGCAATTGCTATTTCATTACTTATTAATGCGCCGCACTTACCGGTACCAAGTGACTTTTTAGCTTACTTTGAAGCTGACCACGCACATGACTTTTTAGAGCCAAACCCAGATGGATTACCAACATGGCCACTGTTATTTATAACAATTACCTGTGGTGCTATTAGTGGTTTTCACTCTACTCAAGCGCCTATTATTGCGCGTTGTTTAACTAACGAAAAATACGTACGTCCAGTTTATTACGGCGCTATGATGTGTGAAGGTATTGTAGGTTGTGTATGGGCACTTGCTGGTATTGCAGCGTTCCCAGATGGTTACGCGGGCTTAAAAGCATTGCTTGACCAAGGTGGTCCAGGCTTAGTTGTTAACCATGTAGCTAACAGTTACTTAGGCGTATTTGGCGGTATAATGGCAATTATTGCAGTAGCCGTATTCCCAATTACTTCTGGTGATACAGCGTTCCGCTCACTACGTTTAACTGTTGTTGATGCGTTTAATATTCCACAAAGTTTACGTAATCGCTTATTAGTGGCGGTGCCTATACTTGCTATAGCGTACTTTATGACGAAGCTCGATTTCTCATTAATTTGGCGCTACTTTGCATTTTCAAACATGCTGCTTTCTACAAGCGTATTATGGCTTGCTACTAAGTACTTGTTTGACCGTGGTACATTCCATTGGATTGCCAGTGTTCCTGCTGTTATAGCAACAGCGGTAACGGTTTCTTATATTGGCACTGCAGCAATTGGTCTTAACTTATCAAGCGATTTAGGTAAACCTATTGGCGCTGTAGTAACAGTGATTGGCTTAATTGTTTTAGCAATTGTGCATTCTAAGCATAAAGTTAAACCAACAGCGGTTTAATAATAATCACATAAGTTATTTCAAGCATTAAAAAGCGAGCTATTGATAATCAATAGCTCGCTTTTTTTGTGTACTAAATTTAGGTATTACTGAGTTGCAAGTTCAAAGTAACTATTATCGTCGAGCGTTTTGCTTATCATCATAGCGCCCTCAAGCAGGCTTACTGTTTGAATAGCTGCTTGAGCGGGGTTAGGCTCACCATTAGCTAAGTGTGCAGCGCTAAGCCATGTTAGGTTTTGATTAAAAAAGCGCTTTACTTCAAGGCGTACTTTATCTGGAAGGCTATCGCTTTCGGCTCCTAGCAACCCGCATAAACACATTTTTTTATCGGTTACTAATGCACGTCTAAAAAGCTGAGTGTACACATCAATAGGATTTTTACCGCTTGCTTTAAGTTCGTTTGGCTCGCCTAACGCTGCTAAAAAAGAATTAGTATATTGATGAGCAAGCTCTGCACCTAAATCGGCCTTAGTCGGAAAGTGATAGTGCACACTGGCGCTTTTAATGCCGACTTCGCAGGCTAGCTCTCTAAAACTAAAATTACTGTACCCGCCAAGTCGCACCTTGTTTTCAGCGGCTTTTAATAAAGCTTCTTTTTTACTCATTTTTAATATTTCCTATCTGGAGTAATACCAGTTTTATTAAAAACATGATCATTGTATCGCATTAAATAACACACTAACTGCGTTAAAAATTATTCATACAGAACAACTGCATGTCATGATTTTCGCCTTGTTATTGCGCTATTTTCTTAGCGTAATAATGGATCACTTATTTAATGCAAATGGTACAGCAAAATTATCGACCAGTAGGTAGTTATTTACAAGCGTTTTTACTATTAAGCAACCCCCTAATTTTATTATGAATTAAGTTAAATCCCATAAATCAGAAAAATTTAAACGTTGACTTAAATTTAGTTTAACATTATAAATTACCTATCAGTAGGTAGTTTTGCCGTTAATTCACTTCTAAACAATAAAGATAGAGATTGCTATGAAAATTTATGATGTAGAAAACTTTCCAAATCCACTTCGTGTTCGTATCGCTTTAGCTGAAAAAAATGCCACTTCAAATGTTGAGTTTGTACCTGTTGATTTATTAAATGGTGAACACAGAACAAAAGCCTTTTTAGCTAAAAACCCATTAGCAGGTGTGCCAGTATTAGAGCTAGATGACGGCACGTTTATATCAGAAAGTACCGCTATTACTGAGTATATTGATACCGCATTTGAAGGCCCATCTTTAATGGGTGAAACCGCAAAAGAGCGTGCAGTAATTAACATGATGCAAAAGCGTGCAGAATCTATGGTGCTTGACGCTGTGGCAACTTACTTTCATCATGCAACTGATGGCTTAGGACCTGAGCTTGAAACATATCAAAATGTGGCTTGGGGTGAAAAACAAGGCGAAAAAGCGCGCCATGGGTTTAGCTATTTTAATGATGTACTAGCGCAATCGGCGTTTGTTGGCGGCGAGCAGTTTAGTATTGCTGATATTACATTGTATGCTGGGCTGGTATTTGCTGGATTTGCACAAATAGCAATCCCGAATGAGTTAACCCCTTTAGTTGCATGGCAAGAAAAAGTAGCAAAACGCCCAAGTGTTGCGGCTTAATTAGGTTATTAGTTTAAAATTTGAGTGAAGTTACGCTTAGGAGCCAAATATGAAAATAGCTGCCGATTTTAGTAAACGAGTTGTGGTACATAGCGAATCCCTCCCGTGGGTTGCATCGCCGATGGCGGGCGTTGATAGGCGAGCGTTCGATAGAGTGGGCGACGAAGTTGCTCGCGCAACGACCATTGTTCGTTATGCACCTGACAGTGAGTTTTCGCCGCATGTACATACAGGCGGTGAAGAGTTTGTTGTGCTTGAAGGGGTATTTCAAGATGAGCATGGTGACTTTGCGGCAGGTTCTTATATCCGTAATCCACCGCAATCAAAGCATAAGCCGGGGTCTGAAAATGGCTGCGTTATATTTGTAAAGTTATGGCAGTTTCAACCAGATGACCGAACGCACGTGCGTTTGCAAACAAACTTGATGCAAAGTACGGTGCATCCTAGTTTTAAAAATGTTGCCGTAACCCCTTTATACAAAGACGACTTTGAAGAGGTAAGCTTGTTGCACTTTAAGGCCAACGCCTGCATGGTTATAAGCGCAAAAGGCGGAGCTGAGCTGCTAGTACTTGAAGGCTCATTTGATGAGCAAGCCGATACCCTTGTAAAAAACAGTTGGTTAAGAGTGCCTGTTAATAGCTCCGTTAACGTTAAAGCGGGAAGTAATGGTGCAAAAGTATGGCTCAAAACGGGTCATTTAACTGATGTAGAAAACCAGATATCTCGCGTACAAAATGCGTAATTGAGTCGTTTATTTGAGATTATTTATTAATTTAGTTCAAGACTATTTATTGATTTAGTTCAGGACTAATTAATTTTAGAAGGTGTACTTTTACCACTCAGCCTATTTAAGGAGAGCAGTAATGGTACACACAACACATGGTTTATCTATTGGTCTTGAACGAGCAGGAAGAGAGTTTTTTTTAAAACTTAAAGCCGTTGGTACGCTTACTCACGACGACTACAAAATAATTACCCCAATGATAAACTCAGCTCTTGGCGAAGTTAAGCACCCAGTGGTGAATGCATTAATAGACGGTAGTGAACTTGAAGGTTGGGAGCTACGCGCAGCCTGGGATGACTTAAAGTTAGGTGTTAAACACTCTAAAGAATTTAAAAAAGTAGCTATATACGGTAATAAAGAGTGGCAAGCTCGAATGGCAAAAATAGGTAACTGGTTTATATCGGGTGAGGTTCAATACTTTGAAAATGCTACCGCTGCCATAGATTGGTTAGACGAATAATAAATCTCTTCTTTCAAAAAATAGCGCTTACAAAGCGCTATTTCAACTCTCAAATAAAGGACTTATAGCGAACGTTTAATAGTTTTCGCTTATTGTTAAGTATCAATCTTATCAAAATACGTTACTAAGCTATCAATAAATGAACGAAGTGCAAGTGACTGATGTTTCCTGGAGCGGTAAATACCGTATATGCTCAAAGTTTGTGGTTTAAGGTGTGGTAGTAAATGTATTAACTTTCCATTATTTATATATTTCTGCGCAGCAAACTTAGGTTGTAGAGTTATTCCTTGATTATTAAGAGCAGCTTTTAACAGTAAGCTCGAATCATTAGCACTGAAGTTACCAGCAATCGCTACAGATACGGGTTTTTCAGGGTGTGAAAAATGCCACATACTTTTTTCAAATCGTGAATAGTTTAAACAGTTATGGCGACTCAAGTCATCCGTAGTTATAGGCTTAGAGTTTTTTTCTAAATATTCTGGGCTTGCACATAATACTGAATGGCATTTCCCAAGTGGGCGAGCAATTATATTAGGATCTAAGTCATTGGTAATTCTAATTGCTAAATCTATTCGCTCTTCTACCAAATTTGTAACGTGATTACTAATTTGTACATCAATACTGACTTCGGGGTGAGCGTGTAAGAATTGTTGCAACATATCTGGTAGTACATCATGTGCTAAAAAAGGCGAGCACGACAACCTAATTTGCCCGTTTAATTTGTTATTACTTTCTATCGGCGCACTAATATTTTGGGCGATGGCAATGAGCTCTCGGCTATGATTAAGTACTTTTTCACCCTCTGACGTGAGTGTTATTTTTCTTGTTGACCGATGGAGTAGTTGGGTATTTGCCCATTTTTCCATTTGATTCAAATACCGTGTAACCATAGATCTAGACATATCTAAAGCACGGGCAGCACCGGCTAGACTTTTCTGCTCTACAATTTTTATAAATACATCAGCTGCAATAATTCTATCCATTCACTTTGCCTATATGTTCGATTTATGCAACAGATAGTTGCATTCTGCCTAGTTTTTAATTCTTAAATTGCAACATACAATAGCCTCATCTTAACGAAATAACAAACAGGCTACTGAGAATGAAAAAAGTTAAACACGTATTAGCAGCAACAGCTTTATTAGCAAGCACATTAATGCAACCGGTATTAGCGCAAAGTGAATTAGTTGTTGATGTATATAACCCACAAGACAAAAGTATTTTTGCTGTCTCATCAAGCATTATAAGTGGTGATAACGAAGTGTTATTAGTGGATGCCCAATTTCAGCGTGATGATGCACAAGCATTGGTTGAAAAAATAAAAGCGAGCGGTAAAACATTAACAACTGTTTATATTAGTCACAGCGACCCTGATTTTTACTTTGGTTTAGATGTAATTAAAGCTGCTTTTCCAAAAGCAAAGTTATTAGCGACTAAATCAACAGTAGAGAATATTAAACGCTCAATGCAAGGAAAGTTAAATTATTGGGGGCCTATTTTAAAGAGCAATGCACCTAAAGAACTTATTTTGCCAGAAGTAATGCTATCAAATAGCCTAACTATAGATGGGAAAGAAATTATTATTAAAAATTTACAGCATGATCCAAAGCATACTTACCTTTGGATCCCTTCTATAAAAACAGTGCTGGGTGGGGTTGTAGTATTTGATCAAATGCATGTGTGGTTGGCCGATTCGAGCACTGCTGCAGAGCGTCAAACTTGGCAGTCAACATTAGATAACATCGAGAATTTAAAACCTCAGACTGTTATTCCAGGTCACTTTTTACAGGGCAGTAAACAAGACCTTTCTGGTGTGTCATTCATGAAAGGGTACTTAAATAAAGCGGATAGCGCTGCAAAAAATGCAAAAAACTCAACTGAATTTGTAGAGATCATGACTCAAGCTTACCCTGATTTAGGTGCAAGAAGCATTTTAGAGTTGGGCTCAAAAGTGGTTATGGGTGAGATGCAATGGCACTAAGTGCCCTTGCGTTAAGCAATTATTTAGATAGGAAATATTAATGAAAAACGTAACGTTACATATAATTGTTGACCCTTTATGTGGTTGGACTTACGGCAGCGTGCCCTTGATCACCGCTGCTGAAAATATTGATGGTTTAATTGTAAAAGTACACAGTGGAGGTATGCTAACAGGTGATAATGTCAAACCTGTGACTCCTGCATGGCGTGAATTTGCACTTAAAAACGACAGTGTCATAGCGAAGAAAACCGGTCAGGTATTTGGTAGTAACTATACTGATGGGCTTTTAAAAACCAACGATATTATACTCAACTCGGCTCCGGCTATTACCGCTATATTGGCAGCGCAAAAGCTTGGTATATCAGGTGGGGAAATGCTTAATAGTATTCAACATGCTTATTATGCCCAGGGTAAAAACATTATGCAGCTGCATGTACTGACTGATATTGCATTGGAGCTGGGTTTAAACAAGGCCTTATTTGAAACCCACTTTAATGCGCTAGAAGGCGATGCAACAGATCAACATATAGCACAAAGCCGTGGCTTATTGCACAATATTCATGGGCAAGGTTTTCCTAGTGCAGCATTTGAATTTGACACAGGTAAGTGGCAAAAAGCCGATATAGCCCATTATTATGGAAAAACTGAGCAGTGGGTTACCTACTTACAGCGATCAGTTGGGCTAGTATAGTGTGATGAAATTTCTAAATAATAAAGCTGTTTATATTACAGCTTTATTGAGCTTCCTTTTTATAGTGCAAGGGTGTGCAAAAATGAGCAACATAGACATAATTAAAAGTACGTATGAAGGCAAAACATCACAAGAGAATGGGCAAAATTTAGTTGCTCATGCAAGTGATACTATTACTTGGAAAGAGGCTGACGGTTTTGCTTATGCTGGTACATACCATGGTATGAATGACATTACTGAACATGTTTTTCAAAAGCTTGCAAGCGAGTGGTATAACTACACGTTTACGCCACAAAACTACTTATCCCAAGATGATACTGTTGTAGTGTATGGCACTTACTCTGGTACTTATATTAAAACGGGTAAAAAAATGCAAGCTAGGGTCGCGCATATTTGGCAGCTTAAAAATAAAAAAATAACGCACTTTGAACAAATAGTGGATAGTAAAATGGTATTTGATGCTATGCAGTAACAACGCGTTACTGCATATATTTGAACTTAAAAAACATTAGGTCTATTAAAGTACATCAGCCAGCACAGGTAATGCCGGAAATGCCCCTTTAGCTAAACACGCTTTAGAGCCACATTTAAGAGCAAAGTTCAGAGCGCCTTTTACGCTCGCTTTATCATTTAGTTTATCTGCTAGTGGTAAATCACTTCCTAAGTTATTTAAGTAGTATAAAACCCCCGCTATAAATGCATCACCTGCGCTTGTTGTATCTACGGCGTTTATTTTTGGTGCCGATTCGTTAAGTGTAAATGCGCTGTGGTAAACCGTGGCAGGCTCTGGTCCATCGGTTAAAAACACCAGTTTAACTCCGGTATTTAATAGCATTTGAATGTAATCATCGCTCGTTGTGTCGCTATGCTGGGCTAAAAAATTAAGTTCATCACGCGAGAGTTTTACTATGTCACAATAGGTGTAACAGGCTTTTACATTGCTTGCTATATCGTTTGTGTTTTCCCACAAGCTGTAGCGTAAATTTACATCAAAACTGACGAGCTTATTATTCGCTTTTGCAAGTTCTAGCGCTTTAACCGTTGTGTTGGCAATTGCTGATTCGGTTAATGTGTTTGAACAAAAGTGTAGTGTGCTTATTTCTTGCCAATTTATATGCACTAAATGCGCCTGGGTTAATAGTACATCGGCTGTATTATGGCGATAAAAGCCAAAACTACGCTCGCCGGTTTCATCAAGGCTTACTATAACCATGGCGGTTTGTGAGCCTGCAATGGTAAATAAATAGTCTGTATTTACATTGTATTGCGCTAATGCATTACTTAATTGATTGGCAAAATGATCGTCCCCTTTACCACCACAAAATGCAGCCTCTGCGCCGAGTTTTGCGTAGCCAACAGCTACATTGGCAGGCGCGCCACCTGGTATAGGTAAATAGGCTGAGTTATTAGCATCTTGTGGCAGCATATCAATTAATAGCTCGCCTAAGCACAGGAGTTTAGTCATTTGGAATATCCTAAAAAGCCTAGCAAGGCTAGGCTAAAAAACGTGAAGGGTGTTATTTATTCATACTTTAAAAGGCGCTACAGTGACTACTCACCGCAGCGCAATACACACATTTAGTTAAAAGCGTATTTTAAAGTTACCGACGTTGTGCGGCCGTTAATAGTACGGGCACGAATAATGTTATTTTCAGGTACTGAACCTTCTTCTGCTTCTGTAATACCTACTGTATCGAAGAGGTTATTCACATTAAGCGCAATATTAAGGTTTTCAGATAAGTCATAGCTTACAAAGCCATTTACCTGTGTGTAGCCGTCAAATTGTAGATCGTTATTATCTTGAGCGTATGCATCGGTAGTACCAATGAAACTTACCCCTGCAGCGCCTTTTTCATAGTTGTAACGTGCCATTAATGAGTAAATTAAATCGGCTTGACGACGTGGCGTATTACCTACAACATCTGGGTTAAGCGCATCTTTTGCTATTTCTGCATCGGTCCAGGTTAAATTACCGCGAAAATCCCATGCATCAATAAAGTAAGTAGATTCTATTTCAATCCCTTTTGCTTCGTATTCACGGTCAAAAAACGTTTGTGATGTTGCTTCAAAATTTTGCTCTTCAGTTTCGGCAAAAAACGCAGTAGCAAACACTGATAATGAATCAAAGCGCTTTTTAACACCAAACTCAAACTGGTTTACTTCATCAACAGCGTCTTCTTTTGCAACAGAGCCGTCGGCGCGTACTTTACCAAATAAAAGACGGTCAGCATTTGCACGCCCACCTTTACTAATACGTGCAAACGTAGCAAGGCTTGGATCAATTTGATAATTAGCACCAATTGAATAAGAAGAATAGTTCCAGTCGTAGTTTACTGGACTTGCGTTTGCTGTATCAATTCCAGCAACGTTTTGTTCCGAGATTGATATTTCACCATCGCGGTTCATATCTACAGTTGATGTTACGGCACCTGCGTAGTTACCGCGAGCTTCGCCACTGTCGTAACGGGCACTTGCATCAATGCTTACGTCACCCAATTTAGTAGAGAATGCAACGTATGGTGCACGGGTGTCGTACTCTGTGTCGTAATCACGTTGGCAACAGTTTCCCCAGTAAGGTGTGCCATATGCATATAAACCATTTTCTGAAAATTCAGTACCGTCAGCTGCAGTAACATTTAATAATGCTGCATTGTCGCCTTTAAGCTCCATAAGGTATGAATTCCATAACCATGACATAGCAATGTTTTGTGTTGACGCGTAATAACCAAAGGTAATGCTGGTGTCATCATCAAACGATTTAGTTAGTTTAAAGTCGTTAACTAATGAATCGAAGTCGTTCATTGTTACGTCAAACGTATGAATTCTCATAGCGAGGTCGTCGTTAAATGCAGCTCCCGTGTTTGCGTTACTGAGTGTTGCGCCTACACCACCAATGCTCTGTGCAATAGATGATGCGCTGCCAACCTCAGCAGGAATAAGCGAGTTAAAGTTGCCGCTTATTGATGATTTACGAAAACGGTTTTCGATACGCCAATCGTTATCTAAATCAAATACAGCTTCAAACCCAACAGAGTCAACTTTTGGATTCATACCATCGCGAATATCGCCGCTGCTGATTTGGTTTTCACCATTTAAACGCACTGTTTTAGTAAATAATGCTGAGTGAGGTGTGTCTGATTGCGCATCAAAGCCAGCAATAGAGTCACCATTTGAGTACATTGGCATAGGAAGGTAGCCAACACTCTTATCGTCTAAGTGTTTGTAATAAAGGCGAACGTAACCGTTGTCGAAATCTTTAGTAAGATTAGCTTTTATTTGGCCACCTTTATTAGACGTGTAACCTGTTTCGCGCGGGCCTTCGCCTTGTCGAACAAAGCCACCAACATGAAAACGCACGCTATCGGTTAAGTAAGTGCCGTATTCAAAGTCTGTACGAACGCTGTCGTAATCTAAGCCAAGTGTTGTAGATACACTGCCAGATTCGTTTTCGCCATTTTTAGAGATAAAGTTAATAATGCCACCAGGTGCATTACTTGCTGCAGTAGATGCTGAGCCACCACGAATCGATTCGATAGTTTGCACAGTGTTATCTAATCGCATAAAAATATCTGAATTACCAAAAGCGATATCACCGTATTGCAGTACAGGTAAACCATCTTCTTGTAATTGTAAAAATTTTGCACCGCCCGAAGCAACTGGCAGGCCACGAACAGCAATATTTGCATTGCCTTCGCCACCTGTAGATTCTGCACGAATACCAGGGATGATTCTAAAAGCCTCGGCTGTTGAGCGAGGAGTAGACACTTGAACTTGTTCAAGTGATACGCTGCTAACTGAAACGCTTGAAGCCATGATTGTTGTTCGGCGTGGTACGCCGGTTACAACTATTGTTTCAAGACCTTTGTTTTGTGATGCTTCAGGTGTTGCTTGGTCTGTTTCTTGTGCGTTAACGCCTTGACTTACGGCAAGTGCTAAAGCGCTGATTAAATATAAAGGTGTATTGTGTGTAGTCATGTGAACGCCTCGTTGTGTTGAACCCAGTAGGATTTGTTATTTCCACTTAATCGATTAAGTAAAAATAACAAATATTTTACAATAAGCAAATTATTTTGTGTTTAATTTGCTCTTTTATTATTCATATATTGATTTTAAAAGTATTTTTTATTGTATTGAGATACAAATTTATTAAGCTGTTGGGTTATTTTCTTGTAAAGCACTCATTGATGGGTCGCGCAAATAATTGAACAACATAGCTACAAATAAAATCACGGCAAACCCTGTTGCTAAGTAAAAGCCATAGCGCACATGGCCAAAGTAATCGCTGATCATACCCATAAATAAAGGAGCTAAAGCAGCCGATAATGCGGTAAAAAATAATATAACGCCGGCTACGGCTCCATGGCGCTCAGCAGGAAAACACGATATACCTTTAGAGTTTAAAGTTGGATAAACCATAGACATAAATAAACCTGAAAGAGGTAGTAACCCTACAGCCCAGTCAACGCCACCAATAAGTGTACCCACATAACAAAGCGCAATACCTAAGCTTAAATAAGCCATAACACCTTGCCAGCTATAACGATTTAGTAACCATACGGCAATAAAACGACCTGCAGCACGTAGTATAAAAAATATAGTAAGTGCATAAGTGGCAAGGAGTGGCCAAGAGCCTGTGTAGTCCTTTAATAGCGTTGGCATCCATACATAAATAGCCACTTCAGTCGCTACATAAAGTGCAATAGCTAAAGAAAAACCAAGTGCATAAGGGTTTTTTACCATTTTCATGGTGGTGGCCAAAGAGGCTGGCTTTTCTGTTGTTTTAACTACGTCAGGGTAGTCTGCGCGCCATGCTAATAAAGCAAGGATTAAACACATTACGCCCGCAGTAATATACAGGTATGTCCAACTAACGTTTTGCACTAATAAAACACCAACTAGGGCAGGGCCTACAATAGCGCCAATGCCAAAAAAGCCCTCAACCTTGTTCATGGTTTTAGTATGGTCGTCGTTACTATGTGAAATATCGCCAAGCAATGCCAGCGCGCCGGTTTTAAATAAACCAATGGCCAGGCCTATGCAGCAAAGCAATACTAAAAAGAAGGTAAAGCTGGTGCTAAATGCAAATAAAAAACAACTCGCAGAAAATATTAATAGACCTAGCATAATGGTTTTTTTACGGCCAAGGCTGTCAGCTAAAAAGCCTAAAAATAATCCACTAAAGGCAATGAGTGCCATAGGAGCGTAATGAAATGCACTAGCTTGAGTCATGCTCAAACCGAAATCTTTTATAAGTTCGGGAATTATCATGCCGACTGCGTCAGAGGTCATGGCAAACATAAAAAACATCATGTATGTAAGCCAGCGTATTTGTTGCAGTGGGTCGCTGCTTACGTGTGTGTGTGATTTTATCATGTGTTTATTCCTCGTTAAATTCTCTATTAATACTTCGTAAGTCAGTCAGTTGCTTACTGTAGTATTACGTGAGACACGAAATTTGTATGTAAAATTATTAAAAATTACTTGTAAATTCTTACTCGCTAGTTAAAGATATATCTTAATCGATTAAGTTTCAACATGGTAATCACACAATGATGAAGAATAAAGTTCAATTGATCACATATGCTGATCGAATCACTGGCCAAAATATAGGCGCGCTAACCACACTTTTAAACGGCCCTTTAAAAGGCGTATTTGGTGGTGTGCACTTATTGCCATTTTACAATCCTATTGATGGCAGCGATGCTGGCTTTGACCCTATTGATCATAGTGAAGTTGATTCTAGAATAGGCACTTGGGAAGACATACAAGTATTAGGTAAAGATCTCGACTTAATGGCTGATCTAATTGTTAACCATGTATCGGCGCAGTCTTTTCAGTTTCAAGATGTATTAGCTAAAGGTAAGCAATCAGAATTTTGGGATTTGTTTTTAACCAAAGATGATGTATTTCCAAATGGTATGAGCGAAGCTGAGCAAAAAGCAATTTACCGCCCACGCCCAGGTAGTTGCTTTACGCCAATGCAGTGCGGCGACGGCCAAACGTATGATTTTTGGACCACTTTTACCGATAACCAAATTGATATAAACGTAAAAGTAGAAGCCGGTGTTGCGTATTTAAATAACGTACTTACTAAATTTTCGGCTAACAATGTAAATATTATTCGTTTAGATGCGGCGGGTTACGCCATTAAGCAAGCTGGCACTAACTGCTTTATGCTTGATGAAACGTTTGGCTACCTAGATAACTTATCTAAGCAAGCAAACGATTTAGGCATGGAAACCATTGCAGAAATTCATAGCCATTATCAAACTCAGGTAGAAGTGGCAAAACGCGTAAATATGGTTTACGACTTTGCGTTACCACCGCTTATTTTACACAGCTTATTTAACAACGATGTAGATGCACTACTCAAATGGTTACAAATTTCGCCACGTAATTGCTTAACCGTACTTGATACACACGACGGTATTGGCATTATTGACGCAGGTCCAATGGGCGACAAACCAGGGCTATTAAATGCACAGCAGATTGATAACCTAGTAGAAACTATGCACGCTAACAGCAACAACCAAAGCCGCCAAGCTACGGGCGCTGCGGCGAGTAATGTCGACTTATATCAAGTTAACTGTACGTACTACAACGCATTAGGCGCTAAAGACTTTGATTACTTACTGTCGCGTGCAATTCAATTTTTTGCACCAGGTGTACCACAAGTATATTACGGCGGCTTATTTGCTTGCGAAAACGACATGGAGTTACTGACAAATACAAATGTAGGCCGTGATATTAACCGCCCATATTTAGATGCAAATATAATCGACAAGGCCTTAAATAAGCCTGTAGTAAAAGGTTTAATTGAATTAATTAAAATTCGCAATTCACACCCTGCATTTGCAGGTGAATTTAGCGCCCAAGGTGAAGGCAGTATGTGTTGTTTATCGTGGCAACTAGATGAGCAAACTATTTCACTTACTGTTGATTTTAAATTACGCCATGCACTTATTACGCAAGTAAACGGTGATGAAGAAACAACGATTAACTTAAATTCATTTTTAGCTTAATGTTAAAAGAGTAATTTACAAACGTCATGAAAAGCAAAAGCCAAGCTACTTAAGCTTGGCTTTTTAACACATAAAACTATTACAAGGTTTGTAAGCTAACTACTCGCACCAATCTCTAATTCGTAACTGACTTCCTTAGTTTTTTCTTCTTTAGAAATAAATAATTCAGCGGCTATAACGCCTTTTTCTTGGCTGTTTTGATGAATAGTGGTGAGGCGAGGTACAAACCGGGCTGCTTCATCAATACCATCAAAGCCCACAATACGCAGTTCTTCACCTATTTTTATGCCTTGTTTTATTGCTTCTCGCATTGTGGCAAGGGCAATTAAATCACTCATACAAATAATAACGTTAGGACGAGGGGAGGCACTTAAAACCTCTTTAGCAGCAATAATTGCAAAACGCTCGCTACTTTCAGGAATGTTCCAAATGCGATCGTCAGCCACCGTAATATTTGCCTCGCTTAAAGCGCGTTGATATCCGCGTAAACGTTGATGCGAAATAGATTGTCCGGTTTCAAATTCGTGATGCTCATACACGCGGCATAATACGTTTTCATCAAGTAGCCTAAGCCCTAATATAGCCACTTTATCGCTTTGATTATGCAGTACGTGTTTAGCAATTTCGTAACTTGCTTGTTCGTTATTAATATTTACAGAGGCATTGCGAGCAATATCAAAATCAATTGTCACTACATGTTTAGACACTGTTTTTAACTGCTCAACTAACGCATTATTACGAGGGCGGCCATAACAAATAAAGCCATCTACAAAGTCGACCACGTTATTAAGGTTATCGCTATTACCTGAAAACAATAAAATATTAATGCCGTTTTTTTCAAGCACCGAGGTAACACCGCGCATAAAGCTACTAGCCACAGGGTCCGACACCATGTATTCCACACTATCGGGCAACACTAAAGCAACAATATTAAATGTGCCATTACGCAATGATTGCGCGGCCTTATTAGGTCCGTAATAGCCCAAAGTTTTACACGCTGCAAGAATATCGTCTCGGCGTTTAGCCGATAGCTGATCAGGGCGATTAAACGCATTAGATACTGTCGCGTTAGAAACACCTAACTCTTTAGCAATACTTTTTAGGGTCCAGCGGGTTTGCTTACTCATACCAATTCTTTACTCAATACTCATGTTAATAAACTAACATATTCAGGGCGTTAGCAAAGTAAAAAAATAAGATTTTAGGGCTAATGTCGACACTCTTTAGGCGCAATGCCAAACGTTTGTTTAAATAAACGACTAAAGTGGCTCGCGCTATTAAATCCAACATCAAAGCAAACTTTACTAATTGCATGGCCTTGTAGCAATTGAGTACGCGCTTTTTTAAGTCTTAATTGTTGCTGCCAAAGGGCTGGGCTAGTGCCAAATGCAAGTTTAAACTGCTGATAAAACTTACTGCGGCTCATGCAGGCTATTTTGCATAAGGTATTTATGTCGAGCGTTTCACTTAAGTGTTCTTCAATATAAAGCAGGGCATCGCTGACTTTTGTTTTAAGGCGTGGCTTATCGCAGCTAGCCAGCAATAGCTCGCGGCTTTGTTGTTGTAATAAACGGGTGATCAATTCGTTTAACGACAAATCAATCAAGTAATGTCGCTGTGCGCCTTGCTCGCTAAATAAATGCACCATGCGCTCTAATAATTGCTGCGTTTGAATATTATGTTGGGTATGCACTAACTGAGGTACATATTCAAATAAGCCATCGTGTGCAAAGTTTTGCTGCATGTTAAGTGCATTCGCCACGCTAGTTATTTTGTCGGTGCTAATTTCAATAGCTAAACAAGTAGTTGGGGCGTGCATTGATGCCTGTGGAAAATCAATTAAAACACCTTGCTCTGGCGCTAATACAAACGACTCGTGTGGTAAAAATGCTTTATGGTATTGGCTGCTTTCTACGTGCATTACCTTTTTGCCGCTAAGCATGGCGCAAAACAGCAGCTCGTTTGAGTGCAGTGCCACCTTTTGCGCGCTTTGATATGTGTCGTAAATACTCAATTCACTATTATCTGCCGCAAATGTCACTTTATTTTCTATTAAAACATCAAGTTGCTGGCGTTTTTTGTTTAACTGAGATGTGTGCATATCAATCCTTTAGTTTTTTATTAGTGTGGACCCACAGACAACTTTTGTGGACAGCTAATCAAGTTTTTAGGTGCTCGTTAGGCTAATGTCAAACAACACTGATTAAATATAAAGCATTTTGTTTTATATAAATGTTCGACCTTTAGCTAACAACAATAAAGAGAGCACACACATGATATATGCAAATCCAGGCAGCGACGGCGCACTCGTAAACTTTAAACAACAATACGGAAACTACATTGGCGGAGAGTGGGTAAAGCCTGTAAATGGCCAATATTTTGATAATATAAGCCCAGTAAACGGTAAGGTATTTTGCCAAATACCGCGTTCAGACAAAGACGACATAGAGCTGGCTCTCGACAAAGCGCATGCAGTGCGAGAGCAGTGGGGCACAACATCGGTGACCGACCGAAGTAACATACTGCTAAAAATAGCCGACCGAATTGAGCAAAACCTAGAGTTACTAGCTGTTGCCGAAACATGGGATAACGGTAAAGCAATTCGTGAAACACTCGCTGCAGATATTCCGCTAGCGGCAGATCACTTTCGCTACTTTGCAGGATGCCTACGATCGCAAGACGGCACTATAGGTGAAATAGACGCAACCACCGTTGCGTATCATTTTCACGAGCCACTAGGTGTTGTTGGGCAAATTATTCCGTGGAACTTCCCTATTTTAATGGCCGCCTGGAAACTCGCACCAGCACTTGCTGCAGGTAACTGCGTAATTTTAAAACCGGCTGAGCAAACACCAGCTTCTATTTTAGTTTTAATGGAGATAATTGGCGATTTACTCCCTGCAGGCGTATTAAATATAGTAAACGGCTTCGGTAAAGAAGCAGGCGAAGCACTGGCCACAAGCAAACGCATCGCTAAAATTGCATTTACAGGTTCAACGCCTGTGGGCTCACATATTTTGAAATGCGCTGCTGAAAATATTATTCCTTCAACGGTCGAGCTCGGTGGTAAATCACCTAATATATTTTTTAATGATGTAATGGAAAAAGACGACGCGTTTTTATCCAAAGCAATAGAAGGCGCCGTGCTTGCTTACTTTAACCAAGGCGAGGTGTGTACGTGCCCATCAAGGCTGTTTATTCAAGAAGATATTTACGAGCAGTTTATTGAACGAATACTCGAGCGTACCCAAAAAATTAAGCGCGGTAACCCGCTCGATAGTGAAACAATGGTGGGCGCACAAGCTTCAAAAGCACAATTTGATAAAATACTGAGCTACATTGAAATAGGCAAAAAAGAAGGTGCAGAGGTACTTACAGGTGGCAATGTAGAGCAGCTAAGTGACGATTTAAATGGTGGTTATTACATACAGCCTACGTTATTAAAGGGCACGAACGATATGCGTGTGTTCCAAGAAGAGATTTTTGGCCCTGTTATTTCAATGTCGACCTTTAAAGATGAAGCCGAAGCACTCGAACTTGCCAACAGCTCTGAGTTTGGTTTAGGTGCAGGGGTGTGGAGTAGAAACATGAATCGTGCTTACACCATGGGACGTAAAATTGAAGCTGGTCGAGTGTGGACAAACTGTTACCACATGTACCCAGCACATGCTGCATTTGGTGGTTATAAAAAATCAGGAATAGGGCGAGAAACACACAAACTAGCACTTGATCACTACCAACAAACTAAAAACCTATTAGTGAGCTACAGCGAAGATCCGCTCGGCTTCTTTTAATAAAACAGTTCAAACTTGTACACAACAACTATTAAGTGATGAGGGCGCTGCATATTTGTAGCGCTTTTTTATTTAGAGTGTTTTTATTTTAAAGTGCTTTTATTTCACAGTGCTCACAACACTACTTTAAGCTTGTTGTAATACAGAATTACAATATCAGCCGCATTCAAAACGTTAAAACCTAAGCGCATCAAATAACTCATTACCTGCGTTTAAAAAACGATTTTATGATATTAACTTTTTATAAAAAGCTGCTCTAAAAATGTGCAGTGATTTATGCATTGTCGGATATTACTGATCTCCTCCATTTAGGTGTATTACAGCATTAACGGAGATTTCTTTGTAGTTAACTAGTTGTTTACAGTTGGTTATTTGCTAGCTAAGATAAATGCATTGTAATATAGGGACATTTGTCGGTTTATAAAACGACAAATGTCGTAGACAAAATTGTTAGGTATTCAGGATGAAGTATTTTATTTCCGGCAAAGTTCTTCCAGAAAGAGCAGCTGTTCAGTTTAGTGAAATAGCAATGGACATGAAGCAACACGGGTATTTAAAAATTACCTGTGATGCTGGTCAGTTAAATGCAATATTCGATACTCCAATTAAAGATATAGTTAGTGCTAAATTAACCGTAGAGCATAATGCGCAAATGATAGTTAGCGCTTTGGGTTTCTCTTTAAACTGCGGTTACTCTGTAGAAATTATCAATGTATTTGGGTCTGACGAACAAGATCAGGCGGTTGTGTTTGGCGTTAAAGCGGACACAAAAAACGAATTTGAACAAACAAAAGTATTTAATGATTCCCTACATTTTTCTGTTAAAAACGTCTATTTTAGGATGGCTTTAAGAGATTATATGAGAGCAATCACTGACACTATGGATTGTGCTTTTTATTGTTACCGAGCGCTTGAAGCAATAACTAAGTCGTATAATACAGGACAAGGTTCCCAAGGCTGGTTAGATTTGCACAAAGATCTTGGTACTAATCGTGAAGATGTGGACACTAAGATTACTAACTTTGCCAGTCCAGTGAGACATGGTCGTTGGGCAGAAGTAAAAAGTACAACCAGCAAAGAACGGATGGAAATGCTGTCTTACACGCAAAGTGTTCTCTTGAAGTTTTTGGCAAAGAATATCTAACAAACGCATTAACACTCGCTGCGCTCGCAAGGGACAAAAACACGTAGGCTCCCTGCGCTTCGCTTGGTATTGTAGCCTACGTATTTTTGCCCGTTATGCGGGTGTTAAGTTGCTCATGAAATTTATACTCATAATTCTAGCTTTGTTATCAATTCAAACTGAAGCTAAAACAGTTACGATAGGGCCGCCTGATGGGTATACATTCTTCGGGTCTTACGAGGCTGAGTCTGAACTTGAGAGAAAAGCGTACATTGCTACTTTATCTTTTTTAAAAGAAAAAGGTGATGAAGCATATGACTATTATTTAGAGAAAAGTGGATTAAACATAAAATCTGGTTTATTTGAGTTTAAATTAAAGCATCGTTCTACATTTCGTAATAGTAAATCGGTAATGGATCAATCTTATAAAAATGGTGTAATTCATTATGACTTTTCTACAAATAAAATCGTGAAATTTGTTAGGAGAAAAGCAACTTAACAAGGCATTTAAACGGAACTAAAACAGTGGGTTACGTTCCGCTTCGCTACACAGTATTAGTCCGCTTAATGCGGCGTTATATTTAAAGGATAGTATGGACGCTGAATTACAGAAAAAAGTCGATATAGTTGTAGGTTTAAGCCGGCTTGCGGGTGGAACTCTAATAATCATTGGAAGCATATTAGTTTTCATTTTTGTTCAAGCAGCATTAGATCCAAATGCCGTAATTGAAATAAACGGTGTACCAACTAAAGATGAAGGTTCTAAAATAATTGCCGCCATTTTTACTGGAATATTTCCAATTATTGGTATGTTTTTATCTTTCGCACCTAGCAAGCACCATGATAAATGGGTTGCCAAAATAATAACTAGGCTATCTTAAATTTAAATATAACAACACGCCCTGAGGTGGACAGCAAGCGCTAAAGCTCACTTTCCACCGCAAATTTTAACAGCGGTGATCCCTTACTTTTCAATGCGGTTAAGTAAGTTGATTCATCGTAGGGCGTATGTGTTTTCCAGCACCTAAACAGTATTCGTATCCACTTAAATGCTAATGTTCTGATGATGCTATTATGGGGTTTTCCTTTACTTCTTGCTGCCAACTATCGTGGCTAAGTAACGATGCTTTAGCGCAAAATGAATAACGCACAGATTATTACTTTGTAAAGACGCTCAATTGTTCTTCAAGCCAAAGCATAAATGCACTTACGCGCTTGGGTAGGTGGTGTCTATTTGGGTACAAAATATTGATTGGTAGGTCGGGCATCGCGTATTGAGGCAAAACTTGGACAAGTTCGCCAGATTCCAAATGTTTACTAATACCATGAATAGGGGTTTGAATAAGTCCAAAGCCATTTAGTGCGGCGCTTAAATATGCCTCTGAGGAGTTAACAGTAAGCTGGCTTTTCATCGTTATTGATTGCAATTGATTATTGCTATCTAAATATTCGAAACCCGGATCAGGGATACCAAGTGTTTGACTGTAGCGAACAATGTAATGATTTTTTAAATCGTTAAGAGTTTTAGGTAAACCATGATTTTTTACATAATAACGGCTTACGCAATTTAAAACTTTAAAGCTACCCAAACGTCGTGCAATTAACGATGAGTCGGTAAGTTCGCCCACTCTTACTACGCAATCAAATCCTTCTTTAATGACATCTACTCGTCTATCGGAGCTGCCAAGTTCTATTTCAAGATTTGGGTGCATTTTTAAAAACGAACTTAAGTTTGGAATTATGGTATCTCGACTAACAGCTTGTGGCATATCTACACGTATTCGGCCTGTTAAACCTTTATCTTCACTTACAAATAAATTTTTTAAATCGTCAGCGTCGCTGATAATTCCCAGTGCACGTTGATAAAATAGCTCACCGTCTGAAGTCATATTTACAGTGCGTGTAGTACGGTGTAATAAACGCGTATTTAATGTACTTTCGAGCATGGTTACTGCTTGCGATACACTTGATTTAGGAAGATTTAAGCTTGTTGCTGCTTTAGAAAAACTACTGAGTTGCGCTACTTTAATAAAAATACGTATTGCGTTTAGGTCTTTCATAATACCGTTTATTGTTCGTTTATTTTGAACAGTGTAACTCTTTTCAGCCTGTTTATCTTTGTTGCTTGAAAAAATATACTGGCTTGGAGGTTATTTAACTCCCCGCTTTTATTTTCAACAGGATATAACAATGAACAAACGAATTGCAGTGATCACCGGTGGTAATCGTGGGCTTGGTAAAAGCACGGTGCTTTGCCTTGCAAAGCAAAGTATCGATTGCATTTTTACTTACCGTAGTCATGAAAAAGAAGCAAAAGAGGTTGTAAAGCAAGTACAGGATCTAGGCTCTAAAGCGGTTGCATTGCAATTAGATGTAAGTGATATGCTCGGCTTTGAGGATTTTGCACAGCAACTACAAAATGTCCTGCAGACTCATTGGCAACAAAGTGAGTTTGATTACTTAATTAATAATGCAGGGGTGGGGCTTACTAGCAGTTTTGCAGACACAAGTGAATCAACTTTTGATACGTTGATAAATATTAACTTAAGGGGAGTATTTTTTGTTACCCAAACATTGTTACCCTTTATAAAAAACGGTGGTCGTATTATTAATTTATCAAGTGGTTTAACGCGTTTTTCATTACCAGGTCATATTACTTATGCAATGACCAAAGGTGCAATAGAAGTAATGACAAGGTATTTAGCTCAAGAACTTGCACCTAAAAATATTACGGTAAATGTTGTAGCCCCTGGTGCAATTGAAACCGACTTTGGTAATGGTGTCGTTCGTGATAACGATGAAGTAAATGCGTTTATTACATCACAAACGGCAATGGGCAGAGTTGGTGTAACAGACGATATAGGGCCTATGATTGCTAACTTATTAGCGGACGAAAACCGTTGGATGACAGGTCAACGGCTTGAGGTATCGGGCGGTATGTATATATAATCATACCAACCGGCATGAATCTTTGAGCAATTTAGTGAATTAAATTGCACTATAACGTCGCTGAAATTTTTATTTAGAACAACTAGGTACAAAAATTTTTGTCTAGTTCTAGCGTAATTTTCTTAACGTTAAGTAGTCCCTATATATAAACAGATTGGTACCATTTATTAAAAATTATAACTTGAGACAATAAAAAAACCGCTCAGTGAGCGGTTTTTTGCATTTTTTACTAAAGGAAATTTAGTTAGAACGTGTAACGAGCACCAATTGAGTAACGAGGACCGTATTGATTAGCAAATAAGAACTGCTCTTCGTAACGTCCGTAACCTTCTTCGGTTGCATTGTTTAAATTTATGCCATCAAAAAATACCGTTACGTTTTCGTTTACATCGTAGTTAACGCTCATATCCCATTGGCCGTAGGCTTTAGCATATTGCGGTGGCGCATCGGCTGAGCCTTGTGCTTGGCCAACACCAATTAGGTATGAGTCGCGCCATGCGTAAGTAATTTTAACTGATAGGCCGTCTTTTTCGTAAAAGCCTTGGAAGTTAGCTGAGTCACTTAAGCCTGTAAGCGGTGCTTGTTGATCAAGGCTTTCGCTATCAAATTCAACGTCGCCATCTACAAACGTTGCGTTAACACCAACACCAAAACCGGTTTCACCAATTAAGTGCTGAACAGCTACTTCAAAACCATCTACCGATTTACTGTCGGTGTTTTGTGGTTGGCTAATATTCCATGTAATTAGCGGATCGTCGCTGTTTGGTTCAATAACGCCATTTGCATTGCCGTAACCGCTGGCAATCATTTGTGCAAAAATAGCGTCGGTTGTTGCTTGCTCACCACGTGATTCAATATCGCTTACGGCTTGTAAGTAACGAGGGCCGTTTAAAATATCGTGCAAGCCATCAATAGTAGTTTGCGTAATGGTGGTTTGAATAAAGTTATCAACGTCTTTTTTAAAGTAACCAACAGATGCGTAGCTGCCTTCTGCGTAGTAATACTCAAGTGATAAATCAAGGTTTGTTGATTCAAACGGCAATAAGTTTGTATTACCTTGGCTACCTGTGCGAGAACCTGGTTTTGGGCTGCCTGTTAAGCTGCGGCCACCGGCTAAATTACCTAGTGGTGCACGCGACATTGTTTTACCCCAAGATACGCGGGCTACTACGTCTTCAGTTAAATCAACACTTACGTCGATTGAAGGCAGTAAAACATCGTAATCACCTTGTTGCTCTAAGAAGTTATCATCGCCGCCAGCAGCGTATTGCATGATCCACTCAGAAGCGCTGATCCAATTAACTTGATCTTCAACGCGTTGACGTACAGTACTGGTTACGTCTGTTTGCTCATAGCGTAGGCCTGCATTTACTTTTACGTAGTAGTTACTTACGTCAAATTCCCAGCTTGATTGAACGTAAAAGCTATTAGTGATTTCTTCTACGTAGCTTTCGCTGTCAATACCATCCATATATGCATTTGCGGCGTATGCATCGCCACCGGTTACATCAGCTGTTAAGTAAGCAATTTGGCGCGCAACAGCTTCGTCAAAATCGTAGGTATAGTAGTAACCAGGTTGTAAGTCGCTGCCGCCGCCTTCAAATTGATCTAAAAGACCCGATGTATCGTGGCGAGTGAACATGCTATCTGGGAATATTTCTGTATACGATGGGTTAAAGCCTGGACCACCTACTAAACCACTCCACGCGGTGTAACCACCGGTGTTTTGCTCAGTACGTGATGCACCAAATTTAACCTTAACTAAACCAATGTCATAACTTTCGTTATACCATGTTGTATGTAGCTGTAATTGTTCAATGTTTGACTCACCCGGTGAGTGAGTAAACTGACTAAAGTTTGAATCAATTTCGCCAGGCGTTAATTCACTTGTGCCATTTAACCAATTAACTTGTGCACTGGGTACTTCGCCCGTGCGGTAATCATAAATTTTATTAGCTAGCTGATCAGAACCTAAAATTACTTGGCCGGCACTTCCCAGCCCATTGTCGGCGCCGTTATCAGTTTCGTTTTTAGAGTCGTGGTAATCAAGCTCTACGTGCCACGTGTCACTAATTTCCCAATCTAGGTTTAAACCAAGTGAGCGTGCTTTTACTTCTGTAGTGCCTTTATTAGCAGTGAATGACGCATCGTTACCGCTAATATCAGCATAAACAGCTGTACCATTTTCATCTAGTTCGTAGCCATTTATATTGCTACCAAAGTCGTTCCAAATACCCCAACCAATACTCTGTGAACCTGTAACTGCTTTACTTGCTGTGTAATCAAGTGTTGCTACAAAGCCATCTACCGGTGCATATTGAAAGGTAACTTGTCCGTTTGTACGTTCACGTTCTACATCTTCAATAGAGTAGTTCATGTCTTTAGGGAAGTAGTAGTTACCTGCAGGGTCTGTGCGGTTATCAACTACGTTGCTGCTATCTAATTCAGGTAAGTCTACGTTTGCCTGCCAGCCTTGAATATTGGCACTTTGTTTTTGAAAGTCACGCTCTTGGTGCGAAAATGAAAAACCAAAACCAAAAGTGTCATCTACAAAAGTATTGCTGTAAACAGTAGAAAACTCTGGTGTTACGTCATCGCCAGCTTCGTTTGACGAGTCGTGATTTGCTTTAACGGTAGCTGAAAAGTTTTGACCCGGCTTTTGAAAAGGGCGCGCGGTAGAAATATTTACCGTTGCACCTAAGCCACCGCTTGGCACGTCTGCACGTGCTGTTTTAAACACTTCAAGGGCACTTACTCCCTCAGAGGCGATGTTTTCAAGGTTATACGAGCGTGTATAACCTGTGCCCGGCATTTGGCGGCCATTTAAGGTTATTAAGTTAAACTCAGGGCCAAAACCACGTACTGTAATTTGGCTACCTTCACCGTTTGCACGGCTCACCGATACGCCGGTAATACGTTGTAATGATTCTGCTAAGTTGGTATCTGGGAATTTACCCATTTCTTCAGATGAAATGGCATCTACAATACCAGAAGAGTCGCGTTTCATATCCATAGAACGAATAAGTGAACCACGGATACCTTTTACTTCAATAACTTCTACATCAGATGAAACGCTTGTTTCTGCTTCTGCCGCAATAGCTGTGTTTAATGTGCTCGCAGCAATGATGAGAGACACAGAAGCGGCAAGTTGGCTCTTTTTAAAATTGAATGTGTTCATAATAGCTCTGCTTTATAAAATGTTGTTGTGTAGCAATAGGCGCTAAGCGCCTATTGGTGTGTGTTTTATGGATTTGCAATAATCACGTTGTCTATACGGTAAAGCGCGCCATCGCCCATGTCCCAGCTAGGAAAAACCATAATTACGTTTAATGCGCTAATGTCTAAGCCTGCATCAAACAATTGCTGAAGAGGGAAGGTGTATGTTTGCCATTCGCCCGTTACAGGTGCCTGGCCTTCAACACTGCTTGATAAAGCAAGCTCTACGGCACTCGATGTACCAATTGATTCAATTTTAAATAGCCACTGAGCGTCAATATCTGAAGGGGCTGATACAACTTTCATATCAAATTGAACTACACCATTTTCAAGTATTGCAGAGGCATCAAACGATACGTCTTCATCAGCAATAAAGCCCATTACTGTAGCAGTAGAACCAATGCTAAATTGCGCTACTGCGCCATGCGCGTCATCATCGGTTTCTGTTGTTGGTGTAGAGCCACCACAACAATCCCAAATACTCCACTGATCGGCAGCTGCATCTTTAAATACAGTAAGCTCACCCGTTGCAGCTGGCGCTGCATTTGGATTATAAATCTTAACGTTATCTACACGGTAAACAGAGCCTTCACCTGCCCCCCACGCTGGGAAAATCATTAATACATCTATAGTACTTACATCTAAGCCAGCAGCTGCAAGATCAGACAGCTTAAATGTATATGTTTGCCACTCGCCAGTAACTGGCGCTACGCCTTCAACACTTGCCGTTAATTCAAGCTCTACTGCAGAGTCGCCGCCATTTGACTCAACTTTAAATAACCACGGTGTAGCTGGATCGCTAGGAGTAGAGGTTACTTTTAAATCAAATTGAATAATGCCTTCATCTAAAATGCTACTAGCGTCAAACGATTCGCCTGCGCCTCCTGACGATGTGCGGCTATTAAAGCCCATCACAGTAGGCTCTGCACCAATGCTAAACTCTGCAGTTAGACCATGTTCTTCATCATCCATAGCTTCAACAGGGGTTGAGCCACCACAACAATCCCACATTGGCCATGCTAGATTTTGCTCATCAGTAAAAATAGTAAGTTCAGGTGATACGCCTAAGTTATCTTGAGTAATCTCAACATCGTCAATTAAATAAACAGCGCCTTCACCTGCGCCCCATGTTGGAAACACCATGATCACATCAATTGCACTGATATCTAAATCTGCAGCATCTAAATCTTTTAGTAAAAATGTATAAGTTTGCCATTGGCCAACAACAGGGCTTACGCCTTCAACACTGTCTGTAATCGGCATTTCTACTGCGCTAGAACCTTCATTACTTTCAAGTTTTACAAGCCAAGCTGCATCAGCTGTGCCTGGTGCATTTGTTACTTTCATTTTAAAGCGAACGTAACCTTCATCCAGCATTGGAGATGCATCAAACGGGCTGGCTTTTCCTGCTTCGTCAGTAATAAAAATTTCACGGCTAATAAAGCCCATTACAGTGGGTTCTGCACCTACTACAAATTCAACTACATCACCTTGGGTTTCATCTGCAACAATAGCGGGAGTAGAACCACCACAACAATCCCATGCAGGCCAATTTGGATTAAATGATTCACCAAAAATAGTTAGTGGTGTTGCAATGCCTGTCGAAGGTGGGCTAGGAATTGGTGCATCGCCTTCAAGCAAAGCATCGTCTAAGCTATTGTAACCTGGGCGAATAGTTTCACAGCCTTTACCTGTTTCAGGGTTTGATGCACATTGATAAACACGTACGTAATCAATAGCAAAGGTTTGGCCGTTTTCAAATGCGCTAGCGTCTACACCTAAATCATTTACGTTTTCAGGCCAGTCACCGCCTACTGCTAGGTTTAGCAATAAGTGAAAGTCTTTATCAAATGGTGCGCTATCCCAATGCGTTGTAAGTTCGCCAGAACCTTGTTCAAAGTATTCTGCAAACCAACCACGATGTTTTAGGCCTACAGCCTCACCACTTGCATTAGTACGAACTTCTGATTGACGCTGAGTTGCATAAAGGTAACCATCTACGTACCAGCGAATTTCGCCTTCTTGCCATTCAACAGCATACGTGTGGAAATCATCTGCTGGATTAGTATCTTCAGGGAATTTGTATTCTTGCCCTGTGTAGCTGTTATCTGGCCACGCGCGTCCGTAATGAAGTGTACCGTGGATACTAGACTCTATACCGCCATCTTCATCTGGTGTTTTAAGGTTTACTGATTCTAAAACATCTATTTCGCCAGAACGAGGCCAAGTGCCGTAAACTTCATCAGTTGGCAGCATCCAAAATGCTGGCCAGCTACCTTGTCCTGATGGAAGTTTGGCGCGCACTTCAAAGCGACCATATGTAAAGTCGGCGTTGTAACGCGTATTTAAGCGCGCTGAAGTGTAAGGTTTTTCTGCACCTTCTTCAGCGGGTAGGGCAACAATGTTTAACACACCGTCTGCAATAAATGCATTTTGCTCACTGTCGGTGTAACACTGTTTCTCGTTGTTACCACCGCCATCGCAGTTTAATTCATAGTTCCATTTGTTTGTATCAATGGCTGAGCCTTCAAACTCGTCGCTCCAAACCATTTGCCAATCTGATACTGGCTCAGAGGCATCTACATTTTCAAAATTTGATTTAGTGGCAGAGTCACCACCACAGCCAGCTAACGTAACTAAAGAGATAGCGGCAAGTAAACGTGTAATGTGCGTTGTTTCAATGTTCATAACTGAACCCCGGTTTCAACAGATTATTGTCAGATTAATTGTTTTTTGAGCTTTGTTTTTCATACTGTAAGCGCTTACATTTTAGATTGTGTTTTGTAAGCGCTTACAAATGATATTGTGGAGTACGCAAATGGTCAACATATTTGTTTATTTTATTTACAATTAGTTTACGGTAAGAGGCGTTTTAGTGTTACTTAATTCATAATAGGCTCTTTAATAAGAGCCTATTAAATATAGGACTAATCCGAGAATGTACGCGGTTTATTTATTTTTAAATGGCATGATCAATAAACCCCAAAGCGAGGCATTTTGCTTTTGGCTTGGGTATTCTTTTAAGCCAATATTTATATCTGCGTCGGCTTTTTTTGCTTTATCTTTGTAGCTACCAAATAATTTATCCCACCAAATTACACTAAAGCCATAGTTTGAGTTGGTTTCACTAACCACTTGGCTATGGTGAATTCGATGTAATATTTGCGTCATTAATATTAAACGCAGCGGCTTTTCAATAGCATTAGGTAGGCGTATATTTGCATGATTAAATAGTGCTAAACCATTAAGTGCAATTTCAAAAATAAGTACCGCAATGGCAGGTACGCCAAGAGTTGTTACTGCAATGAGCTTTATAAGTATGCTCAGTACAATTTCGATAGGGTGAAAGCGCAAGCCCGTACTTGTATCAACATGTGCATCGGCGTGGTGTACACGGTGCAAGCGCCATAAAATAGGCACTTGATGAAATAATCTATGCTGCCAATAAATTAATATATCGAGTAAAAGTATGCTCAATATAATAATTAAACTGCTTGGTAGTGCTATTTGATTAAATAAGCCAATGCCGTGCTCTTGATTGTAAAGTGCCACGGCGGTTAACCCAATAGGGACCACTAAGCGCGCAATAAGCGACGAGGCAAACACTAACCCAAAATTAGCAAACCAACGTGTACTGCTTTTAATAGGTGCTTGGCGAGCAGGCTTTTGCCATTCAAGCAGCATCATTATAACTAAAATGCTAAAAAAGAAACCTAAACGCCACCATACTTCATTAGTCATCTATTACCTCAGAATTTGCACTGCTAGGCACGTTTTCAGCTGCTTTGTTAGCATCGGCTTCTTGTTGCTTAAGCGTGTGATAACCGCCATGTATACGGGTAAAAATAGTTATGCCACACGCAATAGCAAAAATGCTCGCCATAACCGCAAAGTGCTGCGGCCAAATACAAAATGCAATAAATAGCGCTATTGTTTCAGTGCCTTCGGTTAAGCCGTTTAAGTAGTAAAAACTTTTGTATTTAAATTGCGGTTTTTCGAGTTTAAATTTTTCGGCGGCAATTGCAAAAGCTAAAAAGCTTGAGCCCGTGCCAATAAAAGTGGCAAGTAATAACGATCCCGCTATCGCGTTTTGCTCAGGGTTTGCCAAAATAAAGCCAAGCGGAATAGCCGCGTAAAATAAAAAGTCGAGTGTGATATCTAAAAAGCCACCCGCGCTTGAACTTTGGTTTGCATAACGTGCTAATGCGCCATCAAGTCCATCTAAAATTCGATTTAAAGCAATGGCCACTAATGCGCCGTACCACATTTCAAACGCCAGTAATGGCACGGCTAATAAGCCAACTAAAAAGCCTACCACGGTTAGCTGAACGGCGGTTATGCCGCGTTTATGCATAAGCATAACCACAGGTGTTAAAAGTGGCTTAATTACAGGGGTGATAAATTTGTCTAGCATGTTTATTGCCTTATGCGTTTAAAGCTATGTATTTAAAGTGCGCTACTTAAAGTAATGAGTTTGCCATTTGCAGCGTCGGCGTCGCTATGGTCATGAGTTACCATAATTGCAGGTAGCTTACGATCGCGTATTTGGCTAAACACGAGTTCGCGTGTATCAATACGCAGTTGGGTGTCGAGTTTGCTAAAGGGTTCGTCAAGTAAAATGGCTTTAGGTTCGCTCAGCAGCATACGTAATAATGCAACACGGGCTTGTTGCCCGCCCGATAAGTTATCGGGGTGACGATTGCCCATATCTTTAAGACCTACTTGCTCAAGTGCGTGTTCTATTTTTTCAAGGCGTTGTTTTTTATTACCTTTTGGCATTGCAAAGGCAATGTTACCAGCAACAGTTAAATGCGAAAACAATAAAGCGTCTTGATAAAGCACTCCAATATGGCGCAAGTGTGGAGGGGTGTTATCGATATTTTGACCATTAAGCCACACCTCTCCATTGGCCTTAAAGCTACTTGGTAAAGTACCCGTAAGCCAATTTAATAAGCTTGATTTACCACTGCCTGATGGGCCCATAATAGTCAGAATTTCACCGCCATTAACTTGCTCGTTTAAGCTAAGTAGCAGCTCATTTTGGCGATAAAGCTGACAATTTTTAATTTGTAACGATGACTGCATTAAAAAACCTTAACCCTGGTGGTGTTAAACATGGGTGCTTTAAATATGTGCACTTTTAAGCACGTGCACTTTTGAAAAAATATTTAGGTAAAACCCATGCCAGTATAAATCCAATAAGTGGCAACGCCATTTGCATAATAGCGTACACGGCACTGGTGCGTCTGCTTGCGCCATTGGCAAGCGTAACGGCTTCGGTTGTTATTGTGGCTATGCGCCCGCCGCCAGCTAAAAGCGTGGGGAGGTATTGTCCAAAACTAATTGCTAAGCCCAGTGCGGCTGCAATTAAAATAGGGGCAAACAACTGAGGTAGTTTTACTTTAAAAAACACCTTGCATGGCGCTGCGCCTAGGCTTGCTGCAACATGAGCAAAACGAGGGTCAAAGCGCCTATAACTGCTCGCCAGTGACAAAAACACGTAAGGCAACACAAACAGTAAATGCGTAAGTACCACATTAAAAAATGCGGCTTGGTTATTTACCAATTGTTGTATCCATACTAACCCAAACAAAAAGGCAATACTGGGTACTAATAACGGTAAGTAAATAATTAAACTGGTAAAACGAGAAATCGGTTTATCACTCAATTGCTCTGATTCTAAACACAATAAAGTAAGAATAATGGCAAATAGTGTGGTTACTAAACCGATTGCTAGGGTATTAAAAAGCGGGCTGCTCATTTGCATTAGCGCACTTTTAAAATGCAGTAGTGTAAATTGCTCAGGCATTGCATCTGGAAAGCGCCAAAAGCCTGCAACCGACCACATAACTAAACCAATAAGTGACAACAATATGAAGCTAATTACTAATGTGGTGAGTACGACCGTTATTTTTTGCCAATAAAATCCGCCGTATTCGCGCACTCCATTAGTGAGAGAGTCGCTAAATAGCACTTTTACGGCCTTTTCTGCGCCAAGCCAAAGGGCTAATAATCCGCCTGTAACAGCCAGTTGTAATAAAGCGCCCGCTGAGGCTTTAATGCGCAGGTTTAAATCAACATCGTTAAACCAATGCATTATTGCAACGGCCAATGTGGGTGGTGTATTTGGGCCTAAAATGAGTGGCATTTCTACACTGGCACTTGCATAGGCAAGCACGGCTAAAAGGGGCAAACGCAGCAGCGGATAAAGGCTTGGCAGTATTACTTTAAAAAAGGCGGTCATTGGGCAATAACCCAAGTTAAGTGCAACCTTATGTTGTTGGCGTAATTTTTTGCCAAGCTCAGGTTGAGCAAGTACGCCCAGTGCCATTAATAATAAAAAGGGAAGCTCTTTTAGTGTTAAGCCTAAAATAATACTAATACCGAATGAATCATGCGGAAACATGCCGTTTGGCGCAAGTTCCCAGCCGCTTAACCAAGGCGACGCTAAGCGTGAAATCATACCTGAAGGGGCAATTAAAAAACCTACCGCAATAGCCGCGGCGGCATGAGGTATAACTAATATAGGGCTCAATAAACGCTGAATTCGGTTAAGCCACGGGCTATTAAAAAACGCAGCTAAAATCATTAAGGTAATGATAAATGCAAGCAGAGTACTTATTAAGCCCGTTGCAACGCTTAAGGTAACCATTTGGGTAAGGCCAGGTGTTTGCCAAAGGGCATTAAAACCTTGCAAGCTAAATGTTGTTTGCTCAAGTACGGGCGCATAACCAAAGGCAGGCAGCAATACGCTAATTAAGCCACCAAGTACGGGTAGTATAAGTAAAGCGAGTAAAAATCGCGGGCTAAATTTTACAATGCGCGTAAACATATCGGTGCTGCACTGCGTTGTTGCTTTGGTATTAATCGGTACACTTTTTGAAATAACACTCATTGGCTTACTCCATAACGAGTTTGCCAACCTTGCATAATGGCGTTTACCCAGCTTGGATGAGGTTCGCTCAATGTGCGTTTAATACTGTTTAAAGGCAGTGCACTTGGATGTGGTTTAGCTGTTTTAAATAAGGCTTGCTGATCAGGCGTTAACGTTGATTGAATAAGTACGCTTTTATCGCCCCATATATGCGCTTTTTGTTTTTGAGCTTGCGCCTCAGGGCTGAGTAAAAAATTAGCCACTAATTGCGCACTTTGCTGGTGGCTTGCATTGTAAGGGATTGCCACAAAATGGGTATTACTTAAACTGCCATCACTCATTGCGTAACTGCGAATGCTGTTTGGTAAATCATAGCGTTTTACAGCTGCCGGTACTTCAGGTGCTGAAAAAGTAAAGGCTAAACTCAGCTCTGTATCGTCCACAAGGCGGCGCATTTGAGCACCACTTTGCATAAAATGAGTGCCACCACGCCAAAGAGTTGGGTGTAGTTTATCTAAAAAGTCCCACAGTGGATTTAACACTTGCGCCGTATTTTTAGTTGTAGCTGGTTGGTTTAGCTGCGCTTTAATGTTTTCGCTGCTGTGCTTATGCAGCACAACTAAGGCGTATTTTAAAAAGCTCATACCTAAAAAGTCAGGCGGCTTTGGGTAACTAAAGCGGCCAGGGTTTTGTGCGCTCCAGTTTAATAATTCGTTTAATGTCGTCGGCAATTTATTGTTTGCCTTACCATTTATTGCAATGCTGTCGTAATAAAACGTAAGTGACGCTTGCCCCCATGGCGCCTCCATCCCATTGGTAGGTAAACCAAAATCAAATGTTACAGCAGGGTTATTAGCCGGATCGGTTAATGCAAAGTAGGGGAGTTTATTTGCCCATTGCTTTAAAAGCAGAGAGTGCTCACTCATGGTGGCAAAGTTAGCTCCGTTGATCCACATTAAATCTACGCTGCCTTGGTTGTTATTGTTTGCTGATTTTTCGGCAAGTACACGGCTTACTGCTTCGCTGGTGTCGCTTAATTTTACATGTACCAGGTTAATGTTGTACTTAGTTTTAACTTGCTGCGATGCCCATTGAATATAAGCATTTATTTGTGCGTCGCCGCCCCATGCATAAAAGTATACATCTTGATTGCGACCAAGTGTTTGAACTTGTTGCCAGCGAGATCCCTGTTGTGTGTTTATTACTAAATTACTTTTACTATTTGAGTTAATAACGGGATTAGCAAACGAGATGCTCGAAAAAGCAGCTAAATTTGCGATTACACAAACGCAAAACGCGACACAGCAAAAGCTGTATCGCGCCAGTGTTTGCCAAAACTTAATGGCGAACATTTAAATCCCAGTTGTAGTCTAAAAATTTAACTTTCATGTCATCATTTTTAAGTGCTTTTTGCTGAGCGGGTATCAGTTTAAGTGCATCGCTATATTGCAGGAAAAACTGCTGTAGCGTGTTTGCACCCCTAAAACCTTTTTCAAAATCATCGCCGTACCATTTAAATATTGAAGACACGCTTAGCGTATTTTCTTGAGCCATATTACGTGTCATATCTGATAAAAAGCGCACTGTTTGCTCTTGCAATTGGCTTTCTAAATCAGTGGCTGTATAGGCTTCTTCTCGAAGCGCTGGGCAACCAATACTCGCGCAATTTACTGCAAAGTGAATGCGTGGGTCGTTGTATTTACCGCTGCCACGTATTAAACCATGCTCTATATCATCAAGGCTGCGAGTTTTGCCAAGTAATGGCACAAACTCTTTACTCCATGGTGAGCTAAAAAAGCTCCCTAAGTCTTTAATTGACTTAATATCAGGGTACTTAGTCAATATAAGTTCAACAGTCCACGCATTATAAGCATTGATTAAAAAAGCGAGTTGCTTAGGCTTTTCCCAAGCGTCAAATTCGCTTTGCGTTACAGCCGTTAACGAATCTAAATACGTTTTTAGCTGTGCATGCTCACGTTTTACAGCAGCGTAATCAACCTCAGTACTGTGATTATGATTAATAGCGACAACATGCTTATTTAACAATGCATTCCAGCTGTCGTGCATGTTTTGGGCTTGGGCCGAAAATGACGTTGCAAACGATGTTACAACTAAAGCCGAACTAAGTAGCAATGCTTTTAGAGGTGTTTTAAACATAATTAACCTCGACGCCAAGTGTGGTATTTTTCAAGCAAGTTAAGCACTTTTTCAGGTGCATGAGCGCGTTTCCACTCACCTGCTGCGTATTTGTTACCTTCAGCCCAAGTAGGGTAGCTGTGTATAGTACCGAGTATTTTGTTAAGGCCTAAACCGTGTTTCATTGCCAGTACAAACTCAGCAATTAAATCGCCAGCGTGTTCAGATACTACAGTAACACCCAATATTTTGTCTTTGCCTTTTGGTGTAATTACTTTAATAAAGCCTTTAGTGGCGCTGTCGGTAATTGCACGGTCTAGCTCTTCAAATTCAAAGCGAGTAATTTCGTAATCTATGCCTTTGTCTTTTGCGTCTTGCTCGTTTAAACCAACACGTGCTACTTCTGGGTCAATAAACGTAGTCCACGGAATAACACGGTAATCTACTTTAAACTTTTTAAGGTGACCAAATAAGCCATTTACCGCAGCGTACCAACCCTGATGGGCTGCCACATGTGTAAATTGGTATGGACCTACAATATCGCCAGCTGCAAAAATATTAGGGTACAGTGTTTCTAGATATTCGTTAGTTACTACTGTGCGGTTTGTTTCAATGCCTAGCTCTTCAAGACCGTAACCTTTAAGGCGTGCACTTCTACCAACGGCACATAATAGCTCGTCGTATTCAATATCTATTTCTTTGTCGTTATTTTTAACAACAATATATTTTTTACCATCGCGAGCTTCACAGCGAAGTGCTTGGTGCGATGTTAAAATATTAACGCCACTTTCGGTTAACGCTTCGTGAGCAAAAGTAGACACTTCAAGATCTTCTTTGATCATGATGCGCTCCGCCATTTCAATTTGCGTAACACTTGAACCTAAACGTGCAAAGCTTTGTGCTAATTCGCTACCAATTGGACCACCACCAAGTACTACAAGTTTTTTAGGTGCTTCGTCTAGCTCTGCAAATTTATTCCACAATGTATCGCTTGTTACATAGCCTGTTTCTTCAATACCAGGTAGTGGCGGTACAAATGGGCGTGCGCCAGTTGCAATAACAATGGTGCGTGCCGTGAGTGTTTGCGTGCCACCGTCGTTAAGTTTAATTTCTACAGTCCACGGGTCTATTAATTTACCGTAACCTTTTACAACATCTACGCCTAGGTTGGTGTAACGCTCAACGCTGTCGTGCGGTGCTACATCGGCAATAACTTTATGTACACGTGCCATTACTTTTTTGAACGAAAACTGCGGTGTCGCATTTTCTAGGCCGTAGTTTTCACCATGGCGAATTTGTTCTGCAATTTTAGCGCTTTTAATGACTGCTTTACTTGGAACACAACCATAGTTTAAACAGTCACCGCCCATTTCGCCCGCTTCAATAAGGGTTACTTTTGCTTTAACAGCAGCGGCTATATAACTTGTTACCAAACCACCTGCGCCTGCGCCAATAACAATCATGTTACGGTCGAATTTTTTAGGCTTAGTGTAGTTTTTGTATACGCGACGCTTTTTAAACACGTTTAAGATTCCTTTTGCAATGAATGGGAATATACCTAATAAAGCGAATGATAAGATTAAGTTGAATGATAAAATTCCAGATAAGCTCTCTATTTGCGCCAGTTGTGTACCTGCGTTAACAAATACAAATGTACCGGCGAGCATACCTGCTTGGCTTACCCAGTAGTAAGTCCAAGACTTTATTGAAGTAACACCCATTAGTAAGTTGATTAAAAAGAACGGAAACACCGGTACTAATCTAAGCGTAAATAAGTAAAATCCACCTTCTTTTTCAACGCCTGCATCAATGGCGGCTAATCGCTCAGGAAAACGTTGTTTAATAGTGTCACGTAGTAAGTAACGCGATACTAAAAAGGCAAGTGTTGCGCCAATAGTTGAGGCAAAAGATGCAACCAATAAGCCTTCAACTAAGCCAAACAATGCACCTGCGGCAAGTGTTAAAATAGCGGCGCCTGGTAAAGAGAGAGCAGTTACTACTACGTATAGTAAAAAGAACCCACCAATAACGAGTAACGGTGTCTGCTCTTTGTATTGGTTAAACTGATCCATCGATCCTTTTAAGCCATCAAGCGTAAGTAGTTGGTGTAAGTCAAAATGAAAGAACAGACCGACGGCGGCCGCTGCAATCAATAATAGAAATATTTTTTTAATCATGTTCTCTCTCTTAAAAACTATGCGTAAGGGTTAACTTGGCGTTAATTGGCAACTCAGGAAAAGCTAAAGTTGCACCAAAGTAACCGCCTTCAAATACTGGGCGCCAGTTTTTTTGATTCGTCACGTTGTTCACATCCAATCGTAACTTGGTATTAGGCGTAAAAGCATAGCTAGTATTTACGTTTAGGGTGTACTGATCACGAATTTTTACTGTCGCCAAAAAGTCTAATGGGTAACTCTTTGTATATAGACCTGAAAAACCCGTTTGCCATTTCGAATTAATTGAATAATTTCCGTTAAAGCTGAAAGATTGCTCGGGGATGCCCTGAACTTGGCGGTTTGAAGGTGCAAACGCGGTAAAGCTAGGTGCGCCAACACTGGTACCTGCAATAATATCTGGACGTGAGTTGTCAAATGCATCTGCTACTTGCGCTGAGTCTTGGCTACTTGCAGAGTTATCGTAGCGAGCATCAATATAGCTGTAGCCAGCACTTAGCCAATAAGGGTAAGCATCATAAAATACTTGGCTTTCAAAGCCGGTAGTACGAATGCCGGTATTACTACCATCACGATTACGTAAACTACGACGTTGGCTAAACACTGCACCATCGGCGTACCAATCACTGTCGGTTGGTGCGTATTTTAAACCGAATTCAACTAAGGTATTTTCGGTTGAAAAGTTTTGCGCGCTAATCGTGTTATCACCACCAAGAGACGTACCGCCAGCCATACTATTTGATGTGGCTTCGTTGTAACTTGCTGCACCATAAGTGGTGTAATCACCATTTAATCGGTAGTTAAAGCTTACTTGCCCCGAATGTAGCTTATCGTTAATGCTATCGCTCGCTGCAATTTCACCCTCTGGTGCTATTGGGTCGTGCGCGTCTACGTCATAAAAATCTATGCGGTAGCCAACACTTGTATGAAACTTATCTGTCCAATCTGAATCTTGTTGAATAGCAAAACCCGTTTGCCATGAGCGCGAATCGGTAGTGTCTGATAAGTTAAAGTCGCCGCTGCCATCGTTACTAATATCGTACTGACCACCAGGGGATACAAATACACCTGGACTAATTTCAATTAAACGCGCTTGTTGTGCATCAGTTAAAGGAATGCGGCGATTTGAAATTGGGCCAGTTAAATCAATAGGTAAGTCGGCTTCTGTTGTAAATTGGCTGTAGCCTAGTACGCGGTTGTAACGCACATCAAAAGCAAAAATTGTTTGCTGCTCGTTGCTCCATTGGTAGGTCAATTCGGTACGGTTTTGCGCGGTATCGGCACCATCTATAATTTCAACAAAGCTATTTTGTGCAATTTCTTCGCGTTGTAAGTGCTGAAAATACGTAATGTTTTTTATTGATGCGTTGTTTGAAAGTTCACGCTTATAAATACTGTGTAGTAAATAAGTAGTGGCTTCGTTTTGATTGTCAGGGTCGGTAAGTACTGTACTACGGTCTATTTTTACTTGCCCAGTAGGTGAAACAATAGAACCTGCCGCTGGAACTGTGCTGCCATTTACTTGCACGCCTTGGCCGGTAATATAAAGGCCATTATCTATTAGCGCTTGAGTAGGGCGGTTAATACCTGCGTTATCGGTAAATTCAACTTGGTATAACTCAAAGTTAATATCCCAGCTGCTCTTGTCATCAGGTAACACCCTAAGTGCTGCAAATAAGCTGTCGCTTTTCGTGCCCGAAAAGTCGTAGTAACTGCCGTTATCAATGTGTTCAGCGCTTACTCTAAAACCTACTTTGTCTTTTACAATGGGTGCACTGTAATCCACTAAAACACTGTACTGATCCCATCGACCTGCAGATACCGTTGCTTTGCCTTTACTGTCGTCAGTTGATGCTTTTTTAGAATGTAAGTTTACAAAACCACCGTTGCGTTGGCTTGAGCCAAATAATACCGGCGGCGCTCCTTTTACCACATCTATCTGTTCTATAGAGTTGAACGATAAGGGCACACCAAAGCCGTTATTACCGGCTTGGCGGCGTGTGCCATCTTGAAAAAGCTCACCTAATTGCCCACGAATAGTAGGTAAGCTTGGTGCCCCAAAACCACTGGCTGAATAGGTATTAGGGCTTACTGCAAGTACGTCTTGTAAAGTCGTAATATTGAGCTGTTCTATTAACTCGCTTGAAATTGGTGTTACTGAACGGGCTATATCTCGTAGAGCTAAGTTGTCGCCAAAAGGGCCGTCTACAGTGGCATTTTTAACCGAAAGACCTTGAGATTTAATAACTTGGCCTGCCACCTCAATACGCTCAATTGCGCCTTCTTTTGGTGATTTTGATTCTTCGGCTGCAAAAGCATTAAGTGGTGTATTTAATATGGTGGCTAGGGAAAGTGCTAAATATGCGTGTTTCAAACGTTTTCTCTCTAAGGTTAAAATGTTGTTGGCGATAAAGACCGAAAGGATTAAAAATAACTTTCAGTAAAATTTTGATTCTTTTTGTTTTTTAGAACATAACAAAACAGATGCATTATAAAGATGATGATTAAGTAGTATTGTTTTATTAGTTGATAAAATATTAATAGGGCGATTGTACTAGAGTGAATGTAAATATATGCTTTTAATAGAATTTTTAATTATAGACTACTTTCAACCTGCTAACATTTTAAAAGAGTTAACTTTTATGCAGCATTTTTTAAATTACTTAAATAAGCTTCACTTTTAGTACTGCATGGCTTAACTAATGAATTTAATTAAAAATTTTTGAAATAAAGAATAACTTATACGGTCTAGGTTACTTCTACGTTTATTAATATTCATTTAAGGAAATTTTATGACAGGTTCAATGAATTCTGATGTGCAAAACCGTTTGCAGTGGTCACTTTTATCTTTGCGTTTAGGCGTGTTTATTGTAATGGTTATGTGGACATTCGATAAGTTTGTTAATCCTGGGCATAGCGCACGTATTTTTGAACATTTTTACGGTATTAGTGGCTCTACAGATATAGTGGCTTACATTATTGGTGCGGTGCAGTTAGTGCTTGTTTTAGCATTTTTAGCAGGTATTAAAAAGCGTATAACGTACGGTATCATTTTTGTAATGCATGGCTTATCTACGCTTTCTTCTTACAACCAGTACATAGATGGCTTTAATAACTTATTATTCTTTACTGCATGGCCAATGTGGGCTGCGTGTTTTGCACTTTACTTATTACGCGACCAAGATGTGAAATTTACTGTAAAGTAATAAAGTACATGCAAAAAAATTGGTTATAAGCCATAAGGCTTATAACCAATAAGTACACAGGGAGTGTGTGGAAGTCGGTTTGCATGTTATGCAACTAATGCATAGCGTCGTTGTATTGCTCAGCAAGGCTCTCTTTTTGCCCTTCGGTAAGTGCTTTACCCGCTAATTGAAACACTTCGTGTTCTTCTTCACTTAAATGATGATGTACCAAATGGTGTAGCTTTTTAGCTGCAACTAACCATGCAGACGAGCTCATTTCGGTATCTTCAAGTTGTTCAATTAATTCATCAATTTCGTGATGTTCAGCTACGCTGTGGCGCGCTTTTTCATGAGTTAAGTCATCAAACATAAGTGGGTTATAAAAGTAACGTTCTTCAAATTTTGCGTGTTGTTCTAGTTCTGTTTTTAGCTCATCCATTAGCTTGTGGCGCTGCTCTGTGTCGCCGTGTGTTTGAATAAGCGCATCTACTAATTTTCGTTGTTTATCATGGTCGTGACGTAGTGCTTCAAAAATATTCATAACTAGTCCTTTTACAATTTATTTGCTTATATCATTAACTAGCAAACTAAATGCCAAATATTAAGTTATTGTATTTTAATAAATTTAATTTAATTTTTTATTCTTTGGCTGCGATCACTGTAAATTTTACAGTGATATGAATGCAATAATTTCAGGCTTTCGCGCAGTTCAATTTTAAAGGGAGTATAAATTCCTACAGAACCTTACAAATATTTACTGGTTGTTTATTTTATAGCAGTGATAAAGTATCAGTGTTATTTAGGTACAACCTATATATTACCCTCACACATAAATGCAGGTAGCACGTTAACTTAATAGGATAGTTTAAGGATGAACAGAAAAAGCCCCATCGCCCATTATTGCTGTGCGCTTTACTGAGTGCATGTAGTGCAGCCCCGCGTTCTGACCCTAACTTATGCATTGAAGAGGCCGAAATGGTTGATCGAAATGGCGCTCAAACAAGCTGACAGGTTTATAATCAATGCATTAGCGAACAAATTAAAAAGGATGAAAAAAAATGACACTTTTTTTGATGCCATCGGTACGTTCTTTTTTGAATCTTTTGTAATGGTGGTAGAAAAGTAAATAGGCTAACTTGCAGCTGTAATTTAAAGTAAATAAGTTGCGCAAAAATAGGATTAGTTATGAAGCAATTATTGATAGCAATTCCACTTTTTTTATTACTGAGCGCTTGTGCGGCAAAGCCTTACGCAGGCTCGGCAAAATGTATGGAACAAGCAGATATTGCATACGAAACCGATACACGTAAAAATGAGACATTAGATAATGAATGCAAAGCTGCAAAAGTAAATACGCCTAATAAAGAGCTTGAGAATCATGGCTTGGTTGATAGAAGCCTTTTGCAGCTAATTGTTAGCTTTTTAAATGGCGTATTGTAATAGTAAAAATATAATTAAATAAGGTATGTATGAGGGAAGAACTAAGAGCAAAAATAATTACCGTGTGCGATAAAAAATAGCAGCTAAAGGCGAAAATGTAGGACTTTCTTTTTATGCATTTTTTGCTAATAAAAACGACGACCCAGAGCTACTTATGGAAGCTGCTACTTGGTGGATACACACCCATAAATTAGATCATTTTGTAAAAGCACATAAAATTAAACAGATGGTTTTAGATGGACTTTAGTCAATTAACTGAGCAAGTACTTTTAGCTGTATTTATCTAATCGACAACGACTTGGTTTCTTCCGTTTTCTTTTGCTTTATAAAGTAATTTATCTGCATGCTTAATAAGAACATCTAGTGTGCTTTTTAAGGGGCTACTTACAGAGGCTCCCACACTAAAAGTGATTTTTGTATCACTAGGAAGGTCTTTTATGTTACTACAATGCTCGGTAAACCTAGTGGCGAGCTGGTCAAAGATATCTCGAATAGCTAGTTCGTCAACCGAATTTAGTGCAAACAACCATTCTTCGCCGCCGTAGCGGCCAAACTGATGATCACCACTTAGTGTTTCTTTTGCAGCCTTTGCAAAGGAAATAAGAACTAAATCTCCAACATCGTGACCAAATTGGTCGTTAACTTTTTTAAAGTAGTCTAAGTCAACAATTGCTATCGTCATTTTACCTTCATCAAGCTTTGCTTCTGCGGCGCGCATTATTCCTCTGCGATTAGGGCTATTTGTTAGATAATCTGTTAATGAAATATCGTGATATTTTTGACGTTGTCGAGCTTGCCGATAAAATAAAAATAATGAAGCAATCACTAAAATAAACGCTATAGCAGCGCTAAGTCGCCAAATTATTTTTTGTTGGTACTCTTCTTTAGCTTGTAGTTCACTAATGTCTTTTGCGTACTCTAGTTGCTGTATTTTTTCTTCTTTTTCTTTTACTTCAAACTGTACCTGTAGTGTTTTTATATTACTTTCACTGGTAGCTTCGTAGTGTTTTTTTGTATAAAGGAGCTTTTGTTCAATTGCTTCAAAAGCCTCGTTAGTGTAGTTAAGGCGTCGCTTTAGCTCATAGCGTTTACTTAAAAAATCGGCTTTATAAATACTGCGGCTGAATTTATCTAAGTTTAAAAATACCTCATTGTTTGCTTCATTTGCTTGATCAAGTAAATCTAGTTTTATATATATGTCAGCTAACAAAATGAGCGATGCGAGTTGCATGTCGTGTACACCTGCAGAACGAGCAAGCTCAATGTTCTCTTTAGTTAAAGTTAAAGCTTTATCGTAATTTTCTTGTAAGTACTCAATGCTAGCAATTGAGTATTGGGCAAAGGTTAAGCCTTTTTGCATATTAGCTTTTTTAAAATAGAGCAATGCTTTGTCTAGGTATATTAAGGCATCTTTAGGTTTTTTTATCTCGAGCAATATATTGCCTAAACTCCAATATGCTTTTGCAGTAAAAAGCCCGTCTTGTGTTTGCTCATATGCTGCAACCGCTTTTTTTGCATAATATATGGCTTTGTCTTTTTCGTTTAGATAATTATATGCATCGGCTATTTTTCTAAAAAAGTATCCCTGAGATGCTGAGTCGTCATCTTTTAATGCTAACTCTAGCCCCTCTAGTGCAACATTTAGGGTCTTTTTCAATGCGTCTGTATCTGTGTAATAGTAAGCAAGTGCTCGTAAAATAATAATTTTTTCTTTAGATGAATGCTGTTGCAAGCTCTCTTCTAATTTTGTGGCTAGCGTGTGTGCTGGAGCTGGGTTTGCATCCCTCGCTAGAGACTTGAGTTGTGATTCGAGAAATAATAAATATACACTTTTTTGGTTTGGTAACTCTTTGTTCTTTAAGTAATAGGATAAGTGAGTATTTAACGCTGCGTATTTTTCTTGTCTAAAAAGTAACTCCGCGTACAAAGCGGCCGCTTCTAAATGAAGTTTTTCCCAATTTTGATCTTTGCTTATTTTAAACACTTGAGTGAGTTTGTCTTCATTTTGAAGATAGTCTAATTCATTTAGTTTTATGCTATTGATGAGAGTTTGAGTCGTGTCAAAGTCTAGCGCATGTGAAGTTGCATTTAATGAATCGCCGTTAGCAGAGCCAAGTTTACTAAAAAGTAAAAATAAAAGGAGAACAATATACTTTGCCCATAAAGTATTACCTAAAATCTTTATTTGTGTATTGTTAGCCATGTTAATCCTTTGCTGATTTATTTTTATTATTGAAATACTTATTCACAGTGTTTAATAAACTTGGGTTTGAACAGCTTTTTTATACTTCTCATTGAAAAAATAAGACCACAAACAATATCAATTTAATTAATAAAAACAAACTCATTGTATAATATAGTCGCTGTAGTTATGTGTTTTATTAAAAATCAGCGGCTACTTCAAACTCTAATCGCTCGAGCGTAATAGGGTGAGTAAATGCTAAGTATTCTGCATGTAAATGTAATCGTTCGGCTTTTTGCCCGTAATGTGTGTCGCCTATAATTGGCATGTTTAAACCTAAGCTGTGCGCACAATGCACTCTTAATTGATGAGTTCGCCCTGTTTTAGGGTATAACTGTAATCGGGTAATATTGTTGTTACGCTCTAAAACCTGCCAGGTAGTAAGTGATGGCTTACCGTGTGTGTAACACACCATTTGGCGCGGTTTATCATCAAAGTCGAGCACTAAGGGCAAATCAATTACTCCGCTATCCTCAGCTACGTTACCATTAACTAATGCTACATAACGTTTATCTATGGTGCGTTCAATAAACTGCTTTTGCAGTGCTTTGTGCACGCGTTTATTAAGTGCAATCATCAATAACCCAGAAGTCGACATATCTAATCTGTGTACAATTAGTGGCCCTGATGCCTCTGGAAACTGCGTTTTGATTCGCATATAAACTGAGTCATCAATATTAACGCCAGGTACCGATAAAAACTCAGCGGGCTTATTTACCACAAGTAAGTCGTCATCTTTATAAACAATACTTAAATTTTTACCCTGAGCTGGGTTGATAAGTAGCGGGTTATCTTCAACATCTAAACCCTTTAGCATATGCCCAAGTATTGGTTGGCATTTACTGTAACAAGAAGGGTAGTAATTCTTATGCTGCCTAATTGCTGATTTAGGTGCTGCTCCCCACCAAAACTCAGCCATAGCAAGTGGCTTTAAGTCATGTTTATAGGCGTATTGTAATAACTTAGGCGCTGCACAATCGCCAGCACCCGAAGGAGGAGTGTGCTCAGGTAATGCTGCGAATATGGCATTTAAGTCTGTAGTTTCACCATTTGCATTTAAAAACTGGTACTGAGCAAATAACTTTTTTTGTAAACTTTTAGAAAGCGTTTTACGGCGCTTTTTTAAATGAGCAATTTCATCAGAAATATTGATGTGTGTTTGCTGCAGTGACTCGATTATATTTTGCCAATAGGCTTTAAGTGCCAGCAGTTGCTTTTTTTCTACGATACTTTGCCCTGCAAGCTTATTTTTTAACTGCTCAAAATCACTTTCGCTAAGCTCTAATTCGCCTTCGGTACGTTGTATTTTACGTTGCTGGCGACCGGCTTGCATTACTGCCTGTTGGGCTAATAGTGCTTGCTGGTAGCTTTGTGTTGCATCCTCAAGTTTGCTATTAACTTCATGCAGTTGTTCGCTATTTTCTAACTGCTCAATTTGAGCATTAATATCGTTAATTATTTTACTTTGAGCCAAATAGCTATCGTCCTGCAGCTGCATGCTAGAAACTGGCGGTACAAAGTTAATATTGGCTTTATCACCTTCAATTTGCCCCGAATAAGCGCTTAAAAAGCCTAATTGTTGCTTAGCATTTTGCACCACTAAAACCCCAAACATTTTACCTGCATTTTCTGCTTTTAAATGCGCTAACGTTTCAAGTTGTTGCTGTAATTGTTTAGTGGCTGCTACAGCTAATGGTTGCGGCTCGTAATAAAAAGGGAAAGTAAACTTTTCAGGAAGCGCGAGAGCATCAATATTTTGAGAAAATAATGTAAAGCAAGAAGCAGAATTTGACATAGAAGTATGAGAAAAGCATTCAGTAAAATAATTGAGCGCATAATAACATATTCATAGTTAAGCCACTAAAAATCTCGCACCCGCATATTCATAAACACTTTAAAGCGGACATTCATGTTTTATGTATCAGTATGGGGTCGCAGCAAACCTAGGAGTATCGTTTGTTAGTAAAGTCTCAGTAGTAATATAACTATCATTATCAAAATATTTAAGCTTATCGATTCTCAATAATTGAGCGCATTTCGAAACGATGACTTACCTGATAGATCAGAGACGAAAAATCAATTTATAGAATAACTGAATATTTAGGAGTTCTATATTATGAGTCAAAATATCGCAAGTTTTATCACTAAAACCCTTAAACAAGCTGGCGTAAAACGTATTTGGGGAGTAACTGGCGATTCACTTAACGGCATTAGTGAAAGTCTGCGAAAAATGGGAACAATTGAATGGTTAGGTACGCGACATGAAGAAGTTGCCGCATTTGCAGCTGGTGGCGAAGCCCATTTATCAGGCGAGCTTGCGGTGTGTGTGGGTTCTTGCGGGCCAGGTAATCTTCATTTAATTAATGGCTTATTTGATTGTCAGCGCAATAATGTACCAGTATTAGCAATTGCCGCACACATTCCTTCATCTGAAATTGGCAGTAGTTATTTTCAAGAAACCCATCCGCAAGAATTATTTAAAGAATGCAGTGTGTATTGTGAAATGGTGTCGAGCCCTGAGCAAATGCCATACCTGCTAGAAACCGCAATGCGACAAGCAATATTAAACAAAGGCGTGAGTGTACTTGTGCTACCTGGTGATATTGCATTAAAAGATATGCCTAAAGCTATCAAACCAAAATGGAACGTGCCAAAGCCAGCAACGTATACCCCCGCTTTATCTGATATTGAAGCAATGGCGACTCATCTTAATAAAAGTAAAAAAGTAACCTTATTGTGTGGTGCTGGTTGTAAGGATGCCCACGACGAAATTGTTGCGTTAGCCGAAAAATTACAAGCACCGATAGTGCATGCCATGCGCGGTAAAGAATTTATTGAATACGATAATCCTTATGATGTTGGTATGACCGGATTTATTGGCTTTGCATCGGGCTATCATGCAATGCAAGAAGCCGATACGTTATTAATGATTGGTACTAGTTTTCCTTATCGTGCTTTTTATCCTGAAAATACCACCATATTGCAAATTGATAATCAGGCTGCGTCACTCGGGCGACACGTTCAAATTGATTGTGGCGTATTAGGGGATACTAAAAATTCAGTGACCACACTGCTTGATTATATTAAAGGTGAACGGAGCAGTTCGCACTTACAAAAATGTGTTAAAAACTACAAAGAGTCTCGACAAGATCTCGATGAACTTGCCAGTGGTAAAACCTCGCAAAATTTAATTCACCCGCAATACTTAACGCGTTTACTCAACGAGCAAGCAGCTGACGATGCTGTTTTTACTTGTGATGTAGGTACGCCAACAGTGTGGGCTGCGCGTTATTTATCAATGAATGGTAAGCGTCGCTTAATTGGCTCGTTTAATCATGGCTCTATGGCAAATGCGATGTCGCAGGCAATGGGGGTTCAATCTGTTGATAGAGACCGCCAAGTCATTGCAATGTGTGGTGATGGTGGCTTTTCGATGTTAATGGGGGATTTAATCTCACTTAAGCAGCTTAATTTACCAATAAAGATTGTTGTTTATAATAATCGCTCACTTAGTTTTGTGGCTATGGAAATGAAAGCCAGTGGGTTTTTATCAAGCGATACCGATTTAGAAAACCCAAGTTTTGCTAACATTGCACAGGCCTGCGGCTTAAAAGGGATTCATGTGGATGACCCTGAAAAATTACCATCGGCAATGAACGAGATGATGAACCACTCAGGACCTGTTGTTTTAGAAGTCGATACTGCAAAACAAGAGCTTTCAATGCCACCGCAAATCAAATTAGAGCAAGCAAAAGGCTTTAGTGTTTACATGATGAAGGCGTTAATAAATGGCAAAGGAAACGAGATTGTAGAGCTTGCCAAAACTAACTGGTCACGCTAAGTGAGTTACTTCCCTATTGAGTACTTTTGCTCAATAGGGAAGTATAAAGCAATAATGTCCTCTATTATTTGCTTATTGAAAATGTATACCTTTCACGTAATGTAAAAAACGTCTGACATACTTTCTTAAATATTAATAAACCATAGTGATCTCTTGTAACTTGTTGAACTAAAAGTAAAATAACATGAAGTTTGTATAGAGTAGGTAATAGTAATAACCTATAAGGTCAATTACGTGTTTATAAAAGTAGGTATAGAGCGTTGATTAAAATTGAAGACTTTTCTTTAGCATGGTGCTGGATTAGCTCATCCTATGGTGATTTTTCTAAAGATACACTAAATAAACTTATTCCGTTGAACGAAGATCAAGCAAGAGCATTAATTGCTACTACACCTATTAACTTTCCGGTCGGAGCAAAAAGATTCGACTCCACACAAGGGAGTGAGTTAACACGCCAATGGTTAAAGGGCTTAGTAAATGATTCGCAAACAGTAACAATTTGCTGGGATCAAGAAACAGCGCTTACCCTACCTTGGCTAGTTTTTTTGATTACTATGAGGTTTTTGAGTTTGACTCAAGTGCAATGTAATGAGCTAAAACACTTAGCATTGGCCTCAATTGCTACTTGGTAGTTGTTTTTAGTTTAACGTTTTACTCGCTTTACTCAATTAAAGTAAAGCGAGCGCTCAGTATCACTTACAAACTCTTTTTAGGCGGAAGAGCTACGTTTGCAAATATTAGCCCTGCAACAAGTGACATAAATATTAAAAACGTTTGCTGGCCTATATGCTCTGCGTATATAAAGTCTTGGCCTTCAATGAGTGAGTTTAAGCCAATATAGGTTTTGCTACCTGGTACTAATACAATTAAGCCTTGCATGGCCACAATAGAGGCTGGCGCATTAGCAACGCGGTTAAACAAGTTACTAAATATACCCACCGATAAAGCACCTACAAACGTACCTAACGTGTAATCAAGGTACATAGCCGAGCCAATACTGGTGCCATAGGCTATAAACCCTGATGCAATAGACCAAACAGCGTGCTTAAGTTTGGTTCTAAAAATAACGATTAAGCTGCTACAAAGTAAAAATATAGCCAGCCATGCGGTCCACTTTGGTAATGGTTCAGGTTGTACAAAGTCAGCTTGCCCAAAGAGTGCAAAGCCAATACCTATGCCTATAAAACCGCCAAAATAAAGTTTAAATAACAGCATAAACGAGTCCATGACTCTTGCTGTACCCGACACTAAATGCCGCGCTGCAAGCTCTGCTAAGCCAAGCGCAAGTGCTAAACCTGGTATAAATACAATAATGGCCGAAAGTACCACCAAGCGTATGTTTATTTCAGGTGTTATATACACGCTTACTGCACAGGCAAGTATTGCTGATATTATGGCCACTAATGGCTCAAGCATATGGGCTACGCGTTTTGAGCGTCCCGACCAAAGCACAAACAAATAAACAACTAAAGTAAGAAGCGATGACCAAATAACATCAGTCCAGCTAGTACCCATTAACATTGCAAACGCACCACCAGAAGTTGCAAAGGCAACGCCCGTAACAAGTTTATTGTATGGGTTTGGCATGTCGTAGATAGCATCTAGCTGGGCGTCAACTTCTTGTAAAGTTAGCTTGTCGTCAAGCATTTGGTTTACAAGGTCGTCGGTGTCGGCAAGTGAGCCTAAATCGTGATCGCCAGGGTCTACACGAGCAACATGAGTGTACTCGTCTTCGTGGCCATCAGTCCAAATAACAAACGTTACCGAAGTTGGCGACATAACAAACGACGATTTAAGTCCTAAATATGTAGCCACTTCCATTAGGTGGGCTTCTAGTCGGTAAGCAGGCGTACCATACTTGTGAAGCATTTTACCCAATTTAACGATAAATTTGCGTTTTTCTGTAAAGGTTGCAGTTTTCAAATCTTTTTGGACCAAATATTGCGATAACTAAGCTAAAAATATAGACAATACAGCTAAAACTGCCCACGTTTGATGGGCGCGATTTTAAACACTAATTGGTGTGTGTCTAGTCATTTTTAATCTAATTTTTTATTTTTTTCAGCTATCCATTGCGACATGTATTGAGTGCTGCGCATTGTATGATGTTTGAGCATTTGGCCTGTAAAGTTTTTTTCGCGATGAGCCTCTAAATCACTACTTATTGAATCAATTTTTTTAATTAACACCGCGCTCAATTGAGCTTTATCGTAAAGCGTATTAAGGAGCGTGTTGCCATCTTGCTGCGCTTGCTCAAAGTCACTTTGATTGGTGTACATTTCAACAGCAGCGTTGGCAAAATCGTCGGCGGTGTTGGCTATTTTACCAGGCCATGGTAAATCGTTATGCATGCCCTCTGCGCCAATATTAGTGGTAACGCTGGGTGTTTGCATAATCATGGCTTCAAGTAATTTACCTTTAATCCCTGCACCAAAACGAAGTGGTGCTAAACATACGCGTGCGCTTTGCATTACATCAAACGCATTATCGGCCCAGCCTTTTATTAAAAACCCTGTTTTAGGGTTATTTAATGCCGTGGCTTTTGGTGGTGGGTAAGAGCCATAAATATGTAGTTCTGCTTTTGGGAGTTGCTTTCGAATAAGTGGCCATATTTTTTGCAAATAAAGTACAGCATCCCAGTTTGGTGCGTGTCTAAAGTTACCTATGGTCATAAAGTGCTGGCGCTGCTCAAACGTTTTTGTACTTGTAGGTAATGAGCTTAAATCGACCATAAATGGTAAATGGTGTAATAAGCTTGGCTCTATTTTAAATACGCTGTTTAGTAGGCTCATTTCATAACTTGAAATAATTAAGCTTAGGTCGCAGCGTAAAATAGCGGCAATTTCGCGTTTTGCTATGTCTGAGTGTAAATCGCTGGTTGTAAACTCGCGCTCACCTTTAAACGCTTCGTGGCGTGCATTACGTAGGCATTGTAAATCTTCGGTATCGAGAATTTTAATGGCATTTGGGCAATATTTATCGACGCGCCAGCCAAATTGTTCTTCCATCATAAAGCGGTCAAACATGACTATATCTGGGTTATAGGCTTTAACGTATTCGTCAAAGCTATCGCAGTTTAGTGCAATGCTTTGGCTGGTTATACCAAAGTCGTCAAGGTTTACCATGTGGTCGGTGCGCTGCGCGGGCGTTGCAAATTCAACGTCCCAGTTTTGCGCTCTAAATGCATTTAATAACGACATCATGTGCGTTCCCGCAGCAGACGAATTTGGCTCTGGCCATACGTAGCCAATTACCAGCACTTTTTTCATTGGCTAGAATCTCTAATTTGTAAGTTTACATTTACCAGTGTTTTTACTGGCGGGGCTGTATTTTGTAGTAGCTCTTGCAGTATTAAAAGGCACCGCTTAGCTATATCAGTTGTACTAATAGCCACAGTGGTTAATTGATTATTTATAACCGCGCTATTAGGAATGTGGTGGCAACTCACTACTTTTATAGAGTGATGAGTTAATGAGTTAATAGCGGCAATAACACCTTGAGCAATAATATCGTTTGCACACACCACTGCGTTTAATGTGGGGTTGTGTTTATATGCTTCTATAAATGCATTTTTAGCGCTAAGGGCTGTGTTTACTGCGCAGTCAATGGGTGCTAATGGTGTAATGCTGTGCTGCGCGCATGCGGTATTAAAGCCACTTTGCAGTGCTTGTGAATCACTTAAAGTAAGTTCATTGCCTATAAATGCTATGTTTGTCACGCCTTGTGCGAGTATATGCATACTGGCTACGTGGCTGGCTTTTTTATAATCGGGAAGTACGCATGGCGCTGCGCTAAAGGGCACTTCACTCATTAAGGTAATTACTTTGTGCTGCGCGCTGAGCGCATCAAGCCATTTGGGGCAAGTATTAGCAACGGGGCAAATAATAAATGCAGCCGCGTTGTATTCTTTTAAGTTTTTAACTGCGTTTGCTTGTAGCTCAAGACTATTATTACTGCTTACAATCATGGCTTGTAAGCCATTGTCGTTTAACAAAAGTTGTAAGCTGGTAGCAAGGTGTGCCATAGCTGGGTTAGTTAAATCATTTATGACTATGGCCACTAAGTTAGAGCGTTTTGAGCGCATAGCAGCGGCATCACGATTATAAACGTATCCTAGCTCATCTATCGCTTTGAGTATTTTTTGTTTACTTTTATTGCCCACTTTATCGCTTTGGGTAAGTACCAACGATACGGTTGATTTTGATACACCAGCACGCTCTGCAACATCAAAAATGGTGACTGATTTGGCTTTGTTATGCATTGTATTTTAAGTACCGCAGTGATGAATAAATAGCGCTGTAGTTTAGCTTAATCAGCACTATTAAGTCATCTTTTAGAGGTGTTTAACTTACCTTAATACTTTATGAACAAAGCAAAACGTGTTTATATACGCCTATAAGAGTAAAAAATAACAAAAGGATAAAAACATGAGCGCTTTTAGGCTGTTAGTTGCCTTTATTTGTTGTGTGGTATTGGTGCCAACAAGTTACGCCGAGCAGGGCTATCAAACCCCATCACCTGAACTTGCAGCATTGGTTGACGCTAAGTTAGCACCCACTAGTTACTTATCGAGCGATGGCCAGTGGCTAGCGCTTTTTGAACGCAAACGTGTAGTAACCCTTGATGAACTTGCAAAAGAAGAGCTTAAGCTTGCTGGTATTAAGCTAAACCCCGCTAATTTTTCGCGCTCTCGTGTGAGTGCCAAATTTAGTGCCGTGGAGCTAAAGCATGTTCAAAGCGGGTCGGTTATTAGCATTAACAACTTACCTAATGGCATTATCCGCTCACCTAAATGGTCATCTAATAGTAAATATTTAGCCTTTGTTGTTGAGCAACCAACCCAAGCCAACTTATGGCTTTACAGCGTTGAAACCAAACAAGCAAAAGAGTTAACTAGTGCTGCGTTAAATTCGGTACTAACTGCATCGCCATATAAATGGCTGCCAGATAGCAGCGCCATTATTGCAAATCTTGCTGTTAATTTTGGTAAACCAAGGCTTGAAAATAACAGCCAAAATGTAGTGCCTGTTATTCAACAAAGTACTGGCGAAAAAGCACCAGCACGTACTTACCAAAATTTATTAACCAGCCCGTTTGATGAATCACAGTTTAAGTTTTACGGCCAAGGGCAATTGGCTTACATAACGCTTGATGGCAATACTCAAGCAATAGGTAGCCCTTCTTTATTTAAATCGTTTTCGGTATCACCTGATTCTACCAATATTTTAGTTGCCGGTATTAATGAGCCGTTTTCGTATCAAGTGCCTTACAGCCGCTTTGCAAGCACGTGGCAAATATGGGGCATGCGCGGCTATGCATTAGCAGAGCTGGCAAAACAGCCACTTGCCGATAATATTCCACAAGGTTACGACAGTGTACGCACTGGCCGCCGTGATTTTGAATGGCGAGCCGATCAAGGCGCTGAAGTTATTTGGGCCGAGGCGCAAGATGGCGGCGACATGAAAACCGACGTAGAGCATCATGATTATGTTTTCAGCTTACGTGCACCATTTAAACGCGAGCCTAAATTATTTGCCAAAGTAGAGCGCCGTTATGCGGGAATGGAGTGGGGCAACGAAAACGTAGCAATGCTGACAGACTGGCGCTTTAGCGATCGCCAAGTACGCACCTTTGTTGTACAACCACGAGATGCCGACAAAAACCGCGTGCTATTTTCAGAGCGTAGTTACAACGATGCGTACAAAGACCCGGGTAATGCAATTTACGAGCGCAACGATTTAGGCGCAAACGTAATTAAAATTGTAGGCGGGCGTTATATTTACCTGCGCGGTAATGGTGCTTCAGAGCAAGGTAATGTGCCGTTTTTAGATAGGTACGATGTTAAAACAAATAGCAGCAAGCGTTTATGGCAATCAGAAGCGCCGTATTACGAGCGTGTTCGCGCACTGCTTGATGACGAAGGTGAGCGCTTTATTACTATTCGCGAATCTAAAACTGAGCAACCTAACTTTTTTATACGTGATTTAGATAACGACACGTTAACGCAACTAACGACATTTGAGCATCCGTACCCTGCATTTAAAGGCGTAACTAAAGAGCAATTACGTTATAAACGCGATGACGGTGTTGAGCTTTCGGGCACGCTTTATTTACCACCAGGGTACGATAAAACACAAGGCCCGTTACCGGTACTTATGTGGGCTTATCCACTTGAATACAAAGATAAAGCCGTAGCATCACAAGTACGCGAATCGCCTTATGCATTTACTTATATTGGTTATTGGGGCCCAATGCCTTACCTTGCCAAAGGGATTGCCGTGTTTGACGACCCTAAAATGCCAATTGTAGGTATTGATGGCAGCGAGCCAAACGATAACTTTAGAAAGCAATTAGTATCAAGTGCGCAAGCAGCTGTTGATGTATTAGTTAAAAAAGGTATTGCCGATAAAAACAAGATAGCCATAGCAGGGCACTCATACGGTGCATTTATGGTTGCTAACTTATTGGCTCATAGCGATTTATTTAAAACAGGTATTGCCCGCAGTGGCGCGTATAACCGCACATTAACGCCGTTTGGTTTTCAAGGAGAAGAGCGTGATTTTTGGCAAGCACAAAGTGTGTACGCTAATATGTCGCCGTTTTTCCATGCTGAAAAAATTAACGAGCCAATGCTAATGATCCACGGTCAAGAAGACCCTAATTCGGGCACTTTCCCTATGCAAAGTGAGCGCATGTACGCAGCGCTTAAAGGCTTAGGTAAAGACGCTCGCTTAGTAATGCTCCCTTATGAAGCACATGGTTACCGTGCGCGTAAAAGCTTATTACATGTGTTGTGGGAACAAGAACAGTGGTTAGATAAGTATTTGTTAAATGATACAGCAGAGCCAGTAGAGGTTATTACTGAACCCGTGGTAAGTGCTGGGCAATAGATGCTTTTACATATGCGGTGGGGTGCAAGAAGACCCACCCTCAATCTCACGGAACCTTCCCAATGCAAAGTGAGCGCATGTACGCAGCTCTAAAAGGTTTAGGTAAAGATGCTCGCTTAGTAATGCTCCCTTACGAAGCACATGGTTACCGTGCGCGTAAAAGCTTATTACATGTGTTGTGGGAACAAGAACAGTGGTTAGATAAGTATTTGTTAAATGATACAGCAGAGCCAGTAAAAGTAATTACCGAACCAGTGGTAAGTACTGGGCAATAGTAATAAAAATGAGTAAGTAACAGCGCGGCTACTTATAGCCGCGTTTTTGCTTTTAATATGAGAGTAAATTAATGATTGATGTAGCAGCACTTGCGGTTTTTATTCCTACGTTCTTTTTTGTGTCGATAACGCCTGGTATGTGTATGACCCTTGCCATGACACTCGGTATGAGCATTGGCGTGCGCCGCACATTATGGATGATGATAGGCGAGCTGTTAGGTGTTGCAAGTGTTGCCATAGCTGCGGTATTAGGTGTTGCAAGCGTAATGCTAAATTACCCTGAAGCGTTCGCTATTTTAAAGTGGGTAGGCGGTGCGTACCTAATTTATATTGGCGTTAACATGTGGCGAGCCAAAGGAAAAATGTCGGTCGATACCTCAAAACCAAGTGACGTAAGTAGGAAGTCGTTATTTACGCAAGGTTTTGTAACCGCAATTGCTAACCCTAAAGGGTGGGCGTTTATGATTTCACTACTGCCACCCTTTATAAGTGTTGAGCATGCTGTAGCCCCTCAGTTTTTAGTATTACTTGGCGTTATAATGACCACCGAGTTTTTAAGTATGTTAGCTTACGCAACAGGCGGTAAAAGCTTACGTTCATTTTTAAGCCGTGGTGATAATATAAAATGGATGAACCGTATTGCTGGTAGCTTAATGGGGTTAGTTGGAATTTGGCTTATTTTTGGTTAGTTCAAAAAGTAGTTGATATTATCAATTAATTTGCTATAGTTGACTTTATCATCTATTTGACGCTTAAGGCATGCCCAAAAATGAGTACACCCGTATCAGCAAATCCAGTAATGGTTGAGCCTAAAAAAACACCTGTAATTTATAAAATACTGGTTATGGTAAGTATTATTACCTTAATTGGCGGTACTCTAACTGGCATTATGACTTATGTGAATGTGGGTGTTACAGAGCATTTTTATGCAGATTGGTTTACCTCATTTATAAGTGCAGTATTGGTTATGGCGCCTGTTGGTTTTGTAATGATGACCTTAATGCATAAGCTAGTTAATAAGTTATTGCCTAGTAGTAGCGAGCTAAAACGTAATTTAGTGATTAGTGTTTTTATGGCGCTGATCATGGAGTCGGTTATGGCGTTTGTTACCGCTACTAATAATATTGGCTATGCAGATATGCGTGTATTTGTAACTGGATGGGCTGAAGGATTATTAGCTGCATTACCAATAGGTTTAACTATAATGCTGATAATGTCGGTTACGGTAAAACCTAAAATAGAACGCTTTTTAAAAAGCTAATAACAAAAAAGAGCCATTGGCTCTTTTTTGTTATTTAGTGTTTACCTGCTCTTTAAATTGCGTCATTCAAAAAAGGTGCTGTTCGGCTTATTTTAGATTGAGCTACCTCTGTAGGTTTACCTTGCGCTACAATTAAGCCGCCTTCTTCGCCAGCACCGGGTCCTACATCTATAACCCAGTCACTATTGCGGGCTACTTGCATATCGTGTTCAACCATAATGACGGTATTGCCAGCATCTACTAATTTATTTAACTGCGACATTAACATTGATACATCCGATGGATGCAGGCCTGTCGTTGGCTCATCAAGAATATAAAGTGTGTTACCGCGCTGCGCACGTTGCAGCTCGGTTGCTAATTTAATACGCTGCGCTTCACCGCCCGAAAGCTCAGTGGCAGGTTGCCCTAAACGTAAATACCCAAGACCAACTTGCATAAGTGCATCGAGTGCTCGCAGTATTGCAGGTTCATTTTCAAAAAAGGTATGCGCCAATTCAACCGTTAAATTGAGAATATCGCTTATGTTTTTATCGCGATATGTAACCTCAAGTGTTTGCTCGTTATAACGTTTGCCATGACACACTTGGCAAGGTGAATAAACACTAGGTAAAAACAGTAGCTCTATACTCACAAAGCCAACGCCTTCACAGTTTTTACAGCGACCTTTAGCAACATTAAACGAAAAGCGACCAGCATCGTAACGGCGCTCTTTTGCTTTCTGTGTTGAAGCAAACAGTTTACGCACGTGATCAAACAAACCCGTATAGGTAGCTAAGTTTGAACGAGGGGTACGGCCAATCGCTTTTTGATTGACGGTAATCAGGCGGCTTATATTATTTATACCTTCAATGATTTCTCCGCTGGTGTGTGTTTGCAGCTCTTGTTCGAGTAAGTCGGCTTCGTCGGTTGGCGCTTGTGTTACTACTTTTTGCCCGAGTGCTTCGTAAACAAGTTCTACTAACGCTTGGCTTACTAGGCTTGATTTACCAGAGCCCGAAACCCCAGTAACGGTTGTCATAACACCCAGTGGAAATTCTGCATTGAGTTTTTTAAGGTTGTTACGCTCAATATCTGCTAATTTTAACCACGCTTTTGGCTGCCTTTGCTCCTTTTTTTGCGCGCTGTTTTTAGCAAAAAGGTGGTGACCGGTGTGCGAATTTTTTATTTTTCTTAGCCCTTCAACAGGGCCGCTGTAAATAATGTTGCCACCATGCACACCTGCATCAGGACCTACATCAACAATCCAATCGGCATGTTTAACAACACTAACATCGTGCTCAACAACAAATACAGAATTGCCAGCCGCTATTAGCTCATCAAGTGCTTTTAAAAGTGCTTGTGTGTCTGCAGGGTGTAAACCCGCTGAAGGTTCATCTAACACGTAAACCACTCCAAATAATTTAGAGCGAATTTGTGTGGCAAGTCGCAACCGTTGTAGCTCCCCAGGTGAGAGCGTTGGCGTTGTGCGCTCAAGCGACAGGTACCCTAAACCAAGCATGGTTAGTGCTTCAATACGAGTGAGTATATCGCTGGCAATGCGCTGCGTAACAATGGCTTGTTCTGGATTTTTTGTATTTTTATTTACTTTGGTGTTGGCGGCATTACTTAATTTTTTAGCAAGCTCGTTTAGCGTAAGTTGAGATAGCTCGCCAATATCGAGCCCTGCAAATTTAACACTTAACGATGCTTGTTTTAATTTTTTACCTTGACAAGTAGGGCACTGCGATATTTGCATAAACTGCGATACGCGCTTTTTTGTACGCGGGCTTTGGGTAGTAGCAAAAGACTGTAAAACAAAACGTTTAGCGCTTGAAAAAGTTCCCATGTAGCTTGGATCTTCGTTATTTTTTATCGCATTTTGTGTTTGCTCATAGGTGTAATCTGGGTATACCGGCACAGTAGGTGTTTCGTCGGTAAATAAAATCCAATCACGTGCTTTTTTAGAAAGTTTGTTCCAAGGCGTATCTATGTCATAACCAAGGGAAGTAAGTATACGGCTTAGGTTTTTACCTTGCCATGCTGGTGGCCACGCTTCAATGGCGCGCTGGCGAATAGTTTTTGTATCGTCTGGCACAAGTAGCTTTTCGGTTACTTCAAACACTCGGCCTATTCCTGAGCATTCTGGGCACGCACCTTGTGGCGTATTCGGCGAAAACGCATCGGCGTAAAGTATGCCTTGCCCTTTGGGGTATTCGCCTGCGCGTGAGTAAAGCATGCGTAGCGCGTTAGAAATAGTTGTTATGCTGCCAACTGATGAGCGAACCGAGGGCGCCCCGCGTTGCTGCTGCAAAGCAACGGCAGGCGGTAGCCCTTCAATAGAATCAACATCGGGCTCATCAACTTGATCTATTAACCTACGGGCGTACGGCGATACTGAATCAAGGTAACGGTGCTGCGACTCAGCAAACAGCGTTCCAAACGCAAGCGACGACTTTCCAGAGCCCGATATTCCTGTAAAAACAACCAATGCGTTACGAGGTAAATCAACGTCTACATTTTTTAAGTTGTGAACGCGCGCCCCTCTTACTTGAATGCTGTTACTGGGATCAGATAAATCCGTTGTTGAGTTTTTATGTGTGCTTGCCATACGGTTATACTCCTGTTTAATCGCGCTTTTTACTTTAAGTTAGCTTTGAATTATTTACTCTTATCACTCGTTATTACCTCAAAGTAGCGCAAGCACACTGAATGAGCGCTTAGTCTGTAGTGGCGCAGCCAAAGCGCTGGATAAAATTGTGATGATTGTTTGTTTACATAATAGGTATGGAATGCGAATATAATTTAAACAGTTATTGTTATGTAATTTATTAGGTAATTTACTAGGTATTTTACTAGGTAATAAAAAGGAACTCACAATGAAGAAAGCCTTAGTGATCATTTTATTGGTGCTTTCGTGGGCAAGCCAAGCCGACTCTATCAAAGCGCTAAATGTTGACCGTGCAGTACCAAATAGCATGCACTTATCGTTTGCAAACGATAGCAACATAACCCCTAAAAAAGGGGATTTTAAAATCGTTAATTATGTATTAATGAGCAATGAAGAGGGCGAACGCTGGGCTGTTATAACGCTAACTAACTTATCGTCGGGCAATCGAGAATTAGGCGAGGAGCACTTACTTGCACTTTTTGCTGACGGCAGCCGATTTATGCCAATGGAATTTAAACTCGGTTTTAAAGGCAACGAAACACAATCGGTAACTGTATCGTTTGCCGATTATAAATTCCCTATTTTAAGTGTGTATTCGAGTAACGATTTGTAACTAATAACGATGCGATAATATTAAATTAGGGATATTTCTAAAATTAAGGGTTTTTATGAAGTTTGAAGATGCGCAACAAAATATGAACCTCGCATACTTCGGTGGTGGAACCGGTGTATTAGTGTCTGGCTTGGTTTGGTGTATAGCTGGCTTTGTCGCATTACTGCATTCAAATCAATCGAGTATGCTTACTTTGTTTTTTGGTGGTATGTTTATTACATCCTTTAGCCATGCTACTTTCAAAAGCTCTTAAACGCTCTGGCAATCATGACCCTAAAAACCCATTAGGTAAATTGGCCTTAGAAAGCACTATTATTTTATTTGTTGGTTTGTTTTTAGCGTTTTATGTAGCAAAACTTCAAGCTGAATGGTTTTATTCAATAATGCTGATGATAATTGGTGTTCGCTATTTAGTTTTCAACACTTTATATGGCATGAAAGTGTACTGGATTTTAGGTGCTTCGTTTATGTTTTCTGGCATGTTGTGTATTGTACTAAATGCCAATTTTGTAATCGGCGCCTTTATTGGCGGGATAACCGAAATAGTATTTGCGCTAGTAATATTTGCCCAATCGAAAGGTATGGTTTTAAAAACAGAATAACAAGCTCTTATAATCGCAAAATAGTATGCTGCTGGAGTTACCCTTCAGCTTGGTATATAGCAAAGGCTTTTAAAGTATTGAGTATCTGCAAACTGCATGTATTCATTAGTTGGCTTAGAGCGATAAGCCGTCACTCATGTAAGTTGTCATTAACTTAGTAAGAATAAGAGAAAACTTTCCTCTTTTTTACATGGTTATATAAGCCGCAGAAAGAGTAATATTTATAGTTGGCAATAACTTATGGTATTTGCTATTAATATAAGTTCACAAAATAAGGATGTTTTCGCACTAAAATAGGGAAAGTGTCCTCTGACAAAGATGCTAACTGGCTACCAATAGTTCATCATTTAAGGTTGTAATGAAGAAAATTTTAGTTATTGCGTTATCAACATATTTAGCTGGATGTGAAAGTTCTTCTGGTATTGTTGATGCAACAAAAGTTCCATCGTATTTCGATGGAGCACATTATTCAGGTAAGTTTACATTCGTAAATAGCGATACGTTTCCTAATCAAAAACAGTATCGGGTTTTTGAACAAGGAAGTGATAGCACAGCTCCGCTCAGTGAGTTGCGAGCTAAAGCTAATTATTCTGCAAGGTTTTTCTGTAGCAATAAAATAGGAAAGCCAAGAGTTGTAGTGGTATCGGAGATGACATCACAAGGGCCTCATATTTTGGGCAATTTTCCAAGATATGAACTCGTATTTACTTGCGTCCAACAAAAAGATGAGCCATTCCATGTAATGAATAGTGGGGAGGTAAATGTAGATAATACAAGTAATAAATATGAACAATTAAAGTTATTAAAAGAGCTTCTTGATAATGGGACTCTCAACGAAAAAGAGTTCAAAGTCGAGAAACAAAAGCTGCTGAATAAATAAGTAGCGCCAGTTAACAAAAAAATCCATGCGACCACCTTCGGCGTCGCACGATTTGGGCGTTACCAATGTCTGCAATTGGCACTTTTCCGAAGTTCAGCTTGAGCTTAAAAGGTCATTTAGAGTAACGCGGTAAGTTGGGTTGTCTCTGGTGAATTCATCATTTTGTCAGATGGCGTGGCTTCGCAACTTATCCGACCTACGTAAAAAGGTAGGTTGGTTAAGCCGAAGGCGCCACCTAACAGATTTTCAGATGCACGCCTTGAATGTTTTTTCCACTTTTACGACGTTCAACTGCTAACAATGAGTAGACCGTGAAAACTTATGATAGCTGGCGTCGATATTTGCTCTTGACGATTTTGCTGGCTAACACTTAGCCGATTAAAGTGAGGCAGTAAAGTCGGTTATAGTGCTTGTGAGTTCCTGCTCCTTTTCAACATTTAATTTTCCATCTACAAAGTAGTCGTAGAAACTACCTAAGCTAAATGAGCCTCTAATATCAGCTCCCCAAAATGGCATTATTTGACTTAATGTTTGTATATTGGTCGCGCCCCCTCGAGGACCTGGAGATGTACTTAATAAAAACACAGGCTTATTTGTTGCAAACATTGGGTTTTGTAAATCACCTAAACGAGATACCCAATCAAATAAATTTTTAAATTCTGCAGGTATTGCACCGTTATGCTCCGGAGATGAAATAATAAAAGCATCGTGTTGTGCAAATAAAGTACGTATTTGCTTAGCGGCATCTGGATGGCCTTCACTTTCTTCTCTGTCTAAACTAAAAAAAGGCATTGGGTAATCTCTAATATCTAGCGTGGTCACTTCATGACCTTCAATTTTGCTTGATGCCAACTCTAATAATGTTCTATTGATAGAGTTTTTACTATTACTTCCCGATACGGTTAGTATTTTTTTCATTATTTAAAATTCCTATATATCAAGATTGCTTACTTAATTTAAGGGCAACCTTGTTGGTATGCTAAGTTATTTTGAACGCTGCGCTAAATTAAACGTAGCTTCGGTTTTGTTTATTGCTATTAATATTAGTCGTGATAAAGCTTTTAGCTTGTTTTATTTAAGTAAATTAATGATAAATGAACCTCATCGCTAAGCGCTGTAAAATCTAATTTATCGTCACGAATTAAATCACCGTCTTTTACTTCAACACCATTTACAATAGCTTCACCACCGGTAACATAAGCAATAAATTCGCCTTCGTGAGTGATATTTTGGTTTTTACTGATTAGACCAATTTCGATTATAGTCTGACTATCTAGCGTGTCTTGTTGAGATTTGTTACCACCGTACACACGCACCATTTCGTCTCTTTTCAAATCAAAAAAACTATAACTTGCAGGCTCACCTGATTTTTCAGGTAAAACCCATAATTGCAGCATTCTGTTTTCTACATCGTCTGGGTTAATCTCGTTATGAACAAAGCCTTCACCACCTGCACGCTGTGCTTGCACTTGATTAGCATGCATCGATTTCCCATTTTCCATAGAGCCTTTATGTTCTATGCGTCCCTCAAGCATAACCGAAATAACATCTAATTCTTGATGAGGATGCATACCTGTTTCGCCTTTAGGTGAAAAGCGTGCATCAGCTAAATATATAAAGTTACCAAGTCCATTCCATGTATCATTTCGTCCGCCAATTTTATTATCAACGACAAGGCGTGTTTCTTTTAACCCTGCAAATCCGCCTCTATGTAATGAATCTTTGTGTAATACTTGCATTTTAAGCTCCTGATCTATTATTAATTGAAATAAAAGAATCGAAATGTTCTGAATTTTTAAACTATGAATCTATTATAGACAATATAATTTGTAGTTAAATTGAGTTACATTGATAAATAGGTTCGAATATACTGAACAATTAAATTAGATGGTGAGCTAATGAAATTATCCTTAGATGCGTGTGAAGTACTAGACGCAATAGATAGAAAAGGCAGCTTTGCAGCCGCTGCGGCTACTTTATATCGTGTGCCATCAACAATTACCTATACGGTGCAAAAGTTAGAAGAAGATTTAGGTATTATTGTTTACCGACGCGAGGGAAGAAGAGCTATTTTAACGCCTGCGGGCAAGGTATTACTCGAGCAAGGTAGAGAGTTATTAAAAGCAGCTCAGAACATTGTTGAAGTAGCTAAACAAGTAGACAGGGGCTGGGAGTCTCGCATTACCATTGCCATTGATACTATTTACGATATAAATGAAGTATACGAGGTTGTTGCAGAGTTTTATAAACTTAACACAGATGTTGAAGTAAACATTATAGAAGAAGTGTTGGGGGGTAGCTGGGACGCGATTATTGAAAATAGAGCTGATTTGGTTATCGGTGCACCTTTTCCAGATGTGAATACTCAAGGGATTAAATTTGAAGAAATTAAGCGCGCAGACTGGCAGTTTGTAGTCGGTAAAAGCCACCCTTTGCTAAAATATAAGCTTCCTCTATCTGAGGAGGATATAAAACCATATCATTCAATTGTGATCAGAGACTCTTCAAAAAAGTTGCCTCCGATGACGCACAGGATATTCGAAAAACAAACAGTGATGCGTGTTGCCACATTAGAGCAAAAAATAACAGCGCAGGTAAAAGGTTTGGGCGTTGGTTTTTTACCAACACATCGAATTATAAATCAACTGGAGGCAGGAGATTTAATCTCTTTACCAATTAACAAAGATGCACCAGTAACACCTTTGTTTCTTGGTTGGCGGACAAACAACAAAGGGAAAGCTACAAGGTGGTTTATTAATAAACTGCTTAAGAGTCTGTAATTTGTACTAGCTCAGACTTGATCTGACAGTTACCCGTTTTTTAATCGGTGACTGTCAGTCTAGATTTGAGCTAAATTCTTCTCAGCCCAGATCAATTTTCCATCTAATAAAGTTTCTAATGGCGTTCTGCCACAGCATATTTTCCCTTGATGAGTTCGGTCATTATTGTAATAAATCATCCATTCGTCCAGATCCTTTTGCAATTCCGCTAATGAGCTATATAGCTTTTTACGGAATGTAATTTGATAGAATTCATTGAGTATCGTTTTGTGGAAGCGTTCGCAGATACCATTTGTTTGCGGTGACATAGCTTTGGTTTTTGTATGATCGATATCATTAATAGCCAGATATAACTGGTAATCATGATGTTCGACTTTGCCACAATATTCAGTGCCTCTATCGGTTAGAATACGTAGCATGGGAAGCTCGTACTGTTCGAAGTACGGCAGTACTTTGTCGTTGAGTATGTCAGCCGCAGTAATTGGCGTTTTCGTGGTGTAGAGCTTAGCGAACGCTACTTTGCTGTATGTATCAACGAAGGTTTGTTGGTAGATACGCCCAACGCCTTTGAGATTACCCACGTAAAATGTATCTTGAGAGCCTAGATAACCTGGGTGAGCCGTTTCAATTTCACCACACGCTTCGTCATCATGTTTTTCTTTTCAAGCGCAGCTACTTGAGCGTCGGTGAGAATGATACCTTCGTTAGCCACTTTATTTTCTAGTGCCTTGAGACGCTTTTTGAAGTTCTCTAGGTCATGACGTAGCCATATTGAACGAACACCGCTGCCAGAAACGAATACGCCTTGTTTTCTGAGTTCATTACTCGTTCTGTGTTGGCCATAAGCTGGATAATCGACAGCGTATTTAATGACGGCTTGTTCAGTTGCTTCATCAACTCTATTTTTTAAATTTGGCGCTCTACGACTTTTATCAATTAACGCATCAAGTCCACCGTCTTCGACGAGTTCTTGATATCGATAAAATGTATCACGGGATACGCCCATCACTTTGCAGGCTCTTGATACGTTGCCAAGTTCTTCTGCAAGATTAAGTAAACCCGCTTTGTGTTTAATAATTGGATTGTTAGTATGTAGCATGAGAGTTACCTCTTATATGTTTTGATTTAAAGATTCGACACCTTTTATCAAAACGGGTAACTCTCACTTTTTCAAGTTGATGTGTCAGATCTTGTCTGAACTAATACATGTAATTTAGGGATTGTTGATCTTTGCGGATTAAAATTTGTTCAAACTAGGGGCTATTTAATCGCGGCGCGAGATTTTTAACCTAGTGGGCTCGGTAACTGCTCCTGCGTTACCCTACTGACTTACATCCATGTAAGAATAAGTAAAAACCGAGCAAAGCTTCCGCGTCTTGCTCACGCCCCCTTACTTACATCCATGTAGGCAACAAAGAGTAAATAGCCCCTAGGAAGAACCCTTCGGGCTGAGGGATCCCCATTTTATCCAGCGGCCTCTTTTTCGTAATTCAAAATAAAGTTTTTTAAACTTTTTTCTATATAGCTTTGTGTAATACGTCTCTTACATAGCTTTATGACTTGCTTGGCTAAGGTTAAAAATGAAAGAACTCGGCGGTTCTTAACGCTATTTGCTTGAAATTTTATATGCCACTTTCTTTTTTCTGCTTCACACCCTATAAACCATAACGCAGTGCTCGCTATTGTGGCTATCAAGCATAATATTCCTATTCTATTTATGCCGGTGCTTTTACTAAAACGCCACGAAAAACCATATCTCAAACTTTTGTCATCGCGGAAATTTTGCTCTATTTGCATTCTTTTACTATATAAACCAACTACTCGCTTACTCGTCATTGTATTGTCTGATGTCGCGAGTAACCATGGCTCTTTAGCTAAGTTTTGATACATTTTTGTATCTTTCGTAAATCTGCTTTTTCCTTTTCTTCCTTTATTTTTTCCATGATATACGTGTAAAAATGCATCGCATGCTGTCGGGCTGGACTGAGTTAGTCGTGCTTGACCTAACGCCTTAGGTATATCGCTGGCACCAGCCCTAAGTTGTTATAATGTATGCCATTGTGATTGCATGGCTAGTTTACACTTCATTGAGCCTCTTAATCGACCTATCATATGCCAACCAAGTTCGCGTACTTTACTATACCAAGGCGTAAGAAAGCCGCCGTCTGTTACAATATAGACACTAGGATGTCGTCCAAGCACTTCATAAAGTTCATCTAAAAACAGGCTATTGGTTGCTGGGCTATCAAAATCCTTCTGCTCAACAATCATGTTAAAAATCACGATAGAGCGCCTATCCACAAGTAAGCTTGCTCGCAGTAAGTGATAGTCGTGACCACAGGCACCGCTCCAGTCAAGAAACAATAGAATAGACACCCACTCTAAATTTTGCACTTTATGAAAAGAAGTACTAGGCTTTATTTAGTGTAAAAAACAAGCAGAGTGTCTCATGGCTATCGCAAGAAAGCGTCAAATAAGTTTGGTTGATACAAAATATTACCATTGTATTTCACGCTGTGTTCGTCGTGCATTTTTATGTGGCGAAGACTGTTTTACAGGCAAATCTTACGAGCACCGCAGAGGCTGGGTTGAAGATAAGCTGCTTGAATTAGCGAAGGTATTTTGTATTGATGTATGTGCTTACGCTGTTATGAGTAATCACACCCACTTAGTACTGTATGTTGATGATAAAAAAGCGAATCGATTAAACGATAAAGCGATTATCATTCGCTGGCATAAGCTCTGTAAAGGCACTGTACTTACGCAAAAATATGTACAAGGTGAAAAGCTAAGTAAAGCCGAACTTATCTTTTTCAATCAAACAGTAAACGACTACCGCGAGCGCCTATCCAGTATTAGCTGGTTTATGCGATTACTAAATGAAGATATTGCCCGCAGAGCGAACAAAGAAGATAATTGCACAGGTAGGTTTTGGGAGGGACGTTTTACGTCCCAAGCACTTCTGGATGAAGCGGCACTTGCTGCTTGTATGGCGTATGTCGATTTAAACCCAATTAGAGCCAAAATGGCTAACACCCCAGAGGAGTCAGACCATACCAGCATCAAACAGCGTTTAACGTATGTAAAGGATGGCAAGCAACCAAAACAACTACTGCGCTTTGCAGGCATGCCACGTCAAATTATGCCAAAAGGGCTGCCGTTTAAGCTTAAATCGTACCTTGAACTTGTTGAGTTAACTGGACATTGTATACGAGAAGACAAACGAGGTTATATTGAAAGTTCGCACCTACCCTTACTCGAAAGAGTGAATATATCCCCCGAAAACTGGTTAAAACTCACCACACAATTTACGCGTGTATTTCATGGTGCAGTAGGCAGGCCAAGTTCACAAGCAAGTTACTGTGAAAATTTAAACAGAAAGCGACGGGCGAATATCAGTAACTGCGAAAAGCTACTTGCATAAAACTTAAGCTACTCAGTAAAACTATTCAGTAATAAATCACAACTGCACCATGCAGCCATTTTTATGCGTGTGATTTAGGTTTAATAGAGTTAATGACTTATTTAATAGGTGAAATGAAAGTAATCCAGTAGGAAAGGTAAATTTTTAACCTAAAAGATAAATTTTATGACACAGTTTGGTATGTATAATTAAAGTGGCTGTCTAGTTTCGCCTTTAAAGCTTTTGGGCTGGAAGACCTGCCTGATGGGGAAATTTTGCCATAGATTGACAGCTTAGTTATATTTAGGATGTCTAATTTGGTTCGACTCTCAAAATGAAAAACTAACTTGCTAGCACCAAATAAAATGTTTAAATTTAGCTGTTTAGCCTAATTGCAACCGCTGGTTGACAAATTAACAACTTGACTTGCTGGTCTGCAACTACCTGACTTTCTATGCTTACCGCTCAACAACAAATGAAGGAATGAACTTTATGATTTTAGCAGAAAAGATTGTCAGATTAAGAAAACAAGTTGGTTGGTCGCAGGAAGAGTTGGCTGAAAAGATGAATGTTTCTAGGCAGTCAGTGTCTAAGTGGGAAAGCACTAATAGCATACCTGATTTAAATAGGATAATTATGTTGGCGGAGCTTTTTGACGTGTCTACTGACTTTCTACTAAGAGATGAGAATGAAGCTTTTGATTCTCATGATGAAAATAAAAAGCCTGATATCATTCAAATTAGTTTAGAACAAGCAGCAAAATATATTGAAAATAAGATGGAAGTGTCAGCCTTAATCACTAAAGGAGTTATACTTTGTTTATGCTCAGTAGTACCTTTGTTTTTCTTCTTGGCAATGGCTGAAACCAATCGATTGAACCTGACAGGCAATATCGCAGCAGCGATAGGAGTTGTGTGTATTGTAGTTATGGTCTCTATGGGAATAAATTTTTTTCTCAGAGCCAACCAATATGAAAGCGATATAGCGGTAATAGATAATGAAGCATTTGAATTAGCCTATGGTGTACACGGTGTTTTCAATGAAAAATTAACAAAGTTCAGACCTACCTATAATCGAAGATTATCGTTGGGTATATTTATGTTCATTATCAGTTTTGCACCTCTTATGTTTGCAAGTATGCTTTTCAGAGGCCCAAGTATAACTCTAATGATGCTAATTGTACTTATGCTCATCATAGCCGCTGGGATATACATTGTGTCTCCTGTTGCGGCTAAATACGAGGCTTATAACAATATTCTAAAAGATGGGCCTCTAGATACCGTAAAGAGTAGACGTGTAAAACGTGCTGAAAAACTCGCTGCATTCTACTGGCCTTTGCTAATCGCTATCTTTCTTGGTTGGAGCTTATGGACTATGGATTGGGGCGTAACTTGGATAATTTGGCCTGTAGGGGCTGTACTTTTCGCTGCACTGGTTGGATTAATGGAGTTGCTGGATAAAGAAGAGTGATGAACATGATATGCATCTTTATCAGCGATACAAAAACCTAATCTTAACCAGTAACTTTCTAATATGGCAGAGATTAGGGGGATACAAATAAGTCATCTAAATATAAATACTTGAACAACCGCTATGCTGGCATTTACGATCATCAATCTAGACCTAAATTCAAATACTATAAATGGCACTTTAGCGAAGTTCGGCTGTGAGCGTGAGGCAGACTGTGAGAAATTATGATGGATGAAGTCAATACTCGTCTCCTTGGTTATTACATTTTATGAACGTTCGTTACGAGCGTTCATGTTTTTTACTTTATATAAATGAATTATACCCTATGGTAAGCTTTTAAAAGCATTGTCAATGCTCTTAAGCTACATAGATTTAATAGGTACTCTTAATTGCTTTTGAGGTTTGATGGTTTGCATTAATAGGCATAGTGATACCAAAGCCACACCTATCCAACCAATTATCTTAAACCTTTCACCAATAACGAAAACGGCTAAAACAGTTGCAACTAATGGTTCTATTAAGGTAATTAATGTCGCTTTACTTGCATTTATATAATTCAAGCCAAAACCAAATAATAAGTATCCTAAAAACATTGGAATTACTGCCATATACAAAGATACCAATGCATTGGTTGCGCTTGAAAATAAGTTATCACCTGTAAACCATAATGAAGGGAGTAACAATAAAGCAGCACAACCAAACAGTCCTGACATTGACGATTTCGAATGAACTCCACTTTCAATTAAACTCCTTGCTGCCCATGAATAACCTGCATAGGTTAATCCAGCAATACACCCCAAAAGAATACCCAGGCTCTGTTGATTAATACTGTATGAAGGATCATTACTCTGATCTCTACCTAACGTTAATAAAGTAATACCTATAGCTCCAATAACAAAACTCAGTACCCATTCCAGTGATATATTTTTTTTACTAATTAGGCTTTCAAGGATTGCAGCAAAAAAAGGTGCCGTAGCAATTGAAACTACAGTGCCAATTGCAACACCTGATAAACGCATTGAAGTATAAAATGCTAATGGATAAATAGCGACAGAAGCGGCACCTAAAAGTAATACCTTAGGCTGTGAAATCATGAGCTTATAATCTATAAATAACGTTTTTCGTGCTGTAATAACAAGTAGCACTCCCCCTATTCCCATAGAGAATGCACCAATTGCAAACGACCTCACATCAGGGGAATAGCTTGCTGCGGTGCCTGTTGTTCCCCACAAAAAACTAGCAATAATGATAGCAATTACACCTTTAAAACTTCCGTGATGACTTTCCATTGTGATACCTGTTTTTTATTATTTCAATACAGAAATTGTATGCTAATGATGAAAGGAGTTTTTAACAATTAAGACGCTATCGTTGACAATAAAGACTAAGTTTACTTTTTGAATTTATTAGGTGGTAGGCCAAAGTATTGTGAAAACTTTCGGCTAAAGGCTGACGGCTCTTTGTAGCCTACTTTTTCACCAATGATTGATAGTGGATAATCTGTGTGTGTTAGTAAAGCTTGCGCTTTTTCCATACGAAGTTTGGTTACGTATTTCATCACAGTCATATTTGTTTGTTGCTTAAATAGTTTCTTAAACTGCGTTTCGCTTAGAAAAGCAGATTCAGCCAGGCGTTTAATGTGAAGTTGCTCTGCAATATTTTGCTCTATGAAGGATATTGCTGTACCAATACGGTTATCTACTTTTGGCAGTAAAGGTTGCTCTGCAAGCAGTAAACTGAACATTTCAAACATCGCCTGTTCTAATTGAGCATTAACTTTATTTTCTAATTGGTTTTCGATAAAGGTTAAGTAACTTTTAAGGGATGAGTTAATTGCAAAAACAATACAGTGAGAAGATGAAATATTTAGGGGTAGGTTTTTCATGTCCACAACTACAAATCTAGCTTCAGTATCTGCAGTGAACAAATGCTCTTCATTGGCTTTAACTACAACACATTCACTTGGCGCAACTTTACCATTGAAATCACCAACGCATATATTTATGACACCACGTAAAGGTAAAACCAATTGATTAAAGTGATGTGAGTGACGGGTTGGTTTTGTGCTATAAGAACGAATGGATAATAGATTTTTCATAATAACAGAAATGTATGGCCTTATTTCATCCTGATTTTGGTTATACATAGTAGAGCAATGGATGACAAAGTGAAGTGTTAGTTTTATTGGCTCTTTAACTTAAACCTCAATGACTGCAATGGTGTGTGAATTCACATGGCTTAGCAGTCCCACTCAAAGGCTTTGAAAGGTAATATCTGCTGTTGGCATTCTCCGCCACTCCACAACATAAAATATAGATAATAATTGGCAAGGTATTTTACTGTGTCGGATGGCGCTTCGCTTAACCGACCTACACTTACACAAAGCCTCTTATTTGGCGTCTCTTACCGGTAAAATAAAGCGTTTACTCAATATTTATACCTTGTTTTAAAAGGTACTCAACTGCTGTATTAGTATGTGGCTTAAACGCCTTCCAACGGCCAATTGCTTTATTATTAAGTGGTTGGCGTACTTGCATTTTACTTGCAGTAGAAACTGGTGCGGTGTTTAAGTGAAAATCTATACATTGCTCCTGCCAATCTAAGTTACAAAAGCTGACTAACTCTTTAATTTGTTGCTCGGGCTGTGCGACTAATTCTTCGTATTTTACTAATTTTATATTGCTGTGCAGGGCGCTGAAGTGCTGCATTAGGTTGTAAAAAAGGCTGTAAAATTTAGCGGTATCGAGTAAGTCGAGCGAGTACGCGTAGTAGGGGTTATTAATGGTAAATAGCTGGCGGTAGTTACCAATACAGGTGTCCATTGGATCGCGCATCATACATATAATTTTAGCGTTTGGCAGTGCTTTGGTTATTAAATCGATATAAAAAAAGTTAAACGGGAGCTTATCAATAAAGTGTTTATGGCTGCCTGTTATTACGCGTGTTGCGTTTAAATAGGTTGACCCAAGCTGATTAAAATTAAGCTCGTAGGCTTTACTGAGCGTTTGAGTGTCGAGCACATGGGGTGTTTGTGTTTGGCTCAGCTTTTTAACACTTAGGCCAAAGTCTTGTAATTCACCGGCTGATTGCACGTCGCTGTGGCTCGATAAAATACGCTCAACCAATGTGGTGCCAGAGCGGGGCATGCCTAATACAAAAATAGGTTCGGCCGTTGGGTTACCTTGTGTCAGCGCTTGTGTGTGCTGCTCACTTAAGTGTTTAATGTGTTCAAATAACTCAGTTGAGCTTTTATGATCAAACGGCTGCACAGCACGTTTTGCTACTTTACCTTGCTCCAGCGCGTTAAAAGCTTGAGTAAACTCACCAAGGTCTTGATACTCTTTTGCTAAAGCATGGCCAATATGCAGTTTTGCATCGGGGTGTGTTACTTGCTCAAACACATTTTTTAAGCGTTCAATATGGTTGTTTTGCTTACTTACTTTAGTTAAATCACTTAATGCAAAATGACTTTGATGATGCAGCGGGTTAAGCGCTATGGCATTTTCAAAAGCGTGTTGGGCTTTATCAAATAGTCCTAAAAACTTAGCGCTTACACCGTAGTTATAATAAAACGGGGGTTGAGCTTTGTTAGCCGCTGTAGACAGTGTAATAGCATGCTCAAAGTAGTTAAGTGCGTGTTCGTGAATGCCTGCTTGAGTAAGTGCAACGCCAAGTGTGTCGGCATCAAGGGCTTTAGTTATTTGTTTTAATGGCACAGATAGGGCAGTATTTTTTGCTTTTTGTAATTCGCCAGTAAGTGCGTAACATTTAGCAAGTTGCGCGGTGTATTCAATGCTTTTACCAAAGCTAAGGGCTTTTTCGATGAGCTTTATTGCTTTGTGTATTTGCCCAACAGTTAAATTAACCATTGCCAGCAAAAAGTACCCATCAGCAAAGTCTGGTTTGAGTGTAACTAACTCCACTAGGGCTTTGTGTGCTTGCTCTATTTTACCTTGGTTTAGGGAGAGTATTGCGCTTTGATGAAGTTGCTTTAAATTTGGCTGCATGGTTTTTGGTAATTATTATTTTGTAAAAGAAAATAAAAAGGCTCAAATAAATTTGAGCCTTAAAACATTGTTTAAAAATTACTATAAATTATATTTCAAATTTGTAGTTAAATTTAACGCCTACCGTAAGCGGGCGATTAATGTAATGGCCGTAGTTACGTTGTATGTCGGCACCATTTGCTGATGTTATATCGGCATCTGAACGACGAACGGATGTAACCGCGTATTTGTTGAATAGATTATCAACATATAGGGTAGTTGACCATGCATCAGCTGTTAATTTAGCTGATATATTACTTAAGCTGTAACCTGGTAGTGTTTCGCCATTATCACGAAGACCTACTCTTGAAAGCACGTCGCTTTGCGCAGTTAAACCGTAGTTAATATCAAGCGTTTTGTCGTTAAACACGTCTGTTTGATAGTTTACACCCATCGAAAATTGATTTTCAGGTGAGCCTGGTAAACGGTCGCCGTCTTCTGCGCCATCGGTACCATCGGCATTAAACAAAAATGGTGCGTCAGATGTTAGCTCTGCTTTTGTGTAAGCGTAGGTTGCGTAAACTGAAAACGAGTCAGATAAAATGGCACGGGTTGAAATTTCTACCCCTTTTGCATTCGCGCTGCCTGCGTTTGAAAGGTACGTTAATTGACCTATATCTGTAGCGCCTGTAATTTGTGCATCATCCCAATCTACGTTAAATAACGCGGCGTTAAAGTGTAGCTGGCTTCTAAACCATGTACTTTTAAAGCCTAGCTCGTAGTTTGTTGTAGTGTCGGCTTCATATAATAATTCGTCAGGTTTACCACAACCGGTTTGTTGATCCTCAACAATTGGATCAGGGCAAGACACTAAACCGTTTGAGCCGCCAATTCTGAAACCTTCACTTACTGTTACATAACCCATTACTGAGTCAGTGAACTGGTATTTAGCATTAAATTTAAATAAGTTACCGTTATCGCCTGCTTCGTCTTTTTCGTATGCAACGGTGGTTACATCAGGATCTACTCCACCATACAATGTATTTGCTAGCGGGAAGTCAAAAGCCGCTTGCGACTCTATATCGTATTTGTAAAAACGTGCTCCAATGGTCACATCTAATTTGTCGGTTACTTGGTAGCCAACTTCACCAAATAGTGCAGACTCAGTGACTTTACTTTTTGTAAGCTCTAAGTATTCTAATGAGTCAGGTCTTAGCTGCTCGCCACCAAAGTTATCAATAGCGAATTGGTCAAACCCAGGGGTAAACTCTCTGCTTGACGCTTCGGTTTCTGTTTTGTTGTAAAAGCCACCCACAATCCAGTTAAAGTCGCTGTCGCCCTGCGACACTAAGCGAATTTCTTGAGTGAAGGTATCTTCTTCGTCAATTTCACGGGTAAACGTTGAAAACGAAGGGAATTCTTCATAGCCGTAATCAAGACGAATAAGTAAATCTGTTTGATCGCGTTGACCGTCGGCATCAAAGCTTGAAATACCTGTTGCCGATACTAGCTCTGCAAAACCTAGGTCGGCTTTTAGTTCAAGGCTTAGTAATTGATCTTTTTTCTCGCGAGGCTCTTCAAAGCGATAAGCTGATTCGTATTTACCTATTACGTCGCTTAAACCGTTGTTTGCATTAAGGCTGTTGTAATGAACAATCGAGCGGCCTTCGCTGTCTTGGTTTTGGTAAAAGTAGTTAAGCGTACCTTCAAACGATTCATTTGGTTTAAAGCGAACAGAAATACGACCTGTAGTGGTGGTTTCGCCGTTGGCGTCTTTTACATTTTTAAGGTTGTTATTAACTGCTGAGCTGTCGCTCCAATCAGGATCTGGTAACGATACGCCAGGCTCGCGCACTACGTAACCGTAATCGATAAAACCAGGGTCTTCATATACGTTTAAGCTGGCGCGCACTGCAAGCTTGTCTTCAATGAGTGGAAGGTTAAATATAAAGCCGCCTTCGCCACCTAGAGAGTCACTTTCTTTTGTTTGAAACAGGTCGCCGTAAATTTCAAGCGATGTAAAATCGAGCTCAGGTTGTTTAAGCATGTAACGAATTGCACCGCCTAATGTGCCTGCACCATAAAGGGTGCCTTGTGGCCCAATTAATACTTCAACACGCTCAATATCTACTAGGCGCATATCTACCGAAACCGGAATTTCGTTAATGTAAGTAGATACCGTGCCGCCATCTGATGATGGACCAGACGAGTTTGTATTTAAACCACGAACAATAATAGGCGAGCCTGAGCGACCACCTTGATCGGTAATTGTTAAACCAGGTACCCAGCGCGCTACATCGGCAAGCTCATTGATATTTTGATCTTTCATAATATCTGCATCAAGGGCTGTAATATTTAGCGGTGCATTTTGCACAGAGCCGCTGCGCCTTGTTGCTGTAACTTCGATTACTTCGAGTGATTTGTTTTTAGCTGCAACTTCTTCTTGAGCAAGTGCGGCATTAGGCAATAAAAATACGCTGGAAACAGCGCTCGAAATAGCCAAGGTTAACAAGCTTGGTTTAAACATAAAAAGTGATCCCCAGTTCAAATGTTTTACATTAGTAAATTAAGTTAAGCAGTTTATCAGGGAGTGAAGTAGCTTGGAATATTTAAATTGAATTTTAATTCACTTATATAGAATAAATATGGCTTATTTGTGGGGGTTTTATTTAGTTAATAGGCAATATAAGCAATAGCTTAGTCCTATTAGGTACAGTTAGGTTAAAAAATACACCCTTGTTTAAAGGTAAATAGTCATTCATTTTTTAAAAATGGCTTTATGATGTGCTCGTTAAACAAATTATTACATTAAAATTGATAGTTTATAATGTCATTAGTTATGCTTTTATCAGCACTATTAAAGTATGTTTTTATCCCCATTAAGAGTGTTAAGTCGGAATTATAAATAACTGTGTAAGTTATTGAGTGAGCGTGTTTGATTGCCGCTTCGTATTCTTTTTTTGTTTTGTCCGCACTTTTTTGTGCGTGTTTTTAAGGATTAACAATGAGCCAACTATTTTCGCCTTTATCACTTGGGAAAGTAACGTTAGATAACCGTATTATTATTGCACCCATGTGCCAGTATTCAGCAAACAATGGCGCTGCTAGCGATTGGCATACTATTCATTTAGGCCAATTGAGTTTAAGTGGTGCAGGGTTACTTATTTTAGAAGCAACAGCTGTTAACCCAGAAGGGCGTATTAGCTACGGCGATTTAGGGCTTTGGAATAACGAAACCCAGCAAGCCCTGGGCAAAAGCCTAAAAGCAGTAAGACAATATAGCCCTATGCCTATTGGTATTCAGTTGGCACATGCTGGGCGCAAAGCATCAACTGAAAAACCATGGGACGGTGGCGATGCTATTGCACCTGATGACGTAAATGGCTGGCAAACGCTCGCACCCTCGGCAGTTGCGTACGACGATAGCAGCCCAGTGCCAAAAGCAATGAGCCAAGACGACATAGACTCATTAATTAAAGACTTTGTCAGTGCAGCTAAACGCGCTGATGAACTCGGCCTTGAATTAATCGAGCTACATGGTGCGCACGGTTACCTGTTACATCAATTTTTGTCGCCACTTTCAAACAAGCGCGATGACAACTACGGTGGCAGCCTAGAAAACAGAATGCGTTTATTGCTTGATGTGTTTAAAGCGGTAAGAGAGGTATTCCCCAGTAATAAAGCGGTAGGTGTGCGTATTTCGGCAACCGATTGGGTTGAAGGCGGTTGGGATTTAGAGCAATCGATAGTGCTTAGTAAAGCGCTTGATGAACTAGGTTGCGACTTTATTCATGTAAGTACGGCGGGTTTAAGCCCTGAGCAACAAATACCAGTAAAACCTAATTTTCAGGTACCGTTTGCAACAGCCATCAAAGAAGCGGTTAAAATGCCTGTTATAGCGGTGGGTTTAATTACACAGGCGCAACAAGCCGAAGATATTATTAGTGAGCAGCAAGCCGATGGCGTAGCACTAGCGCGTGGTATTTTATATAACCCGCACTGGCCGTGGCATGCAGCTGCAGAGCTTGGCGCTACAGTAACTGCACCTAAACAGTATTTACGCTCAAGCCCACATGGGCAGCCATCACCAATTAAGTAAAACGAAGTTTTTTGTAAAAACCCAACCCGCGTTTGCGGGTTGGGTTTTATTATTTTTATAAAGTAGAGACACACATGACCCAAACAGGCGTTTCAGCGCAACCTCTTAGCAATACACTCGTTACTATTATTGCTTTGTGTTGCGGTCTTATTGTTGCCAATATTTATTACGCTCAACCTATTATTGAGTTACTTGCCCCAGAAGTTGGATTAAGTTCACGCAGTGCTAGCCTTATCGTATCGCTTACACAAATAGGCTACGCTTTGGGGTTGTTTTTTTTAGTACCACTAGCTGATTTAGTTGAAAATAAAAAGCTTATGTTGGTCACTCTTGGTGTGTCGTTTTTGAGTTTAGTGGGTACGGCACTTGCTGATTCACCTAATGTAATGCTTATTTTGTGTTTGATGATAGGTATAAGTTCGGTTTCTGTTCAGGTGCTTATTCCACTTGCTGCGCATTTATCGTCTGACGAAAAACGCGGACAAGTTCTTGGTAATATTATGGCGGGTTTGTTGTTAGGTATTTTGCTAGCAAGACCTATATCGAGCTTAATAGCCGATCACTTTGGTTGGCGCGCTGTATTTTACTTTGCAGCAGGGTGTATGGTGTTTATTGTTGGTGTAATTTATTTTGCTATTCCAAGTAGGCAACCAACCCATAAAACAACGTATTTTAAGTTATTGAAATCGCTTAAACAATTAATGATAAGCCAGCCAGTGCTGCGCCAACGTTCACTTTTTCAAGCGTTAATGTTTGCATCGTTCAGCTTATTTTGGACGAGTGTACCGGTTGTGCTTGCCCGTGAGTATGGTTTATCCCAATCAGAAATAGCATTGTTTGCACTAGTGGGCGCCGCAGGTGCTGTAGCAGCTCCCATTGTTGGGCGTTTGGCTGATAAGGGCTATACGCATCAGTTATCGTTACTGGCCAAACTCATTGCAGCACTGTGCTTTTTACCAAGCTTATTTGAGTTACCTTACGGCATTATAGTATTGGCATTAACCGGTGTGTTTATTGATTTTTCTGTGCAGGCCAATATGGTATTGGGTCAACGTGCAGTGTACGCACTAGAACCACAAAGCCGTGCGCGTTTAAACGCTATTTATATGACTAGCATATTTGTAGGTGGCGCAGTAGGCTCGCTTATTGCCAGCCCATTATATGAAGTGGGTGGTTGGACTGGTATTGCACTGGTGGCTACGGGTATGCCGCTTATTTCGTTGATTGGTTATTTGGTTACAACTAAAAAGCAAAGTAAGGCTGTGAGTTAAAAAATTACCGGATACAACACAATAAAGTCACCATGTTGTATGGTGACTTTATTGTGTTGTTTAGGTTAGTTTGGTAGTTAACTAAGTAGCCTGTTTTTTTGCGTTTGAAAACGAGCTACCAACAGATGCAATAATTACAAGCAAAATAGCGAGCCACTGCCACAAAGTAAGCAATTCACCCAGTATAATAAACCCTGCGAGCGAAGCTATTGCAGGCTCTAAACTCATCATTACGCTAAACCCTTGTGAAGGCATGTTACGCAGTGCAACCATTTCAAGTGTGTAAGGCAGTGCGCTTGATAAAATAGCAATACCAATACCCAGTGGGATAATTTCCCATGTAAACGCGGGGCTTTGCATAATACCGCCGTAAGGCACTAGCACTATAGCGGCAACAGTCATGCCCAATGCGACAGTGGCTCCACCAGAACTTTGTGTGCCAGTTTTTTTACCAAATAATATATAACCTGCCCAACACGCGCCAGCACCAAGCGCAAGCGCTACACCTAATGGATCAAGGCTATCTTGGCCGCTCATATCAGGAAGCAGAAGCAAAATACCAGCAATAGCACAGGCAACCCAAAATAAATCACGTTTGCGGCGAGATGAAAATAAGGCAACAGCAAGCGGGCCTGTAAATTCAAGTGCTACACCAATGCCTAGTGGAATGCGTTCAATAGCGTAATAAAACAAAATGTTCATGCCGCCTAAACTTAAACCATACACAATTATAGGAATACGATTACCCGTAGTGGGTAAGTGTTTCCAAGGTTTAAACACTAAGCAAAGTATAAAAGCAGAAAAACCAAGCCTAAGGGCCGTCGTACCCTCAGGGCCAACAATAGGAAAAAGCTGCTTTGCAAATGACGCGCCCGTTTGAATGGTCATCATGGCAAGCAGTACACACACGATAGCCAGTAAATAACTTTTTGAAGATGCTTGCATTTTAATCCTTGAGTTGAGTAACTCTATCAATTAGTTATGTAATGCAGGGAGTATAAAAGCTAAACCCGCCCGATATTAATGGCGGCATAGTATCTTTTTTTTAATTTATAGGTAAGTGTTTGCGTCCAAAAATAGCGCAATTAAAAGTATATTAAATAGGGCAGGTAAATAAAGTAAGAGGTAAAGTTAGCAAACAGGCGTTTGCTAACTTTAATCAGTTGGTTAAAAGGCCTTAGTGGGCACTTTTATTAACTAAGCCATCAAGCGAGTAAAGACCTCGTTTTTCATCATTTTTGCGTTTAATTTCTTCAAGTGCGCGCGATTCTACAGCGTCAAATAAAGCATTAATTAAGCGGTTAAAATGTTTATGCATTGCAGTACGTGCTGCATTTGCATCATGCGACTTTAGGGCTGTATAAATAGCGGTGTGTTCATCCATAACGCACTCGTCATTGTTTTTACACACACTGCCATAGTCAGCAACAATTTGTGGGTTTGTTAAACGTAAATCCCACAAGTTAGACACTGCAAATTCAAGTGCTTTATTGCGCGTTGCTCTAGCTATAATTTCGTGGAACTCACGGTCGGCTTGCTCAACATAAAGGCCTTTTTGCATGGCAATTAATGTTTTATTTAGTTGCTCTAGTTCTTCTTCTGTAATGCTTTGAGCAGCTAAAGCGGCAATTTCGCCTTCAATTAATGCGCGAGCTTGAGTAAGTTCAAATGCACTGATCTCTTTTGATTTTATAGATGCATTTTTTTGTTCTACTACGTAAACACCAGAGCCAGTTTTAACTTCAACTCGGCCACGTACTTCTAATGCGATAATAGCTTCTCTAATGGTAGGGCGGCTTACATCAAACATTTCTGCAAGTTCACGTTCAGGTGGTAAACGACTCCCAGCAGAAAATTCGCCTTGATTTATTAAAGACTCAATTTTATCAACTATGCGCCAAAATAAGCGACGATTACCCATACTTTACCTTCATTACCTTAAGGAATAATGGCCTCTGGGGCCTATAAGTCAAAACCAACTGTTAATATCAGAGGTTACCTTAAAATTCACTATTATGTCAAAATTCTAACGCGATGTTAGGGTTAAAAACCACTATACACCAACGGTTGTATTCTTGTATTACCAATTTAGTTTAAAATAATGTAATTGGCCAGCTTGATTGGTAATGTTTTTATGTGTTAGGTTAGATTTAGGTTATGGAGTAATAAATATTGGTAATAAACCGAGTTGGGTTGTCAGTGTTAAGTTTGTTGTAGAAGTATTTGATTGCCCATGGATGGGGATCGCTATTTTAAAGTGTTTTGTAAAATGTGTCGTTGTACGAGAGCTATTTAAGCTTTCTTCTGGGCGTTAGCTGTCGTTGGTTAACGCCCATATTTTATTTAGTTAGTCGTTAGGGTACACAACTCCAAGCTGTTTGCGCGCTTCATCAAGAACGCTCATTACGTTACTGGCTAAAATGTGCGTATTAACAGGTGACTCAAGGATATTTTGCTTCACTAATGACATGAAATGCTCAACTTCGTATTTCATAAAGTGCTCATCAAACGGCTGGGATATAATCTCTACATCACCATTATTAGCAATAAATTCCACTTTTTTAAGTTGCGATACGGCTTCTATACGTATGCGCCCAAGCTCGCCTTGTATTTCGGTTATGTTGTCGCCTTGCGATATTTTGGAGTAACTAATAACGGCTTGTTTATCTGCATAGTTTAGTAATACATCGCCCGCACCATCTACACCAGTATCGAGCAATACGCCACTGGCACTCACGCTTTTTGGTGCCCCCCAAAGTGCAATTAATAAATACAGCGGGTAAATCCCTAAATCAACTAAAGCACCATTTGCAAACTCGGGTAAAAATGTGTTTGGGCGTTCTCCATTTTTATACTTATCGTAACGCGATGAGTATTGACTGTACTGGCCAATATATTTACGTGGTGTGCCAATTTTTACCATTGCCTGTTGTAGCTGTTCATAGTTAGGCAAGTGAGTGGTCATCATGGCTTCTATGTAAAGGCGCTGATGCTTTTTTGCTGTAGCTATAATGCTTGCAAGCTCTTTAGAATTGGCAGCTGATGGTTTTTCGCCAAGGACATGTTTACCCGCTTCTAGACTCATAACGGCATATTGTTTGTGTAAGCTATTAGGGGCGGCTATGTAGACAGCATCGACATTTTGATCTTGGCAAACTTGCTCGATTGAGGTGAAAATTTTTGCTTGTGCATTTTGTGGGTGTTTGGCTAAAAATGCTTCGCCGCTAGATACTGCGCGCGAGCACACCCCATATAAATTAAAATCGTTTAACGTATTTGCAGCGGCTAACAATGTGTCGCTAATAAAATTGGTGCCAACAATAACAAAGTTCATGCTCACTCCTTAGCTTAAATAAAAATAATAAGAGTATTTAGTTTAACATTTTTTTAGTTCTATATGCTCGAGGAGAACATCCAAACCAGCGTTTAACATTAACACTTAGTGTTGCTTGTTCCTGATATCCTAAAAGCTCAGATATGGTTGAGATTGTAAATTGGTTTTGCGCTAAATAGTGTGCAGCTAAAGCGCGGCGAGTGGCATCTTTTAGTTTTACAAAACTCGTATTATGTTTGATAAGTTCTCGATGCAGAGTACGCGGGTGCATACCCAGCGCAGCTGAAATAGTTTGGTTACTACATTGATAAATAGGAAGCATAGGCCTAATTAGCGCACTAACTTGGTTGGGCAACGGTTGTGTGTGTTCTTTGTTTTTTGCCAAGAAGTTTAGCGCTGCTTGTACTTTATTTAGTTTAGGGTGATCAAGCTCAAGAGTTAAATCACTTTTTGAGATTACAATGCCAGCGCTGTTGCGATGCTCTATAACGTTACAACCAAAGTAAGTGTTATAGGCACGAGTATTAGTACTTAACTTTTTTGGCAAAAATATATTAATTGGTTTGCAGCGGTTATTACTCAGCTTTTTAATAACAGCTAATGCTAAACCAATGGTTAGCTCAATGACTTGGTTTATGTGCGGTAATGGTTTTAAATTAATTTCGAATGATAAAAACAAGCTTTTATCATTCTCTAAAGGGTGCGAATTTAAGCTAAGTGCAGGGCTGTGTAAGTGAAGGTATTTAATAACCCAATTAAGTGCATCACCTAAATTAGTACTACTTTTGGCAGCTATTGCAATATGTCCTAAAATATCAAAGTTTTGTCTACTTGCGAGCTTAAGGCCAAAACTAGAGCAATTGAACTTACAAGCACAGTATTCTAAAAGCTCAGCGTAATCTCGATAAGGTAAATATTGGTTGTCGAGATTTTTAAAGTCAACGTTACTAATATTACAGCTTTGCATTATTTCATGCGGATCGCCGCCAAATTCGCTAATTAGCGTGTCTATACCTTGTAATGACGTGGCTCTGATTAGGCTGCTCATGGTTAACCCCAAATAAGTGATGTCTAAAAATATCAAGTTTTATTGGGTTTTTCTATGCACTATTACTGTTAAGGCCGTTTAAAACTTTTATTAAGGTACACTATGAACAATACAACATTTGATTACATTGTGATTGGCGCAGGCAGTGGCGGCTGCGTTATGGCATCGCGATTGTCTGAGGATAAAAATGTCAGTGTGTGTTTAATTGAAGCTGGCGGCAGCGATAAAAGTGCATTTGTGCAAATGCCAGCTGGCATAGCAGCGAGTGTGCCTTATGGCATAAATAGCTGGCATTACAATACGGTGCCACAAAAAGAGCTTAATAACCGCTGTGGTTTTGTGCCGCGCGGCAAAGTATTGGGTGGGTCAAGCTCTACCAATGCAATGGTTTATATTCGCGGTAACAAATACGATTACGACCAATGGGCTGCTAATGGCAATACGGGATGGGATTTTGAGAGTTTACTCCCGTACTTTATTAAAGCTGAGAACAATAAAGCGTTTATAAATAATGAGCTGCACGGAATAAAAGGCCCGCTACATATACAAGAGCTAAGTAACCCAAGCAATGTAAACCAATATTTTTTAAATGCCTGTGCTGAGCAGGGCGTTAATTTAAGCGACGATATAAATGGTAAAGAGCAAAGCGGCGCACGTTTATCGCAGGTAACTCAGCACAATGGCGAGCGTTGTAGTGCAGCAAAAGCATATTTAACACCGCATTTAAACCGCCCAAATTTAACGGTATTAACCCATAGCCACGTTAATAAAATAAATATAACCAATAAGATAACGCAAGGCGTGCAAATAGGGCGTAATAAGGAGGTTATTAATTTACGTGCTAAAAAAGAGGTAATACTCAGTGCTGGCGCTATTAATTCGCCGCAAATATTAATGCTTTCGGGTATTGGCCCAAAAGAGCAGTTAAGTGCACATAACATTAAGGTTCAGCACGTACTTGAAGGTGTTGGCGCTAATTTACAAGATCACTTAACGGTAGTGCCACTTTATAAATCAAAAACAAGTAAAGGCACATTTGGTATAAGCCCGCTTGGCATTGCCAGCATTTTAAAAGGATGCGTTAACTGGTTTAGTAAACGAGAAGGGCGATTAACCAGTAATTTTGCAGAGTCGCACGCGTTTATTAAATTATTTGAAGGCTCGCCAGCGCCCGATGTGCAGCTAGAATTTGTAATTGGGTTGGTGGACGATCATAGTCGTAAATTACACACTGGGCATGGTTACAGTATACACAGCAGTATTATGCGCCCCAAAAGCCGAGGTACTATTACATTAGCTGATAACAATCCGCGTAGTGCACCGCTTATTGACCCTAATTATTTAAGCCATCCAGATGATTTAACTGTAATGCTTGCTGGTCTTAAAAAAACACTCGCTATTATGCAAAGCAACGCTTTTGATAACATACGCGGTAAAATGCTCTACCCGCTTGATATAAATAATGATGAGCAGCTAATTGAGTTTATACGCCAAACTGCAGATACCGAATATCACCCAGTAGGGACATGTAAAATGGGGCAAGACTCAATGGCAGTAGTAGATACTAATTTACGAGTACACGGGGTAAGTAACTTACGCGTAGTTGATGCGTCGATTATGCCTACTATTATTACCGGCAACACAAATGCGCCGGTAATTGCGATTGCTGAAAAAGCGGCTGATTTAATTAAACACGAAAACGTATAATTGAATTAACAATAGCAGGGCTATTAATTAGCGATAAAACTCATTTAGCCATTGTTGCCAATCGCTTTCGAGATGTAGCATTTGCTGATGCTTTTTAGCGTTTAGATGCTTGGCTTCGTCCTCGCTTGCCACATAAGGCCCAACGCGGCATAGGGGGCAATGGTTAGATGTTAAGTATGCAGGCTTTGTAAGGCGTGAGCTTAATTCGCTAGTATGTTTATCGAGACTTTTTGGGCTGAAAACGTAAGTTATGCCGCTTGTGTCTTTAACGTGTTTGTCGCGGTCAACATTACGAATTTTATAACCTTCAAAATGGCTAATATCAAATGGGATTTGGCCTAAATAATCTGCGGTTAAACCGTTATTTAAACTCCCCTCTATATTCCATTCTCGATAAGGTTTTACATCCTTTGAGGTGATGTAACAAAGCATTGGCCCATTTTTATCAAGCGCGTATTCGTTAGCGTATTTAATAAATTGGTGCAGTAAAGCGCGGTTTAATACGTTCATGCTGGTTTGGCGCGTGTTGTTTTCAAACGCTTCACGGCCAACAAATGCAGGTATAAGCGGAAACTGAAAAATAACCACATCAAAGCTGTGCTGGTTTTCACTTAGAGCTTGCCAACATGCATGGTTTGTTACATCAAAACTATTAAGTACCTCAACGTCATGCGCTTTTAAGTTGCTAAGTGCATTGTGCTGGTATTTTTGCTCAATAGTAGTTTGGTCATCGTAAGTGGATGCAACCAAAGCTTTTGGCGATAGATGAGTGTAAATAGCGTTCGAAAACGATAAATCGCCATCGCCTACGGTGAGTATTCGCCATTGAGGATTTAAATACATATTTTATTTAGCGTTTATGTTTGTAGCAGTATTATTTATATCGCTATTTGTTTGTGAGTCTTTTGCTAGTAAACGATGAAACGCAAGTCTGGTTTTTAATCCTTCGATTGCGATTTGTTTAATAATAAGATTAAAGGTAATTAAAATGGCAAAGGCAATATGAATAGGGCCGTGAGTAAATCCTGCATCTGTATCGTACAGTGTTAAACCGAATAGCAAAAATAAGACGACTAAAAATATTTCGAGTAATTGACTTGAATAAAAGCTTAAACGACCTTCGCTTTTATGATCTTTTTTAATGCGAATAGCACAAAAAAATGGGATCACTTTGATTTTAAATGCAGCGTTTTTTTCTACGTAGTTTTCGCCAAGTTCGTCGAGTTGTTGGCGTAGTTGGTCAATCATGGTGTGTCCTCAAATAGCAGTGCGCGGATATTACCTTATTACCACGCAATATTTAAGTTTACAGCTGTTATTTAGGGTAAATACTCATACCAATAGTAAGGATATGACACACAAACACAACAGAGGTAAGTACAAAGCGCATTTTTTGATAATCTTTATGATAGGTTTGCCATTGCGGCGTGGCTTTTTCAAATATAAGTACTAACCAAAAACTAGCACCTAAACAAGCGAGTGCCCACTCAACAGGTAAAAATGATAAAAATGGTATAGGTATTACAGGAACAACAGCTTTTATCGCATTGCTATAAGTTTGCTCTCCGGCGCGCCATAGGTTACCCGCCATAAATGCTAAAATGGCGATACTGTAAAAAGTAAAAAACTCCAAGTTAAGGCTATTACTGCCAAACATGAGCGGCCAACCTACACACCCTAAAAACGGGATTAAGCCTAGGTAACCTAGCTGTATATGGTTAACAAATTTTTCCATTACGGTGTGCCTTATATTTAATGACTTATCTGAAGCGGGGCTATTGTAGCAGTATTGCGATTAGCGGTCTTAATAATTCGCCAGCGTTTACAATTCAAATAATGCATACGATAACAATGATTATATAGTTCAACCCAAAAAACCGATTGTTTTAATCTAAACAATCAATTTTATTTAATTTCCCATTGGCCTTATTGTATTAATCAAGCCAACGCAGAAGGTCGTTTTAAACGAGAGCGTTGATTACTTTTTAAATACATTAAATATAGATGAGGAAATACCATGAGCACTTCATTAATTAATACAAAATTACAACCATTCAATGCAACCGCTTACCACAACGGTGACTTTGTAGAATTGTCTGAAAAAGATGTTCTAGGTAAATGGTCTATCTTCTTCTTTTACCCAGCAGACTTTACATTTGTATGTCCTACCGAATTAGGTGACCTTGCAGATTACTATGCACAACTTCAAGAAATGGGCGTAGAAGTTTACTCAGTATCTACTGACACTCATTTTACTCATAAAGCATGGCACGATACGTCAGACACTATCGGTAAAATTACTTACCCAATGATTGGCGACCCAACAGGGCGTATTACACGTAGCTTTGGTGTAATGATTGAAGAAGAAGGTTTAGCACTTCGCGGTACATTTGTAATGAACCCAGAAGGCGAAATTAAAGTAATCGAAACTCACGATTTAGGAATTGGCCGAAGCGCTAAAGAACTAGTTCGTAAAGTACAAGCTGCACAATACATTGCAACTCACGATGGTGAAGTTTGCCCTGCATCTTGGCAGCCAGGTGAAGACACACTTGCACCTTCACTAGATTTAGTTGGTAAAATCTAAATATAGGTTTACCCACTTTTATAAGGGCAGGTAACTGCCCTTAAATCAACGAACATTCGTTTGTTGGTGCCTCCTATATCAATATACTTGTTTAAGCACATGCATTATTTGGCATGGGAGGCTTGCTGTTTAAATTTTCCTAAAAGGGTTAAGCCATGTTAGATAACAACATAAAAAATCAATTAAAAAGCCATTTCGAATCGCTTACTCAACCTGTTGAGCTGCTTATTGCCTTGGATGACAGCAAAAAATCAGCAGAAGTAGAAAGCTTAGCAAATGATTTAGCCACACTAAGCGATAAATTTACTGTAATAAGCAATCCTGATACAAGCGCACGTCGCCCGTCAATGGTTGTACATTCGCCTATTAAAAACACTCATGTTACGTTTGCAGGCGTACCTATGGGTCATGAATTCACAAGTTTAGTGTTAGCACTTTTGCATACTGGCGGACACGCAAGTAAAGCTAAAAGCGAAGACATTGAGCAAATACAATCGCTTACTCAAGAGCTGAACTTTGAAGTATACATAAGTTTAAGTTGCCAAACGTGCCCGCAAGTAGTGCAAGCACTTAATACTATGGCAGCGACAAACAGCAATATTAAAGCGACCATGATTGATGGCGCATTATTTCAAGATGAAGTAGAAGAGCGAAATATTTTAGCTGTACCGGCTGTATATTTAAATGGCGAACCATTTAGCCAAGGTGCACTAAGCCTTACCGACATACTCAATAAAGTAGATAGCAAAGGGGCACAGCGCCAAGCTCAATCGCTAAGTAAAAAAGATAAATTTGATGTACTTGTAATTGGTGGCGGGCCTGCGGGCGCATCGGCTGCGATTTACTCAGCACGAAAAGGGTTAAATACAGGTATTGTTGCCGACAGATTTGGTGGACAAGTTGCAGATACATTAGCAATAGAAAACTTTATTTCGATTAAAGCGACTGAAGGTCCTAAATTGGTTGCTCAGCTTGAAGAGCACGTTAAAGAATACGATGTAGATGTGATGCATAACCAGCGTGCAGCGGCACTTGGTTATAACAATGGTTACGAAATTACACTAGAAAATGGCGCAGTGCTTAAAGCTAAGTCGCTCGTACTTGCAACTGGTGCACGCTGGCGCGAAATGAACGTACCAGGGGAGCAAGAATATCGTGGCCACGGTGTGGCATATTGCCCACATTGCGACGGCCCTTTATTTAAAGGCAAACCTGTTGCTGTAATTGGTGGTGGTAATTCAGGTATAGAAGCGGCAATCGATTTAGCTAATATTGTGCAAAGCGTTACGGTACTTGAATTTGCAGACACACTACGAGCCGATGAAGTGCTTATTCGTAAAGCTAAAAGCATGGCTAATATTACTATTATCAAAAGTGCACAAACAACCGAAGTACTTGGTGATGGTAAAAAAGTAACTGGCTTAATGTACACAGATAGAGTGTCGGGGGAGAGCAAAGAGCTTGAACTTGCCGGTATATTTGTACAAATAGGCTTAATACCAAATACCGAGTGGTTAAAAGACAGCGACCTTGAATTAAGTAAATTTGGTGAAATACTGATTGATGCTAAAGGCGCAACTTCATTACCAGGAATTTACGGCGCGGGGGATGCAACCAATACTCCGTTTAAACAAATTATTATTGCAATGGGCAGCGGTGCAACAGCAAGCTTAGGCGCATTTGATTATTTAATTCGTCACTCTGAAGAAGCTGATCAAAGCGCTGCTTAATGTAATTAGTAAAAACTCTCTTGATATAACAGCAAGGCTACACCCATAGCTGTTTGTTAACCCAAGCCGCCCTTCTCCAAAGGCGGCTTTTTTAATGCTTAAAAATTAGCACACGATTTAATCGCACCCACCGCCAGAATCGCCGCCGCAATCTGTATAAGAATGTGATGAGTTACTGCTAGAGGAAGCTGTTGAGTCACTGCCAGTATAAGCAGATGATCCACGTGATGACTTAGCACTGATAAATGTAACTAACAGCAATACGCCTGATACGATAACTATTGTTATTGATGAGCTCCATTGCCCAGTGGAAACGCCTTTAAATACTGCAACAATAAGGACAGTTAGTAATATAGTTCTAATTATGTTTTTCATTGTTAATGCCTTATCTAACTATATTTAGCACGCGGTTAAGTGTGCAAAGCTAATATTTTTAAATCTTTAGTAATTGCGCCGCTGACGCAATAGCGACTTCTAAAGAATGCATTTTAAACGGTTTTGAAATAAACATATCCATACCTGCTTGTTTGCATGCTAATTTATCTTGCGATGAAGTATTAGCTGTAAGGGCAACAATATAGGTTGAATCGTGCGGACAGATACCTTTTGAACGCAGTTGTTTTGTAGCCTCAAAACCATCGAGTATAGGCATAATACAATCCATAAAAATAAGGTCGTAATGCTTTTGCTCGCATTTAAATATGGCATCTTGCCCATCTACTGCAAAGTCTGGCTTTATATTGAGTTTATTAAGCGACGCATCAAGAACGAGTCTGTTTATGTCGTTGTCATCCACCACTAAAACAGAAAGCTTAGAAGCGTTAATGTTTATTTTTGATAGTGGATTTAGCTCTACTTTTTGCTCTTTACCGAGCTCTATAGGGATACTTAGCGAAAAAGTAGTTCCTTGATTTACTTTACTACTTACCTTGATTGTTCCGCCCATGTACTCAACAAGTTCTTTAACTATTGCGAGGCCAAGTCCTGTGCCTCCTTTACTGTTTTTAGCATCTACTTCTTGAGTAAAAGGGGAGAATAAAGATTCAAGAAATTGGCTAGTCATGCCTCTTCCCGTATCGGCGACTTTAATGTTTAGCGTTAATTTATTATTGTTATTAATCACAGACGTGTGCAGTTTTACACAACCACGCTCAGTAAATTTTAACGCATTACTTAATAAGTTGGAGGTAATTTGACTTAGGCGTGTGTTATCGCAATATGCCCAGCAGCTATCAGAAATTTCATTTTTTACTTCTAGTTCTACATTGCTGTTTTTAAATAACGGGGTGTACAAAGAAATGAGATCAGTAAATGTTGTATTTAATAAAACATCCGTGGGTTCTAGTTTTAACTCACCGTGGTTAATTTTAGAAAAATCGAGTACTTCGTTTATTATGCTCAAGAGTATATCTGCGCTACGCAGCGCGACTTTTATTTTTTCGGTTCTCTTTTGTTCGTTATGTTCATCTATTAACGTAGTAAGCATGCCCGTAATGCCATTTAGCGGTGTTCTAAGTTCGTGGCTTATTTTTGCAAAAAGCATGCTTCTATCTTCGAGTAATCGCTCGGCTTGTTCTTGTTTATTTTTAAGCTCTTCTCTTAAAGCCACTGCTTCGGTAATATTTTGAAAGGTACCAAACAAACGTACACAGGTATCACCGTCAAATTCGGCTTCACCAAATGTAGATACCCAAATGGTCTGATTTTTGGCTGTAATAATTTCAAGCTCTAGATGCCACTTTTCGCCGTGTTGTATAGCAAGCTCAACTGCTTTACTTATTTCGTCTCTGCTTGTACCTTCTTTATAAAAGTTAACTGCAGATTCCATTTCAGGCTGATAGTTTTCATCAACTTGATGGATTTGTTTAGTTTGCTGACTCCAATAAATTTTATTATTAGTAAGGTCAACTTCCCACGTGCCTATATTTGCTATGCTTTCTAGTTTTAATAAGCTATTGCTGTTTTTTATCAATTTTTCTTTAGTGATGCTGCGAGCTAGCTCTGCCCCTAACCACTGCGCAAATAGCTCAATATAGTCGTAGGCGGCATCTGTAAATACTGGAGATTGATTGGCAGAAGAAAAATTTACAGTTCCAAATATATCGGTACCTATTTTAATAGGTGCCCCAATATATGACTCAAGTTTAAAGTTTGCATAGCAAGGATGGTCAGCAATTGCGCTTTGTGAGACGTTATGAAATGCAAGTGCAGAACCCGCACTAAGAGTGTGTACACAATAGGTGCCATCTAAATCAAATTGAGTACCTATTTCTAATGCATTATCTGGCGTAATGGCATGTAGCACGGTATAGCAGTTTTTCTCGACCTTACTAATAATAGCTAAATCAAGGTTAAACACTTTAAGTCCAAATGCTAGTAGCTGATGGTTTTTTTCATCAAAGTCTAAGCTTTGGTTAGATACTATGTCGTGAAATTGCCTAAGAAAATTCAATAGTAAACATCCTGTTGGTTTTAGAACTGAGTCTATAGCTTGATAAAGCACTAGTTTAACAAAAAAATTAAATATATTTAGTTAATTATTACTTTATATAAACTTTCTCTAATTAAGCACAACTGATTTAAACACAAACTGCGAGTAAGTTGCTCGCAGCTTATTGTGTATATTTAGTACGTTGAGTTTGGTGTGTACTCAGGGTTGATATCGCCGCCTACTTCCTCTGGGTCAACATCGTTAATAAGCAGTGTTTCACGTACAGCTTCAATGTGATCAAGTACGCTTTGGTAGCGCTCGCCATATTCATACTTTGTCACTTCAATCGCTTTAGGCATGTAAGTAAAAGCTATTTTTAGGGCGTGGAGTGCTTCTTCGTTTATTTTTTCGCTCATAATGTTCTCTTATGTGTAGGCTATGGCTAACCTGAGTTCTGGATAATAAATCTATCTCAAGCAGCTATTTTTAGCGCTAACTGCGTTGAATTTCCTTGCAATAGACCAGCTATTGACGCGTAAATTCGCCTTGTTTTCACCAAAAATTTCTAGCTAGAGAGAAACAGACTTAAATATCGTTATTATTTATAGTGTTTTTAAATCTCTTAACCAGAATTTAGGTTAGTTAATAAAATAACACCAAATACGATTCGGTAAAGACCAAAACTAACAAAAGTGAAATTTTCTAGAAAGCGTATGAATAGTTTAATAGTAAAATAAGCAACTATAAAAGACGTTAAAAAACCTACAGCAAGGGCAGTTAGGTCATCTAAGCTAAACAGTTGGTAATGTTTAAGTAAGTCGTACCCTGAGGCTGCTGCAAGTACAGGTAAACCAAGTAAAAATGAAAATTCAGCGCTGGTTTTTCGGTTTAAACCACACAACATGGCACCAACAATAGAGCTCCCAGCACGACTAGTCCCTGGAATTAACGCAAATACTTGTGCTACGCCAATCCAAAGTGCTTGTTTATAAGTAACTTGGGTTACATCGGTAGTTGTGCAGTGAGCCTCTTTATAACTGCGCTCTAATAGTAAAAAAATCACACCGCCTACAATAAACATAACACCTACTACCGGTACGCTAAACAGTGTTTTTATTACATCACTAAATATAAAACCAATAATGCCCAAAGGAATAAATGCAATGGCAACTTTAATCCATAAATTAAAATGTTTAGGGCTGAACTTATCTTTATAGTTAGCTAGTACCGCTAAAATGGCGGCAAGTTGAATAATGACTTCGAAGGCGAGGTTAGTGTCTGTTGATTCAATGCCTAACCACTTTGACGCTACAATTAAGTGCCCGGTTGATGATATGGGTAAAAATTCTGTTATACCTTCAATAATACCTAAAATAATCGCGTTAATTATATCCACGGTTTACTGCTTCCTGAAAAATTAAAAAGCCCGAACTCGGCTTAACTGAAATGACGCATTACTGCGTACCTAAATTGCGAGGCGTAGCATAAAAGCTCTTAAAGCAAACCAACAGTATTTTTAGACTTAATGTGTTTAATAAATTGCATTAAGCAGTAAATGCACAATATAATAACAATTGTTATCATTTGCATATGCTGTTTTGTATATGTTTGGGCAAATTTAATGAGCGAATAATGAATAATAAAAAAACGTTTACAGCTACACGGCGAAGGCACCTAATTGCATGTGTGTTAGCGCTAATTACTGCGGTAATAATGATTCCGGGTATGACAACTTATTTACCGTTTCAAATGAATGAACAAATATTACTGCCTATTTTACTCTTTCCTGTTATTTGGACTGCGTTGTTTATTTATGCGTATTTGGCGCAAAAGGTATGGCAACCGTTTGTTGTAATGATTGCACTGTGTGTATTACATGGTTTAATGAGTTTTTGGGCGTTAACGCAGGGGCAGGGATGAAGTCGATTACTTTAAAAAAGCTATTTTTATTACATAGCTGGGTAGGAATTATTACTGCTGTACTGCTATTTATTGTTGCATTTAGTGGGGCGTTAGCAGTTCTGTCGCGACCTGAGTTAAAAATATGGGCAAATCCAGAGCTACAATCTAGCCAACACGTTGCCAGCGCGCAAATTAATCGACTAGTAAACGAATACCATAAACAGGTGCCTAGTGAATTTGGTGAAAACATTCATGTGTTTTTACCAAGTGGACATAACTTTCATTTATTAACGTTGGTATTTGAATCCCACCATGGCGATGAAAACTATGACCAAGAGGTGGCCAGAGTATTCCAGTTTCATCCGGATACTTTGGCGCTGGAAAATACTTACTATGGGCCTAGTAAAGAGTTTTACACTAATAAAAAAACAGATGCGCCAACCTACATAGGTGAGTTTCATGCAGATTTGCATTTAGGGCGACCAATTGGGTTAATTCTCACTGGTTTTTTAGGTTTAACACTTTTAGTAAGTGCAGTTACAGGCTTGTTTATTCATCGTAAATTGATAAAAGAGCTCTTTACGTTTAGGCGAGATAAAGGATTAGATATTGCAGTGAGCGATGCTCATAAGGTCATAGGTATTTGGGGCAGCGTATTTAATATTGTAATTGGTTTTACAGGATCATTTTTAGGGCTTGCGACCGTTATTTTATTACCAGCTGCTGCGTTTGTGAGCTTTGGTGGCGATCAAGATAAGTTAATAGAAACGTTTACCGCAATTCCTGAGCCGGTAGTTAGCCACATTAAGCAACCTACAAAAATAGACACTATTTTAGACAATGTTCATAGTCGTTACCCTGAAGCAATAATTAGGGATGTCACAATAATGGCGCATAACGATGCGAATGCGCAGGTGTATTTGCGTTTGTTAGGTGGCGAGGCAGTTGCTTCTCAATTACTGCATTATAAAGGCAATGGTGAGTTTGTGCAGTCGATGAGTAGTTTTGGTGATATTTCCGGTGTTTCGATAAAAGTAATTGAGTTGATGTTTCCGCTGCATTTTGGGAACTTTGCAGGGGTGTTTGTAAAATTACTTTGGGTATTGCTTGGCTTAAGTACTGCGCTTTTACCTATTTCGGGCATGATGATGTGGCTAGCAAAGCGTACACGTGGCAGTAGCCCGTCGCTGAGTGTGCAGGCATATGCACGCTGGAATCGTTTTATTATTGGTAGTTGTGGAGGCTTGGTATTAGCAAGCTTTGTGTTATTTCCTTTGCAAGTTGTACTTAATTATACCGTTATTGGTGTGGCGCAAAATAGCTTTTTTGGACCCGTATTTTTTTATACGTGGTTGGCATGGTTACTCTTAAGTGTATTGCCTGTAGGTTATAAAAACTATTTTAAGCTGACTCTTTTGCTATGCGGCGCTTCGCTTGCTTTGGTGCTGCCGCTCAATATTATATTTGGCGTGAGCAATGTTATTAACCTTAATAGCTCGCTTGCCGCGATAGTAGATATAAGCTTTATGGTGGTGGGTATCGCGTGTATTTTTGGTGCGTTAAAAATAAAAAACACACAAAAATTACAAGCAGAGGTACAACCCGCATGAACGAACTACTAATTATAATTGCCATGGTAAGTCTATTATTAATGATGCTCAATATACGCAAAAACACACTCACAATACCTACTAAAGCTTTTTTAAGTACACTGCTATTTAGTTTAGCGCTGATATGCTTTATGAGTGTTTATGGTATTTTAGGCGGTGCAATATGCACCGTTGTAGGAGCTATGTTAGCAGGGTTACTAACTGCAGTTATTGCGGGTAAAGCGCCGCAATTATTAGGGTGAAAAATGCAGTTATTTAGCTAAAAAGGCCTTAGCAGCATCAATCCCCATATTGTAACCACTATTAAGTATTTCAAACTTTTTAGTGGTTCGGCCAACTTTAAAATTAGCTGGTGGAGCAATAATATTGATTTTGCAGTCATTTGGTGGATTCATAATAAAATCGATAGACTTATTATAAAAATCAGCCCTATCTAAGGTCGCTTGAACTAATGCAGGATAGTTTTTATACATTTTTTTAGTAAGCCAAGGTGCCTTACTTGGCTTTTTACGATAGCCTAAACATTGAGACAAAATAACAGTTATTTCGCGAGCGCCCATTTCGTACGCTTTTATTACCGGAATTGAATCCGCAACCCCGCCGTCTGTCATCGCTATGCCATTAATAATAGGGTAGTCACGGTATGCAATAGGTATAGCGCACGATGCTTTTAATTGATCCACCATATCGTCGCTGGTGGCTTTTAAATAGTGTGCTTTGCCCGACTCGATTGCCGTAGATACAATATAAAATTCGTGTGGAGTTTGTTCAAATACCTCTGTATGAAGGCGTATTTCGCGAATAGTTTCTTGCCATAACCAGTCTAAATCAAATAAATGACCACCTTTAATAAAGCGCGCTAAATTAATGAATTCAGGACGACATGAATAGTCGGTAATTACTTTATAATTTCGCATTGGTTGTTTGCATAAAAATGCGGCTATATTAGTTGCTCCAGCTGAAACACCAAAATAGCGTTCAAATGGCTGGTATTGCTGTTTTAAAAACTCATCAAGCACACCAGCGGCAAATATACCGCGCATTGCACCGCCTTCAACGACGAGTGTGTTTTTATTATTGTTGTTCATGGCCAATCCTTTTTATGAAATTTGATGTTATCAACTCAGTCTAAAAAATGCGATAGAGATTACTGAAGATGATAAAAAATTAAAGCCGGGTACACATCGCGGAACTCACTGCTTTCTGGTAAGGTTTAGTATTACAAGGCTTTGTTAATAATAAAGAATAACTACTTATGTTTGATCCTAGCGTAACCATTTTTGAAAGCACACAGAGTCAGCTTGCAGAAAGTCCTCTTTGGCATCCTATGCTGAACACTTTTTTTTGGGTCGATATAAATAAAAAATTACTTTTAAGCAAAAATATACACAGCAAAAGCCAACTAAAAACCGTGAATATGCCCGATACGCTCAGTGCAATAGCGTGGATTGATGAGCAGCACTTATTGCTAGGGACAAGTACTGGTATATACAAATACCATATTAATTCAAGCACTCGCCATCTTATTCTTAATATTGAAAATACACAGCTAAATCGACGTTCAAACGACGGCCGTGCTGATCCATGGGGTGGCTTTTGGTTAAGTACAATGGATGTAAATGCTAAAAAAGGGGATGGTAAAATATACCGTTATTATAAAAACCAGCTTAAAGCCGTTGTAAGTGGTTTGAGTATCCCAAATGGATTGTGTTTTGATAAGTCCCGTTTACGCGGTTATTACTGCGACTCTTTAACGAGTTGTATTTATGTATTAGATTTGGATGAGAAAACTGGTGAGCCTTGCGCTGAGCCACGTGTTTTTTATCAATTTGATAATACTGATGTTGACCCCGATGGCTGCGTAACCGATAAATTAGGCAATTTGTGGCTAGCTGTTTGGGGAATGGGATGTGTTATGTGTTTATCCCCAAGCGGTGAGCTAATTAAAACAATAGAGCTTTGTGCATTAAAACCGACGTGTACCGCCTTCGGTGGTGAAAATGCTGAGTTACTATTTGTGACATCGGCATTTGATGAAGCGATTAATAATACTGTTGGTGAACAAGGCGCTGTATTTCAGATCTCCGGTATAAAAAACGGGCAGTTTGAGCCGCCAGTTTTACTGTAACTTGTACTTTTCAGTGATGATTAGCTTTTAGGCGTAACCCCCATAACACCCACTCTTTTTTGGTTACTAAAACCTCAGTACCGGCGATAATTGGTTGCTCACTTTCAACGCCTTACTTAGCTTACTACGCGTAAATCACTGAGTAGTTGTATTGTTTATAATTTCAGGTGTATGGATTATCACTACAGCAAACTTTAAACCACTAAAACTCACTGCAGTGCGCCACCTTAGTCGGTTTTTAAAAACTAGCTATTTTATTTCTGCCTGTTTCTTTTGCGTTATAAAGGGCTATGTCGGCGTTAGTTATAACCTCTTTGGGTTTTGTTTTGTGATTGGGTATGAAACTATAAAACCCAATGCTTAAAGTGAGGTATTTACTAACAGTTGAAAAGTTATGTTCAATTGCGAGTTCTGCGATTTTTTCCTGAATAAGAACAGCAAACCTTTGACAGTGATCTGTGTCGACTGCAGGTAAAACTATCGCAAATTCTTCCCCCCCGAAACGAGCTGCTAGATCACCTTCCCGTTTACAAATATTGTGTAGCGCTTTGGCCACTCGCTTTAGCACTTCATCGCCAAGCTGATGTCCATAGTTATCGTTATAACGCTTAAAAAAATCAATATCACACATAATTAAACTAATGGGTTCCTTATTACGTGCACAGCGCTTAATTTCGCATTTTAAAGTCTGATCAAAACAGCGTCTATTAGCAATGTTTGTAAGGCCATCAGTATTGACTTGTTTATTGAGTTTTTGGTTGGCGTTAATGAGTTGCTGCTGAGTTTGTTGAAGCTCTTGTTTATAATTTAAATTTTTGAAAGCATTAGCAAGCATTTCACCTACTAACCTTAGGCGAATAAGGTCTAAATCTGTCCAATCTCGCTTTTGAACAACACAATCACAGCCAATAAAGCCAACCAATTCTTTGTCATAGCGTAATCCAATGCAAAGTACCGATTTTATTTCTTGTTGCTGGAAAATCGTTTTTTCGCTCATTGCTTGAATGGGGAGCAACGTTACATCATTCACTCTGAATAAGTGGGTACGGGCCATCGAACTAAAAAAATAAGGGAGGTCGCTTTTTAAAAGGTTTTGTAAGTCGTCTTTAAAAGCTTTGATACCATCATTGACCCATTCGTGAGTGTTATTAATAGTTTTACCATCTTCGGCAAACTTAAAAAGATAACTTCTATCGGCATTGCAAACCGTACCGACTGCTTTTAATGCATAGTTGATATGCTTATCAACATCGTCATTTTGAATATCAATTAAGTCAGTTGAGATGTTCGATATAATATTATCAAAATCATATTGTTCATCCACGTTGTTATTTAATATATCGATAATAATAATGGAGTTTGAATTAGGTAAATTTGCAAATTTTACGTTGAGTAGCAATTTGGATGATTGTTTCGATAAAATAAACTGGCATTGATTATTTGCCGTAAAATAATCAAAGAATAGCTCCTCGATCAACAGATTTTTTTTACTGTGATGATTGGTTAAAGTGATGTGTGAAAAATCAGTTTTATAAAAATGTGATTGGTCTTTTAAGTCAAACAAGTCCTGTGCCTGGCTGTTAACTTTAAATATATCTTCATTTGCATCATAAAGTAATACACAAAACGGCAATAACTCCAAGTTTTGCCATGCTTCTTCTGATAGGTTATTACTCACTCAACTCTCCATGTGTCCAAGCCATAATTAAATTCTTTTTCTTTACTAACTATTAGCACATTTTTTTTGATTTACTAAGTTTTTAGTGCGTTTGCGGGCAGTACGTATTATAATTGATACTGTATATCATTACCCATTTCTACTCTAAGCCATCTTTGGCTTATTTGCACTTTAAGTATAGGTTATTCAAGCATTTCATGACAGAAATCACTACACACCAAGCTTCTCGTCGTCGGTTACTCATTGCGCTAGCAATTACGTGTTCGTTTATGGTAATTCAGGTTATAGGTGCTTATTATTCTAATTCGCTTGCTGTTCTTGCTGATGCGGGGCATTTGTTTGTTCACAATAGCTCGTTATTCATCGCACTGATAGCATCAAGTCTCGCTATTCATTTTGCCAAAACCTATAACGATGGCCATCAACGAGCAGAGCTTTTTGGTGGCCTAGTGAACGGGTTTTTATACCTAGCAATCAGTTTAATTATTTTGTATGAAGGTGGTGAGCGCTATATACACCAACATGAAGGAAATGAGCTGGCTATCAATAGTTATTTAATGTCGGTTATTGCTGCTATTGGTTTTTTATTTCATGGGGCTGCTGCATGGGTTTTATATAAAGGCCGCAAAGCGAGTATTAATGTGTACGCGGTATTTTTACACTCATTCTTTGATCTGATTTCTACCGTATCGACATTTGTTGCCGGTATTCTTATATATTTCACAGGCTGGGTTGTAATCGATATTTTATCGAGTATGTTAATTGCTTCTTTCGTATTATTCACCGGTATTAAGGTCATAATTAGTTGTATAAAAGGTTTACGCCTAAATAAAGCGAAACTTCCTAAAGTTACTGATATTGAAAGTAAAATTACAGATATGGAACATGTTCATAATGTCCATAACGTCACTGTAACGCGCAAATATAATGGTATTGTAGTAGGCGCACACGTTGTCCTTAAACAACATTGTACGATTGAAAAACATGATGAAGCGTGTCGTATGAAGGTAGAACAATTATTAGCCGAAAAATTTAATGTACGTAATAGTGTATTACAAATTGAAAGCCATGAATGCCATCATATCCATTAATAGCATCTAATTAATATAAAAGCGTGTAATAATGATTAGCACGCTTTTAATGTTTCAAATCAAATCAATGATATTGCTAAAACAATCGCTTTTACGTAAGTCTTTAGCATTCATTGGTTTTGCAAAGTAATAACCCTGTAATACATGGCAGCCAACCTCGGCTAAAAAGAGCATCTGTTCGCGCGTTTCTACTCCTTCTGCAATGCAGTATAGATCTAAGTTTTCTGCCAATGAAAAAATAGTTTTAATAATTGATTCATCTCCCTTATCTATACCAATACTATTTACAAAGCTTTGATCTATCTTAATAACATTAATAGGGAATTGGCTTAAGTAAGTGAGTGATGAGTATCCTGTACCAAAATCGTCAAGTAGTAATTTAAATCCAGCAGCTTTTAGGTTTTGCAGCTGTTTGGCTGCTTTAAGCTTATCTTCTAATAAAATACTTTCTGTTATTTCGAGCCTTAATTGTCCTGGATGAACTTGAGAGTCCGCTAATATAGCCATTAACCGCTGTGTTATGTTTGTTTTTAAAATGTGTTTAGGCGATAAGTTTAAAGATATATAAAACAACGGGTTTTCGCTGAGTATAGGCGTAAGTTCAATTAGTGAACGGTGCAAGGCTTGCTCAGTAAGAAGTTCTATTAAACCGGTTTCCTCAGCTACAGGAATAAAAAGAGCTGGAGATATTAACTGGCCTTCATTTTTCCAGCGCATGAGTAACTCCACGCCATTTATTGTTTTCTCTTTTATGTCGATAATAGGCTGGTAGTGATTAAAAAATCGGTTGTCTTTTACTGCATCTTTTAAATCATTTTCAAGCAGTAACTTTTGTTTTATTAGCTCATTCATTTCATCGCTAAAAAACTTAAAGTCGTTTCTCCCGCCTTGCTTAGCGTGCATCATTGCAACATCGGCATTACGGATGAGTATATCTGTGGTTATAGCATCGAATGGGTACAGAGCTACGCCAATACTTGCTGAAATATTAATAGAGAAGTCTTCAATAATTACTTTATTAGCTAATTCATTACTAATTTTTCTTACGGTATCGCGAAGAGATTGGAGTGATTTTATATTTTGAATCAGCACTAAAAATTCATCACCACTTTGGCGGCCAAGTATAGCGTCTTCGCTAAGCATGCCGCTTACTCTTTGGGTAATATTACATAACAACTTGTCACCTACTGCATGACCAAAAGAGTCATTAACAGGTTTGAACTTATCTAAATCAATAAATAATAATGCGCATTGGGTATTGTTTTTATCGGCATATTTAATCGCCTTTTCAATGTTTTGATACATTAAACTACGATTAGGTAGATGTGTTAGAGGGTCAAAATTAGCCAAATAGCGCAGTTCGTTTTCAGCACGTTTTTGTTCAGTTAAATCTGTAATAACAATCACATAGTAACTTGCAGTGTCTTTTGTTACAGCTGTGGCACTTATATGTATTGGGTGTTCGTTATTTCTTGCTGTTCTTATATAAACATCACTTTGCCAGTTTTCAGTTGGTTTTAATTTTTTTAAAATACTAGCAAACTCTCTGCACTTATCTTTACCAATTGCTTTAATAAACAATTTAGGGCTAATTTTGGTGGCCGTTTGCTCGTTTGAAAATGTTTCAATAAAACTATTGTTCGCAGAAAATGGCATTAAACGCTTATCGAGTATAAGTAACCAATCATTTATTTGGCTAAACGCTTCACCTAAAATTTTTGCTTGTTGCTCATTAGCTCGTTGCTCGGTGATATTGGTATATATGCCAGAAACATATAGAGGCTCATTTGTTTGAGGATCGTATATAACTTGCCCTGTATCTTGATACCAGAGCCAATGGCCATTTTTATGCTGTAAACGGTAAGTTGCTTGCCAGTTTTGTTGTTTTTTGTACTTGAAGTAGTTTTCCCATTGGTTTTCAAAACGACGTCGATCGTCTGGGTGTATAAGCGCTAAAAATTGATCTATATGCACGCGTTCAGGTAAGTCTGTATAGCCTAATTCACTTCCTCTGAGCGTATTTACGGAAGCGTCTTTAAAGTTATAATCCCATACGCCGCTTTTATTATTTTTAAGCGCGAGTTCTGTTTGCTTTTGCGAATGAATAGTCGCTCTATGGGCTTGTTCAATTGCAACTTGGCGGCTGCGGTATTGCCAAAAAATGAAAAACAACACGGCAATTATTAAAACTACATAGGCGACAATAGCAAAGGGCGACTTCCATGGTGCGTAGGCCACGTTGATATTAAGTGTTGCAGGTTCGCTTGTAACAATACCATCGCGATTATGTGCTGATATTTTTAGTGAGTAATTACCAGGTTGAAGCTTTGTGAAAAACACTTGATTAGATTGTAAATCTTCATATGTAAGAGACGTAGGCCCTGAAAGGATTACTTTATAATATGCTTTATCAATATTAGGGTAAGAGAAGTTAGAAAAGCTAACCGTCAATCCCATGTCTTCATAATTTAATTCAAGTGGTTTGCTAAGGTATTTATGAGGATTGTAATTGAGTTCGCTAGTAAGGAGGCTAATATCAGTAATGGCTAGATTACTTTTTTGTAGTTGTTCTTTTTCATTAAAGTCTATCGGATCAAGAAGTAAGGCTCCAGCATTGCTACCGAACATAAGCCTGCCATCGCTTAGTGTTGCTGCCGCTATTGGTGTAAATTGGTTTATATTCAAACCGTCTTTTACTGAAAAACTCACTACATTGAGAGTATCTAGGTCTATTTGATACAGACCATTGTCGGTACTTGCCCATAAAAAGCCGTTTTCATCAGGAAGTAGTGAATAGATAGAATCAGTATTAAACGAATTTTTTAATCCTATATAGTGCTTTCTTTCATAAGTAACGGGGTCAACGCCGAGCAAACCTTCGTGAGTGGTTGCTAACCATAAAATGTTTCGTTTTGAGTCTAAGTAAAAGTTTTCTACAGTGTAAAAAATATCTTCTTTAGGATTAAAAGACTGAAATATAGTCGTTAAAGTTTTCGTTTTTTCGTTGTACCTAAGGAAGCTTTTTGATGTGCCAAGTACAAACTCTTCAGGATGTGTGTCGAGGTGTTTATAAAAAGCGTAAGAAAATAAAGGATCGACTTGCTCTTTGAGCCCCTTAATAATTCTTGTTTTTCCTGTTGTTTCATTAAAAACATAAAAATTATCATCCGACATAAATGCATATGTGTCTGCAGATAACTGGGCAAAGCCAAATAAGTTGGATTGGTTAATTACATCTTTTTCTGTGTCTTTATTTTCAATAATTTTACCCGTTTGTTTATCAAACAGTTTAAAACCATCGAAAGTAACAAGCCAAAGGAATTGATTATCACCAATTGAAGACGCAAAAATATCATAAACGGCAGATGCCCCGTATATTGCTTTTGAGTCGGTTGAGCTCAGATATACATCACTTTTATTTGTTGCTTTGTCGTACCGTGCAATTCCATCTTCTGTTCCTAACCAAATAATATTATTTTTGTCTTGGTAGGTGGCATGAATAGTATTGTTACCGGGTAAAGTAATGTGTTTAAACCGTCGGGTTTTAATTGGCCATGTAAACACGCCCTGGGTTCTAGATGCGAGCCAAAGTACGCCGGACTTATCAACCATTAGATCGTTTATTGAGTTTTCATTAATATTAAACTTACTTTTTTCATAATTTAATACGAATTCTAGTTCTTTGGTTTCGCGGTGATAACTGAACAATCCACTTTCGGTTGCTACAAACTCCCCGTAAACAGTATTGGCATAATCCCATATATTATAATTAGGAATTAAAGTTGTAATATTTGCTGCAGATATATTTTTGGTATTATCGAATGCTAATTGATACATGCCTTCAACAGTACCAACAAGTAATCCTAATTCATTATCAACACTTAAGAATTTGACGTTTACATTATCTATCGTATTTTTTTCAGGGGGATGAAGAGGTATTTTTACAAGTTCTGAATTATCTATATTTGCAGTGTATAAACCATCATTTGTACCAATATATAAAGTGTTTTTATATATTGTTAATGACCGAATGTAGTCACCTTTACTTGGCAGGGTTAGCTTAAATGTGAAGCGTTTACTCGTCTCATCAAATGTATATATTTGGGCATCTATGGCGAAGTAAAAAGTACCTTGTTGCTGAGTCATTGCAGAGATCGGAGAGAATATTTTTTGTTCTTTATCTATTTGACCAGAATAGATTTTTTCGGTTTTTAAAGTGAGGGGATCTATTATATAAGCACCAGAAAGGTCTGTTGAGACAATGATTTTTCCGTCTTCGGCTTTAAATAATGCATAAATATAGTGTTTATCTAGGCCAAAGCCGCCACTAAAAGTTTTTACATTATATCCATCAAAACGGTTTAAACCCTGTTGGGTTGCTATCCAAATATAACCAATATCATCCTCTTGAGTCTGCAAAACGTAACTTTGTGATAGGCCTTCGTCAGTAGAAATTCGTTGTAATTGCTGAGCATAGTTTTGTGATGCAAAAGTGCTTTGGATGCATAGTAAAAAAGTAATGGTGATATGAAAAAAAAATTTGCTCAAACGCACTTATAAACACTCTCAGTGGAAGATAGGATGATGCTTAGCTAGATAGTAAATATAGCATAAGTTTTTATTTTTTAATTACAAATAATATACATAACGCTAAAAGTTCTATTTATAAATAGTGAGCTACTCTATACAGATAATAGTAAATGCTTATAAGGAGAGTATAGTGGTTTTCTCTAATGTTGATGCAAAAAATAGTGTGTTATTAGTTATAGACTTACAAGAGTTGCTTGCTCCTGTAATTAAAGATTTTCCGAATATTTTAAAAAGCACATTGCAGTTAGCACAAGCGGGTATTATTCATGGCGTTCCATGTTTAGTAACGGAGCAATATGTGAAAGGTTTGGGCGAGACTAATCAGCAAATTAAAAATACGTTACCTAATGCCGCGTATTTTCATAAAACGTACTTTAGTGCGTGTGCAGAGCTTGGTTTTGTTGATACGTTAAAAAGCCATGGTAAAAAGCAAGTTGTTGTTGTGGGAACTGAAGCACATGTGTGTGTTTTACAAACATGCTTAGATTTAATAGAAAATGACTTTGAAGTTATTATTGTTTACGACGGAGTTGGTTCGAGAAACCCGCAACATAAAAATTTGGCGATTGAGCAGCTACGTCAAGCTGGAGCTGTAATTTCATGCGCTGAAATAGTAATTTTTCAATGGACAAAAAAAGCTGCTACGCCTACGTTTAAAAAAATACTGCCTATAATTAAGTAGACCGCATGTATATAATGTAAATTAAATGTATTATTTTTGATGTGTCGGTAGTTTATTATTGTGTTCAGTAAACTGAAACTCGTTTTAATACGTATATTGCAGACTGCTTTATAAAACAACAATGCAAACAACAATTTTAAGGTTCTTATGTCTAGTATTGGCCGGTTATTTACAATTATTTTTAGTCTTTTGTTTGTCGAATCTATCGCTATTGGCTTGTATTTCGACACATTAGCGCAGGCCTTTATGATAGGTTTGCCATTGTGTTTATTACCTATATGGCTTTTAAACACACAAGGGGATAGTCCTGTTACCCCGCATGTGGTAGCTGCCGCTATAATGATGTTTTCTTTTTTGCACATTCAACAAACTTTTGGGTTGATTGAAGTCCATTTTGAAATATTTATTTTAATGCCCATGTTAATTGTTTTTGTACAGTGGCGAGTGTTTATTACCGCTATTATTTTTGTAGCGGTTCATCATTTATCTTTTTATTATTTACAAACTCAAAATACGGGTTTTTACGTATTTGACCCTGATAGACTCGCTTTTACTACGGTGCTAATTCATGCTGGATACGCAATAGTTGAAGTATTAGTTGCAGGCTATATTGCAAAAACGCTGCAACGGGAACGTCGTGCGGGCTTATCTTTAAGTTATGCGACAGAACAAATAATGAAAGATCCTGAAAACATTAAACTCTCTCTTCGCGCGGATGACACTAAAAGCGAGGCTGTAGCAGGATTTAACACATTACTAGATTACTTATCTGATGTTATTAAACAGGTACAAACTCAATCAGAGTCATTGCAAAAAAACTCACAAGAGCTTATTGATGTTCACGATCAGTTAGCGAGTGGAGCGGTTCAACGTACGCAACAAACCGATGATATTGCTAATTCTGGCGCTCAAGTTGCCAATGGCTTTAAACTTGTAGAAGAAGAAAGTGAGGTGCTTAAGCGCCAAGTTGACCATATTACACAATCTGCAGGTGATGCATTAAAAGAGGTGCTTCAAACAGACGCTAAAAGTAGAGAGTTGTTAACACTGCTTAACCATACCGAAGAAAAAATAAATCACTTAGTGGCAGCGGGCGATGTTATTTCAGGACTTCTTAATGAAATATCAGGCATTGCTGAGCAAACAAACCTACTTGCTTTAAATGCCGCTATTGAAGCTGCCCGCGCAGGCGAACACGGTCGAGGTTTTGCTGTTGTTGCTGATGAGGTAAGATCTTTAGCCAACCACAGTAAAGCAACAACAGATAAAATTAGTCTTACATTAAAAGACCTTGTTAATAATAGTAAAACGTCAACGCAATCAATGAGTCAGTGTGTGAGTTTTGTAGTTGATTTAACAAGTATTAGTGCTGCAATGAAAGAAAATATTTCAGCAATGAGCGAGCAAATAGCCGCAGTATCTTCAAGCTCTGACTCAGTTGCACAAGTTGTAGCGGAGCAGGCAGGTAATACCGAGTTAATAGCAAGCAGTACTGATACTATGCGCCAAAATCAGTACCAAGATACGCAAATAGTGCAGCAGTTAACCGCTAAGGTGCAGTTAATCGATGTAAGTATTGATGTATTAGAGCAAAGCATTGCCAAGTTTAAATAAATCTAACTCTTTTGTATTTTCGCTTATAACTATATGGCTTGTTTGTGTTGTTGCAGGGTTAGTTTATTTTCAGTTAGAGCAACTTAAACCGTTTGATAGCTCAAAAGTTTTATTGCAAAAGCACTGGTTTAATAACTTTAAAAAGCAATTGGACTGGGTTGATACTAATGAAGCGTCGTTAGTGCTTATAACTGAAAAAAATTGCGGGTGCACCATACAAGCTAAGTCGCATATTTCATCGTTAAGCTCCTTTGCTGCCAATAAAGCTATGAAGGTTGTACAAGTTGAATTAACACCAAAGCTTAAACTTGTTATTCCGGCAACGCCTGCCGCCGTTATTATTAATAAAAACGGTGATTTTGTTTATGCCGGTCCTCTCTCCGAAGGGTTAGCGTGTGCCCAGGGAAGTGGCTTTGTTGAAACTGCGGTCACTAATTTAGCTGCTGGTTTTAACTCAAATCTCTTAATTACACAAACCAAGGGATGTTACTGTGTAAATAATGCATAAATAACGTATCGATAAACTAAAGCTCGCACTTAAATCAACAGTTGCGAGCTTTAATATTGATTAAATTGTAACTAAGCCATAAATACCTAATGACACAAACACAAAAGCAGCAATAGCACGTACGGTGTTTAGCGATATTCTTTTTAGTAGTGCATTTCCGGCGTATATAACAGGCACGTTAGCAATTAACATACCTAACGTGGTTCCTACCGTAACCCAAAACACAGACTGATATTGTGCGCCTAGCAACACTGTCGCTATTTGTGTTTTATCACCAATTTCTGCAATAAAAAATAATACAAAAGCAACTAAAAAAGCCCCGTAGCTATCGTATTTACTACTTACATCTTCGTCTTTGTCTGGAACTAATAGCCAAAGGCCAACAACAATAAAGCTGATGTTTACAAGCCAAGGTAAATATTCAGAAGAAAAACTATTACTTAACCACTGCCCAAACCACGCTGATAGGCCATGATTGAGTAAAGTTGCGGCTAAAATACCAAGAATAAGTGCGCTTTTATTACGAAAACGGGCAGCTAATAGGAGTGATAAAAGCTGGGTTTTATCGCCAATTTCGGCAAGTGTAACAGTGACGGTTGAGGTTAAAAAAACTTCCATTATTGATTCTTACAGGCGGGAATACTAAACCAAGGCAAACAACTATCTCCCGCCATGAGGATAGTGTCTACCTAGGTCTCGCCGATAACGCTTGCTACAACATTACAAACTTACCATGCACATGAGGTGCAATTATGTTGATAAGTTTACTCATTACTGAGCGGGCTACTCCCCTAAGAGGCGGCCATTATTCCATAACTTTATTTTTAGGTAAATATAGTTAAGAGAACAAATACCATATTCTAATAAATAATTTATATTTATTAGTGAAGAAGCTATTGATAACAATTGTCGTTTAGATTAGTATGCATCTATTGATTGTAATTAACACGGTTTGTATTGATGTATATTTGTCTTTGTCACGGTGTGACTGATAAAAAAATTGAGCAAACAATTGACGATGGTGCAACGACCATGCGTGAATTAACTAAAGAGCTTAAAGTAGGCAGCCAATGCGGTAAGTGTTGTGGTTGTACTAAAAAGATCCTTAATCGCAGACTTATTCAAATTGCGGATGTAACAGATCAAGTTGCTTAATTACATATAAAATTTAGATATAAAAAAAGCAGCTTTTTAGCTGCTTTTTTTATGCTTGTTACTATTTACAGTTGAGACTGTAAGTAGTTTTTGATACCCGTATTTTTAATAAGTAATTGTTGGGTTTCTAACCAATCAATTTGCTCTTCTTGTTCATTTAAAATGTGATCAAGGGCTTCGCGGGTAATGTAATCTTTTTTACTTTCAGCCAGTTTAACGGCGCTTCGTAACTCGTCAATAGTATCGAGTTCAAAACTCATGTTAGCAGCAATCATCTCTTCGCTGTTTTCACCAATACGTAATCGGCCTAGGTCTTGAAGATTTGGTAAGCCTTCTAAAAACAAAATACGTTCAATTAAACGATCAGCGTTTTTCATTTTTTGAATTGATACTTTGTAGTCTGCTTTATCAAGCTGTGTAAAGCCAAAATCTTTAAACATACGTGCATGTAAAAAGTATTGGTTAATACCAACAAGCTCATTAGCGAGTACTTTATTAAGCGCTGCAATAACGTCTTTATCGCCTTTCATAATATGCTCCTACTAAGCCATTTGTGCTTGATGATAATTTTCAGAACCAATTTTATCAATTAGACCAAGTTGTTGCTCTAACCAGTAAACATGATCTTCTTCGGTATCAAATAACAGCTTTTCTAAAATGCTACGAGATTGATAATCTTGTTGTTCTTCACATATTGCGATTACGTCTTTAACACACGCAACTACTTCAAGCTCTAGTGTTAAATCGTTTTGCATCATGCTTTTTACATCGTTACCGATAAGTAAATCACGGCGCTTAGTCATATTTGGTACACCTTCTAAAAACAAGATGCGCTTAATAAGCCAGTCTGCGTGATCTTTTTCTTCTTCCATTTCGTGGTTAAGGCGCTCGTATAGTTTGTTTAAACCCCAGTCGTCATACATGCGCGAGTGTATAAAATACTGATCGATTGCTGCTAATTCGTTAGCTAACAATGTATTAAACGCATCGATTACTTTTTGATTACCTTTCATGATAAATCGCCTCAACTATTTCAATTGTATGCAGTGTAGTACATATAGCCTATATTGCAAGTTTTCTCTATAAAAATCATTGCGTTACTATTGGTTTTGATTCTTATTTAAGTTTGCGTTACTGCTTGGTTTATGGACAGTTTTTTATTTGTATTAGTATCTGAGAATGATTACTAGAGGTATTTATAAACAATAAGTAGAGATACTGCTTTTCATATTATCTTTTTAAATAAATAGGCATGCTGATGCCTATTTATTGAGTCTATCACTAATTAAAACTGGTATTTAGCACCCAGCGTTGCGGTTGTGCCTAATCCTTTAATGTTATATCCACCGTAGGTGTAAGCCTGTGCGCGGGCTGGGTAGTAATCACTATTGAATAGGTTTTCTATTCCAAAATAGCCACTCCACCTGGCGTTAACATTGTATTGGCCACTTAAGTTAAAGGTGTTGTAGCTACTAACAGGGCCCTGATCGCCAGAGTATTGGCCCTGTGCATTTTTATCAAAACGCTTTCTGTCGCCTACATATAAAAAACTCATTGCAAGTGATAAGTTTTCGTTGGTTTGCCATGTTAAATTAGCAGTGGCTTTCGGCGGGCTGATTTGTTTTGCCCCTAAATATTCATCCGCTTCGGTGTTTTTACCTTCTACGTAGCTGTATGTAGCACCTAATTTAAGGTCTTGGTTAATAGTATAATTAACTAAACCTTCGTAACCCCATATTTCTTGAGGTGCGCGTACGGGTTCGTAAACACCCGTTACTTCGTTAAATTCATTACTGGTGCCAAGCTCTGAAGTACTTCTGTACAGTGCAAATTCAAAACGAACGTTTTCAAACTGTGAAGTAAAACCAACTTCGTAGTTGTCAATTATAGATGCTTGTGTCTGAATAAGTGCAATATCGTCGACGGTTGCAGCGCGAAGTAAGCGCCCAATATCAGAAATATCAGATCCCTGTGAATAACTAAAAAATGGGCTGAATGCATCTGTTAAATTGTATTTTATGCCTGCATTATACGTTGTAGCGTCATAGTTTATGGTATCACCACGCACATTTAATGGGACTGAGCATTGCGAAAGGGTTCTACACAGTTTTAATGTTTGGTAATCACTTACGCTCAAATCAATACTTTCGTTTCTTACACCTGCTTTTACAATAATATCGTCGTTTATTACCCATTTGGTTTGTAAAAAGCCAGCCACACTTTCCATGTCCATTTCGGGCACCCACACACGGCCATCTACTAAAGGTTGCGATGTTTTATCGTTTAAGGCATCAATACCGTAGATTAAGGTGGCTGTTACGTTTTCAAAATCAAACTGACTATTAAATGTAGCCCTTGCACCTTGCTTGTCTGATTTAATAACGGATTGGCCACCGGTATAGCCTTCATCGAGGTTAGCTAGGTTAGTGGAGAAAAAGAATACGTTTTCTATATTTTGTTTATACAGATCGAGGGTCATTTGTGTGTTTTCAAACAACGCGTAATCAACATATTTTAGGGTTATATTTTTGTTGCCTTCTGGGCCTTGCGGCTTACCTTGTTTTTGAAGCTCTAAGGGGACATGTATAGCGTATGTTTTTTCTCCTATATTGCCATCGCCAGTAACATCGCCTAAATCAGTTTTTTGCTGTGAGCTGAAATAGTTATAGCTAAACTGCAGTTGCTTTTCGTCGTCAAAATCATAAGTTAGTTTGGTAAAATAGTTTTGAGTTTCAGAGTCTGATAAACCATATTGCAAGCCTAAAATATCGCCCTGTGCATCGCGTTGTACGCCATTTTCTTCATAGCTTGCTGTTAACAGGTAGCTTAGTTGGTCGAGCTTACCGTTTACTGCGGCGGATACTCTACCGCCACCACTTTCTGCTAACTTAACAGCGCTAAAGCGACTTGAAATACTTATTTCGCCTTCTGGTTTACCATCACTGCGAGCCTGTTTTGTTATGTAGTTAATAATGCCACCTGAGGCACCATTACCATAAATAGACGTTGCGCCTTTTATTACTTCAATGCGCGCTATGGCACTTGCATCAAGTGTTTTTACGCCTAAAGAACCATTACGAAGAGGGGTTGATTGCGGTACACCATCAATCATTATTAATGGCGCGCGGCCACGTAGTGTTTGTCCTGAATTACTTGAGCTGCCTGTATTTGGGGCGAGCCCTGGAACCATTTGCGCGAGTAAACTTCCCAGTTCTGAGCTTACTTTTAAATGCTGTTGTATTTGTTGCTGATTAATAACGGTAATCGAGGCAGGTACTTCGTCAATGCTTTCTGATATGCGGCTGCCTGAAACAATGACATGCTCAAATTGATCAGAATTGTATTCATTTTTATTATTTTCATTTGCTAACGTGTTAGTACTTATTGCAACAGCAATAAGGCAAAGCGAAGTTTTTAACATGGGGTGTCTTAGTCGATAATAATTTACGTAATGGTAATTATTATCAACTAATGACGCAAGTGTTAATGAGATTTATTTCCATTTATGGCGTTTTAACCAAAAATATACACCGCTTACAATAAATAATGCGAGTGAAAGAGCTATTAATAACCATAAAAACTGCACGATAGGACCTGCAAAATCACCAATGTGAAACTTATATTTGAAGTTCCATGCTTGTGTTGTGAAGTTTGTTTTACTGGCGTCAAATGAGTTTAATACTTTACCCGTAAATGGGTTAGTCCAAACCCAGCTGTAAGCGTGACTTTCGCCAGGGTTTTGCATTCTCAGTGCAATTGCTTCGTCATCCTTTTTAGGTAAGTAAACTCTATATAATTTACCGTCTGGAAATACGTCCTCTGCATTTTTAATTGCTTCATTGTAGTTTAAAGCAGCTTGAGAAGGGGTTATTACTTTTGGTGCTTTAGGTCTTTGTTCTACCTTGTTTAAGGTCACAAATTCTAATACCGATTGAGTTTGTGTTTTCCAGTTAAATGCCATACCAGTAAAGGCAATCAGCATAAGCGGTATAAAAAAGTAAACACCAAGCACTGTATGTAATTGATACATGAGCACTCTAAATTTGGCTTTTGGTTTTATAGCTAAACGTTTAACTCTGTTTTTGGGCTTTACCCATAAATAAAAGCCCAGTAATACATTTATTAAAAGTAGCAATGCACATACTGACATCCAATTTCGAAAGGTTTTTTCACCTTTACTGTTTTCAAATAACAGCCAACGATGTAATCCCATAGCAAACCCATAAATCGTATCGGTTGATTCATAGATGTTTAGTACACTCCCAGAGTAGGGGTTAACACTGGCGTAGTGTTTATTGGCTAACCGAAATTGCCATGCTGCGTTTGGCGCTTGTTCGGGCATAAAAAAGGTGATTTTTTGCTTAGTTTGAGCTTGTACATTTTGTATAAGTTCATCGTAATGCATTAAGTTTTTTTGGGGTGTTACTTGCCATTTTGCAGGCTCTATTAGGTGCTGTATGTCTTTTGCATAAATCATAACAGCACCGGTTAGGCTCACTATTAATAAAAATAGTCCGCTAATTAGGGCAAGGCCTAAATGAATTCTACGTAACCAAAGTTTCAAAAACGGTATCTCATTATGAGTTAATGACAATATTGTAAATGATAATACGAGCTGTTTTCAATTAAATAGTTATGTATTTGGTTTAGCTTGTTATTAAGAACATTAAATTAGGCTTTTATTCGCGATTGGTCGGATTTCTATTATGCAATTTTCGATATTAAAATTGTTGTGTAAAAAACTTTTAACTGCGGCTAAATCAATTACGTGCTGAGTGCTAATAATAAGCTCGCAATAATTTTCTTTATCGTCTAGTTGCCAAAGCTTGATGCTCATTACCGATTCGATATTAAATTCATTACTAATAGCATGTGATATTGCATCTGTATCAATATTGCTAGGCGCTGCTTGCATTAAAATTTTGCAGCTTTGCTTTAATAGTAAAATGCCATGATAAATTACATAAAGAGAAATAAGCACAGTGGCAATTAAGTCAACGATATACCACTGGTATAAAATAATTAAGGTGCCCGCAATAATAACAACAATAGATGCCATTGCATCTGATACGTTATGAATAAAGGCCGCTTTTATATTTATACTGTGATTTGCGCCAGCTCGGTAGGTTAAATATGCGGTTGCTAAATCAATAATCAATGCTATTGCTGCCACCCACACAACTATCCAACCATTAATTGGTTGAGGGCTTAAATAGCTCGAAATGGCTTCAAAAATTAAATACACACCAATTAATATCAATGTACTGCTATTAAAAAGTGTGGCAAGTATTTCAGCGCGTTTATAGCCAAAATGATGAGTGGTGTCAGCAGGTTTATTACCAATTTTACGTGCAACGAGCGCGATAAATATAGCGGCAGCATCACTTAAATTATGAAGTGCATCGGCTATAAGTGACAAACTGCCCGAAAATACCCCGCCAATAACTTGGGCTACGGTTAGCAATACATTAATAACCACAGCGACGGTTAGCTGTTTATCGCTCTGGTTTTCGTCTACATGACTATGTGAGTGATCGTGCGCCATAATGACCTCAAATGTATTAATTGAATATTGCTTATATCATGGCTGGTTTAAAACCGCTACAGATGTGGTAGCGTCAATAAATCTAATTATAAGTTAGTAATAAAGGCGTATATTTTAAAAAGTGTGAATTTAATATTGTAACGCTAAACATCCATTTTTTAAGGAGTTTACCGCTCAAAACTTGCGTCTTTATATATTTAGTGCATTAATGTAAGTAATATTAAATGATTATAAGTTGCTGGATATTAAGCATGCACAAAGGTTTAAACTTTGGTGAATTAACAGGTAAAGGACAGTCTGTTCGAAGTAAGTTAATTATAACCTTTATAATTATAGCCTTAGGGCCACTTTGTATACTTACTTGGTTTAGCCTTGGACATGTAAATAGCACGCTTAAGCAAAATGCAGACGCTGAACTTAACGAGCTTAATAATATAGGTAAGCAATTTGCTGATATTTGGTTTGCAGAGCATGTTAAGGATCTATATTTGCTTAGGGCGCAGTTTGATATTAGCCCGACTAAAAAACAACAATTAATAGCGCAATTTGTTGAGCAGTACGACTTTGTTAATAATGTAGAACTTATTGATGTAAACCTCGTTAAATCACTATCTTCATCTCCCTTTTTTAATATTATTAAAGATCAACGTTTTAATAACATACTCTCTGGTATTAAAAATACAGGTAAACTCCAATTTCAGTCAATGACAGTCTCAGGGCGTGAGTATCATATTATTGGCTTACCGTTAGTAAATACCGAAAATAAGCTACAAGCCATATTGCTCGCAGATATAAATTTAAACGGCTTATTAAATAATCTAAGTAAAATACACGCTGCAAATAAAGACATAACATTTTATGTTATGCATAATAATAAAATTCAAAAAAATAATAATTCAGAAGATTCTCAACCATTATTTTTCTCTCAAAACGGCTCTCCAACGCAACGTGTCTTTTCTTACAGTAATAAAAATGAAGAGACTTTATACGGGTATATTGATTCTCTAGAGTTTTTAAATGAATCTGGATGGCAGTTACTTGTAACAAAACCAAAAGAAGTTGCACTACAAGGTGCTAATTTTTATAAACAGCTTGCTTTATTAACAAATGCGGGGGCATTACTGCTTATATTAACGTCATCGTGGTGGTTTGGGCGTCGACTTTTTAGACCTTTAATTAACTTAGCTAAAATTGTTGAAAGTATTACAAAAGGAGACAAGGTAAAAGTCCCTGTAATAAACGACAGTATTGAGTTTAACCAGCTTTCATTGGGTTTACGTAATTTAGTAGCCGTAAAAGAAGAGCAACAAAGTATATTACAAAAGCAACGCTCTGCACTTCAAATTGCATTAAAACAATTAGCCGAGCAAAAAAGTGCATTAGATGAACACGCTATTGTTGCTGTAACTGATTTGCATGGCACCATCACTTTTGTAAATAAGAAATTTTGTGAGATTAGTGGCTACGATGAACACGAATTAATAGGTCAAAACCATCGCCTTTTAAATTCAGGAAAACACGAAAAAGCATTTTTTAAAAATATGTATAAAACGCTTAAACGTGGTGATATATGGAACGGGCAAATATGCAATAAAGCTAAGCATGGTTGCATATATTGGGTAGATACGACAATTGCACCATTTTTAGATGAAAATGGAAAACCGCAAAACTATATTGCTATTCGTAATGACATTACAGCCCTGAAAGTACAAGAGCTAGAGCTTGAGCAACACAAAACACAGTTACAGCTAGTAATAGACTCAACAGCCGTGGGTATTTGGGATTGGTATATTGATACTAATAAAGTGACGTTTAATAACCGCTGGGCCGAGATAATAGGTTACAAACTCAGTGAGATTGAGCCTTGTACTATAGATACTTGGTATACATATGCTCACCCAGACGACTTAGTGATATCAAATAAAAAACTTCAAGAGCACTTTGCCGGTGAGACTGACTATTTTGTTAGTGAAGCCCGCATGAAGCATAAAAATGGACATTGGATATGGGTACTCGATACTGCAAAAGTAGTTGAGTGGAATACCGATGGCTCTCCAAAACGTATGATAGGTACGCATTTAGATATATCAGAACGAAAATCTACAGAGCTTGAGCTACAAGGAAGCCGCGATAGGTTTGCATCTTTGGTATCAAATATCCCTGGCATTATTTATCGATGTAAGTTTGATAATAAATTAAGCATGCTTTATATGAGCGAGCAAGCGAGTGGAATAACAGGTTATTCACCTGATGAGTTGATACATGATGAACCCCCCAGCTTTTTTGATTTGATATACGAAGACGATTCTAAAAAAATAAAAGATGAAATTCTACGTTGTGTTAGCGCTAAGCAGTCATGGTCTGTTGAGTATAGGATTACAGCCCGCGATGGCTCCTTACATTGGGTAAATGAAAAAGGCCAAGCCATTTACGCAGATGATGGCAGCATATTGTATTTAGATGGATTTATTTTTGATATTACAGAGCGTTACAATACACAGTTAAAAATAAATCGTCAGCAAAGCCTACTTGAATCAATGAGTAAGCAAGGGCAGATTGGCGCATGGGAGATGGACTTAGATGCGCATACACTTTATTGGTCTGATGAAGTTAAAGTTATTCACGAAGTACCAGAGGACTTTGAACCGAGCATAGATACCGCTATTAACTTTTATAAACCAGGCATACACCGAGATACTATAAGTACCTTATTTGAGTGCGCAGTGACTTTAGGTGAAAGCTGGAGTGTAGAGCTTATTATTTTGACCTATTCTGGGCAAGAGCGTTGGGTTAAATCGATGGGCCAAGCTGAGCTTAAAGACGGTAAATGTGTACGTGTGTTTGGTTCATTTCAAAGTATTGATGCACATAAACGACTTGAACTTGAGAGCGAAAAAGCAAATCGTTATAACAAAAATTTAGCCGCGCTTACAGTCGCACCTGAGGTGCAAAATAGTGATGTAGAACAGGTTAAAAAGCTAGCCGTTAAATCTATGTGTGAAGTGCTAAATGTTACACGAGCTTCGATATGGATCTTTAACGAAAAACGAGATGTGATGACGTGTCATTGCTTATATATAAATGGTCAAGGGTTTGTAGATACCGACGCTATTTTAACTGCTAAAGACTACCCAGCTTATTTTAATGCTATTTATAAACATAATTTAGTGGCTATTGATGATGTTTATACTCACTCAGCAACTGTTGATTTTATTAAAGTATATGTAACACCACTAAATATTAAATCGATGCTTGATGCTGTAATTGCAACAGGCGATGGTAATTTAGGTATTTTGTGCGCTGAAACAGTAGGCGAGCATCACAACTGGACGCAAAGTGAAGAAACGTATCTTCGCTCATTAGCTACTTTAGTGGGAAGCACTTTAGTTTCTCAAAAACGAAAAGTAATTAGTGAGGAGCTAAAAGTAGCACTTGTAAAAGCTGAAGATGCAGCCATTGCTAAGAGCCAATTTTTAGCAACCATGAGCCATGAAATTAGAACGCCAATGAATGGCGTACTCGGTATGCTAGAGCTTGTTCAATTAGAGTCGTTATCTAAACCAATAGAAACAAAAGTAGATATAGCCAAAAAAAGTGCACATTCTTTATTGGGTGTAATTAATGATATTTTAGATTTCTCTAAAGCTGAAGCAGGTAAAATCGAGCTTGAAGAGATTAACTTTAATGGACGTGATTTAATTGGTGAAGTTGCTGCCGCACAAGCATTTACAGCTCAAGACAAAGGTATTGAAATTATTTTGGATCTGGTAGCGCTAGAGCCTTCGCAGTTATGCGGCGATCCTGGGCGCATTCGCCAAGTTATTACTAATTTATTAAGCAACGCCGTTAAGTTTACGAGTCAAGGCGAGGTTGTTGTAAGCGCGAAAATTAATAAAGTAGCTCAAGGTATAGAGTTTGTTGTAAGTATAAAGGACTCAGGCATAGGAATTAGTTTAGAAAAACAAGAGCAATTATTTACCCCTTTCTCTCAAGTCGATGCATCAACAACGCGTGAATATGGAGGCAGTGGCTTAGGGCTGGCTATTTGTAAGCAGCTTTGTGAACTAATGGGGGGAGCTATCTCTCTCACTAGCGAAGCCGGTAAAGGGAGTACTTTTACTGCCACTATAATGCTGACTCCGGGAGATCAAAAAGAACGTTATATTCCTAATATTAATATGGAAGAGCTAACCGTTTTGGTTGTTGATGATAACGAGACAAATCGAATTGTAATTTCACAGCAGCTTGAGCACTGGGGCGCTAAGGTTGCGCTTGCATGTGACGCACGCGAAGCTCTTGATATGTGCGCGCAGCAGTATAAAAGTAACAATTGTATGTATGATATTGCAGTGCTTGATATGCAAATGCCAGGAATGGATGGTATAGAGCTGTGTAAAGCACTAAAAGCACATGAACATTATAAATCAATGCCACTTGTAATGATGACCAGTATTGCTGGTATGGAAGGTGCGCAGCGCTATTCTAATGCAGGCTTTCAGGCATATTTCCCCAAACCTGTAACCACTGCCGATTTAATTTCTGCACTGTCAGTCATAACAAGTAATGATTCAGATGAGACACTCCCACTTGTTACTTCAGGCTATATTTCCTCTCTTAAAAAAGAAAAGGTGCAGGAACCTACCCAAATATTACTTGTAGAAGATAATCCAATTAATCGGCAAGTGGCTACATTAATGCTCAAAAAGCTTAATTGTGACGTTACAATTGCCGAAAATGGTCAATTAGCGATAGATATATTGGAGTCTCACGATTCTGGTTTCTTTAAGCTCGTTCTTATGGATTGCCAGATGCCTGTTATGGATGGCTTTGCTGCAACTGCAGCTATACGTAAAGGTATGGCGGGTATACAACACAAAAACATTAGGATCATTGCTATTACGGCTAACGCAATGGACTCTGATAAAGAGCGTTGTATAACCGCTGGAATGGATGACTACTTGAGCAAACCGATTCAATTAGATATTTTAAAAGATAAATTAGAGCAGTATATTTAAGGTAAAAATACAATGAGCCAACCCGTTATAATACGTGATGCAAAACCAAGTGATGCAAAAACAATTTTGCACTTTATTACCGAACTTGCCATATATGAAAAAGAACCGGATGCAGTAAAAACAGACGAGCAGGCTATTTTAGATACGCTGTTCAGCGATGGTGCTACTGCGCACAGCATAATTTGTTTAGAAGGTGATGAGCCAATTGGTTTTGCGGTCTATTTTTATAATTACTCTACATGGTTAGGTAAAAATGGCCTATACCTTGAAGATTTATACGTAAGCCCAGATAGCCGTGGCAATGGTGCAGGTAAAGCCATTATGAAGCACTTAGCTAATAAGGCGATTAGTAATGACTGTGGTCGTTTTGAATGGGTAGTGCTTGATTGGAATAAACCCGCTATCGATTTTTACAATAGCATTGGTGCAAAGCCGCAAAACGAATGGATTATATATCGCTTAACGGGGCAGGAATTACTAGACTTTGCTAAATAGTTAATGAAAATCATTTGCATTTAGGTTTGTGGGTGTGTAAGTTAACTACACGCCCATAAATAAACGTGCAGATGATTATATGATCTCAAATCAAAAACAATCCAACTCAGATTTACTTTGTCTTGATCAAGCATTAAGCCCTTGGCAGTCGAATATAATGCAAGGTAATTATGCATTTGAACAAGGTGCACTTCTCGAAGCCCGCGATAAATACTTATTAGCTAAAACACTTGCAGATCATCTTCTTCAGCAGTTTTTATATGCTCAGATTAATAACAATGTCATCCATGCTATTGAGCATTGCATACCCGCACTTGTTGTTGCGTCGCATAATTTAGCTGATACCTATATAGCTTTGCAACAGCCTGGAAATGCATGCAAATGGCTATGCGAAGTACACTTAACACTCTGTTCGCTAATTAAGCATACTCATTACGATATACAAAAAGTGAGTAAGCATCATTACACTAAAACGTCCTCTGAACTTGTATCATTTGCAAGACGCTATCATTTTTTACCTGAGCTAATAGAGCAAGTGAATTTTTGCTTATGCTCACAGAGCACTACAAACAATCAACTGCACTAATTTAAAAGAAAAAGGAGTATTTATGGCTTTTACTTTGCCTGCACTTAACTATGAGTACGATGCGCTTGAGCCTCATATTGATGGTAAAACAATGCATATTCACCACACATTGCATCATCAAACGTATATTAATAAAGCCAATGCTGCTTTAGCAGATACTGTTTATGCAACCGCAAATGCTGAAAAATTACTTAAGGTAATAAACAGCCTGCCTAGTGATTTACAAAAAGCAGTACAAGAGCATGTAGGAGGGCATTTTAATCACAGCTTATTTTGGCAAGTAATGTGCCCGCAAGGAGGAGGTGAACCTGAAGGTAGTGTAGCTCAGGCAATAAATGAACAGTTTGGCTGTTTTGATAAGTTTAAAGACCAATTTACTGCTGCAATTAGTCAATTTGGCAGTGGTTGGGCGTGGCTATGTGTGACCCCAGATAAAAAGTTGATTGTAGAAAATAGTGCTAATCAAGATTGCCCTTTAATGCAGGGAAATACCCCTATTTTGGGGCTTGATGTATGGGAGCATGCCTACTATTTGAAGTATCAAAATAAGCGTCCTGACTATATTGCTGCTTTTTATAATGTAATTAATTGGACTGAAGTTGAAAAACGCTACCTAGCCGCAGTAAGTTGAGTGCCGAATATGGCTAGTAATGTGAGTTTTTTTGTATAAGCTAGGCTCTATTAGGTTAATTTATAGAGCCGTTTATGGACACTTTACATTGGCAAAAAGCACGTCAGAGTCGCGATCCTCGTTTTGACGGGCTTTTTTACGTAGCGGTAAAAAGTACCGGTATATATTGCAGACCAATTTGCCCTGCACCAACGGCTCACGAAAAAAACGTTGCTTATTATCAGTTTGCCCATAACGCGGCGCAAGATGGTTTTAGGCCCTGTATTCGTTGCAGGCCCGATAGTGCCCCTGGCAGCGCAGCATGGCAGGGTACAAAAACGACTGCACTAAGAGCAAAACAGTTAATAGATCAAAATGACGAGCACGACTGCGAAAAATTAGCAGCTCGTTTAGGTATAAGTAGTCGTTATTTAAGGCAGTTGTTTAAGCAGTATTTTGGCGTGTCGATTACGCAATATCGATTATTTAACCAATGCCACTTTGCTAAAAAACTGATTCAAGAAACACATTTACCCCTTACCGAAATAGCGTTTTCCGCAGGCTTTAAAAGCATTAGGCGCTTTAATGATGCATTTTTACAGCAGTTAAATATAGCTCCCTCGAAGCTGCGCAGTGGCGATAAAAAGCCAACGTCAACACTCATTTTAACCCTACCATTTAGGCCGCCTTATAATTGGCCTGCTTTGCAGGGCTTTTTACAAAGGCGCTTGATAAAACCAATGGAGTGGATAACACAAACGAGCTACGGGCGTACTTTTGCAAGTGATAAATATAAAGGAAGCTTTAACGCTGAATTTATAGCTAATAAAAACCACTTTAGTGTATCTATCAATATAGACAATACGGCGTACTTACAACCTGTTATAAATAATATACGCCGTGTGCTTGATTTAGATGCCGATATTAATTTAATTGAAACGCATTTAAGCGCCAATATAAACAATGCGTTTACAGTGTGTGAAGGGCTCAGACTTCCGGGGATTTGGTCAAGTTTTGAAGCCGGTATAAGAGCTGTACTTGGGCAACAAGTGAGTGTTACTGCGGCGCATAATTTAGTAACAAAGTTAGTTGATGAATTAGGCGAAAAAGAGGGCGCTGCCGTTTATTTTCCTACGGCTAAAATTGTTGCTAATAGTGATTTTGCATTTTTTAAAATGCCACAAGCACGCAAAAATGCGCTACACAACTTAGCCCAGTTTTGTGCACTAAATCTTGAAAATGACGATTTAGACGAATGGCTTAGCTTAAAGGGAATTGGTCCTTGGACAGTAAATTATGCAAAGCTGCGAGGACAAAGCCAACCCGATATATTACTTGATGGCGACTTAGGTGTTAAAAAAGCTCAAGCGGCGGCAAACCCTTTTGAGCCTGCTAATTGCGCTCCCTTTCGCTCTTACTTAACGTTTCAACTTTGGCAGCAATTATAATGATCATTCAAACATCAATTTCGAGCCCTATAGACGACATAATTATTCAAGCGACTGATAAAGGTGTGAGTTACGTTGGTTTTTATCCACCAGTTGAATACTCTTATACGCCATTTGAGCAAGTTACTAACAAGGCGGTGCTTATTTGCGCAGCGCAGTTAAATGAGTACTTTGCAAAAAAACGCACTATGTTTGATGTACCACTTGATACAACCGGTACAGTATTTCAGCAAAGTGTATGGCAAGCACTATTAACAGTACCTTTTGGACAGTCACAAACATACGGCTATATTGCAAACCAACTCAATAACCCAAAAGCGGTGAGAGCGGTAGGCGCTGCGAATGGTAAAAACCCGATTAGTATTATTGTGCCGTGTCACCGAATCATTGGCGCAAATGCAAAGTTAACGGGCTATGCTGGTGGGCTTGATAGGAAACTGTGGTTGCTGAAACACGAAGGATTAATGTAAATTATTTGATAAAATATAGTCAGTCTGCTTAACTCAACCTATAATTTAAATAACTAACTAATAAAAATTATTATGCGTATTAATAGCTTAGTGTACTTTTTTATTGCCAGTTTAATGTTTACCGCTACTGCATTTAGCAAACCGCAGAGTCTCATATTTTGTTACGAAGACAAAAATATAGCTCCTATGTTTTTAGGTGAAGGGCGAAATACGCCAACGGATAAACCCGGTGCATCAATCGAAATACTTCAAAAACTTGATTTAGCATTGCCCAATGTAGCAATATCATTTGTTAGAAAGCCATGGCGTAGATGCTTAAACGATTTAGAATTTAATCGAGTTAATGCTGTTATTGCAAGTTACCGCAAAGGGCGAGAAAACGTTGCTGTTTACCCTGTTGATGAGCAAGGTAAGTTACAAGATGACTACGCAGTAAGTGAATTTGGCAGCTGCCTTATAGGGCGTTATAAATTTCATAAGGAATGGGAGACTCGTGAAGTATTTCAAAATAAAGCATTTACGATAGCTATTCCTAATGGTTATGGGCTAAATAGCGCGTTAAAAGAAGAACCATTTTTTATTCATAATACGTTTTCTAAAAGCAAAGCTTTTGAGTTGCTAGATAAGGGGGTAGTGCAAGCGAGCGTTGATCTATGCCAAGTAGATGGCTTAAAAGTGTCGAGTTATCCGTATGAGGGTAATAATGTTAAACCTATTTATCCCCCTTACGAAACCAGCCATGGTTACCTTGTATTTTCAAAAAAATTCTACGAAGAAAATAATGCTCTAAGCTTGCAAATGTGGCAGTGGTTATCAAAATTTGAAAGTGCACCTGTGTATATTAAATACTTACAAGCACTTCAATAAACAGGCCCTGACAAAATAAAATTCGCGTTTGTAAATTGGTATTAATTTAATATTAAGGTAGCATAAGCGCACTTTTTATAAAATGGCACCACAATGGCTCAATTATACTTTTACTACTCTGCAATGAATGCAGGTAAATCAACCACGTTATTACAATCTGCATTTAATTATAAAGAACGTGGCATGGAACCTGTGATCCTGACTGCTGCCATTGATGATAGACAAGGCGTGGGTAAAGTATCTTCTCGTATTGGTTTGCAAGCTGATGCGCATGTATTTGATGCTAGTAAAGATGTTTTTGATCTTATTCAATCACTCAATAATGATAAAAAGCGCCATTGTGTGTTAGTTGACGAGTGCCAATTTTTATCAAAAGAACAAGTAATGCAATTAACCGATGTGGTTGACGAGCTCGGTATACCGGTATTGTGTTATGGCCTGCGTAACGACTTTAGAGGCGAGCTATTTATAGGGTCGCAATATTTGCTTGCGTGGGCTGATAAGTTAGTTGAGCTTAAAACTGTTTGCCACTGCGGGCGTAAAGCTAACCATGTACTGCGTACCGATGAAAATGGCGAAGCAATAGCCGATGGTAACCAAGTAGAAATTGGCGGCAATGACCGATATGTTTCGGTATGCCGCAAACATTATAAAGCCGCGTTAAATATGGGCCGATAAAGCATTTAAAAATGTATCAATATCTTCGCGGGTTATATCTAAATGCGTAACTAGCCTAAGCTGCTTGCTTGGGCTAAATAATATGCCTTGTTGTTTAAGCGCTTCAGCAATATCTTCAATATTTATACTGCTACTGTATGTTGCGTAAACCATATTAGTGGTGTTAGTCATATCGACAGTAAAACCACTGATTTCACTTAATTGTTGAGCCAAATAACGTGCATTTTCATGATCGTATTTTAAGCGCTCTACATTGTGCTCAAGTGCAAACTGCCCGGCAGCTGCAAGCATTCCGGCTTGGCGCATACCGCCACCAAGTACTTTTCTCCATCGTCTTGCTTTATTAATAAATGCTGGTGAGCCTAATAATAAAGAGCCTACGGGCGCACCTAAACCTTTAGATAAACATAAAGAAACTGAGTCAAAGTGTTTTGTAATTTCAGTGATATCAACTTTTAGCTCAACAGCGGCATTAAAAGCACGTGCGCCGTCTAAGTGCAGCGCTAAACTATGCGTATTAACAAAGTCACGTGCTTGGGCTAAGTACTCAAGCGGGAGTATTTTTCCGCCAATGGTATTTTCTAAGCTGAGCAATCGCGTTTTTGCAAAATGGCAATCGTCTGGTTTTATAGCCGCCGCTATTTTACTAAAGGGGATGCTGCCATCAGCATCGTTTTCAATAGGCTGTGGTTGCACAGACCCTAAAACAGCAGCGCCGCCACCCTCAAACTTATAATTGTGAGCATTTTGGCCACAAATGTATTCGTCACCTCGCTCACAGTGCGCCATTAACGCAAGTAAGTTGGCTTGTGTGCCTGAGCTACAATAAAGTGCGGCTTCAAAATTAAAACGCTTACACGCATAGGCTTCTAGTTGGTTAACGCTTTCATCATCACCATATACATCGTCACCAACCGGTGCGTTGTACATAATGTCGCGCATTTCTTTTGTTGGTTTTGTAACTGTATCAGAGCGAAAATCTATCATGATTGCCTTATCCTTTTTATTATTTTTAATAAAATTGGTATTAATCAAGCTCGCTACAAATTTGCTCACGAGTGTCTTTATCAAAGTAGGTCCATGCAATAAAGCGGCTAATTTTTTGACCTTGTGCCATATCAACAATTTTATACTGTGCTATTGGGTGAGCTTTTAATACTTCTTCAAGGGCTGCAATATTATCCTTTTTAGAGACTAACGATGTAAACCACAGTACTTGCTCTGCAAAGTCTTCGCTTTCTTTAATCATATTAGAGATAAACTGTACTTCACCGCCTTCACACCACAATTCATTATTATGGCCACCAAAGTTAAGCGTGCTACTGGGTGTTTTTCCTAGGTTTTTCCATTTACGTTCACTGCCTTTACCTGCCTCTTCTTCACTTGCATGAAACGGAGGGTTACAGAGCGTTAAATGGTATAGATCTTTTTGATTTATAACGCCTTTAAAAATATGTGATGCGTTTTTTTGTTGTTTTAGGCTTATTTTTAAACCATTAAACTGAGCAATTTGCTTTGCTATTTTTACTGAGGCTGTATCAATATCAGTCCCGGTAAAATGCCAATTATATTCACTTGTACCAGTAAGCGGATAAACTAAATTAGCACCAGTACCAATATCAAGTACTTTAATTTGCTTACCTAAAGGTATTTGTTGTTGGTTATCATCACTTAATAGGTCGGCCAAGTAGTGAATGTAGTCAACACGCCCAGGTATAGGCGGGCATAAGTTGTGCTCGGGAATATCCCAAAAATCAATATTATAATGTGCTTTTAAAAGAGCTTGGTTAAGTGTTTTAACAGCCTTGTTATCACTAAAATCAATACTTTTAGTCCCTGCAGGTGTGGTTATAACAAAGGGCAGTAGAGCAGGATGCTCTGTTGTTAATAAATCGAAGTCGTACCCATTTTTATGTAGGTTACGAGGGTGTAATTTTGAACGTGCTTTATTTTCTTTCATGGCTTCATTTTAACAACAGATATGATGTGGTGATTGTAACAAATGCTGATGAGTAAAGTGCAGACATTTCCTTTGGTATATTTAATATTACTGGTAGGATGAGTTGAAGATAATAAAAAGGAATAACTGTGGCAATTTCTCAGCAATCAATAATAGTTGATTTAGACTCTCAGCAAACTCTTCATTTACGCCGTATTAGCGATGAAGATCAGCAAGGGCCCATCGTATTTTTTATGCATGGAGCAATAGAAAACGGTAAGATTTTTTACACGCACTCTAATAAAGGACTTGCCCCTTTTTTAGCTGAGCATGGGTATAGATGTTATGTGGCTGATTTACGTGGCCGAGGTGATAGCAAGCCAATCATTTCGAGTGAGTCCGAACATGGACAAACTGAGTCTATCCTAGAAGACATCCCTGCCTTTATTAAGCAAATAGAGTTGATTGAAGGCAAAAAGCCAGACTACTGGGTTGCTCACTCTTGGGGCGGGGTATTGATGAACAGCGCGTTTGCACGTTTTCCAGAATATATTAACGACGTTAAAGCATGTGTGTATTTTGGCTCTAAGCGTTCTTTATTTAATAATCATCCTCAAAAATTATTACAAGCCAATTTAATTTGGTATTTTATGGCGCCTTTACTTGCTAAAAAACATGGCTATTTAAATGCTAAAGGTTATAAGTGGGGCAGCGATAACGAAACTCAAAAGTCGCATTATCAAAGTATGCAATGGGCTAAAAAGAAGCCATGGATAGATTCTGATGATAATTTTGATTATGCAAAAGCGCTAAACAACCTGCATTTACCGCCAACGCTTCATATTGCTGCGGTAAAAGATAAAGCATTAGCGCAACCAATCGATATTCAAAAATTTATGGACGAATCGGGGCTAGGCATTCAACAAATGCAAATTTACGGTCGTAAACACGGGCATAATTTTGATTACGATCATATTAATATGCTTACCCACCCAAGTGCGCGTGATGATCAATTTAAAGATTTACTTAATTGGTTTAAAGCACATCCGATTAATTAATTCTCATCAAGTAACTTTAGAAGAGGTGTTTTGTAACGCTCCCACTTAGCAATTGCGGCATTATTAATAGGTTGGCGAATAGCATGTTTACTCAAGGTCGTTACCGGTGTTTTTTGTTTATAAAACGCTAAGCAGCGCTCTTCAAAACTACAGTTTAAAAAACCAAGTAACTGCGTTAGCTGCTCTTTTGGGTTATTCACTAAATCTTCGTAACTGACATCATAAATTGGCATCTCTTTAAAAGAGTGCCAATGGCTCATCAGTTTTTTATACAACTTATGATAAAGCTTAAACTCAGGTAGTGAGCAAAAGTAAGGCTCGTTTTCAGCAAAGTAATTAGTGAAGATAGAAAATGCGGTGGCATTAAAATCACGACTTAAATTTATAAATTTAGCATTTGGAAATAGAATATATATAAGTCCGAGCGACTGATAATTACTCGGCAGTTTATTTATTATAAAAGGTCTGATGGGCGATGCTGTTTTTAATGTTGTGATATACAGCTCGCGGGCTTTTTTGATTAAATCCGGCGTTAAATGTGCTAAACATTGCGGGTAAGTCACTCCCGTTTTTTGTTCGATAAAAGCAACTGCGTTATTACTAATACTCGTGCTCTCTCCTAGGCTCGAAAACTGACTATGGCTTGCCAACATTTGCTCCACAAGGGTAGAACCACTACGAGGCATGCCAATAATAAATACAGGTGTGATATTACCCGTAAACTTTTTATCGGCAGAGGCTATAAACTCCTCGGTGTTGTATTTTATTATTTCATCGTAAAAAGGGGTTAAATCTTTAGTGTTAAATTCACTTAATTTTTTTTGTAATTTATTCGCCAATATAAAATAATTAAATGCTTGCTCGGTATCCTCAAGTGCATCGTAACTGTTTGCTAATGCGTAGTAACACACCATTTTTAAACGTAAATTACTCGTTTGAGTTAATAAGTGGTGCAAATTACTTACATAATTATGTTCTTTATCAAAGCGACCTAATTGTACAAGTTCAAATAAAATATAGGCTGTTACAGGGTATACACCAATGCTGAGTGCATGAGCAAAAGTTGTATGAGCTTTATCTAACTCGCCATGTGTTAAATAGTGCTGTGCTAAGTAATAATGAGGTTCTGGATTATGACTTGCTAATTTTTTTGCGTATTCAAGCACCGTTAGTGCATCGTTTGGCGAATGAACACCGTTAAATGCATCAGCAAGGGCATGTAATGGTTCAAGCATATGAGGCAAGCGCTCACAAGCTTTTTGGAGTAGGTATACAGCAGCGTCGTAACGTTCTAGTCGTAAGGCAATTCTGCCTAAGCCAAATAAAGCCTCACCATTTTCAGGGTTACTATTTAAAATTGCTTTAAAATGTAACTCGGCTTCTTTGAGTTTATTTTGTTGCAGTAGTTGGTTGGCTTTTTCAAGTAGCATAGTTATACCAATTTTATTAAAAAATAATCATTCTATCGCATTAAATAGCGTACTCACTGCGTTAAAAATTATTCATATAGAGCAACTATATATCATAGTTTTCGCCTTGTAATTACGCTATTTTCTGAGCGCTATAATAGAACACTTATTCAATGCAATTGGTATTGTTCATTATTATTTTTATTAACTATAAAATTAAAAAGGCGAAATGTCTTTAACATTTCGCCTTTGGTTCTTCATGAAAATAGTTTAAAAAGTATATGTTGCTTTAGCGTAGTAAAAGCCACCGTTAATACCAAACGGAGATGTTTCGTAGAACTGACCACCCCAGTTGTTATTAGGGATGCCCGTTGCATCTGCAAAATCAAGTTTTTCAGCATCTTGGTCGAATAAGTTTTGAGCGCCTACAGAGAAGCTAACTGATTCATTTAAAAAGTAAGTTACTTCAGCATCAATAGTGACTGCAGCATCTGCTGTTTTAGCTGTTGCATCATAATCAACGTGAACACCTTGGTATTCGCCGTAGTAGTTTGCACGAGCAAATGCAGAAACTGATTCCCATTGTTGAGACAATGTGAACGTTGCACGATGATTAGGTAAATCTTCTTCTAAACGCTTAACTTTAAACGCACCTGTAATTTCACTAAATTTAGTTACTTCAGTATCATTCCAGTTATATGCAAGGCTAAATGTAGAGCTACCGCCCATTAATTCAGCTGTATAGTTTGCAACTAAATCGATACCTTGTGTTGTTGTGTCAAAGTCATTTGTAAAAAAGCTTACCTGAGCAAGGCCTTGTACATTAGGTACTCCTGCTGCTGCAAGGGTATCTTTGTCTGCTTGGCTTAAATTGATTTTATCTGATTGGCTAATACGGTCATCTACTTGGATGTTGTAGTAATCAAGCGTTAAAAATAATTCGCCAATTGTGTATACAGCACCAAGCGTATAACTTTGTGATTCTTCCGGCTCAAGCTCTGTACCACCTAATTGCACTGCAATTGGGTTTGTTGGTGGAAGAAGCGCTGAATCTTGTAATACACCGCCATCTAAACTTGTTTGTACATTACTTACGTTAGCTTGACCAACTGTAGGTGCACGGAAACCACTGCTTACAGAACCACGAATATTTAAATCTTCAGTTAAATGGTATTGAGCCATTACTTTATAGTTAGTGGTAGTGCCAAAGCTGTCGTAATCTTCAAATCGAAGTGCTACGCCCATTAAAAAGTCTTCAGTAAACGGTGCTTCAACATCAACATATGCTGCATAGTTACGGCGAGAAAATTCACCTGCTTGTGATGGTTTAAAACCAGGGAAACCATTAGAGCCAATACCAAAACCTTGTGCTGTTAAAGGGCCTGCAGTGTAAGATTCTTCATCACCAGAGACGATAGTAAATGTTTCTTCATGCCATTCAAAACCACCGGCAATGTTTACATCATAAGCTAAACCAAAGTCGATACCTTTTGATAAATCAAAGTTAAAGTTCTTCTCTAGTTGTTCGTATTTACCCGGGCTGAAGTCTCGTGGTGTATCTGCACCTAAAGAGGCATTAACCGTGTCGTAAATAAAGTAACGTGATTCATTTAAGCCAACAGTGCCGCTTAAGTCATAGTAAGTATCTTTTAAGAAGCCACCAGTGAATCGACCTTTAGTACCAATAGTTAAAGAAGTATCAGTAATGTTGCCGCCAAAGTTAGGTGTAAAGCCACCTGGAAGCATCTCATTAAAGGCAAAACAATCTGGGTTGTTTGCTACACCATTTATGTAAGCAGGATCATCTAGTACATTGCCGTCTGTTATTGTGATAGTTGGACAGTTAGCGCTCATATCAGGTGTTGTGTCGGCAACAAGTAGTGTTTCGCCACCATCATTTGAGTAAACACCAGAACGTGTTTGCGGGTTACGGTAATAAAAACCGCCACGTACATCACGTTCAGAGTAGTTACCAAACATGTAAAATTCAGAGTCGTTTGTTAGCTCTAAACCCACATTACCAAAAATAGTAATATCGTCATCTACTTCTGGTGCACCCCATACTTGTGCAAGAGAAGATACTTCAGGCACACCGGCAGCTGAAAGTGCTGCAGCATCGGCACGTTGAACTGAACGGCTTGTTGCATCAGCTGTTTTATATTGAAAGCTTAAATTAGCAAAACCATTGTCGGTAAACGGTAAACCTACGTTACCCGACACTTGTGTTGTATCGCCATCGCCTTCATAAAATTGACCGTGGCGGATTTCTAATTTACCACCTTCTGAAGCGTCTTTTAGTTGGAAATTCATTACACCGGCGATTGCATCAGAACCATACTGCGCAGCCGCGCCATCGCGAAGTACTTCTACTTGTTTAATCGCAATGCTTGGAATAACTGAAATATCTGCGCCTTGCGCGCCATCGTTGATACCACCGCCTAAAAATGCGATTACAGAAGCACGGTGACGACGTTTGCCGTTTAAAAGAACCAATGTGCTGTCTGACGGTAAACCACGTAAGTTAGCTGGACGAACAAGAGAAGCCGCATCACTGATAGGGTTTTGGTGTACGTTAAACGATGGTACTGCACCTTTTAAAAGTTCAAGCATGTCAGTGTTACCTGACTTTTCAAGCTCTTCGCCGCCAATAATGTCGATTGGAACCGGTGAGTCACCTATTGAACGAGGAGCTGAACGCGTACCTACTACGGCAATTTTCTCAACGTTTTTATTTACTTTAGTTTGTTCCTGCTCGTCTGCCGCAATAGCAGATCCAGAAATAAATAACCCTGCAGTGGTTGTAGCTAAAGCAAATTTGATTGCTTGGTTTAGCGCATTACTTTTTAATTTCATTCTAATTTTCCCCAGTTAGAATAATTCTTATTTTTGATGTGAATTTCACATCATTTGTTTTCAACTTAATTTTTTGTTTCACATAAGTTTGAGGTTTTAGCTCAAAAGCCTAATCAATTAAGCTTACTTTTTGTGAAGTCCTATCTACAGACTATAGATAAAAAACAGGAAGGGCAATTACTAATTAACCGTTTGATAACAAAAAGATTCAATTTAAGAAAAAATGCAACAGTGGTGCAAAGTAAAACTAAAACGAACTAAATAAGTGCAAATAAGGCTATTGAGGGGAATATTAATGCGCTAACTGCATTTAAATGTTATTTATTTGTATCTTTTTTTGTGGGGTTTTCAATGTTTTGTGCGTACCGCCAAGCTGCTAATTTTTCTTTGTATTCATCCCATACGCAGGGACAGCAACTGCCACCACCGCAACATTCATCAGATTTTGGTTTTTCAGGTTTTTGCGGTAATTGATTTGTTATATTCTGCATTGTTGTATGTATTTAATACTAATTTGGTGCAAAGGGTAAGTTAAAGGGTGTTGAAAGTAAATTATTCTTTGTGAACCTGTGCTGCTGTGTGAAAATAAAAGTTATGCGATTATATAAAGTTATTCACCGTGCACCTTGGCGGGTAGTTAAAATTAGTAAAAAACGCCAACAGCTGCGTTTTCGCCGTGCTATGGTGGCGCTTAAAATCGCACTCGCCCAAGAAAAACAAGAAACTAAAGAAATGCTCTCTATTTATAGGCGTTACACTCAAGGCCACACAAGTAAAGAAGAGTTAAAACGCGCAAATGAGCAATTTGTTGATATTTTAAAAGGGTTAGGGCTCGGTGTATTTGCTGTATTACCTTTTGCTCCGCTTACAATTCCTTTAGTTGTTAAATTAGGGAGTTTGGTGGGAGTTGATGTACTGCCAAGTTCGTTTAATATGAACAAATCTATTAAAGAACTAGATGCTAAAATAGATCAAGAAAATCAAAAGCAAGAATCTAAAAACAGCTTAAAAAAGTAGCTAAAATCCCTTCAAATTAGCGATACCTTTTAGGTGCGCTTATTGATATGCTCTTAAGTACCATTTTTATATTATATGAGCTTTTTAATGAGTGCATTACTACGTCATACATCTTCTGGTATTCCTTTATCTTTTATTCTTAAAAACGAATTATCTGACTGGCAAGCACAGCAGCCTGCATTTATACAAAATTGGTTAACTAATACAGGTTTTGAAAAGCAAGGTGTTGCTTTAATTCCTGATGCTAAAACGGGCGAGTTAAGCCAGGTATTTTGTTTAATGCAAAGCAGCGATGATTTTTGGGCTGCGGGTAATTTAGCAAATACACTTCCTACAGGTACTTATCAAATTCAAGGCGACAGCGCTTTTGTAGAGCAGGTTGCTTTAGGGTTTGTACTTGGTGGTTACGAATTTAGTGAATACAAAGAAAAACCAACAGCAAAGGCGCAATTAGCCATTAGCGATAAAGCGTTATATGAACGCATTAGCCAACAAGCTGATGCCATTACACTTGCACGTGATTTAGTTAATACTCCAGCGGTAGATATGATGCCGCAACATTTATCGCAAGTTATGGAAGATTTAGCTGCAACTTACAATGGCGAATTTTCACAGTGGGTTGGCGATGAGTTACTAGAGCAAAACTACCCGACTATTCATATGGTGGGTCGTGCAAGCGAAAATAAACCGCGTTTACTTGATTTAAAATGGGGCGCGACAGATGCTCCATTAATTACACTAGTCGGTAAGGGCGTATGTTTTGACTCAGGCGGACTTGATTTAAAACCGAGCTCTGGCATGCGTAACATGAAAAAAGACATGGGCGGCGCGGCGCATGTAATTGCACTAGCGCAGCTTATTATGGCAGCTAACTTACCAATTAGATTACGTGTACTTGTACCAGCGGTTGAAAATGCGGTATCGCGCAATGCATTTCGCCCAGGCGATGTTATTAAAACGCGCAAAGGTATTATGGTCGAAATTGATAATACAGACGCTGAAGGCCGCTTAGTATTGTGTGATGCATTAAGCGAAGCGCAAAACGATAATCCTGAGCTAATTATTGATTTTGCTACCCTCACGGGTGCATGTCGTGTTGCACTGGGCACGGAGCTTCCGGGCTTTTTCTCAACAGAGCGCGATGTAGCAAATGGCATTATTGACGCCGGTTTAAGTGTACATGACCCTGTTTGGCAACTTCCGTTGTTTGAGCAATACAAAAGCTTACTAAAAAGTGATGTAGCCGATATGGCAAATTGCGCAAGCACACCGTTTGGTGGTGCTATTACCGCAGCGCTTTACTTAAAAGAATTTGTTGAACCAACAACACCGTGGGTACACTTTGATGTAATGGCATGGAACTTACGTGCATTACCAGGTCGTCCAACGGGTGGTGAAGCATTAGGTATTCGTGCTGTATTTAACTACTTACAAAATCGTTTTAATAAGTAAGTTTTTAATTCAATAGTAAGAACTTGAGCTTTATGAGCTTTAAACCTCATAAAGCTCAAGTGGCAAGTTATCTGGATCGGCAAAAAAGGTAAACTTTTTGCCGGTTATTTCATCCACTCTAATATCCTCAACGTTTACATCGCACGACTCTAAATACGTTTTTGCAATCTGTACATCCGCTACCTTAAAAGCTAAATGTCTTAAGCCTTGTGCTTCTGGATAGCTGGGTCTTTCGGGCGAACCATCAAACGAAAATAGCTCTATTTGGCTACCATCGGGCATGGCTAAATCTAATTTATATGAATTACGATCAGCTCTAAAGTGCTCATTAATAACGTTAAGTTTAAGTACATTGCTATAAAAGTGTTTAGAACGTGCATAGTCACTACAAATTATAGCAGCGTGATGAATACCTAAAAGTTTCAAATTTAATTCCTTAAAAAGCAAAAACGCACTTAAATAAGTGCGTTTTAAATGTGGCTTATTACATGTTGTGCTAGCTAGGCTGCGCTTCTTTACATGCTTTAACGGCCGGTGCTACAAGCTCTAAACCTGTTTGATCACATGGTGGTAAAGCAGCATCGCTAACACTAATAGGCGTTACACGTTCGCCCCATTTTATGTAACTTGCAGCCCACGTAAGGCCTGCACCAAATGCTGCAGACATAATGTTTGAATGCGGTTTAATTAACCCTTGCTCAACCGCTTCACATAACGCAATAGCAATAGTCGCAGCAGAGGTATTGCCATACTCACCAATGTTAACCATTACTTTTTCGTCAGGTACTTTTAAGCGATGCTGAATAGCCTGAATAATACGTAAGTTAGCTTGGTGTGGAACGAGTACATTAATGTCGTCAAGGCTCAAATCAGCTTGCTTAAGTACGTCGTCGCAGGCTTCACTCATACCTTTTACAGCACGTTTAAAAATTTCACGGCCTTCAAATAATAAATCAGAAGGACCAATTGGCTCATACTTATTTAAATCGCTACCAAAGTTGGTGATGTGTAAAATATCGCGGTCTTCGCTGTCACAACCGGTTTTGGTACCAAGTAAACCCGCTGGCGTATCGGCAGCTTCAAGTATTACTGCACCTGCGCCATCGCCAAATAAAACAGCGCTGTCGCGACGTGCCCAGTTTACATACCAGGTCATACGTTCAGCGGCAATAACGACTGCTTTTTTGATCATACCCGCTTGAATTTGTGCTGTAGCAGCTTGCAATGCATATAAAAAACCCGAACATGCCGCGTTTGTATCCATTGCGGCAGCGCCTGTTGCACCTATATATTTTTGCACTTGTGAGGCGGTATTTGCCACAACAGTAGAAGGTGTACAGGTTGCTAATATCACTAAATCAATATCTTTAGGATCAATGCCTGCGCACGCAATAGCATGCTTAGCAGCAACGGTTGCCAGCTCAGCGGTACTTACATGACTCACTCGGCGAGATTTAATGCCTGTACGCGTGGTTATCCACTCGTCGGTGGTATCAACTATTTCACTAATTTCATCGTTGCTAATGCTTGCTGGTGGAATGCATTTACCCCAACCAGTGATATGTGCGTAAGGCATAGTATGTTCTCTTAAGGTGGTCTGACATGTGTTACTAATGGGGGAGTTATACCAAAAAACGGCTTTCAAGACTAGTTTATAGCATGTTTTGTATCGTAAATATTCGCAATTACAGGTTATTTAAGGTAATGCTAGTATAAAAAAGGAGCAAGTATGAAAACAACACTAATAACAACATTAACTTCAATAACGCTGGCATTAATAACAAATGGGGCTTTTGCTCAACAGCATAAAATTATTTATGCGGGCAGTTTACTTGCATCCGAAGATCAAAAAGTAAAAACAGAGCAAACGTTAGTCATCACAGATAATACAATAACAGCCATTAAAAACGGCTACCTCACAAAAGCAGAACTTAACCTACCTGATGCCGATATTATCAATCTTAAAAATCAATTTGTAATGCCTGGTCTTATTGATATGCATGTTCACGTAACGTTTGAGCGAGATGCTAAAGCAAACCCTCACCGCTGGGCAACAGAATATGACGCCGATTATGCTTTGCGCTCAATTAAATATTTACAACGTACGCTCGATGCGGGTTTTACATCAGTGCGAGATTTAGGTAGCGATCACAAAGTTATATTTCCGCTAAAACGTGCTATTGAGCGAAATGATATTAACGGCCCTCGCATTTTTGCAGCGGGTAATACAATATCGCCTACCGGCGGACACGCAGATATGCACGGATATCGAAAAGATATTACAGATGCGGTTACAGGCGGGATTGGTATTTGTAATGGCGCGGATGATTGTAGCCGTGCGGTACGCGAGGTAATTAAAAGTGGTGCTGATGTAATTAAAATTACTGCCACGGGTGGAGTACTAAGTAATACTGCTGCTGGGGTTAACCAACAACTTACAGATGCAGAGCTGATTGCAATTGTTGATACGGCTCACCACTTAGGACGTAAAGTTACAGCCCATGCACACGGTACACAAGGTATAAAAGCGGCCTTAAAAGCCGGTGTAGATTCTATTGAGCATGGCTCTTATTTAGATAAAGAGGCAATAAAGTTATTTAAAAAAACGGGGGCTTATTTAGTACCGACGCTTTTAGCGGGGGCAACGGTAAGTGAAGAGGTGCTTACAAACCCAAATATGCCACCGGCAATAGCCGACAAAGTGCGTGAAGTGACTCCAAAAATGCAGGCTTCGTTTAAACTTGCACTGAAAAACAAGGTTAATATAGCTTTTGGAACAGACTCTGGGGTGTCGCGTCATGGGCTCAATGCTAACGAGTTTAGTTTAATGGTAAACAATGGTATGAGCGAAGCCCAAGCTATTAAATCAGCAACCATACATGCAGCTAAACTGCTGGGGCAAAGCGCACTCATTGGCGACTTGAGTGTTGGTAAACAAGCAGATATTATCAGTGTGAATGGCTCACCGCTTAAAAATATCGACGTACTTAAAAACGTACAATTTGTTATGAAAGCCGGGCAAGTTTATAAACAATAGGGAAGGTTATGAGCAGCAAAATAAAAGTGTCGTTATTTAATCATTTGATTGACGCTGAGCGCCAGTTACTAGACCCAGAAGTTCGCCAATCTGAGCGCGCATTAGACGCTTTACTCGATGATGAATTTATCGAAATTGCTGCCAATGGCATTACATTTAATAAATACCAAGTACTTACCCGCTTACCTACCGAGGTTGTGCCACAGTTTTATAATCAGCATTTTAAGGGCCGAATGCTAAGCGATGATGTAGTGCAACTTAGTTACCAAGCTGCTTTTAGGCGCTCTGCTCGCGCTGAGTTTAATTATTCATTGCGTATGTCGCTTTGGCGTAAAAGTAATGAACAATGGAAAATGGTGTTTCACCAAGGAACGCCTTGTGCGCCGTTTTCAATTTCGATGGATGATGATTAAAAATCATATAACCGTTAAAATAACCTTATTAAACATTTGATTGGGCAATAACCTGTTGTTAATGCGTACCGACCCCACCATTAGTCGATTATTAATGCTGCGAAGCGGCGCTATTGCCGTGCAATTAATTGCGGTACTTAGCGTTTATTTTTTACTAGAACATCAAATTGCATTACTGCCTCTACTTATTGTTATTGCCGTTGAGGCTGTGTTTCAGCTTATTAGCCTATTTGCTTATCGTAATGTAAGCCGTGCTAAACCTTTGGGTATGTTGATGCAGTTAACTGCAGACGTATTATTTTTAACGGTTTTACTATCGCTAAGCGGCGGTGCAACTAATGCGTTTGTTTCGCTGTTATTGCTCCCAATAATGATCGCTGCTGTTACGCTGCGAGAAAAAGGATTAGCTTATATTGCGGTATTAGCCATTGCCGCATACAGTTTGCTACTTATAAAGATGCCCGATCACAGTATGCATCAAATGAATATGAGTGGTCATTTTATTGGCATGTGGGTTAATTTTGTTTTAAGTGCCAGCGTAATCGCACTTGTTATTGGCGCAATGAGCAGGGCACTTAAAGAGCGAGAGCGAATTATTGCAAACGTGCGTGAAAAACAATTGCGTAATGAACAGCTTGTTACCCTTGATGGGGCTGCTGCACAAATCACCCATCAACTAGCGACCCCAATTGCAAATTTACAGCTATTGTTTGAAGAGTTATTAGAAGACCAGCCAAATAACCCTATTGTTAAGCACATGCAAGCGCCGCTTACTCAGTGTAGTACGCAACTTAACGACTTTAGAAAACTCTCAGAGCAATTACGCCTTAAAAATTCGCAAGAGCATACCACCGTAAAGCAACTGCAAACGCAAATTACAGATACGCTTTTACTGCAATACCCTGATCAGCACATTAAATGGATAACGCCACCTATTGCGGCAACGCTATTGAGTGATGCGATGTTATTGCCTGCTATTTTAAATTTATTGCAAAATGCCGCGCTCGCTAATCAAAAACAAGGCCAAACTCAATTAGAGCTGAGTTGGCAGCAAGATAACTTACATAGTGAATGCGTTTACTTGTTAATTCGCGATTTTGGCCGTGGCTTTTCATCATCGCAATTAGCAGAGCTTGGCGGGCAACTTATGCCAAGCGATCAAGGAATGGGGCTTGCTGTGCTTTTGTCAAACGTTACTTTTGAGCGTTTAAATGGCTCACTTACCTTGTTTAACCATGCAGATGGCGGCGCTGTCGCCAAAGTTAAACTCGCTATTGTAAACATTGAGAATAACGCCTCATGAAGTTACTTATAATTGAAGACGACATTAATTTAGCCAGCACACTGGCAAGGCGCTTAGCTAAACAAAGCTTTGCCTGCGAGGTGGTGCATAACCAAAGTGATGCGTTACTTGCTGCGCGTAAATTATTGCCCGACTTTGTTTTATTAGACATGAAACTAGGCGACGATAACGGACTTACACTCATAAAGCCGCTGCGTAGTTTGCTCCCCCAAGCTCATATTGTTTTACTAACTGGGTTTGCAAGTATTGCAACCGCAGTAGAGGCAATGCGGTTAGGTGCAAACGATTACCTTACTAAGCCGGTTGATATGGCAACATTATTAAAAGCGCTTAACACCGAGCCTGTGGCATTGGCATCGAATGTTATTGATGATGCGGTTATGTCGCCGGAGCGCTTAGAGTGGGAGCATATTCAACAAGTACTGCACAGCAATAATGGCAATGTGTCGGTTACCGCGCGGCAACTTAATATGCATAGGCGTACTTTGCAGCGCAAGTTACAAAAAAAGCCGGTGCAACAGTAATTTAGTACTTATTTTAAGGAAAGTGTTATGAGCGATGATGCAGCAGCACTCATGCAAAATCAAAAAATTATATTATTTGATGCGCAATGTAAGCTGTGCAGCGCGTGGTGTAATTTTATTATTGCTCACGATAAAAATACTATTTTTAAATTATGCCGCGTGCAATCTCCAAAAGGGGAATTGCTGTTAACGCATTTTGGTTTTTCAACAACTGAATATGCCTCAATGGTGCTTGTTGAAAATGGTAAAGTATTTACACAAAGCCATGCTTTTTTTAATGTTGTTAAGCAGCTAGGTTACCCATACAAGCTAGCAAACGTATTTAGTATTTTGCCAAATAGTTTTAATAATTGGTTATACGATAGGGTTGCTTTAAACCGCTATACCTTATTTGGAAAATATCAGTATTGCAGAATTCCCAACCCAGATAATGCTAAACATTATTTATAAATTAGGCGTTAATACACTGCAGTATAAGTAGATGCTAGGTTTATAGGGTTGTGTTAAAATCGCCGCGTTTAATTTTAGCTAACGGTATAAAAGGCTTTTTTCATGGCAAACACAGCACATGCACTTCACATTTTGGTAAAGCACAAAGAGATTGCAGAAGATATTATTAAGCAATTAGGTAAAGGTGCAAAGTTTCAGACCTTAGCTAAAAAATACTCATCATGCCCATCGGGTAAAAAAGGCGGTGACTTAGGTGAATTTAGACGCGGACAAATGGTTCCACAGTTTGACAAAATTGCATTTAAAGGCGCAATTTTAGAACCCCACCTAGTTAAAACAAAATTTGGCTGGCATGTAATTAAAGTACTTTATCGTACTTAGTTTATTTTTAAGTAAGAAGTAATCTTCGCTATATAGAAGAAGGCTGCAATGTGCAGCCTTTTTTAGTTAGTTAGTTATTATTTAGCCAAATTAAAATCTATAGTCATTTCTAAGTCTTTATCAACTACCGCAATAGCATTAACTACTTTAGGTGCGTAACGCCATTTAGAAAGAGAGCGAATCGCTGCTTTATCAAAAATTTTCACAGGCTCAGCTTTAATCACTTTAATATTAACTGGCTTACCAGATGTATCTACATCAAAAGACATTGTCACACTACCTTCAATTTTTTCACGGACACTTTTAATTGGATACTCCGGAGGACTGGGCATTATCAGTGTAGCGTTAGGGCTATCAGGTAGATGTGTTGTCGAACAAGCGGTTAAAAGAAACAGTGACGTCAATGTTGTAATTATATATTTCATTATAAATCCCTTTGTAGGTATTATTATCGATTTGTTAGAGGTCGTTTCTATAATGACACCAAAAGAGATTCAAGGTAAATAATAAATTTGTCTTTTTTGAACTGATGAATATACAAGAAAGGCTGCAATGTGCAGCCTTTCTTAATTTTAAACTTTATTTGTGTATTAAGCGTCTTGCTTAGCTTCTTCTTCACTAATTTGTTTTAGTGCTTGAATGAACGAGTCGCTTGGTTGTCCGCCAGTAAGTGCATACTTATCGTTTATGATAAACGTAGGTACTGACGTAATACCCATCTGTTTAAAGTTGTCTTGCTCTTGGCGTACGTCTTGTACGTATTTGTCTGAATGTAGAATACCGCGTGCAGTTTCTTTATCAAGACCTACTTTTTCAACAACGTCGAGCAACGCTTCTTCTTGATTTAAGTATTTTAAATCTGTGAAGTGCGCTTCAAAAAAGGCGAGTTTTAGCTTCGTTTGCTTACCTTCTTCACGTGCCCACATTAATAAACGATGCAAATCAAAGCTGTTGATCATGATACGTTTGCCATCAAAATTAAAGGTAAACCCAGCACGCTGACCGGCTTCGAACATGTTTTTACGATTTTCGTCGCCTTGCTCTTCACTTAAGTTGTACTTTTGCATTAAGTGTTCGTTTAAGTCTTGACCTTCAATTGGCATATCTGGGTTTAGTTCAAAAGGATGCCACGTAATATCTGCGCTCATTTCGTCTTTGAGTTTCTCTAGTGCAGTTTCTAGGTTTTTATAACCCACTACACACCAAGGGCACATTACGTCTGAAACGATATCAATTTTAAAGTTTTTCATATTTATCCTTTTGAGGATTGCTTTGGTATAACAGGGGATATTGGGATGAACTGCACTTTATCAATACCAAACTAAAAAGAGCAGCTAAGCAGCTGCTCTTGAAGGTATTCAGTTTTAAGCGTTAAGGCCAAATGGGTCGTCAATACTATAACTTGGTTGTGTAAACCAATGAGGGCCGTTGTCGGTCATGTAAAAATGATCTTCTAAACGCACGCCAAATTCATCGGGTATAACTAACATTGGCTCGTTACTAAAGCACATGCCTGGGGCAAGTAGGGTTTTATCACCGCCAACTAAGTATGGCCATTCGTGAATATCTAGCCCAATACCGTGACCAGTTCGGTGTGGGCAACCCGGTGTTTGGTACTGCGGGCCTAGCCCTTGCGCTGCTAAATAGTTACGTGCGCCCGCGTCAACGTCTTCGCACGTAGCACCAATTTTAGCTGCATTAAACGCGGCCATTTGCGCTGCTTTTTCATGATCCCAAAACATCCGTTGGCGCATTGTTGGTTCGCCAAATACATAGGTACGGGTTATATCTGATAAGTAATCGTGTACTTTACAGCCAGTATCAATTAGTACCATATCGCCTTTTTTAAGTATTTGGGCATCTTTAACACCGTGCGGGAAAGACGTTGCAACACCAAATAAAACAATACAAAAATAGTTACCTGGTGCACCTACTTTTTGGTGTGCTTGCTTAATAAAAGCTTCTACTTCGGTGGTGGTTATTCCCTCATAAAGCATGCTTGCTGTGGCTTGATGTACGGCTAAGGTCATGTCCATCGCGCGTTGCATTAAGCTAAGTTCATGAACTGATTTATGCATACGGCAATGCGCCGTTACAGGTTGTGCATTTATGAGGGTTAAACCCATTTGTGCTTTATTAATGCCGTCGAATATAAAAAATTGTGCGCTTTCATCAATGCCAATAGTTGCGTTTTCATTAATATTTAACTTTTTTAATACTTCGACAAAAAGTGCATAAGGATTTTCGTGCTCTTGCCACCCATGAATAGGCCCATCTATTACTTTAAACCCGTTTAGTGAACCAATTTCGAAATAAGGCGCAATGTACTGTACTTCACCAAGGGCGGGTAATATCGCGCCAACCATACGTTCGCTCGCGTACCATTTCATGCCTGTAAAGTAGGTAAGGTTGGTGCCAGCGTTTAAATAAATTGCATCTATGTTGTTTGCTAGCATATACGCTTGAGCCTTGGCTATGCGCTCTAAATGTTCGTCAGCTGCGATAGGGGTCAGCGTTTGCGTCATGTTACTTAGGCTTGCCAGCGCTTGCTCGCTTGATTGTGTACCAATACCGATGGTGGTCATATTTTTCTCCTTGGATTTTTAGCTAGTGTGATTAATACCAAGGTAAAATTCAATGTTATGCGATAAGAGGCTATTAGTTTATAGCCTCTTAAAATGGCATATTATTTTTTAGCGTAAGGTAAACGCGTGAGTTTATTACTTGTGTGGTAGCTATCAAGCCCGGTTACTGCCACCGTTTCAATAGCCTGTAAATCTAAAAAGCCATCACTTTGAAGTGCTACTTCATCTAAATACACATCAGTGATTTCACCGATTACAAGCTCTGTGCCATTGATGGCTAAATGTTGGTTTTCTACAAATTTAACCGAGTACTTTAAGCGGCTTTCTTTAACAAAAGGCGCTGCAAAGTCATTTAAATATTCGGGCGTTAAACCTGTCGCTGTAAATTCCGACTCGCCTTTATTGTAGCGGGCTGATGTTTGATGAGCTTGCTTATAAATAGCCTTATTAACCTGGTTAATGGTGTAACTACCAGTTTCGATTATGTTTTCGAACGTATGGCGAGGCACGCTATTTGGGCGCATTATCATCCCAACTAGCGGCGGGTGAGCACCTAAATGAATAACTGAGCTAACAATGGCGAGATTAGTATTGCCTTGTTTGTCTTGCGTGCCAATTAAGTTGGCGCTTTTAAAACCCGAAAGCGAATTAATTAAATGAGTACGGGTATGTTTTTCAAGTGCGTTTATGCGTTCTTTAGTAAAATGCATTAAAGGTCCTTACCACGGTATGGTTTCGCCTTGCCAATCTAAGTAGGCAGGCTCACCATTGAGTTCTAAATGAGGGTTATTAAAAGTAAGTGTAAAAAGCTGCTTGGCTACAAATTCAGCTGTAAAGAGTTTTCCAGCGGGTACGTTTTTTTGAAATGGCTTTGAAAGCGCAGTATCAGTAGTCCCTGGGTGAAATAAAACGAGCTTGGTATCTTTAGCTCTGCGTGCAAGTTCAATCGCTGCGGTTTTAAATAGCATGTTAAGCGCAGCCTTAGAGGCGCGATACGTATACCAACCGCCTAATTTATTGTCGTTGATGCTGCCCACACGCGCACTGAGTGCTGTAATAGTGCACTGCGTTTTGTGTGTTAAAAGAGGCAAAATACTCTGCAAACAAAGTAGGGGAGTTAGGGTGTTTGAATTTAGAAGTTGGCTAAAATACTCAGCGTCTAAATCCTCTAGCTTTTTTTCAGGCATATGGGTTTCGTTGTGCAGTGTACCATTGAATATAATAACTTGTTGTATATCGGCATTTTGCTCTTTCAGGTAATTAGTAACAAGCGCTAAACTTTGTTTTGTATAGTCAGTATGCAGGTGGACAACACTAGAGTCAGATTCAATACTTTTTGAACTAATACAAACTATCTGATGAGTAGGCGTATTTATTTGTAAATGTTCTATATATGCATTTGCTATGGCACTGCTTGCGCCGAATAAAACAATGGTTTTCATTTATCACCTTTTGCTTTTAGTCCACATTGGCCGTTACTGCACTGAGTATTTGGCATTAAAAAGCGACTGATGGGGTGCCTATATTTAGCAAATAACAGGTATCCGCAGTCAGCGAAAAAGCGAATTATTGGCAAGCGAAAAATTTTCAACCAGCTGTGTTTACCCACTATTTTCCATGCTTCGTACGTTACATCAAGCCCGTAAATCATTTCACCTGATTGCTTTTGGGCTTGCAGGTAGTTCATTGCTTTGTCTTTATCAATATACGAGTAGCGTTCACTAAAGTCGCTCGCGTTAAGATCTTCAAGCGTAATTAGATTTTTAGAGTCTGCGTGTTTTAGTTGCTGCATTTCGGTGCTGCAAAGAGGACAGTTTCCGTCGTAAAAAATGATCATGTAATTGCTTTGTGATTATTTTATATATACTTTTTTACGACAAGACATTGCAAATGGATCTATTAAATATCTCTTCATGATGATATTAATAGTGTCCTACGAAACAAAGGAGAATGAGAAATGAGTGAACAATATGCCGCCTTGCGAGGTAATGTAAATTTACTTGGGCAATTACTAGGACAAACTATTAAGGATGCTCAAGGCCAAGCTATTTTAGATAAAGTAGAAGAAATTCGGGCTTTATCTAAATCATCTCGCAGTGGTAATGAAGACGACAGACAAGCGCTAATAGACGTTTTACATGCGCTTAGTGATGAAGAGCTTTTGCCGGTTGCCCGTTCATTTAATCATTTTTTAAACCTTGCTAATGTAGCAGAACAATTTCATACCGTTTCGCGTTTTAATGACGTTGGCCTTGGTCAACAAAACCCTCTCACTCAAACATTAAAAACGTTAGTTACAAAAGCAGAACAAGGCCAGCTAGATAGTAATCATTTGGCCGAAACACTCTCAAAACTCCACATAAACTTAGTATTAACCGCCCACCCAACCGAGGTGACGCGCCGTACTATTATTAACAAACATGTTGAACTAAGTGATTGCTTAGCGTCGCTTGAGCGAAAAGATAACTTACCGCTAGAGCGAGATGCTATTTTAAATCGTATTGAACAGCTTATTAGCCAGGCTTGGCATACCGACGACATTCGTCGCTCTCGCCCAACGCCAGTTGATGAAGCTAAATGGGGTTATGCGGTAATCGAAAACAGTCTTTGGCACGCTGTTCCGCGCTTTTTACGTGAATTTTCAGCCAATGTTAAAGAGCAATTAAGTTTAGAGCTACCAAAAGATTACAGCCCGATTGAGTTCACATCTTGGATGGGTGGAGACCGTGATGGAAATCCATTTGTAACATCGCAGGTTACAGCAGAGGTGCTTGACCACGGTCGTTGGATGGCGCTTAACTTATATATTCAAGATTTAAAAACGTTATGCGCTGAACTCTCTATGTCAGACGCCAGTGATGAGCTTATTGAGTTGGCAGGTCAAGACTTTGAACCATACAGAGCGGTGATCAAAAAGCTTAAAAACCAAGTTGCAGAGACCGTGGCTCACCTGGGCGCTAAAATTAAAAATAAGCGTAGCGATTCACAAGATTTAATTACTGATATTAATCAGCTTAAGCACCCTGTAGAGGTCTGCTACCGCTCGTTATTAAAATGTAATATGAAAGTAGTTGCTGATGGCTTATTGCTTGATTTACTGTACCGTATTAATAGCTTTGGCTTGCGTTTAGCTAAACTCGATGTGCGCCAAGACTCGTCTCGTCACAGCGATGTTTTTTCTGAGCTGACTCGTTATTTAGGTTTAGGCGACTACAATCAATGGCAAGAGCAAGATAAACAAGCTTTTTTACTTACTGAGCTTAACTCTCGCAGACCGCTTATTCCAAAACATTGGCAACCAAGCCCTGATGTTCAAGAAGTGCTAGACACCTTTGACGTTATTGCTAAGCAAGACGAACAAACATTTGGCTTGTATATTATTTCGATGGCGCGAACGGCATCAGACATTTTAGCAGTACAATTATTGCTAAAAGAAAGCGGCTGTAGCTTTGATTTACCAGTAGCACCGTTATTTGAAACACTCGATGATTTAAACGCAGGCAGTGATGTAATTACTACATTACTTGATAATGTTTGGTATCGCGGGCACATTAAAAACACCCAAAATGTAATGATTGGTTACTCTGATTCTGCTAAAGATGCCGGCATGATGGCAGCAGGTTGGGCGCAGTACGAAGCTATGGATAAATTAGTGCAGCTTGCTGATGAGCGTGGTATTGAACTTATTTTATTCCACGGACGTGGTGGCACAGTAGGGCGTGGTGGGGCACCTGCTGCACAAGCGCTGCATTCACAACCGCCAGGTTCGTTAAAAGGTGGTTTGCGTGTAACCGAGCAAGGCGAGATGATTCGCTTTAAATTTGGTTTACCTGATGTAGCACTGCAAAGCTTAAATATTTACGCAGGTGCAGTACTACAAAGTAACTTATTACCGCCGCCGGAACCAAAACCGCAGTGGCGCGAAGTAATGAAGCTAATAAGTGAGGAGTCGTGTGAACACTACCGTAATGTAGTTCGCCACGATGAAAACTTTGTACCTTACTTTAGAATGGCAACGCCTGAGCTTGAGCTGTCTAAGTTGCCGCTTGGATCGCGTCCTGCAAAACGTAATCCTAATGGTGGTGTTGAAAGCCTGCGTGCTATTCCATGGATTTTTGCGTGGAGCCAAAACCGTTTAATGCTTCCTGCATGGTTAGGTGCGTTAACTGGCTTAAAAGCTGCGCTTAATAAGTACGGCGCAGAAACCCTAAACGAAATGAGCCTACAGTGGCCATTCTTTAGATCGCGCCTAGAAATGTTAGAAATGGTATTTAGTAAAGCCGATTGCTGGTTGAGTGAGCATTACGATAATGCGCTGGTGGAAGATATGTACAAACCATTGGGTGCAACACTTCGTAAAGAGCTTCAAGAAGCCATTAGCTTGGTGCAATCACTTAGCCCACAAAAAAGCCTACTCGCCGAACAACCTTGGATTAAGGAGTCGATTAGTTTACGTAACCCGTACACCGATCCACTTAACCTATTACAGGTTGAGCTTTTACGCCGTGCTCGCTCAGAGGAAAAACGAAACGAAGGTGACATTGATAATGCGTTAATGATCACGATGACAGGTATAGCTGCAGGTATGCGTAATACCGGCTAACACTTTATTTTGTTAGGTATACCTATTGGTATTAAAAGGGAGCACGCGATGTGCTCCCTTTTTTTGCGTTAAATAGGCTGGTATTTAACACCCTAACCTTTTAAACTACTTAGCCATTGAATAATTAAAAAATATTATGGCTTCAGCAACTTTTACTGTACAGCAAGATACAGCACTTACAAATTCGCACTTCACATTAAGCGTAGCGCAAACAGCGTCATTACGTAGTCAATTAAAATCACAACGTGGCATATTAAATTCTAATAATATTAAACAGTTATGTGCACAGCTAAATGTGTCTAATGATGTATTACTACAAGGTTTAGTACCTTTAGCTTCTGAGTATGCCGTTGCGCCAGTGTCAGATTTTCATGTAGGCGCAATTGTTAAAGCACTTGATGAAAAGGGTGAGGTAAACTTTTACTTTGGTGCAAATGTAGAGTTTGATCATCAAGCATTGAGTTTAGTGGTTCATGCAGAGCAATCGGCTATAAATAACGCATGGTTAAACGGCGCTAAAAAAATAGTTAAAATTGCTATTAGCGATGCGCCTTGTGGGTATTGTCGCCAGTTTATGAACGAACTAGCTGATGCGAAAGAGTTTGATATTTTACTTCCTGATCAGCAATTTAAACTTGCTGAATTACTGCCGCATTCATTTGGACCTACCGATTTAGGTAACGAATTTAGCTTATTTAACCCAAAACCACAGCAAGGTAATTTTAGCTTTGATGGCCTTGATGAAACCCTTGCGCGTTTTGCACTTAATGCTTACGTGCCTTACAGCCAAAACTTTAGCGCCGTAAAAATAAGTACATTTAGTGATGGTGACTTTTACGGAAGTTACGCCGAAAATGCAGCTTACAGTCCAAGTTTATCGCCACTACAAAGTGCACTAAGTCAGTTCTTTTTAGCTGGGCTTAGCTTTAACGAAAGTACGGTGAAGGGAATAACATTGCTCGAAACAGCGGGTCGTGAAAACCAGTCGCAAGTGGCAAAAGCTGTACTTGCCAGTTTTACGCATTTACCTGCACTTAAAGTAATTAGCGCACCACTTAAATAGTGGCTTGCATACAATAAAGCACAGCCAGAGCTGTGCTTTATTAAAGCGAGTCATTCTATCGAATTAACTCACTGACTGCTATAACCTGTATTAATCAAGTAATACTTTAGCTGCTTCTAATACTACTGCTACAGATTTACGCTCAATTTCACCGTGGTCTACATTTGGTATTTCTTGGCGAGTACGGTTAACAAGTACGCCTGCTACACATGCTGCTTGTAATCCAAGGGCTGCACACATAGTAAATAATGTTGCCGATTCCATTTCGTAGTTCATCACGCCCAATTTTTGCCACTCTTCGCAGCTACCTTGTAGTGATTTAGGAACGTAACCAGAGTGCGTATCGTAACGCTCTTGCCCTGGGTAGAATGTATCGCTTGATGCAGTAATACCAATATGAAAATCGATATTTAGGTTTTTACATGCTTGTACCATAGCTTGTGTTGCATAAAAGTCAGATACAGCAGGGTAGCTAAGTGGTGCAAAATGTTGGCTAGCTCCATCTAAACGTACAGACGCTTGGCTAATTAAAATTTCGCCTTCGTTAATGTGTGGCTGAATTGCACCGGTTGTACCAATACGTAAAAATTTACGCACGCCAAGTTGTGCTAATTCTTCTACTGCAATCGACGTAGATGGACCACCAATACCTGTAGAACATATAACCACAGAGTGGCCGTTTAATTGACCTAAATAAACATGAAACTCGCGAGTTTGAGCAAGGCAGGTTGGGTTGTCTAGGAATTGTGAAATACGTGCTGCACGATCTGGATCGCCTGGTACAATCGCAAGTTTTGCACCTTTAAGATCGTCAATACATAGTCCTAAGTGAAATACCTTTTCCATAGCTAAGCCTTTTATAATAATTTGTTGTCAATCTAGCATGATTGCTAGAAACGTTTATCAAGTACAGGACGATTGTCCGTTTTGTCTTAACTCTTCCAATAAAGCCTTAATAATTTTAAGGGCTAATTTGATTTATTCACCAACTATGAATATTCACTCAAGTACTTATATACGTAGCCTTGTTGCGCTGTTGACATGTTCAAGCAGACATAATAAGTATCACTCAAGCGCGTAACTACAATTAAAGTGATGATTACAAAGCTTTGCTAATATCAAACAAATTCAATGATTTAAGTTTGTAGTGAACACGTAATAGCTAACGTGTTTACTTATATTAAGCACTGACTTATTTAGCGAAGTGGCATTTATTTGAAGTTTAGGCACTTTTAGTAATTTTGCATAACTAATCAAAACTAATTAGCTACGTACAGAATAAAAACCGAAGGAGTTTATTATGAGCACACAATTTGAAGCATTTAAAAACAAAGTTGAGCACTGTTTGTGCGCACCGGGCGATGGTGTATACACAGTAAATACTGCAAAAGAGCGCAAAGCCGCACTACGTAATAAACTTTACGGACAAACTGAAAACGTTGATAACTTGTGGCGCGAGTCTTTAAACGAATTACCAAACTCACCACATAAAGCCGTTATGTTAGGTATTAGTTCAGACTGTGGCGGTGGGATATTACGCGGAGCAAACTGGGGGCCACTGTTTGTGCGCTCAGCTTTAATTGATCAGCAACCTCAGTGTCATTCGTTTGATTTAGGTGATGTACGTGTAATCCCACATTTACTTCATGACAAATACCTAAATGATGCAACCATTTCTAATTGCCAAAAAGCCTTATATGGTGATGAAGATAACGATTATTACGTAAGCCCGTTATCAATCACTGAAGATGTGTGCGACAGTTTTTACGCAACGTTTAAAGATAAAGGATTATTTGGTATTGGTGGCGATCACTCAATTAGTTACCCACTTACTAAAGCGTACTTAAAAGCAAAACGTGAGCAAGGTAAGCGCACGGCTATTATTCACTTTGACGCGCATACCGATTTACTTGTGGAGCGCTTAGGTATTGATTTATGTTTTGGCTCGTGGTGTACACATATTTTAGAATTTTTACCGGCGCCGCATCATTTAATACAATTTGGTATACGCTCAAGTGGCAAGCCTAAAGCGCATTGGGAAAATACTTTTGGTGTTAAACAGCACTGGGCACATGAAATCATTGAACGCGGCGCAGCAGCGGTTGCTGCCGACGCTATTGCACAGTTAAAAGCCGATAACGTTGATGAAATATACGTAAGCTTTGATATTGATGCACTTGATGCAGAGTTTGCATCTGCCACAGGTACGCCAGAGCATCACGGTTTAACGCCTCAGCATGCGCTTGATATTCTATCAGCCATTGCGGATGAGTTCCCGATTACGGGTGCAGATATGATGGAGATAGCGCCATTTACCGACAGCTCTTTAGTTGGTCAATCAAGCTCTGAGACGACACTTAGAGAAGGCGCTAAAATTTCAGCCTTTTTAATTAGTGCGATGAACAAGTAAGCTGCAGAAGCTATAAAGGCTAGCACTATCAGCGTATAAGTGTGCATTACATAACTAAAAACTAGCAGTTCACAAAGCCTCAGCTATATTTATTAAATACATATAATGAGTTGGTTGAGGCCTCGCTAGATGAAATTGTTGATCTTTTTATTGTTCATTAGCTGTATTAAAGTTAATGCAGCTGAAATTACAATAGTAACGGAAGTATTTCCGGACTTTCAGTACATTAATGAAGATAACAAACTCGTTGGCCGCTCTGTCGATAAAGTTCATAAAGCGCTAGAAGGTACAGGTATAAATTACACTATGTTGGCGCATAGTTGGGCCATATCCTACAATGCAGCGCTACGCGATAAAAACACCTGTATATTTTCGATTGTTCGATTACCTAATAGAGAAAGTAAGTTTAACTGGGTAGGTGAACTGGAAAGCTTTGACTCTGCCATTTATGGTCTAAAATCCAGAGGTATAAAGTTAAACACTCTCAATGATGCTAAAAAATACAAAATAGCAGTACTGCGTGATAACTTTAGTCATCATTATTTGCTTGAAAGGGGCTTTAGTGAAAGCAAGCATTTATTACTCATCGATAGCCTAGATAAAATAGATAAACTCATAAGCACTCGTCACCATATACTTGATTTTGTTATCCTCAACAAAAAGCAATTTAACTATCGAGTTAAAACAGAGCCTAAGCTTGAGTTACTAGAACCATTACTTGATTTAAATACAACTCAGTCTCCGTTATTTTTTGCCTGTAATATAAATATGGATCCGGCTTTAGTTTCTCAATTAAAAGTCGCCTTTAATAAAATTTAAGTACTTTAAACTCACTGTTTTACCTCTTAAATAATTGAAAATTAATAGTTTAAATATATTTCGTAAATATAAATTGCTGCGTTTAAAAAACCGATTATAATCCAGCTGCTTTTTGTTTAAAAAAGCGCTAACTTATTGGAGCGTTAAATGGGTGATTTAATCGGGATTAGCTTATTGATCTTGATCAGTGCGTTGTTTGCTATGTCAGAAATAGCAATTGCAGCGTCGCGTAAAATAAAACTGCGAGTAATGGCAGATGAAGGAAATATAAAAGCAGCAGCGGTATTAAAACTACAAGAAAATCCAGGGGCTTTTTTTGCCATGATCCAAATTGCACTCAACGCGATTGCGATTTTGGGTGGTATTGTGGGCGAGCAGGCTTTATCGCCTTATGTTGAAAGTGTTTTAGTGCTTTTTTATCAAGGTGCACACTTAGAAAAAATTAGCTTTTTATTCTCATTTTTTACTATTACATCTCTGTTTATCTTGTTCGCCGATTTAATGCCAAAGCGTTTAGCGATGATCATGCCAGAAGCTGTCGCTGTTAGAGTCGTTACAATAATGCGCTGGGTAACCTTTGCCTTAACTCCGCTAGTGATGTTTTTTAATGGGGTAACGAACTTTGTGCTGCGCTTATTTAAAGTGCCTGCTGAGCGAGAAGACAACGTTACAACTGAGGACATTGTTGCCATGATGGAAGCGGGTGCTGCATATGGTAGTTTGCAAAAGCAAGAGTATGAATTAATTGGCAATGTGTTTGACTTAGAAGCGCGGTTTTTATCAAGCGTAATGACGCCACGCGATCAAATTGTCTATTTTGATTTAAACGAATCTAGCCATGATATTGCGACCAAAATTATTGATCACCCTCATAATCACTTTTTAGTAGTGTCAGGAAATTTAGATAAATTGCATGGCTCTGTTGAATCTAAAGATATTTTACGACAAGTACTAAAAGGCGAAGCCGCCAATATAAACGATGAGCTGATTGATAAAGATGTTTTTTACTTACCTGAAACATTAAGCCTATCAGAAGCTTTAAATGCGTTTAAAAGCGCAGCAAAGCCATTTGCTGTTGTCGTAAATGAATACGCGCTTTCGGTAGGTATTGTAACGGTAAAAGATTTAATGAAAGGGTTTATGGGTGATTTAATTACTCATCAAGGTGATGAATTAATTATAGAGCGCGATAAAAATTCATGGCTTGTAGATGGGTTAACTCCAATTACCGATTTAGCAAAGGTACTTGATATAGAAGAATTTCCTGATCAGATGCACTATGAAACTGTCGCTGGATTTTTAATTTACAGTATGAAGCGAATCCCTAAACGTGCAGAGCATTTAACTTTTTCAGGCTTTAAGTTTGAAGTTGTTGATGTAGAGGGCATTAGGGTAGAGCAGTTGTTAGTTTCAAGAGTTATTAATCCACAGAACGACAACCCCCTTTAAAAAAGTAAGATAGTCGTTTATATAACTAGCCAAGCTGTTTTTTGCTTGGCTTTTTTGTGTCTATTTAAAAGTTCTGTGCTTAAAATGAGTGGTTATTTCAATCTGTTTAATTGCTTTATTTTCAAACAGCTTTGATTCTATTTTCATCAAATTAACATTAAATGCTACCTAAGGCGTATATTATATTCAATAGTGTAAGTTTGTGTAAATTTCTCCTTATTAAGATTCATTATCAGCGCATTTTAATTTAGAATGATCGTTCACTCTAAACTAAAAGGTATTTAACATGCAGCGTTCCCGCATCGCTTTATTTGTATTGTCAGCCCTCGTCGGTTCTGTTGCTTTAACTGGTTGTGATCAGGCTGCTGAGCAGTCACAAGCTTCAGCTCCTAAAGCTGTCCCAGTGGGTGTAATTACAGTAAAAAGCCAAGCGCTTACTCTCAAAAAAGAACTTCCTGGTCGCATTAGTGCATTTCAAATTGCTGAAATTCGTCCACAAGTAAGTGGTATTGTGCAATCTCGTTTATTTGTTGAAGGTAATGAGGTTAAACAAGGCCAAGCACTGTATCAAATAGACCCTGCTACATTTGAAGCAGACTTAGCAGCAAGTGAAGCAAGCGTAGCGCGCGCAGAGGCAAGCATTGCCAGCTCTAAATCAAAAGCATCGCGTTATAAAGAGCTTTTAAAAATTAAAGCCGTGAGCCAACAAGATTTTGATGAAGCAGATGCCGCATACAAGCAAGCTAATGCTGAATTATTAACAGCTAAAGCGCAGTTAAAATCAGCGCAAATTAATCTCGATTACAGCCACGTCTCTTCTCCTATTAGTGGTCAAATTAGTAAATCAAGCGTAACAGTGGGTGCACTCGTAAGTGCCAATCAAAGTACAGCACTTGCTACAGTAACTCAGTTAGATCCAATTTATATCGATTTAACACAATCAAGTAATGAGCTTACCCAACTTAAAAAAGCAATATCATCAGGTACTCTAACTGTCGATTCGGCTAGTCAAACTGACGTTGAACTTATTATGGAAGATGGCTCTATTTATCCTCATAAAGGCACATTGCAGTTTTCTGAAGTGACTGTTGATCCAAGTACTGGCTCAGTAACACTGCGTGCTAAATTTTCAAACCCAGAAAAATTATTACTGCCTGGCATGTATGCCCGAGCTTCTATTGTGGAAGGTGTTAAAGCGGGTGCTATTTTAGCTCCGCAACGTGGCGTTAGCCGTAATTCAAAAGGCGAACCAACAGCAATGGTTGTCAGTAAAGACAACACAGTAGAAAGTCGCGTATTGAAAGTAGATAGAACTATTGGTTCTGATTGGCTTGTTACTGATGGCCTAAGTGATGGCGATAAGTTAATAGTTGAAGGTTTACAAAAAATCCGCCCTGGTGCACCTGTGAACCCATCTGAAATTCAATCGTCTGCTAAAGCCGATCAAGCGCAATAACGGAGAGTTTTAATGTCACGATTTTTTATCGATAGACCGATATTTGCTTGGGTACTCGCTATTGTAGTGATGCTTGCAGGTATTTTGGCGATTAGGAGTTTACCTATTTCGCAGTATCCTTCAATTGCACCACCTGCAGTGAGTATTACTGCAACGTACCCTGGTGCATCTGCACGAACACTTGAAGATACGGTAACGCAAGTTATTGAGCAAAAAATGAAAGGGCTTGATGGCTTGCTTTATATGTCATCTACGTCTGAGTCGAGTGGTTCTGCTACGCTTACACTTTCGTTTAGTGCTGAAACTGACCCTGATATTGCACAAGTTCAAGTGCAAAATAAACTAGCTACAGCGACTCCACTATTACCAGAAGCCGTACAAAGGCAAGGTGTGGTAGTTGCAAAATCAGCGCGTAACTTTTTAATGGTTTATGCTTTTGTGTCTAAAGATGGCAGCATGACCAATATTGATATTGGCGATTATGTTTCATCAAACGTGCAAGACATTGTCTCGCGTGTTGAAGGCGTAGGTGAAGTACAACTGTTTGGTTCTCAGTACGCGATGCGTATTTGGTTAGACCCTGCAAAGTTACAAAATTATAAGCTTACACCTGCTGATATTAGTGCATCAATTAGTGCGCAAAATGCACAAGTATCTGCCGGTCAACTTGGCGGTATGCCTGCCGTTGATGGTCAGCAACTTAATGCAACAGTAACGGCGCAAAGCCGATTACAAACGCCAGAGCAATTTAAACAAATATTAGTTAAAACCAATCCAGATGGCTCTTTTGTACGTCTAGAGGACGTTGCTAAAGTAGAGCTTGGCGGTGAAAGCTACCGCGTTGTTGCTCGTTACGATGGGCAACCTGCATCAGGTTTAGGTATTAAATTAGCCAGTGGCGCTAACGCACTTGATACCGCAGAGGGCGTTAAAAAAGCAATTGAAGAGCTAAAACCGTTTTTCCCTGAGGGGTTAGATGCGGTAATACCTTACGATACAACACCGTTCGTATCGTTATCTATCGAAAAAGTTATTCATACATTAATTGAAGCTGTTGTACTTGTTTTTATAGTTATGTATTTGTTCCTACAAAACTTTAGGGCAACGCTTATTCCAACAATTGCCGTACCTGTGGTTTTACTAGGTACATTTGGTATTTTATACACCTTTGGTTATTCAATAAATACGCTAACGATGTTTGCGATGGTACTTGCCATAGGCTTATTGGTAGATGATGCAATTGTTGTTGTAGAAAATGTTGAGCGTTTAATGACCGAGGAAAAACTCTCGGCACTTGAAGCTACACGTAAATCTATGGATGAAATTAAAGGCGCGCTGGTAGGTATTGCCATGGTGCTTTCTGCGGTATTTATTCCAATGGCATTCTTTAGTGGCTCTACCGGTATAATTTATCGTCAGTTTTCTATAACACTCGTATCGGCGATGGGGTTATCTGTTTTAGTGGCTCTTATTTTAACGCCAGCATTGTGTGCAACGCTTTTAAAACCAAGCCATGTACATAACAATGACACGTTGTTTGGCCGGTTTTTTACAGGCTTTAACCGTGGTTTTGATAAAACAAATTCAGGTGCACAAAGCTTTGTAGGGCGCATGCTTACTCACTCTAAACGCTACTTACTTATTTATGGCGTGATTGTGGGCGGTATGGTCTATGTATTCTCAAGCTTGCCAACGGCATTTTTGCCTGACGAAGACCAAGGTATTTTGTTTAACCAAGTGTCATTACCAGCGGGTTCTACAACACAACAAACGCTTGAGGTTGTTAAAAAGGTAGAAAACCACTTTTTAAACGATCAATCTGAAGCAGTAAACGGTATTTTTACCGTGACTGGTTTTAGTTTTGCAGGTTCTGGCCAAAACTCAGCAATTGCCTTTGTAAATCTTAAACATTGGGATGAGCGTCAGCGTGACGAGTTATCTGTTCAAGGTGTTGCAGGTAAAGCGATGGGCTACTTTTCAACGATAAAAGAAGCATTTGTTTTTGCCTTTCCGCCACCTGCAATTGTTGAACTGGGAACCGCTAATGGCTTTAATATTTTCTTACAAGACCGTGTAGGTCTTGGCCATGAGGCACTTTTAGCTGCACGAAATCAGTTATTAGGTTTAGCAAGCCAAAGTCCAATTTTAGCGGGCGTGCGTCCAAATGGACAAGAAGATATGCCAGAGCTACAACTTGATACAGACCTTGCAAAAGCCGAAGCGCTTGGTGTGTCGCAAAACGATATTAACAGTACACTTTCGACAGCATGGGGTAGTAGTTATGTGAATGACTTTATTGACCGTGGTCGAGTGAAAAAAGTGTATATGCAAGGTGATGCACAATCTCGCATGGTGCCTGAGGATCTAAATAAGTGGTATGTACGCAATGATAATGGCGATATGGTGCCGTTTTCAGCGTTTGCTAGTGCCTACTGGACGTATGGTTCGCCGCGTTTAGAGCGTTACAATGGTTTTTCAGCAATGGAAATTCAAGGTAGTGCAGCGCCAGGTTACAGTACAGGCCAAGCAATGGATGAAATGGAGCGTTTAGTTAAACAATTACCAAATGGTATTTCGTCTGAGTGGACCGGTATTTCATTCCAAGAGCGCTCTAGTAGCGGTCAAGCACCTTTATTATATGGCTTATCGCTGTTGTTTGTATTTTTATGTTTAGCCGCGCTTTATGAAAGTTGGTCAGTACCGTTTGCGGTAATGATGATTGTGCCACTGGGTATATTTGGTGCGATTATGGCAGCGCTTGGCGGTGGCTTATCTAACGATATTTACTTGCAGGTAGGTTTGTTGACCACCATTGGTTTAGCATCTAAAAATGCGATACTGATTGTAGAGTTTGCGATTCATAAAATGGAAGAAGGGCTTGGCTTAGTAGATGCGGCTATTGCAGCTGTTCGCCTACGTTTGCGTCCAATACTTATGACTTCGATGGCCTTTATTTGTGGTGTTTTACCACTTGCTATTGCCTCAAGCGCGGGTTCTGGTGCGCAAAATGCGTTAGGTATTTCGATTATTGGCGGCACACTTGCATCATCAATATTAGTTGTTGTTTTTGTTCCGTTATTCTTTGTGTTAGTACGCCGTGTATTTCCTGGCAAAGCTAAAGAGACAACGAAGGAGAGCGCAGAATGAGCATTAAAACATTCAGCCTAAGTGCAATTGCTTTATTGGTGCTAAGTGGTTGCCAATTAGCGCCAGAGCAAAAAGATCTTGCTCTACCAGTATCTGATGCTTATGCATCAGGTACTGGGCAAAGCGCTGCGCAGCAATTAAATTGGCAGCAGTTTTTTAATGACGAAAAACTACAAACGTTAATTAGTCAAAGTCTTGAGCATAACAAAGACATGCAAATTGCAGTGCTTAATGTGCAGCGTGTGCGTGGTTTATATCAAATTGAAGACTCTGCTTTGTATCCATCCCTTGATTTAAATGCATCTGGTACGCGCCAGCGTTTACCGGCTGACTTATCAGGTACTGGCGATGCAGCTATTAGCTCGCAATACAGTGCAACAGTGGGTATTACCTCTTATGAGTTAGATATTTGGGGCAAAGTACGCAATCAATCAGCGCAAGCACTGCAAAACTTATACTCTACAGAGCTTAGCCAATACAGCACGCAGGTGTCTTTAATTTCTGAGTTGGCAAATGCGTGGCTAAATTATGCAACTGATTTGCAACTGCTAGAGCTTGCAAAAGAAACGCTTACCTCTCAGCAAGAGTCATTATCTCTTACGCAAAAAAGCTTTGATTTAGGTGCGACGTCTTCAATTACCCTTGAGCAGCTTAAAAGCACAGTTGCTACGGCAAAAGTAGACATAGCAACGTACAAACGTTTGTTAAAGCGTGATAAAAGTGCCTTAGATTTATTAGTAGGTAAATCTGTTTCAGCTGATTTACTGCCTAATAAAGACCTGACTAACTTGATCAGTATGCCAGAAGTACCCGTTGGTTTACCGTCTGACCTGTTATCACAGCGCCCTGATATTAAAGCCGCTGAGCATTTAATGCTTGCTGCTAATGCCAATATTGGTATTGCTCGTGCAGCGTTTTATCCAAGCATAAGCTTAACTGCCAATGCGGGGTCAGCTTCAAGTGACTTAAGTGGCTTGTTTGATTCAGGCTCGGGTACATGGAGTTTTGTGCCTACAATTAGCTTACCTATTTTTAATATGGGACGTAACCAAGCAAATCTTGATGTAGCAAAAGCAGATCAAGAAATTGCAGTGGCAACGTATCAGCAAAAAATTCAAAATGCGTTTCGCGAAGTTGCCGATGCACTTGCTGATAGAGAAGGTTACCAAGAGCAATTAAGTGCCCTTGATATGCTTATAAGTAGTCGACAAATCACGTTTGATTTATCAAAAATGCGTTACGAAAAAGGCGCAGATAGCTACTTGCAAGTACTTGATGCTCAGCGTACGTGGTACGGCGCGCAGCAGCAGTTAATTGCGGGTCAGCAAGCGTATCTTGCGAGTCAAATTAACTTGTACAAAGCGCTTGGTGGCGGATGGAATGTAGCCAGTGAAACAACTCAGGAAGAGAAATAATATTTGCGGCTTTTAAAGCCGCATTACATATTTATATAGCGAGACTATTTATAGCTCTTGCTTTACTGAGTTTATGACTTGGTAGTGGAGTTGAACATGAAGCCTAAAGCAAAAAGGCAAACAGATCCCGCGATAGCACTTGCTAGGCGTGAGCAAATTTTAACAGCTGCTGCAGAGTGTTTTCGCCGTAAAGGTTACCACGGTGCAGGTATGGCAGAAATATCTAAAACGGCAGGGATGAGTGCAGGCCATATTTATAATTACTTTGAAAGCAAAGAAGCTATTATAGAAAGCATTATTGAAAAAGACATGGAAGAAATGTTCTCTATCTTTCAAAAGTTTGAAGATCACCCTGGTGATGTTTTGGCGGCTCTTTTAGATGGCTTAAATATTGGCGTGCAAAGACACATGGATACAGGCTCATGTGTTATCGATTTAGATATGATGGCAGAAGCGGGTCGTAATATTAAAGTCGCTACTCTTTTGCGTGAAACCGATATTCAAGCAAGAGGGCGCATGAGGCAGCTTTTAACAAGCGAGCGAAGTGCGCTCAAAGACATTGATGAGCGTGAACTTGAAAGCCGAATTAATGTTATTTTTTCGATGATGGCAGGGTTATTACTTAGAAAGTTACTCTACCCTGAGCTAACCGAAGAAACGGTACTCATAGCACTTCGCCCTGCGATGAAAACATTACTGATGCCATTTGATAAAGCGTAGTAACGCTAAAAATAAATAACCAAAAGTAAGCTAGCCAATATTTTGGCTAGCTTTTTTATTTATACTATTTAAAAACGCTCGATTGACCACTGAAGTGCAACAATTGCGATAGCAACGGAGCCCATTGGCATTAACCATTTTTTATACCAAGTGTAGTGTCGTACATAAATGAGTATTGGTAAGGCTATCAGTAGTATACTAAGTTGACCGATTTCGACGCCTAAATTAAACGCCAAAATACTGAGCAGTTGATAGTCGCTCGACAGGCCAAGTTCGCCAAGTACGCTCGCAAATCCCATACCATGTAGTAAACCAAAAGCAAAAGTAAGCCAACCTAAACGAAGTACCAACGGCCACACATTATTTAATGCTGCAAATAAAACAGATATAGCAATTCCAAGCTCTACCCAGCGACTATTTGGTGATACAAGGTTCATAGCGGTGGCGGTAAGCGTAATAGAATGCGCAAGCGTAAACGCGGTTACTATCCATGCTGTGTGTTTAATAATGTGTTTTTTAGAGCTAATACCTTGCCATGCTTTATCGCTGCGTTTTAAAACACAGGTAAGTAACAAAGCGATTAAAAATAAAATATGATCAATACCAATCCAAATATGTAAAACACCTTGGTAAACGTATTGATTAAAGGTACTTAAATAACTTGTTTGTTCAAAGCTGAACGTTTGTTGTGCCTCATTGATATTAAATACACGAGATACACCGTTAATATTTACGATGGATTTATGGTTAGCATCAGTTTTAAAAAAAGCGGAGTAGGAAAGGGTGATTGCTTCATTGTCATCACAGCTAAACTGCAGCGGAATCACTAAATAAGGTTGGTTAAAATGGTTATCTAGCTGATAGATACCTTCACTTTTTAAAGGGCATATTTGCGCGCTTTGCGTGATATTTAAATTTTCTTTAATGAAGTTATTAATTGAGCTGCGTTTTGCTTTTATTTCTGTCCACGAAATTTGGCCGTTTTTATCTAAATCCAGAGGCACTGCGTGCTCTAAGTCGGCAATATTTATTTGCCAAGTACCCGTGTATAGATTTTTGCTGGTGTCGTTATTGTTTTCGCTATTTAAGGTTATATAACTTGTACTTAGTTGATGGGCAAAGCTGTAAGTTGAAAAAATGCACAGCATTAAAGTGAGTATAAATAGATAAGGCGTTTTCATAGTGTATCTCGTTGCATCGCTTTTGCTTGAATAAGTAATTGCTCATCGGTGCTCATTTTAGCCTGCTGCCAATTAATATGAGCCCAGTAAAGTGCTTTTTCGCGATTTGGTTGTACATCAAGGTAATATTTAGCTAAGTCACTTGCATGAAAAGAATCTTTACGAAGCTCTCGTAGCGTAACTCTTTGCGCTATTGTATTTTGCCATTTTTTATCGCGTTTATTCAGTTTTTTTTCTGCGATTGAAAGTCTTAGCAAAATAGCGTCCTCTAAATTACCTTTATCAGGAAGCAGTACGCTTAATGTATTTAATACTTGTTGTGGTTGGTTTAGAGCAATTTGAATATCGGCCCATAAAACAATTAGGCTCACAGGGGCTTGAACTAAATCTACACTTTGTAAGTGAGACAATGCTTGTTTGTAGTTATTTAAACGATAGCTCATTTCACTTAAAACATGGTTTGTAGCTAGGCTAGTTTGATTATTATTTATAATTTTTACTAATGCTTGGTAGCTGTCTAAAACGCTTTCATGTTGGCTTTGAACATCAAGTACACAGGTGCTAGCAGTAATAGTACTTACTTGCCCAATTAAAGCGACGCAGTGTTTTTTTGCTTGTGCAAACTTACCTTGAGTCATAAATATATTGGCTAGCAATAAATGGCTATTACTATGCTGTGGCTCTTTAATCAAAACGTTGTTAGCAATATCAATAGCTTCGTTGAAAAGGTGCTCTTTTTGTAAAACGCGAGCATATAAGTAACCAATTTGAGATGAGGGTGTTTGTTCATATAGCTGGGCTAAACGGGTTTTAAGTAGCCCCTGTAAACGCTCTGTTTGGCCTACATATTGGCTGTTAGTGACTAATGTATTTATCTCCTCAACAGACAGAGAAGCACTAAGCGTTGAATTACTGTTAGCAATAACTGCATCATCTTTTGGGGTAAAAGGCGCAGCGCTTAATGCAAAGGTCGTTAGGCATAAAGTTATAAATGCGACGGACTTAAAAATTGATAAATGCATTATAAATATCCTTTGAAAAAAGCCATCCATGGCCTGTCAGCTTAATTACTTGGTTAGTTACCGTTTGTTGAAATTAATCCATCAACATCGGTATCTGTGTTTGTAAACACCCGACCGTTAACAGTTAACGGCTCTGCATTTGGCGCTTGATTAAATGCATCGGTTGCAAATTGAGCAAAGTCGACTTGTAGTGCGTCAATTGTAATGTTTACTGTTGCAGTTACTTGCGAATTAACGCCATCACTTACACCAAACATAAAACTATCTGAACCTGTCACTTCTTTATTTGGTGTATAGGTAAAGTTACCGTCGCTATTAACGGTAACAGTTCCAAGAGTTGGCTCACTTGTTAACGAATAAGTAAGCGAATCGCCATCATTGTCGGTTGCGCTAAGCATATCGGTAATGCTTACCTCAGTTTGTGTAGTTAGCATTGCATCACTTGCGGTAGGCGCTGTGTTTACAACCGGTGTAGGCTGTTTTTTATCATCATCGCTACTACATGCTCCCAATGTTAATGCACTGAGGAGAACACAAATATGGGTAGTTTTTAAATTACGCATTATTTTACTCCTTATTTAGAGCCAGCAAGTGGTGTTGCAAGGTATGGGAATGTTGAGTCCATCATTGTTGCATCAATAGGTGCGCCGTCTGTAAATGGCACTGTGCCTGTATTAGCATCCTCTGGTGCACAAAGTCCTAAATCAGTGTCTTCACCATTTACAGGAATCGGATGACATAAACGACCCATCACAACACGAAGTGCAATATCAACCACATCATCACCCGGGCGACGACCATTTGGGAAGCCGGCTAAATCATTACCCGCTACACCAAATGCAGATTGATCAGCTTGCGCTGTTGCTGCAATGCCTGTATTTAAACGCAGCATTTCTGAAGGTGTTACAGTTGCTTGCTGATTAACGCCTGCAAAACCTGTTAAAAATGCAGTGATTAAATCAGTACGCGGGAAGTTTGTGGGTGCCAGTGTTTCTAAGTTTGCGCCAAGGGTCGTATTAACAGCATCTTTAAACAAAATGTTTAATAACTCTGGTAGTGCTGGGTGAGATACATAATCTAAAAATTGTGCATCATCTTTAGGGTGAGCAGTGGAGAATGTGTCCTTGTCTTTAATGCCAATTACAAGCTCGTTTACAAGCGGGCTACCCAAGCGTGAAACTTGTGTTAAAGCACCACCATTAACACCATTATTAGCAAATTTAGCATTAGGATTTAATACGCGAGCTTGAGGTAGGCTTGCTGTTGTCCACGAACCTATTACGCCATTACCTTCACCAACAATACAGCTTTTAGGTATTTCGATAGCGATTGATGTTACGTTTTTATCTGCAAGGTCGTCGTTATCAGCTGATTGTGTTATGCCACCAGGAAAACCACCGCCGTCACCAGCACCTGGGGCGCTATCACCCTCTACAGGTACATAGTTTACTAAATCAAATGTTTTACCTAGGTTAACTACAAATGGGTCTTTACGTTGCCCTACAAAAACTTGTGCCATACTTTCACAGTTAGGAATTGAAACCTGATACACAAATTGGTCAGCATAAGTTTGATAATCGCTCATTGAACCAAATGTTTTATTACCCACATAATCAAGCGGTTTAGAAAATGTGCTGGAGCTTGATGCAGTGTTATTTAATACCGTTGTTTCGCCAGTACGCTGCGCGCCGCTTATCATGCTTACTGTGTATGATTCGCTAAAATTTGCAGCGCTGTTATCTCCGGCAGATACACCGCCTACATTTTTAAGCGGTACAGACACGGTGCGTTGATTACCTTCAGGTCCAACAGTTAATTGCACACCTTGGTTATCATTAGGAAGCATGCTTTTAAAGTTAAACGCAAATGTAATATCTTCAACAGCATCGCCGTCGTTATCTATATGAATGCTGTAGGTAGCATCTGGGTCCATTGCAAAGTAATTAGGACCGCCGTAGGCATCTTGCAGCGGGATGTAATTAGCAATTAATGTGACGTAATCATCACGACCTTGCTCGTAACTATTAAATACATAAAAATCGGTAGAATCTAAAGTCGGGAAACGGCTTATATTTGGCGCTTCTCTGTGGCTAGATGCTTCACTTGGTGCACTTACAAACGTACTACATATTACTACTGCGAGTATTGATGGAGTTAAAGCTTTCATGACTTTGTCCTTTAGTTTTGATTGAAGTCATAGCTAATAACGGGGCGAGATTTAAATTGGATGCAAAAAAGTTAAATTATTTTATTTTTTGTTAAAAAAGTTAGAGAGTAGGTTGGCTGCTTTAAGTAAACAGCCAACTTTAGTCATGAAAGTCGGGTTATAAAAGTACCAGCTCTGTGGTGTAAAGCACTTCAGTGGGAGAGCCATTTGGTGAGCCACCAATAGGCTCTAAGCTCACTGCTAACAATGCGATATCACTTGCGTTGAAGCGGTTATCTTTAAATAATATTTTACTGCCTTGCTTGGGCAGTAAACCCAATGAAATAGGTGCATCTTGACCTTTTAAAATCATCCACAGCTCATAATCTTTATTAGTTTGAGCAACCAATTGGCTGCTAGCTTTAATTGAGAGCCCTTGCTCGCTTACATCAATAAACCACAATGATTGTTTATCTTGATTTTGAACCAAAGCAATTTGCTGAGTTTGCATAACATTGGTACTAGGCTGAATAACCAAAAAGGCTAAAACAATGCATGCGGCAGTTGCCACAAAAGACCATGTACGCCAAATTGAAGGCTTGGTATGTATGACTGTTTTACTTGTTTGTGGTCTGTTCTCAATACGCTGTAGTATATTTACCCATACATCGTCACGTGGCGTTTGCGGTGTAATAGCACTCGCTAAGTTGTTTAGGTTTTGCTCCCACATATTTGTTGCTTCACGTGCTTGATTTGAGTTAAGTAACAGACGCTGAAAACGCTTTCGGGCAAGCCCTCTAAGTGTGCCAAGCACGTACTGACCAGCAAGCGCGTCTAATAGTTCGGGTTTATTATAATTCATAATGTTAAACACCTTTGTAGCTGCATAAGCCCACGCCTGATCCAGCTTTTAACTGTACCTAATGGCGTTTCTATATGATCGACTAACTCGCTATGACTCAGCCCCTTATAATAAGCTAAGTGAATAGCTTGTTTTTGTTGCGGCTCAAGCTGTTCGATACAATTGACCAGTTTCGTTTCTTCATCGTAATTAACGTCGATACTTTCATTTTCATATTCGTCATCGCCTAAAGACTGCTCTTTTCGTACTTTGTGATAGCGAAGTAAGTCAAGACTTCTGTATCTGACTATACTTATCATCCAACTAATAACGGTGCCTTTAGAGGCGTTATATTCAGATGCGTTATGCCAAATTTTTATAAAAGCGTCTTGTAGTGCCTCTTCTGCATAAGCCCTGTTAGTGAGCATATTTAAGCTAATAGCAAAAAGTTTGCCGCTAGTTTGTTGATATAAACTTGAGAAAGCATTTTTGTCTCCTTGTGCTGTTGCGCACAAAAGGGGGAGTAAATCATCGTTATCCATAGGGGTCCTGTTTTTCTTATTATCATTGAGTAAACGGTTGAGAGTGTGATTTGGATGCAAAAAATTTAATTGCCTTTTAGATTAGTTGCTTTATACGTAAGTACAAGCAATAACCGATCAGTGTTTGAAATTTAGACGTGTAGGTATAATTTATTCACATGTTTGTAAAAAATGCACAAAGAGCGGTCTGTAGTAGATTTTAGTTTATTAATTACTATAGATATCAATGATCTACTGTTCGCGTTTGAATTTTAAATGGCATTTATATGGCGTGATATTTGCAAAAGACTACTTAAAGCCGTTTAAATTAAGATTATAAATCGGCATTATTTTCACAAAGGAGAGACTATGTGGGCTGCAATTAGTTATTCACTATTAGCACTACTGCTTATTTTTATTGGTTGGGAAGTGAACTCTGTTTATTTTGCTATTGTTTTTTATTGGACTGCGCTGTCACTTTTATTAGTGAGTACCGCGTATATTTTTAATACAGCAAAAATATTTAGAAAGCGTGAAAATGGGGTGATCCCATTTTATATACGGTGGGCGTTTGTGCCATTTTTATTCGGTGTGCAAATTTATAACGCCTGGTCACGTAAGCGCGATAAAGTGCCGCCCATTCAACAAATAAACGAAAACCTATTTTTAGCTTGCCGATTATTTCCCTCAGATATAGACACATTAAAAGATAACGGGATTACGGCGATTTTAGATGTTACGTGTGAATTCGACGGACTCGAGTGGAGTTCAACACAAGAGAATATTAATTATTTAAACATTCCGGTGCTCGATCATAGTATTCCTACCCATTCTCAGTTAAATCAGGCTATTAATTGGATTCATCACCATATTAAAGAAGACCATCGCGTAGTCGTTCATTGTGCTTTAGGGCGTGGGCGCTCTGTTTTTGTCATGGCGGCTTATTTACTGAGCCAAAACAAAAATGCAGATGTGCATGAAGTACTTGCACAAATAAAAGAAACCCGCGAAACCGCAAATTTAAATAAGCATCAACTTCGCCATTTAGCTAAGCGACATAAAAAAGGCGAATTACTGATTAAAAACAAAGCCGTTTTAATTGCAAACCCTGTATCTGGTACACGATTATGGGAAGAAAAAGAGCACTTAATTGTTGCGCGGCTATCGGACTATTACGATCTGAAAGTACTCACTACTACAAAAGAAGTTAACGGTATTGAGCTGGCTAAACAGGAAATTGCGCAAAAGCCGGATATTATTATCGCATGCGGGGGAGATGGTACGGTGGCCGAAGTTGCAAGCGTACTTGTAAATACACAATGTAAACTAGGCATCATCCCTATGGGGACTGCAAACGCCCTTGCGCATGTATTGATGGGTATTACCTCTAAATTTATTCCTGTTGAACAGGCTTGTGACTTAATTATAGATGGTCAAACAAGCATAATAGATACTGCTTATTGTAATAATGAATTAGTACTACTGCTCGCGGGTATTGGTTTTGAGCAATCAATGATAGAAAAAGCAGATAGAGAGTCGAAAAATAAGTCGGGGCAACTTGCCTATTTAAATGGTTTTTTTGAAGCGTTTGGCGAGCAAAAATCGCAGTTACTTAAAGTAAAACTCGATGATAATGAGCCAAAAGAAATATGTACTAATAGTTTTATTGTAGCCAATGCTGCGCCTTTTACAACGTTATTGGCTCAAGGTGGCGGACAACCTGATCATAGTGACGGGCTACTCGATATAAATTGGTTAACACCAAATAATGAAGATTCAACCACAGTACTAAGTATTGCAGAGCTGATGTTTAGTAGCTTAACGCAAACACATTTAGCTATAAACTCTCACCATACAAATGCCAAAAGAGTAGAGGTTACAGGCGAAGGAGAGCTTAAGTACGTACTAGATGGTGAAGTTAAAACCGCTCAAAAACTGGTTATTACTATTGAGCCGGCTTCATTAAATGTGATTTGCAAAGAGCAATAAATCGCGCAAGTTATAATCAAAAAAGGAGCTAAATTAGCTCCTTTTTTTACATCACTTTTTAATTGATGGCCAAACAAACCCTGTTGTATCCGGTGCTTGAGAAGATGTTTCTCTTGGTGCACTTTTTGGTCTACGAATAGGCTTATTATTTATAGTGTGAATATAAAGTGCTTCCACTTTATCGCGAGCCCAAGGCGTTTTACGCAAAAACTTTAAACTCGATTTAATGCTGGGTTGATCAGTAAAACATTTAATTTTTACTTGCTCGCCAAGTGTTCTCCAGCCAAGTCGTTGTTCTAACTCAACAAGTATTTGTTCTAATGTTACCCCATGTAGAGGGTTTTTAGGTTGATTATTCATAGCCATACTACTTATTTAAACTGCATGCATTGTAGCTTAAATCAGCTTTTAGCGCTAATTCACAGTGATTGTTTTAGAAGCTGTTGGGTAAATAGCATTACCTTGCTTATCTATTTTAAGCCAAATGAGTTGGCTGTTACTGTGTTGGGGTGTTTTAGCACCACACAAAAGTGTAAAAGAATGAACTTGTATTAATGCGCCTTCGCTATAGCGTTTGTTGTCGTACCAACAGTTAGCTTCTTCATTTACAAACTGGTTTGCATCAATAATTGAATGGGTTTTTAGCGTTGTTGCTTCACTAAGTATTGAATACGATAAGCTGCTAAAACAAAAACATAGAATTAAAAAGTTACGCATTAGAGGCCTTTAAATAGGGAGGGTTAAAAATAATACATTAAGCTAAAAAACGTGCTAGTGTAAAGTACACAAAGTGATTTTAAGTATAAAATTAGTTATTCACAGAACAATAAAAAGGTGCACACAATGCAATTTAATCAAACAATGATCGAAGAATTCACACTATTAGCAAAGTTTCCTCGCGACAGTAAAATGCAGGGTATTAAATTACATTCAGACGCAGAGCCAAGCTTACTTAGCGCAGCGCAACGTTTATTTGAAAAAGGGATTATAGATAGCCCAGATGGCGGATATTTAACTGATCTGGGCTTAGATTTAATTGAGCACGTTACGGTTATTCATAGCGCGCTACAAAGTTAATCTAAATTAGCTTAATTTGCATCGGGTTGATTTTGCGGTGCAGCGTCATTAAATGCAGCTAATTTATTACAATGTTCGTAAATGGCTGCAATTTTTGGATAAGCGCTCATATCTACGTTAAAACGAATTGCATTAAATACTTGCGGCACTAAACAAATGTCAGCAAGTGTTGGTTGGTCACCAAAGCAGTAGCCATTATTTTCGTTTAGCATCAGTTCTATTTTTTCAAAACCCACTTCTATCCAATGTCGATACCATTTATTTTTAGCCTCGTCATCAACACCTAATTCGTTTGATAAATACTTCAGCACGCGTAAATTATTAACAGGATGAATATCGCAAGCAATGGCAAAGCTTAAGTTTCTTATTTGCGACTTTTGCCACGCAGTCCCTGTAATTAATGGCGATTGCGGATAAGTTTCATCTAGCCACTCAAGTATTGCAAGCGATTGTGCTAAAACACCATCATTGGTTTCAAGTGCCGGTAGTAAGCCTTGCGGATTAGTCGCTAAGTATTCTTTCCCAAGCTGCTCCGATTTTAAAAGGTTAACAATAGCAAGTTCATGATCGATTGCTTTTAAGTTAAGCGCTATACGCACTCTATAAGCCGCTGATGAGCGAAAGTAGCTGTATAATTTCATAATTAATCCTGTGAACCTGTAAATTGTTTTTTAATTGTGCGCCAGCAATCGGTGTAATTTGGTTGGCGCTCTTTACCTTCTAATGCATATTTTGTCGGTGAAATTATATAGCGCGACTCAAACATAAAGGCCAATGTGTTTTCATATTTTTGTGGTGTAAGCTCAGCGTTTGAGGCTTTTTCAAATACGTCGGCTTCAGGTCCATGTGGCGACATACAATTGTGTAAACTTGCGCCACCAGGTACAAAACCATGCTCTTTTGCATCATACACACCTTCAATTAAGCCCATAAATTCACTCATAATATTGCGGTGATAATACGGCGGGCGAAATGTATTTTCGGCTACCATCCAACGCGGTGGAAATATCACAAAATCGACATTTGCCATACCCTCAGTAGCAGAAGGAGAGGTTAGTACAGTGAATATAGAAGGATCGGGGTGATCAAAGCTCACTGTATTCATTACATTAAAACGCGATAAGTCGTATTTATAGGGCGCACTATTACCCGTCCATGCAACCACATCAAAAGGAGAGTGCTTAATTTCACAGCTAAATAAATTACCGTTAAATTTAGAAACAAGCTCAAAGTCACCTTCTTTATCTTCAAAGGCCGCTACAGGGTATTGAAAGTCTCTGTCGTTGGCATAACCGTTTGCACCAACAGGTCCTCGCTCTGCAAGCTCTAACGCATGGCCATAATTTTCACAAATATAACCACGGGCTGTATTATCAATTAAATCAACAGAGAACTTAATTCCTCTGGGAACTACAGCAATTTCACCTGGTTTAATGCTTAACTTACCGCACTCGGTGTGAATTAATAACTCACCTTGCTGAGGGACAAACAACATTTCGCCATCGGCATTGCAAAAGTAACGCCCTTGCATTGACTGATTAGCGACATATACATGAATGCCAATACCAGATTGCCCATTAGCACTGCCATTAGCAGCCATCGTTACTAACCCATCAATAAAATCAGTAGGCTGTGAAGGCATATCAATAGGATTCCAACGTAGCATTGTTGGTGGTGTTACGGCTTCAGTGATTGGGGCTGTTCTTATTAGGCCGTTATCAATTGCTTGGTAATCACCTTGCACTACAGACGGACGAAGGCGGTAAAACCAAGTGCGACGATTTGAAGCGCGAGGAGCCGTAAATGCAGTCGAACTAAATTGCTCTGTGTATAAATCGTATTTAACTTTTTGTGGGCTAAATTGTCCTATTGGCAGTGCACCGGGTAGCGCTTGTGTTTCAAATTCATTACCAAAACCTGTCATATAACTTAATTGTGTCGCCATTACTGACTCCTGTGAGAGGGGGGTTGGTTTAATATTATTTTTATTTCAGTTAAGATACTCTCAAGTGAGACTAATATCAAATGTGCAACTACGCATCCGTGTAAATATTAATGAACACCAAAGTAAGCCTTATAAAGCTGGGATAACTAAAAATGAAAATTGATTTAGCAACGTTTTTACCTTATCAATTAACGAATGTAGCAACACGTGTAAGTAATGACTTTGCCGAGGTTTATCAAACTAAGTACGGTTTAAATATTCCCCAGTGGCGAATACTTGCTAATTTAGCGCAGTATGGTCAGAGCAACGCAAAGGATTTATGCACGCAAGCAAATATGGACAAGTCGACTGTGTCGCGTGCGGTAAAAGTTTTAATAGATAAAGGTTTAGTGAAAAGTGAGTTAAATGCACAAGACAAACGCGCGGCCTTACTTGTACTGAGTAAAGTAGGTCAAAGCTTATATGAGCAAATAGCACCCGATGCACTGAATTGGGAAAAACAATTACTAAGCACTTTGACTAATGAAGAATACGAAGTGTTAGTGGGTATTTTTGAAAAGTTAAATAACAAATTAAAGGCATAAAAAAGCCCACCAAAGTGGGCTTTTAAAAGATGTTTTAGGCTACAGTTCTAAATTAGAAAGTGTAACGAACACCTACACGCATTTCCCAAAGAGATGCATCACGTTGAGTTGTGGTGCTTGCGTTATTCCCGTTAAAGTTTGAATAAACGTAACGGCCTTGGTCATCAATATCTGTTGAAATCATACGAGCACCAACGAAAGGACCTTTTTTCAGTACACCCCAATCATCGTTTAACATATTAGTTAAGTTATCGATTACGAAGAATGCTTCACCTTTATGGCCATCCATGAACCCAGGTACTTCTTGAGTTAGCTTAAAGTTAAACTTAACAAACCAATCAGAGTTTTGCGCGTTACGACCTGAAATTTCACCACGTTTTAATCCTTCAGATGCAATGAACTCATTAAATTCATTAATCTCATCTGCTGACATGTTATAAACAACGTTAGGATCGTTTACTAACGGTACATAAAGTAGTTGGCGAGAATCATTTGAATTAAAATCACCAAATGTATCTTCATCGTTACCATTAAATGTGAAGCTGTAAGGCAAGCCTTTGTATGCTTCACCAAATAAATTAAAGCGAGTGCTATATCCATCGATAAATTCATGTGTGTAAGCAAGGTTTAATGTAAAGCGATGAGGTATTTCATAATCTGATGAAGATACACCAGGATCTAACGGGTTAGACGTTGCCAAGTTACCGTAGTTAGAGCTCGCTGTTGAACTTGTCATTGGGTTAACATCATCAGCATCTGTATAAGCATATGATAGTTGTACTTTAATACCGTTATCGAATGCTTTGCTTACAGCTGCAGAGATAATTGAAGTTTCACCACTGTCACCATTAACATTTGTTAAAAGTAAATCACCGTCACGTCCTTCAATAGAGGTTAAAATTGGACGACCATCAAAAGTAGTAGTACCACTGTCAGTAAGGGCTTGGTCCATTAACGTTGCTGCATCACGCTTTTTGGTGTAGAGATAATCTAATGAGATTACATATTCGTCTTCTGTTGTATAAGTAGCCCCTACTGAATATTTCCATTCCGATGGGATTTCAAAATCAGAAGCTACGGCGTTCGTAAAGCTATCTCCAGAACCAATTACTGTGTTAGCTACTTTATCAAACTGTGATTGTGGTACATCAAAACCTGGTTTTCCACCATTCACATTTGGTGTAGCAAATAAATCAATAGATCCAAACTGATTTGCGCTAATATTTGTGATGCCGTCGTTTGAATATGAGTTAGATAACCACACATTCGGATTACCACCTGAAAATAAGCCCAAACCTGCGCGAACTTCAAGTGCATCAGTTGCATACCATTCAAAGCCAATACGTGGTTGAACTAAATCCACACCATCAAATGTTGATTGGTTACTGAAACCATAACGTGCAGTATAGTTTTCATTTAAAGTAGGCTTGTCATCGCTAGTGTAACTGTCGTAACGAAGACCAAACGTTAGTGATGCATCAATGTCTGAGAAGCTATATTCATCTTGAATATAAAAAGTATGTTGAGCATATGAGAAGCTAGCGCCGGCATCTGCAGCATTATTCGTACCTGCGGCATTATTGTAGAAAATTGCACTTGCAATTCCTGCTTCGTAATCATCAATACTTGCAAAACTCCATTCACCTTGCGTGTGTTGAACGAATTGGTTAAATACTTCTAGCTCTTCATACTCGTAACCAGCTGTTATCGTGTGCTGGTCAAGGTAGTAAGTACCAGCAAGTTTAAATGTAGTTGTATCGTAATTTAAATCGTTTGATTGACGAGAATCATCTGGACCTAAATATACTCGACCTCCATCCGATGTGTTTACTTGGAATTCACCAAAGCTGCTTGCAGCATCAAGTGATTCAACACGTGCATCTAGTTCCGATTTACCTAAACGAACTTCAGTTGAAAAATCGTCATTCCAGTCTGAGTATATTGAACCGATGATTGAAGTAAATTCTGCACCTTGCTCATAAAAGTGACTATCTAACGATAGGCGAGTTGAACCAGTATCTGATTGAGATAATGTAAAGCCGTCATTATAGTTATAAACTAAGTTAGCACGGTGAGAATCGTTAATGTTCCAATCTAATTTAATTAATATTTTTTCATCTTCTACAGGTGCACTCGAAGGAGTGGTACCTGCATCATAACCATACACATTTTGTGAAATTTGTTGGATACGAGCTAAGTCGCTTTCAGAAACACTTGAACCTAAAGGGTCATAATTGAATTGTGCTACCCCTTCTAGCTTTTCATATGAAGTATATAAAAATAATGAATCTTTAATTAGAGGTAAGCCAACATTAAAACCGTAGCGTTTTTCATTATAACTACCGTTATCAACGTCTTCGCCTTCAATTTTATCACCTTTCATTGAATCATTTGTGTAATCGAAAAACACGCCACCATGAATTTCGTTGCCGCCAGATTTAGTTACAGCATTGATGTTACACGCTGTAAATCCACCGTACTGAACATCAAATGGTGCAAGTTCTACAGCTACTTGCTCAATTGAATCAAAAGAAAAAGGTGCGCGAATAGTAGGGTAACCATTTGAGCTTAAGCCGAAGTTATCGTTCATACGAACGCCGTCTAGCGTTAAACTATTAAATTTTGGATTACCGCCACCACAGTTAATAGTGCCGCGGCTATCATCTATTGCTACTCGTGGATCAACACGAATGATATCTTTTAAATCACGGTTAATAGCAGGCTGATTCTCTAGATCTGTAAGTGTGAAAGTAGACGCCGGACCAGTACCGCCAGACATAGAGCTAATTGGCGCGCCAGAAACTACGATTTGTTCCATGCTTGATTGTGACTCAAGAGAAACGTTTACTGGATAATCGTTACCAATATTAAGAATAATGTTATTGAATTCTTGGTCTGCATATACATCTGAATCAACAATTACTTTATAAGGACCGCCAACTCGCAGGCCTTTAGCTGTAAAATAACCAGCGTCATTTACTTCAGTTGTTTTTACTGATCCAGAAGGTACGTGTAAAATTGTTACTTTAGTGCCGGCTGCTGGGTTGCCGTTAGGCCCCATTACTTGACCTTTAATTGCAGAGGTCGTTTCGTTAGCCATTGCAGCGCCACTTACACCAACACATGCTGCAATAGCAAGTGAAAGAGCTGTTTTGCGTAATTGAGTTTTCATTTAATTTTCCCGTGTAGTTATTAATTAAATTTTTATATTTTTATTTTAAAATTTTTCAAAATAAACAGTTAAAGTTCATTTATTCAAAATCCGTTACTAGTGTACCTTATTTATTCGTTACAAATAAAATACAACTGCAATATATTTTTAATAAATAGTACTATTTTTGTCTATTTGAGTGTTTTTTTGAGCAATAACTCTATATCGGGGTATATATTACGTGGGCTTTATGACAAACATGTGAAATTGGGGTGTGAAAAACAAAAAACCCATTACAAATTTGCAATGGGTTTTGTTAACAAATAACTTAATGTGTTATTACTTACCTATTAAGGCTTAAAACTTGTAGCTAATACCAACTTTAGCCTGCCAAGCTGATGACGATGAATTGATTTGTGAGTAATTACGCACATCTGCACCGCCAAAGCTGTTGTCTATTTTATATCTGCCTTGGTCATCAAGGCCACCAAAGTCATAAATAGTTTGGTTAGAGTAACCTAAGCGTTTTTCTACACCCCAGTCGCTGTTTAGAAGGTTTGCGAAATTATCAATCATTAGATAAACCTCACCAGTGTGACCTTCAGCAAAGCCTGGTATTTCTTGCTTAATGCTAACGTCCATCGTAGTAACCCAAGGTTGAGTTGCTGTATTTTTACCTAAAATACCACCACGCTGAGATATACCAGCACGCTCTAGTAATGGTTCTAACTCAGCCCAAGTCATACCTGATTCATCCCAGTTTACATTTGGATCATCAGCACCTGTAGGTATATATGGTAAGTAAGCACCATTACTGAAGAAACTACTCGTATCACCCAAATCACTGTCTTTATACATGTTCATTGTATAACTAAATGGACGACCTGAACGACGTTCAAAATACACGTTAAACTTAGTCGCATACCCTTCAAAAAACTCTGTGTTATATGCTAAGTTGATTTTAAAGCTGTGCTCAACTTCGTAAAAACCACGTGCTGCAATATCTTCATTACGATTTACTGTAATATTATGCTTGTAGTTGCCTTCCGCTTGAGAAGCTGAACCGGCTGATGACTCGGTAACATCCTGGTGTGCATAGCTTGCCGATACAAACAGGCCATTATCCCACTGTTTAGCAATACCTGTTGAAATAATAATTGAACGTCCATCATCAGATGAATTCGTCATTTCTATGTCAGCGTTATCAGCTAAAGAGCCACTATAAATAGTTTCATTTATAACGCGTTCACCATCAGCTGCAATACCGATTGGGTTAATAGATGTATTATGCCATACCGCCTCATTCTCTTTTTTATGATAAGCAATCTCTGCTTGCCATTTAAAGCCATCACCTAATAGTTCAGAATCAAACTCATATTCAAAACCTATTTGGGTGCGAATGCTTGAAGGCAATTTAAAATCAGGGTCGATATAAGCAACGCTACCAGCACCTTGTTCTAATGAGTTTTTAATTTCATCAGGCACCTGAGTAATATCGGCAGTGTTATTTGCATAGTAGTCGTTAATTACATCGTTAGGAGCAGATACTAATGTAATACCATCGCTTTGGAATGAGTTGTTATACCAAACATTTGGAATACCACCTTGGAAGCGACCAATACCACCGTTAATAGTAAGGGCTTCTGTTACGTAGTATTTAAAGCCAACGCGAGGAAGTATAATGTCTAGACCATCTAGATTTTCTTGGTTAGTAAAGCCATACGTATTCGCAAAATTTTCATTTAGAGTTGGTTTATCATCTGATGATAAACGCTCATAACGAACACCTGCTGTAACTTCTAAATCGTCACCTACATAAAAAGTGTCTTCAATGTAAAGTGCTAGTTGGTTACGTCTTACATCATATGCTGTATCAGATGAATCATTAGTGTAAGCATTCTGATAAGAGAAATCATAAGAACCAATTTCACGGTTTTCAAAATTTTCTAAGCTATCAAACTTCCACGTGCCAAGAGAGTTTTCAGCAAATAAGTTATATAAACGAAGTGACTCATATTGAGCACCAAAGTTTATTTCATGCTCATCCATTAAATAGGTAGCATCGAGTGTGAAAGTTAAATTTTGCGTTTCAGAGCGGTTAGCATGACGATATTGATCTGTACCAAAGTTGTAAGAAGGGCCATTTCGACCATCTTCATCAACTGAAATACTACCTAGGTTTGAGCGAGTTGCGCTATCAGAGGTAACATCTTTATATGACACACCAATTTCAGTAGAAAAATCTTCAGTCCAATCAGAGTAAAGCTTTGTTGAAAAGTTATTGAACTTCGTTACGTAGGCGTAGGTGTTCGATGTTAGTACAATATTATCGCCACCGGTGCTAGTGTTACGCTCATCTTGATCGTCTTGCCATTGGTAAGTAAAATCTAAACGATGGTCATCACTTGCGTTCCAGCTTAGCTTAACTAACAGGTTTTTATTTGTATCTTCTGGCGCACCTGCTAATGAATCAGTCAAGCCATATTCATTATTTAAAATAGAAATGAAACGGTTATAGTTAGCTTCTGAAGTATTAAATTCGTTGGCTGCACCAGAGCCGTCAAAGCCGTAATCAAGATCTAATTCGCTTGACCATTCTGAATAGTTAACGAAATAAAACAGTTCGTCTTTAACAATTGCGCCACCAACGTTAAAACCAAATCTTTCTTCAGTTTTAATCGGCTCTACTTTATTTGTAGAGTAAGTTTTATGACCTAGCTCATCAAGATCGTCTTCTTGTACAATATTATCGACATCGCCAGCTATCTCAGGAGTAGATATTTCATAAAAGCCAGAGAATTTAAACTCATTCGTACCAGACTTTGTTACTGCGTTAATAGTACCGCCACCAAAGTTACCTTTAGAAGCTGAGAAAGGAGATACATCAACAGAAACTTGTTCAATAGCATCAAGTGCTACAGGAGGCTGAGAAGTCGGGTAGCCACCAAAGTTCAAGCCAAAGTCATCATTTTGACCAATACCGTCAACTGTTAAACCGTTGCTACGAGGGTTACTACCTGCAAACGTTAGCTCACCATTACCATTAATACTGGCGAGTGGGTTTAAGCGCGCAATATCTTTAATGTCGCGGTTAAAGCTTGGCATATTTTCAATAGTGTCAGAGCCAAATGTACTGCTAGAGCCACCTGATTGTTGAACAATCTTATAACCAGACACTTCAATCTTTTCGATGTTTAGCGGAGCAAGCTGCGAGCTTAAACGGTAAGTTTCACCAAGGTTCAAGTAGATATTTTCAACAGTGGTATCGTTAAACGTATCAGAATCAATGATAACCATGTAAGGACCACCTACACGTAAGCCATTAGCGATAAACGTACCACTTTCGTTTGTAGTTAGCTCGCTAATAGTTCCCGTTGGTTGGTGAACTACTTTAATTTTAACGTTTGCAGCACTGCCACCTGAAGGCGTTGTAATTTTACCACGCATTGCAGATGAAGTATCAGCAGCCATTGCGCTTGTAGAAACACCTAGAGCTAAAATTACCGCTCCAGTTAATTTCGAAAGGCGAAGCTTAGTCATAATGTTGATTTCCCGTGTGTAGGTTATATAAATTTAATACTGTTTATTTGTCAGTCGTCATTTTTAGTGCCGTTTCTAACTCTTTTGCAGAAGGGTCAAATAAGGCGTTCAATAGTCCAGCTAGTCGAATACCCGCTTGTTGTAGGCGTGTTTTAACAATTGGAGTGTTGTTATAAATGTAGCTGTACCCAACTTCGTCGTTGGTGTACTTATAAATTTTTGTTGCTAAATTGTGTGATTCTTCAACCCAAGTTTTAGGTGAGCTTTGTAAATACTCAGCAATTAACTCGCTGTTATTTGTATCAATAAATTGAGCGTATTCAGTAAACGACAAGTTCTCGTTCTCAACTAACTTTGTATCCCAAAGGCTGTGAAGATTTGTTTCTTCGTTAAAAAATGAAACCTTAATACGGTTACCACCTCTGTCTTCACCTCGACCGGCATGAAATGGCTGATGGCTATCGCCTACTAAATGCACTAAAAAACGCAAACTGAACTGCTTAGCATCTAAGGTGCTATTTTTATCAGTGAGTGTTTGCATGGAATAGTGAATGCCTTCTAGGATATTACTTACAGATTCTTTGTTTTTAGTGTGATCGTGATTGAAGCTGAAAGATTTTCCTGGTGCTGCATTAATATAATGCCAACGAGATGATTGCTTTTGCCAAAAGTCGCCAGGAGCAGAGCGCATTTCATCAGGCCACGTTGATATTTGCGCAAGTGACTCACCATCTAAATAAGGTTTAATTGCTGCTTTAGTTGTTTCGCTTATATGAGATTGTGCAATCTGCCCTACAATACGGTGGCCATTTTGACCCCAAGCGTGTGAGTTAGTGCTTGTGAATATCGCACTAATCAAAAGCGCAGAAGATATCGAGTACTTTATATTGTTATGCATTAAAACTTCCTAAATGAATATTTCATGGGGTTGCTATAAGCTAATGCGGTCAATTGTCCTCATTTTTAATGTTGATAGGAAGGACTTATTAAAATTCATAGTTTCTTATTAAATTGCGTTTAAAATCAGTCTCTTATATTTAACAGGTAAAATTACTTGTTGTAATAGGTAAGCGAAATTGTTCAAATACACTATATCGTCTATTTTTGGGTGGCATTGCTTTGGATTATAAAAATATTGTGTTGCACAAAATGTTAATTGTTACATTTTTGTTTCTATTATTGGTCGTTACGTGGGTTTGCGGTCAAGTTAGTGTATACAATGATGATTTACATTTTCCGGTTATGATCGAAACCTCAACAGAGTGTCAAACAACTGCTACAAGTAACAAAGGCCAATTAATTGTTTTTACACAATCAAAAAAAATAGCCAAATTATTAACACAAAAGTTATGCTCTGATAACGTAGTAGCTAAGCAATATGGCTCTGTAAAAGGGTATTGGGGGTATAGAACGGCAGACAGCTTTGAGTTTGTGGGTAAAGGAATTGCTGACTTAATTTTGGCTAAAAACAATATTATGGCAGCCTTTAAAGCAGAGTCGACATATAACTACCAGCCCGTTGTTGGTTTTTCTGACTACACGGCTTTTTTTATATCTTCTAAAGAAAAACCTCGAGTCACTAAACAATATTTTTTAGATAAACGCATAGGTTTGCTTGATTATCCTACCAGCCGATCAGGGCATATTTTACCAAAGCAAATGTTTAAAGAACTGGATATAAATTTAGCTAATTTGAAAATCACTTATGCTAGTTCTCATAACGAATTACGCGATTTACTCGCCAACGGAAAAGTAGATATTATTGCTTCGTTTTGGAAAGAGAGTGACGAAAAACGTTTTTCAAAAAACTATATTACGCCTTTGAGTAATAATATTACTGGAACAAGATGGTATTTAAAAATGCAGCAAAACAATACTGATTTATTATGTGCAGTACAGGCAAATTTGCTTGATATGTCTAAAGATCAAAGTTTGCATTATTATCAAAATGCACAATCGTTTTGGAGTTGCGGTACTAGCTCAGTAAACTTAAAAGAGGAAGTTAGTGATGAGTAAATATAAACAACTACTTGTTTTACTATGCTTATTTTTAACTTTATCTTCTGTGTTTTATATTTCTGTAATTCAAAAAAGCCAGCAAGTGACTAAACAAAAAATAACGCAGATAGAAAGGCAAATAGCACTCGACTTACCATTACTTGATTTATCAAATGAGCTGCTAAAGCATTCAGGGAATAAAGATGCGGTTAATAGCTACATTAAAACCTTAAACAGCTACATTAATTCGAATGATCTTAAAGTTGTTGCTATTGCACCAAAAGGCGAAATACTAGCACCTGTAAACTTACACCAAATAACACGTAGTTTGAGCACTAATAACGGACCTGTATTAGTTGTATTTAACGTTCAGCAAACCCACTTTACAGTGAGCCATCTTATTTACTATTTTATATTTTTAGTATTAAGTGTGTTGATTAGTTTTTGGGTTAAGTTTGCGTTTATCAAACAAAGCAATAAGCAGTCTAATAATGCACAGCATCAATCAATTGCAGAGCCTACGCCGCTGATACTTATAGTTGATCTTAACGATAAAACACTATCAAGTAGTTGTAATGCAGAGCAAAAAGTGGGTTTAGCCAATAAGCCATTATGCTTTTATTTAGCACTTGTAGAGTATTGTACAAATAACGATGATGTAGCGCTTAGTCATAATAAAGATGTACCAGAGGAGCTTCTAGAGCTCGCTAACAAGTATTTTTATAGGTTGGTCGAACTTGGTCATACGGTTAGAAAAAGGCCTAATTTTAATAATAGCCTAGAAAAAACCTTGAGTGAGATACGTGCGGCGTTAGATGAAGTACTTAGTGAGTGTCCTGAAGAAAAAGAGTTATATTACCCACCTAAAGCCTATGGGGAAGGCTCTCGTTCTCGTTTGCATAGTTATGGGCTGGCAAATATTAAAAAAGGTAATATTGAAATAAGAGGAAAGTAACTAGATTACTTTCCTCTTATTCTTAGAGGTTATTTAGGGGTAAATTCAGCCGCTTTGAGAGGGCTATTTTTTGATATAAAGTCTTGAAGTGCTTTAGCATCTGTTTCGTCTGTACTTACAAAGCCTTTTTTATTTGTAAGTGCAGGATAACCATCACCGCCTGATGCGTTATAGCTATTTAGACTCATTCTGTATGTTTTATTTTTATTAAGCGGTTCGCCATTGATCAAAACATTAACCAACTGATTATTTTTACGCTCAAACGATATTTTATGGTATTGCAAATAAGCACCAGCATCCGGTGGGAAGCTCGTTACTGTATTTAAGTAATCCCATAAATCACTGCCTTGCCAATCCATATAAGTAATGCGGTTTTTAAAAGGATGTACTTTTAAAATATCTTTATAGCTTACTTTACCAGCCTCTATTGAGCTGCGAATACCACCGCCACTTATTAATCCAAAGTCTGCATTTACTACATCCATTTGAGCTTGAATAATTACACGTGCAAGGTTTGTTTGTTGGTAACGAACTTTGTTTCTGTCACCTTCTAAGCGAGCATCTACTTCACCAATGGTACCTTCAATTTGTTTAGCGCCTTTAGCTTGGTATACCGCTAAATAAGATTCAAGTTTAGGGTCTGGTTTAATGTACTCGTTTGCTAATACTGCTTTAGTAGAGCCATCAGCTTGAACTTTATCTACATACAAATTAACAGGCATGAGTTTGTAGTCTAGTAACGTTAATTTTCCGTTTTCAAGCTTAAACTCAGCTTTACCAACATACTTACCCCATTCATGGGCTTGCATAATGTAAGTACCGTTTTGCTGGTCTGGCTTACAGGCAAGGCCAGGTTTAAAGTTGTCGTCATTTACATTTGTATCACTCATACACACAGGTTCTTGTGAGTGACCGCCAATGATCATATCAAGCGTGTTTGCAGGAAGTGAGCGAGCAAGTGTTACATCACCTGGTGCATTAATGCCAAAGCTAGCATCAACATAATGACCCATATGAGTCAGCGCAATGGTAATATCAGGGTTGTACTTAGCTTTTATTTCTTTAGCTAGTTTTGCGGTAACGTCAACAGGGTCTTTAAACTCTAAGTGGCCAATATACTGAGGATTACCAATTTTAGCTGTGTCTGTTGTTGTTAATCCAATAACAGCAATAGTTAAGCCATTTTTTTTGAATATTTTATAGCTATCAAACGCATGTTCGCCTGATTCTTTTTCAAATATATTGGCTGATAGAAAAGGAAAGTTCACCCATTTTTGCTGTTGCTTCAATACATCAATAGGGTTATCGAATTCGTGATTACCTAATGCCATTGCATCATAACCAATCAGCGACATACCTTTAAAGTCAGGTTCTGCTTTTTGTAAATCTGACTCAGGAATACCGGTATTAATGTCACCACCAGAGAGAAGTAAAACGGCATGACCTTGCTTTTGGGCATCATTACGTAAAGAGTCAATTAACGTTTTGCGAGCGGCCATACCGTATTCGCCTTTTTCGTTTTGCCAAAAACGGCCGTGATTATCATTAGTATGAAGAACAGTTAAATATTCAGTAGGAGTACTGTTAGAGGTTGATTCAGGAGCAGGAGATGTACATCCAAGTACACTAAAAATAATCGAAAATAAAATAATTATACGCATAAAATACCTATGGATTAAGGTCTACTTAATTTATCAAGCGGGTAGTTTAAACTAGTTTTATGCTAAAAAAACGTACTTATTGACATTTTATTTAGAAGGTACAGTTAATCGATTTGTGGCGGCACTTTCGCGACGCTTTAACTCTGCATCCGCATATTCCCGCTTAGTATGGTTTATACCTACCATCCACGTTAAAAAGCTCGCCGGTAGTTTTGTGTATGGTTCACCTTTGTGTAAACCAAAGTCGCAAATTGTTTGTTTAGTATGTGGCATTGTTAGATCCTGTTGTTTGTGTTTTTTTAAGGTAACAAATAAGTGACCACACTTTTAAGATGATTTAATTTTAAATAGTTAGATTTATATAGCAAAAAAGAATATAAATAATGGCATATGTAATTAATTTGTTATCAACACGGTCTTAATTGTATCAACTCACACTTTAGAATCGATTTTAGTCGCCGATGGCATTAATGTGTTAACGCATTAACTAATTATTTAAAAAATATAACAACAGGAATAAAACATGAAAAAACTTTTACTTGGCTCAGCACTTGCTGCAGCAAGTTTTACAAGCACCGCTACTATAGTTGAAATGAACACGAGCCAAGGTGTCATAGAAATTAACCTGTTTGATCAACAAACCCCCAAAACAGTCGCAAATTTTTTAAGTTACGTTCAAGACGATTCATATAACGAAACAGTAATTCACCGCTCTGTTAGTAACTTTGTTATTCAAGGTGGTGGATTTACATTTTCTGATTCGCTAGATGCGATTACTACAAAGCCTGCTGTAGAAAATGAGCCCGTTTTTTCTAATGTTAAGGGCACCATTGCGATGGCTAAATTATCGGGTGATGCTAATAGCGCAACAAGTCAGTGGTTTTTTAATATTACAGACAATAGTGCAGCACTTGATACGCAAAATGGTGGCTTTACTGTGTTTGGACAAATTACTGCAGCAAGCCAATCAACTTTAGATAAAATTGCAGCGTTAGTACACTGTGGTGAAACACCCGTGGTTGATATTACTGCTGAGCAATGTGCAAGTACTGATGTAACAATTAGTAGTGCTAACTTAGTGACTATTCAAAATGTGGCGGTAATGGATGATGATCCTAATTCAGCAGCAGGCCTTACTGTCACTGAAAATACGTTAATTGATTCTGACACATCAACAGGTTCTAGTAGCAGTTCTGGCGGCGGGTTAATTTGGCTTTTAGGTGCTTTTTTACTTGCGGTACCTCGTTTAAAACGTGCTAAATAATTAAAATTAACGGTAATGTGGATGGCCTAAACCAGCCGTCCACATTACTATTATTAAACTTTGCAGTTTAAAATAGTACTCGCCAAACCATTGCTAGCCAAATTGAAAACACACAAATACAACCCAGTAAAAATACTTTAAAACGTGCGCGTACGTTATTTTCACCTAAATGAATAACACTGTGCACAATACGTGTTGCTACAAATAAACAGGCCAGTATTGCCACAAGTGTACTGGTGCTATTTAGTTGCAGTGCAAGTAAACATCCCGCGTAAAAAAGCACAGGTATTTCAAACTGATTTGAAAAGTTTCTATCTGCCACCCTAATAGTGTCGCCAGCCTTATCTAACTGCATTGTTTTAAAATCACTTAAATCTAGTTGTTTGTTTTTAGCCGCGGCAAAGCGCCTTTTACCCATAATGAGCATGACAACCAGTGAAAGCGTAACTTGTGCAAACATGGCAAGTATAATGATTTTTTCCATTGTTTTTCCTTATTATTTAGAATTTGCGTATTTTTTGATATTGAATGATTTTTAATCTCGCAAGGTTGGCAGACTCCCAACTAATATCCGATTATGAAGACATTTTTCACAATGTGTTACACAAAATAGCGTTATTTTGTAGAAAGTTATTAATTGAAAATGTTAGTTTAGCTTAACTATATTGCTTTGAATTGGCGCACGCTATTTTGCGCAATACTTTTTAATGGAAAACAAAAATGAAAAAGATTATTGGTTTTAGTGCTATCGCACTTGCAGTTTTAAGTGGTTGTTCAAATACGGCTTCGGTTTCAGTGGCGCCTCAGGCCTCTTTACTATCAGATACGTTAGTCGTAAGTCCTAACGATAACCGCGAATATAAAACACTTAAGCTGGCAAACGACATTGAAGTAATTTTAGTGTCAGATCCAGGTGCTGAAAAATCAGCAGCGGCACTCAGCGTTGGTGTTGGTTTACTGCACGACCCAATGTCGCAACAAGGTATGGCGCATTATTTAGAGCACATGCTGTTTTTAGGCACAGATCGCTACCCAGACACAAAAGGGTATTCTGATTTTATGACCAAAAATGGTGGCGCGCACAATGCTTACACGTGGCTCGATATTACTAATTACATGTTTAAGATTAATAACGACGCGTTTGATGAAGGGCTAGACCGTTTTGCTGACTTTTTCAAAGCGCCTAAGTTATATCCAGAATACACAGATAAAGAAAAAAATGCAGTGAATGCAGAGTGGTCAATGCGCCGCGAAATGGACTTTTTTGGACAATTTAAACTCGCGCGTAAAATGATGGGCGATCACCCCGCTAATCGTTTTTTAATTGGTAACCTAGAAACCCTTGGCGATAAAGAAAATAGTTCACTTCATAAAGAAACGGTTGATTTTTATAATAAATACTACTCTTCAAATATTATGAAAGTTGCGCTTATTTCTAATTTACCTATTGCTGAAATGGAGCAAAAAGCGCAAAAATACTTTGCTGACATAAAAAATAAAAATATCGAAAAACCAACAGTGACTGCAAAACTTGATTTTGATAACGCTGGCGGAAAACGCGTGTTTTATGCACCAAATGAAGATGTAAAACAGCTGCAACTTGATTTCACCATTGCTAATAATAATAGCGAATTTGCACTTAAACCAAACCGATTTGTAGCGTATTTACTAAGTAATGAAATGCCGGGCAGCCCAGCGCAACTTCTTCGTGACAAAGGGTGGGTGTCTCAGCTTTCAGCTTCAGCTGCACCAAATCAATATGGCAACTACGGTTCGTTAAATGTAAATGTAGAGCTTACAGATGAAGGCATGAAAAATCGTGACGAAATAGTTGCAACTATCATGCAGTACATCGATTTAATTAAAAAAGAAGGCGTTGATAGCAAGTACTTCAACGAAATTCGTACTTCCCTTAATAACCAGTTTAAGTTTTTAGAAAAAGGTGATGAGTTTAATTATGTAAGCTCGCTTACGCAAAGCATGCAAGACTATCCGTTAAATCACGCTATTAATGCACCTTATTATTATGCAAAGTTTGACGCTGACGCTGTAAACAATGTACTTGAGCAGTTAAATGCCGACACCCTTCGTATTTGGTATGTATCGCAGCAAGAAGAGACAGACTCACAACTACACTTTTACGACGGTAAATACCGCATCAGTGACATTAGCGATGATGAAATTGCCAGCTGGAAAAAACCAAGCAAACTTAAGTTAGCACTACCGACTGTAAACAATTTATTGCCTGAAAATTTTGCAATAAAAACGCAAGCATTTAAAGAGCAAAAACACCCAGAACTTGCTTACGATAAAAATGGTGTAAAAGTATGGCGCCAAGCAAGTCAAAAATTTGCAGAGCAGCCAAAAGGGCTTGTTGAAGTTTATATAAATACTCAACCAGGTTTGAACGATATCAAAGCAGAAGTCCTTTATTCTGTTTGGGCTGATTTATATAATATTCAACAAAGTCAGTTAAGTACCGAAGCAGCAATCGCCGGTATGAGCGTAAGTTTAGCACCGAGTAATGGTCTTGTTTTATCTATGAGTGGTTTTACAGACAAGCAAGATGTATTGCTTAAACAAGCTTTAACCGGATTAAAAGCCGATGAAACAGCACAAGCATTTAGCCAAGCGGTAGATCGCTTTAAGCGTAGTTTACTAAACCAACAAAAGCAGTTTCCGTATGCACAAGCATTTGGCGAGTATTCAAAACTAACGCGTACAGGTGGCTTTGATACAGATGCGCTTATTAAAGCCGCTGACTCACTGAGTGTTGCCGACTTAGCACAATTAAAATCAGCTACGTTTGCACAAAACGATTTACGTGTATTTAGTTACGGTAACTACGATCAGCAAGATATAGACGCGATTGCAGACGAATTAAGTGCAACATTACCAAGTAATCATAAGCGCAGTGAATTTGCACGAAGCAAAGCGTGGTTGCCACAACCGGGCGAAACGCTGGTATTACAAAAAGATATCGATGTAGCCGATGTAGCGGTGGTCGATATGACCGTTCACCCTGTTGCGGGTTACAAACAAAAAGCAGAAGCAGCTGTATTACAAAGCCACTTTAGAACAGTTGCGTTTGATAAAATGCGTACTGAGGAGCAGCTTGCATACGCAGTAGGTGCGTTAGCTCGCCCAATTGAAGATTACTCAGCAATTGGTTTGTATATTCAAACACCGGTTAAAGGACCAAAAGAAATACAAGCTCGTTTTGATAAATTTAAAAAAGAGTACGCAGTTGAACTTGATAACATGAGCGAAGAGACTTTTGAGCAGCTTAAAAACTCTACCCTTGTATCACTTAAAGAGCAGCCTAAAAACTTAAGTGACGAAATGAGCCCACTTATAAACGATTGGTACCGTGAAAACTTTACCTTTGATTCTAAGCAAAAGCTGATTGATGAAGTTGAAAAAGTAACGCTTGCAGATATAAAAGACTACTATAAGCAAACAATGCTTAACCCTAATGCTGCACGTTTAAATGTGCAATTACGCGGGACTAAGTTTATAGAAAGTGACTTTGCCGATTTACCAAATCAAACTAAAATCACAACGCTTGATGCCTATTACAATGGTATTAAACTACAAAAATAAGCTTTATTTATACAGCTAAAAATAAACCCCAATGTATTACTACATTGGGGTTTTTATTTATTCAGCTAATTTAAGCCATTATTAAAAAGCCTATAACAGCTAATGCCGCAGCAATTAGCGTGTAAGGCAATTGTGTAACGGCATGGCTCATTAAATTACAACCAGAACCTTGCGCTGCGAGTACGGTTGAATCTGAGTAAAAACACGCTTGGCTACCAAAAGAAGAAGCTGATAATAGCGCACCAATGACTAGTGGTATGTTTGCATCAACCGCATTTGCCAGTGGCATAACAATGGGAATTGATACAGCAAAAATACCCCAGCTAGACCCAGTTGCAAACGCTAAAATAGCCATTGAAATAAATACCACGGCTGGTAAGTATGCAGCGGTCATATAAGGGCTTAAGCTGCCAATAACAAACTGAGGCAAACCAATTAAGTCGCATACATCTTTAAATATAAACGCAGCTATAACAGTACCAATCGCGGGGATCATACTTTTAAAGCCATCAAGCATGCGTTCAATCATTTCACTTACGCTCATTAATTTTTGTAGAGCATAAAACGGGAGAGTGACCGCCATTGTTGCTAATAAGCCTTTGTATACGTCTATTTCAAAGTAAACAGTAAATGCAACCAGTAAAATAATCGGCACCAAAAAGTTACGTAATTTACCTTTAGGATCAGCATCTTCAAAGTTCTCTTCTACGGCTTTTACTGCATATTCATCCGCTGTTTGAACATCATTGTATTGGGCTGGATCAACTTGAGCTTGCTCAATTTGTGCCATTTGCTCTGCTTTTTTCATTGGACCAAACGCAGGAATAATACCCAGCACAACAAGTAAAACAACAAGCACTGCAAACCACGCATAAAACATATACGGTATGGCTTGGATATAAACCGCAATCCCTTTGCCTTCTTCAGCAATACCGTTATCTACAAGTAAGCCACCAAAAAAAACCGCCCAGGTAGATAAAGGGACAAGTACACAAATTGGTGCAGCAGTAGAGTCTACAACATAGGCAAGCATCTCACGGCTCACTTTAAATTTATCGGTAATGCGTTTCATGGTTTCACCCACGGTAAGCGCATTTAAGTAGTCATCAATAAAAATAACTACACCCAAACAAAAGGTCATAAACAAAGAAGAACGCTTACCTTTAGTGTATTTAAGGGCTAACTTGCCAAAAGCCGATGCGCCACCTGTACGCACTAATAGCGCGATTAAAGCGCCAAAGCCACCACATACAAGTATTAGCCAGCCGATGGTTTCGTCTGTCATCACTTTTAGCGATGTACTCGAAAAGTTAGTAAGTACTTGTGCAGGATCGGCGATAACTAAACCAACTAAAGCACCAATAAGTAAAGATAAAATAGGGCGGCGTAATACAACAGCCAATACAACTACCACTAACGGTGGCAGTAAACTTAACGCAGAAGGTTCAAGCATTTAAGTATTCACAAAATTAAAAGCATGTATAAAAATTAAAATAGTATTAATTTTTAAACTGCTTATACAAAAACAAAGAAGATGATAAGTTTGTTGTTAAACCATCTTCCAAGTCACTGCTTTTGTACGCGAGGGAGGGACACATAAACAGTTATGTTAAATAGCAGCTTAAGTGAAACGCGTTGGCTTTGGCGCCAGACGGTGCAAGGAGTGCAAACCGCTATTGTTGTGCCTGTAAAAACATCGGCGCAAAAATAATCTGCTTTTTAATTTCAGTCAACAAAAAGTTACATGCAAAACAAAGTTTTTTAGAGGAGCTTACATTGAACGCTGTATTTAAAACAAATCGATTGTTGTTGCGCCATGCAAATGAGCTTGATGCAGCTATTTTACTTAAGCTAGTTAATCAAGCGAGCTTCATAGAGCATATTGGTGATAAAGCAATTTATACCCTTGATGATGCCAAGTCGTACATTATAGGGCCTGTTTATCTTTCGAGGTTAAATTTGCAGCAGTATGTTTGGTATTTAGGCAAGGCAGAGCCTATGTAGTGTGGTTATTCCCCATAAATAGGCGATAACAAAGCATAAATGCCAAACATGCGCTGCCCGAAGGGTTCTACCTAGGGGCAATTAACTCTTTGTTGCTCGGTTTTTACTTAGCCCACTAGGTTACAAACCTCACGCCGCGATTAAATCGCCCCTAGATTGAACAGATTTTAATCCTGAAAGGTCAACAGGCCCTAGTCATTTATTGCTTCTCATGTACGCCAAGGCTTTGGGCCTTACATTATTACTTTGCATAATGCTGTAGTGGTTGGCGTTGTTGGGTTTTATAAACGCGCCGCGTTACTGCAACCTGATTTAGGTTTTGCACTTGTAAGCGGTTTTGAAAAAAAGGGTTATGTTTTTGAAGCGGCCAGCGCACTTTTGCAACATAAGCATGAATTTGGAATTACAAAACTGTGTGCAATAACATCACCAGATAATAGGGCATCGCAGAATGTGTTGTTAAAATTGGGTTTTAAAATAGAGGGCAAGGCGGTTATCAATGATGATAAAACCGCCGTGATTATATTGTCACTTAATGATTAAAGTCTTGCTTGTTCTATTTGTTTTGCAACATTTAGGTTTATATTTAGCCATGTTGCTTCAAGTGTCGAAACCAGGCCGTCATAGCCATCATCACCAATAGGCACTAGGTTTGAAAAATTATGAATACTTATAAGACGTCGGCCTGTTTCAGGGTGTGTGTAATATAAACGCCAAAGCCCAGAAATATCAGCGTTACCTTGCATATCGCCATTAAAGTGGTGAATTTCGTATTCAAGCTCATAAAACGTTTGTTGATCAAGTTCAGTAATGACCGGTAAGCCTTTTATTACCATCCAGTTGGGCATAGCATTAAAAAGTGTTTGCTGGGCTGTTGCAGTAAGCATTACATCCGGCGATTCGCCCCACAGGTTATAATTTGCAGCATGAATTTGGTTGCTATCTACTTTCATAGCAATGCCCAAATTATTTAAAGCGCCTCTAAGTACAACAGTTTGTATTCTTAGTTGCGCATCTGTATCTGCAACGTTTCGAGACGATGCACCTATAGGCTGCTCAAACTGGTAATACTGTGTCGCAGTTTGTATTGCTGAACTACAACCTGCCAATAGTAATAATAAACTTGCGGTTAAAAATAACGATTTCATTATTGCTTCCTTGGTTTTGGATCTGCTGGTAATGATTTATCAAAAATTAGCATATTAGGTTGCTCGTTTAATCCGCGAGTTAGAGGCTGTAGGCCCTCACTTAAACGTTTAAACTCTTTTAATGTTTGCTGTATTTGATGATGAAGTTCAGAACCGGCTTGGTAACTGGCCATGGTTTTATCAAATTGGCGCATAGTTACTTCAAACTGCTCCATACTTTTTGTCATCTTTTCGAAATTACGATTAAAGTCACCTGGTAAGTTTTGTGTATCCTTTTGGCTTAGTAGCTCTCGCATTTCATTAGCAAGCGCTCGGTAATCGGTAAATGTGGCTTGCATTTGTGCTAAGCTATCTTCAACTTTTAAGTTATTTACCTTATTAAGTACGTCAGAGACTTGGTCTGCTAATACGGTTATGCCGCTAGAAATACTCGGAAAAACATCATACTGCACAAGTTTACCTAGGTGTGCTTCTGGCGCGTCGGGGTATATATCAAAATCTACATACACTGCACCCGTTAATAAATTACCAGGCTTTAACGAGGCGCGCATACCACTTTCAATCCAGCCTTTTAAACTACCTTGCCAATACTCTTTAGCTGAAGCACTGTCATGATACAAGCGTCCGTATTCTACTTTTATAAGTACTGGAACCGCCGTATTATGGTTTCTAAAGTGGGCAGGTTTACCGTCAATAATTACATTGGCAGGGGTTTCAACAACAGTACCTACACGCATACCTCTATATTCGACAGGAGCACCTGTGCGTAGTCCTCGAACTGATTGTTCAAATTCAATGAGGTAGTAATCAAAATCGTAAAAGCGCTCTTCTAGCGCTTCTTTATAGCTTTGGCTTAATGAAAAGCTATGCCCATCTTGTGCTATTTCACCCGGGGCCTGTTGCTCAGGTAAGCCAACCGAAATGCCGCCTTTTAAAAGTTTACTTAAAGAGCCCGTATTAATATTGATGCCATCGGCAGATAGGTCAATTTCAATCCCTGCGTTCACCCAAAAAATAGAGTTCATGGTGATGAGATTTTGATAAGGTTCTTTAATAAATACGCCGTACTTCATTGCCTGGTTTTCCCAATCAAAAGTGGCGGTTTCTATTTGACCTATTTTGTAATTTTTGAAAAATATACCGGTACTCACATCAAGCACTTCAGCGTTATAACTCATTAATTTGAAACGACCACCTTTCACATCTTTACCAATGAGGGCGGGCTCATCTTGTAACTTAAAACGCTCTTTTAGCTCTTTACTTTCACCGGGTGAAAACTCTAAATATACACCAGACAATAGCGTACTCATTCCGCTAATACCCGTTTCATCAATGCGTGGTTTTACGACCCAAATTTTGGCATCATCAGTTAATAAGTTATTGTAGTTTTTGTCTATTTGCGCACGGGCAATAACGCTGTCTTGGGTGTCTGATAGTCGAACATGATCAATTTGACCTATTTTTACACTGCGCACTTTTATTTCAGTTTTACCTGCAATAATGCCCTCAGCTTGTGGCATTTCGATAAAAATTGTAGGGCCTTTATTAGCTTGGTATTGGTATAACATCCACATGCCCACTAACAGCGCAATTGCCGGAATGATCCAGATAGCGGAAATTTTCGGTTCTTTTGTTATTTCGGCAGTTTCGGTCATGCTTTGTTCTCTGATTTTTTGTTTTTAGGGGAATCCCACAACAAGCGTGGGTCAAAGGCATGGGCAGCCATCATTTGGCATATTACCATAACTGTAAAAAATACAATGCCTAATCCTGGTGTTACTGACATTAAATTACCCAGTTGAACTAAGGCAACTAAAATAGCAACCACGAATACATCTATCATCGACCATTTTCCAATAAACTCAGTCAGTTGATAAATTCGGGTGTAACTTTTTGTATGTTTATTGGCAGGCCTTGTAACCATAAAGCATAAAAAGCTCAATACAAATGCCTTAGCAAGCGGTACAACCACACTGGCTAAAAATATAATAGCGGCAATAGGGTAGGAGCCACTGTTCCAAAGAGTAATAACACCACCAATTAAAGTTGAAGGTGATTCATCCCCAAGGCTAGTGGTGTGCATAATAGGTAAAACATTTGCTGGAATATAACAAACAACAGAAGTAATTAGCCAAGCTGCTGCTTTTTGTACGCTATAAGGGTTTCTGACGTGTGTTTTTGTATGGCAACGCTGGCAAATATTACCGGTACATAGTTGATGGCAGACATGGCAGGCTTTAATATTTTCATCTATTGCACGTTTAGCATGCTCTGCGCCTTCGAGTACTTTTACAGGCTTTATTTGAGCCCATAAGCGTGGGCGATTTAAGTGAACAAGTGCAGCTATGTATAAAATAACAAACCCCACATAAGCCCAAAAACTCGTGCCGAAGCTAATATCAGCCAGCGACATGATTTTAACCATACTAACAAGTACGCCAATTAAAAATATTTCCGACATAATCCAAGGCTCTAACGCCAAAGTGAACTTTAGTAGTCGCCTTGCAATGCTCTCTGGTAATGCTTTTAAAAGCCCAAGATGCAAAGGAATTAAAATAACAAGCAAACCCATGGGCAGGGCAATAATGCTCAAATCAATAAATAACCCAAGTAGTTCACTATCATAATTAAACAAAATTCGAGCCGCGTCGGGCAGTGTAATAGTTTGAGTTATACCGCTACTACTAAATGAAATAAAAGGGTAAAACATACTGCTGAGCAACATTAATAGTGCGCTAAAGCTTAGTGCAACTATGCGACTGTCGTGATTAACATCGGCTTCGCAAAGTTTATGGTGACAATGTGGGCATATCGCCATTTGTTTTGCGATTATGCGAGGTATATCTATGATCAGATCACAACAGGGGCAGACAGTTTGCAATTTAATACCAAGCAAGAAGAATATTTCTTCAATTTTGCTATATTTAATACATTAATACAACGCGTTCTGCCATCAAGCTGCTCGTTATATAAAAGAAGCGTGTGAAATATTATTTGTACTGCATATTAATGTGGCTCTTTATTTTCTCGCAAAATGCTGTGGCTATTAATAAAGAGCGAAAAGTAATTATCGCCGCGAGCGCATCAATCCCGCCCTATGTTTTTGCAAAAACAGACTCGGGTATACACCTAGGTTTAATCAAAGCCGCGTTAAAGGCTAATGGATTTGCCAATATTAATGTGCAATATATGCCGAATAAACGCGCTGAGCATCAATTGCATAATAAAGGAGTGGATATACTTTTAAATTATGCAGGAAGAAGTAGTCCTGGTATTTACCCAAGTAAACCGGTACTTCGTTATGAAAATGTAGCCATTACACTCAAGCGAAATAAATATAATATTGATGAAATAGAAGGCATGTTTAATAAAAATGTTCTTGCTTTTCAAAATGCAACTGCATATCTGCCTTCTATATTTAAAAGTAATGTTAAACACTTTAGCTCATATCAAGAGGTTATTAATCAAAAAGCGCAAGTAGATAAGCTGTTAAAAGGTTGGGTGGATATAATTGTGTTAGATAAGCGTATTTTTTACTATTACTACAATCAACATAAATCACCCGAAGCTGTGCAAATTTACACTTTATTTCCAAAAGCAGAGCGACCTGCTTATTTTAATAACTTCTCTTTAGCTACTGAGTTTGATATTGGTTTGGCGCTCATCAAGCAAAACGGTACTTATAAAAGAATTGTTGATGAAGGCCAAACCCATTCATCAATCAAATAACGCCACTGTTTGACGTGTAAGCGCTATTAGCTCACCGGATTGTGACCATATACAGCCATCTTCTAAACCATAGCCATCTTTTGAATGATGAGTGATTGCTTCAAAGCCAAGCCATTCTCCAGGTGATAAGTTTGGCTCTTGTACAAACTCTAAATACCATGACATGCTGCTAGCTGGAGCGGGTTGTTTAAACATTTGTAATAACGTAGGTGGCCATGCATCTGTTAATGCAATTACATGCGCTTCTGTTATTTGCTCTGGGGTGTGCTTAAAGCGCATCCAGCCCCCTAAGTGAGAAGTTTCTGCGCTACTAAATGGCATGGCACCTTGTTGAGGGCATAAATCAACATGTTGAAAAAATTCAGGCATTTGGCCTTTAATAAAAGGTAGAGTATGGCGCTCGTCTACCGGTTTTAACCCTAAAGACTTTGAAACAGGCACATTTACACCCGACTCTCTACTTTTAGCAAAACACGCTTGTACAATTACACACACTTGTTCATTTTGAATCGCTTTGGCGAGTACCTGTGTGCTGCTTTTACCTTGTCGTAATATTTCTACCGATAACGAAAAAGGAGTATCAGCTAGTAACGGCCCTACAAAATTTGTACTGAGTGAGAGTAGGCGACGATCATTAGATACTTTTCCTCTGATAGCTTGATACAACAGTGCGGCTGAGAGCCCACCAAAAGCAGTTCTGCCTTGGCACCAGTTTTCTGGAAATTGCATTGTGCTAGTTAATTGTTCGGTATTGTCTGAACTTACAATTTTTGTAGCTTGGAGAAGTAATTGTTCAAAATGCATGAAGATGTCCTTTTATAGTGCGATTTAATAAATTTATAACACAACCAAACTAGTCAGACCAGTAATTAAAAACGTCTCTGGCGGTGCAAAAATCACCATTCCTTACAATTATTAGGGTTATTTTGTAAATAAATCACAAAAAATGGATTTTTTTTCATTTTTACAGTTGAAATAAGTTTGGCGCATCCCTATTTACTATGTCATCGAACGTATTAACGAATATTGAAGTTGGAGAAGTTTCATGGGTAAAATTATTGGAATCGATTTAGGTACTACAAACTCTTGTGTTGCAGTACTTGATGGTGGCAAAGCACGTGTTATTGAAAACGCGGAAGGCGATCGCACAACCCCGTCTATTATTGCTTACACGCAAGACGGCGAAACATTAGTAGGTCAATCTGCTAAGCGTCAAGCGGTTACTAACCCGACAAACACATTATTTGCAATCAAGCGTTTAATTGGTCGTCGTTTTGAAGACGAAGAAGTACAACGCGATATCGGCATTATGCCGTTTAAAATCATCAAAGCTGATAACGGCGATGCATGGGTAGAAGCGGGTGGCGAAAAACGCGCTGCACCACAAATTTCTGCTGAAGTACTGAAAAAAATGAAGAAAACGGCAGAGGACTTCTTAGGTGAAGAAGTAACTGAAGCTGTAATCACAGTACCTGCATACTTTAACGATTCACAACGTCAAGCAACGAAAGATGCTGGCCGTATTGCGGGTCTTGAAGTTAAGCGTATTATCAATGAGCCAACTGCTGCGGCACTTGCTTACGGTATGGATAAAAACCGTGGCGAAAACATCGTTGCAGTATATGACTTAGGTGGCGGTACTTTCGATTTATCAATCATTGAAATTGATGAAGTTGAAGGCGAGCACACTTTTGAAGTACTTGCTACAAACGGTGATACTCACTTAGGTGGTGAAGATTTCGATAACCGTGTAATCAACTACCTAGTAGCTGAATTCAAGAAAGATCAAGGTTTAGATTTAAAAACTGATCCTCTTGCAATGCAACGTGTTAAAGAAGCTGCTGAAAAAGCAAAAATTGAACTGTCATCTGCACAATCAACTGAAGTAAATCTTCCGTATGTAACTGCTGATGCATCTGGTCCTAAGCACATGAACGTGAAACTAACACGTGCTAAGCTTGAATCACTAGTTGAAGATTTAGTAACTAAATCTCTAGAGCCTCTTAAACGTGCACTTGCTGATGCTGATTTATCAGTAAGCGACATCAACGATATTATTCTTGTTGGTGGCCAAACACGTATGCCTTTAGTACAAAAAACAGTTGCTGATTTCTTCGGTAAAGAACCACGTAAAGACGTAAACCCTGATGAAGCAGTTGCAGTAGGCGCAGCGATTCAAGGTGGTGTACTTGCTGGTGACGTTAAAGATGTACTATTACTAGACGTTTCTCCATTATCTCTAGGTATTGAGACAATGGGCTCAGTAATGACTGCATTAATTGAGAAAAACACGACGATTCCTACTAAGAAATCGCAAACATTCTCAACAGCTGAAGATAACCAATCTGCTGTAACAATTCACGTGTTACAAGGTGAGCGTAAACGTTCAAGCGACAATAAATCTTTAGGTCAATTTAACCTAGAAGGTATTCGCCCAGCACAACGTGGTACACCGCAAATCGAAGTAACATTCGATGTTGATGCCGATGGTATCTTACATGTATCTGCAAAAGATAAAGATACAGGTAAAGAGCAAAAAATCACAATTCAAGCATCTTCAGGCTTAAGCGATGAAGAAGTTGAAAAAATGGTTCGTGATGCAGAAGCACATGCTGAAGACGATAAAAAGTTTGAAGCACTTGTAGCTGCTCGTAACCAAGCTGATGCTCTAGTACACGGTACTCGTAAGCAAATTGAAGAAGCTGGCGATGCATTACCAAGCGAAGACAAAGAAGCGATTGAAGCGGCTGTTGTAGATTTAGAAGCTGCTATTAAGAGCGACAACAAAGAAGAGATTGAAGCTAAAACTCAAGCTCTTGCTGAAAAGTCTCAAAAACTAATGGAAATTGCACAAGCGAAAGCACAGCAAGGTTCAGCAGATGCAGGCGAGCAACAGCAATCAGCTAAGCAAGACGACGACGTTGTTGATGCAGAGTTCGAAGAAGTGAAAGACGACAAGTAATTGTTGCTAACGCTTCTCGCTAGCCAAAAACACTTAACTCAATCGAGTGTTTAGGTTAGGATGAACAATTGAGGCGCGCGAGCAATAGCTTGTCGCGCCTTTTGCATGTATTTAAGGTTTAAAAATTCAATGATAAATCGATGCGATTTATCGGTTTATCCAGCAGCTCACGCTGCAAACAGAAAAGAGTAGTGTGATAGATATGTCAAAACGCGATTATTACGAAGCCCTCGGCGTAAGCAAAGATGCGAGTGAGCGAGACATAAAAAAAGCGTATAAACGCTTAGCGATGAAATATCATCCAGATCGTACCGCAGGCGATAAAGAGCTTGAAACTAAATTTAAAGAAGTTAAAGAAGCTTACGAGATTTTAACTGATCCTCAAAAACGCCAAATGTATGACCAACATGGTCACGCGGCATTTGAGCAAGGCGGTGGCGGTGGTCATGGCGGCTTTGGTGGCGGTCATGGCGATTTTGGTGATGTATTTGGTGACGTATTTGGCGATATTTTTGGTGGCGGTGGTCGACGTCAATCTCGTCAACAACGTGGTTCTGACTTACGTTACAACATGGACTTGAGCTTAGAAGAAGCGGTTCGTGGTAAAGAAGTTGAAATTAAAGTGCCAACATGGGTGGGTTGTGAGCCGTGTGATGGCAGTGGTGCTAAAGCAGGTTCAAAGCCTAAAACATGTACTACATGTCATGGTGCTGGCCAAGTACAAATGCGCCAAGGTTTCTTTGCTGTTCAGCAAACGTGTCCAACGTGTCAGGGACAAGGTCAGATTATTTCAGACCCTTGTAACAAATGTCATGGTCAGGGCCGCGTAGAAAAAACTAAAACGCTTTCAGTTAAAATTCCAGCGGGCGTTGATACAGGAGACCGTATCCGCTTAACTGGTGAAGGTGAAGCCGGAATGCACGGCGCGCCATCTGGCGACTTGTACGTGCAAGTATCTGTTCGCGAACATGAAATATTTGTACGTGAAGCAAATAATTTATACTGTGAAGTACCAATTAGCTTTACAACAGCAGGCCTTGGTGGCGAAATTCAGGTGCCAACACTTGATGGTCGTGCAAAACTTAAAATACCTTCTGAAACGCAAACTGGCAAAATGTTCCGTATGCGTGGCAAAGGCGTTAAGTCTGTTCGAAGTGGTGCCCAAGGCGATCTAATTTGTAAGGTAGTAATCGAAACGCCAGTTAATCTTAACGAGCGTCAACGTGAACTACTGCAAGAGTTAGATGAAAGTATGGGTACAGATAGCTCGAAAAATCGTCCTAAAGAGCAAGGCTTTTTTGACGGTGTTAAAAAGTTTTTTGATGATTTAACTAAGTAAATTTAAATTATTAATAATGAAACGGCGCTTTTTAGCGTCGTTTTTTTGCTTTAAATTTTATTTTTGTTACTGTTAAAAAAAACACGATTAAATAGTATGACCCCAGCAATCGAATTACTTAAAAAACAAAAAATCCCCTTTGAAGTACTCAGTTACGAGCACGATGCAGGTAATAGTCAATATGGGCTTGAGGCTGTAGAAAAGTTAAATTTAGATAGCGCCCAAGTTTATAAAACACTTGTTCTTGAAACGCATGAAAGGCAGCTAATTGTTGCTGTTACTCCTGTGTCGCAACAAGTTAACTTAAAACAGTTAGCAAAATTATGTGGTGCCAAAAAAGTAGCCATGGCTGCCCCGCAAAAAGTTCAAGCTAGCACGGGTTATATTTTAGGTGGAGTCAGTCCACTTGGGCAAAAAAAACGCTTAGCTACGTTTATTCATAGGAGTGCTTCACTTTTTGATACTATTTATGTGAGCGCCGGAAAGCGAGGTTTAGAAATCGCACTCTCCCCAACTAATTTAGCGGCGTTAACTAACGCTAAATTTGGCGATTTATAGACTTTATTTTTAAAATCACTCTCCATAAAGGCAATTAACTCAAGTTGAGCAATTTGCTCAATATCCTATTTGTAACTACATTGAGAGTATCTTTATATCGTTAATATTTAATACCAAACGGTATTACACATTTTGTATACGGCTATTTGTATGAACCTTTTAGATGTGGACTATTTTGCAGTACTGATGGCTGCACTGTCTTCTTTTATGCTTGGCGGCATATGGTACTCAAAAGCACTTTTTAAAAACGCTTGGCTAGAAAGTGTTGGCTTAACTGACCTTGATTTACAATCAGCCAATCCTAAGTTGATATTTGGTGGCAGCTTCTTTTTAGTATTTATAGCGGCTTTAATGTTGTCTCTATTTTTAGGTAAAGACGCAAGCTTAGTTGAGTGCATAGGCACAGGCTTTGTGATCGGCTTTTTTTGGATCAGTAGTTCACTAGGATTAAGTTATATATTTGAGCAACGCCCTTTAAAGCTATTTTTAATTAATGGGAGTTACTGTATTTTACAGTTTTCGTTAATGGGGCTTATTTTAGGTATTTGGCCGTAAGGGTTGAGTAGCCGTTAATGCCCGGTTTGATTCTTACCTGAGAGTAGAGTAGGTTTATATAATCGTATTTACATGATTTGGTAGCGGTATTAATGAAAATATTAGTAGTTGATGATATGCCGCTCATGCGTCATGTTTTAATTAATATGCTAAGAAAATTGGAGTATTGCAATATCGTTGAAGCTACAGATGGATTACAAGCTTTGGCTTTATTGCGTGACCAACATTTCGATTTGGTTATTACAGATCTTCATATGCCAAAAATGGATGGTGTTGATTTACTCACAAACATTCGAAAAGACAGAGCCCTTGCCGGTATTCCTGTGTTGATGGTTACCTGTGAGGATAGTACAGATAAAGTTAAGCAAGTTATTGCAGCTAAAGTATCGGGGTTTATAATCAAACCTTTTAACATGAATGTACTATCATCTCAATTAAACCGCTTCTTTTTCAAAGATTAGGTTATATTTTTCATCATCATTAAATTATTATGAGCTCACTTTAGTATCCATACCGCGTAAAAATTTTACAACCCAGTGGTCACCTTTATCTACCTAATACCAATAAGCAATAATACCTAATCATTTTGCGAGGCTAAATGTATCTCTCCCTGTGTTAAAAAATTCTCATTTAGAACAGTTAAATAGCGAATTTTCGCCTAGCTATCAACACGTTTTTCTACCCTCTAAATAGATCACTTAATTAAACGAATTGCTATAAACTGGTATCATAAAGAATAATTTTTTATATAGTACAGCAGGACTTAATGGCAAAACCTAATAAAAAAGGCCCCACTAAAACGGTCGATATTTTTTGCTCTGCTTGTAAAGCTTCCTTATTTAAATATCGAAAAGGAGGCAAAGGAGCATTAGTTAAGTGTTTTAAAGAGCGTATTAGTCAAGACTTTACACAAGAGCCCTGTATTTGCCCTAACTGTAGTCGGCCTTTTGCCCGAGAAGCGATTATTCGTGGTGCGCCTGCCTATAAAATAATTGGTGGCAAAGTAACGTTTAAATAATTCAGATACAGTTAAATTTATTCATACGGACATATGGCCTTGTTAGAATTTACCATATTGATAGAATCGCTCGGTTTGCTGTTTCAATGAATGAAAAAATACCCTCCCCATGGATCGGGCCAGTTTATTGGGTTATTTAAAAATGGATAAAGGATAGTTTCGTGATAGCACTCTTATTTGACATCATAGGTATGACAGGTACTTTTTTAGTAGTTGGTTCATTTTTCTTACTGCAGCTAGGAAAAACGTCCCCATCTAGCCTAACGTATAATATGATGAATTTAACAGGGGCGATTTTGTTGTTAATTAGCCTTTGCTATAACTTTAATTTAGCTAGCTTTGTGATAGAAATATTTTGGATAGCTGCTTCATTAATTGGTTTATACAAATACCTAAAAAACAGATCAGCTTTAGCTACAAATTAATAACGTATTAATTTTGTTCTAAACCTTAAACACTGCAAGCACACCTGTTTGCGGTGTTTTTTGTTTTTAGGACTAGATTTAATTAATAAGTATAATTAAATTCATTTGTTAACAAAAAGTTTATATCCCTGCCTCATATAAGTCGTTACACTAGCGACCTTAAATTTTTAGGCTATTTCTCGGGTAGGCCATGTTTACGTTTTCTAAAAAAATAATTACAGTATGTATATTATTAGTATTAATTTTGGTTGTTACATTTTGGGTAGGCCGCGCTCACGATATTGAAAAAGCAACAGCTCAAGCGCAGCGTCAGGTTACTCAATTAAATAATTACATTGATACTGAACTCGCTCGTTTTTCGGCTATTCCCCAGCTACTTACTTATAATCAATTAATGATTGAATTTGCAAACGGCGACCAAGCCCATTACAACGCTATAAATAATTACTTAGCTGATATACAACAAGCCAGTGGTGCATCAGATATATTTGTACTTAATGCCCAAGGCGCAGTAACGGCAAGTAGTAACTGGCAAGCCGATTACACATTTTTAGGCAGTAACTTTGCCTTTAGACCTTACTTTAAACGTGCATTTGCAGGTGAAAAAGTGGCCTACTTTGCACTAGGTATGCGTTCAAAAGAGCGTGGCATTTATTTTTCGCAGGCTGTTTATCACGACAACAAAGCGGTTGGTGTTGTTGTATTAAAAGTGAATGTAAGCAAATTTGAAAACGACAGAGAGCTTTTAAATACATCTAAAGGTAGCCATTTTTATTTAGAACTTAGTGATAATGTAATTGCGATGTCTGATATGCAAACATGGCGTTTAAATAGCTTCAGCGAGTTTGATATAACAAAGCGACGTAATATAAAATTACGCCGTGCTTATTTAGATCATCAACCTGTATATATTAAGCAATTTCAATATAAGAGCCAGGGTATTTCGCATTTTAAAATTAATAAAAACCTTTATGTGAGTGCAACAAAACCACTGCGTTATTTTAGTGCACATATGAACGTACTTGTTGATATAACAAAAGTAAATTCAGCTCAATTAATACGCTTGTTTTGGGCATTTAGCATTTATGCTTTAGTTATTATCGTTGGTTATAGTTTACTTGCTCGTTTTGCGGGTTATAAAAAGCTCGTTTACTCTAGGCATAGTCTTGAGCAAAAAGTGATTGAGCGCACACAAGAGCTTGAGAAAACGCAAGTTGCATTAGTTCAATCAGCAAAACTTGCAACAATTGGGCAGTTAAGCGCAGGTATTAATCACGAAATAAACCAGCCCCTTAGCGCTATGAATACATACCTAGCAAGCGCCAAACGTTTACTCGCTAAGCAAAATTACACCGCACTTGGCGAAAGCATAACGGTGATTGAGGGGCTTGTAGGTCGCGTACACAAAATAGTGGGGCAGCTAAAACATTTTAGCAAACCATCACAAACTCAATTAAGGCCTTATCCGTTAGCTGGTTTATTAAATAACGCCTTGATGATTGCCAGCTCACAACTAAAGCAAGATAACGTACACGTAGAGCAGCCTAATTTAGATAGTGGGTTAATAGTGTGGGTTGATTCACTTAAATTTGAGCAAGTGTTGGTTAACTTAATAACTAACGCGAGCCAAGCAATGAATGGCGCAATAACACGTAAATTAAGTTTTAATGTTGAGTGCTTTGATAATCGAGTAAAACTCTCAATTTTAGATACAGGGCCAGGAATAGAGCAACATGCTTTTGGTAATATTTTCGAACCTTTTTATAGTACTAAAGAGAGTAACGGCTTAGGCCTTGGATTATCTATTTCAAAACAAATCATTGACTCGTTTAATGGCTCTTTAAGTGCGCACAATCGACTGCAAGGCGGGGCTGAGTTTATAATCAGTCTATCAAGCACGCAGGATAAAACAGATGATTGAAAACTCACCGTGTAAGCACATCATTGTAGTTGATGATGAAGCGATGATCAGAGATTCATTAAAACAATTACTTACTCTCGAAGGCTATACAGTTGAGTGCTTTAATGATGCAAGTACGGCTCTAACAAAGCTTAATCGACGTTTTATGGGCGTTGTACTGAGTGACATAAATATGCCTGCAATGGATGGGCTAACTTTGCTTGAGCAAGTCACGGCATTTGATAGTGAACTGCCGGTTATATTTTTAACAGGGTACGCCGATGTAACTATTGCTGTTAAAGCTATGCAATTAGGCGCGTATGACTTATTTGAAAAACCAGTAAACGAAACATTGCTTGATTGCATAGCAAGAGCATGCGACAAGCGTAGCTTAGTGATTCAAAATCGTGCACTAAAACTTGCTGTACAAAAAACCTCAGCGCCGGGTGTACGAATCCTAGGTGATACTCCTAAAATGCAAGATATGATGCATTTGCTCAATACGGTTATTGATACCCCAGCTGATGTAATGATTGAAGGTGAAACTGGCACGGGTAAAGAGCTTATAGCGCGTTACTTACACGATCAAAGTATTCGCTCAGCAAGTAACTTTGTTGCTATAAATTGCGGCGCGGTGCCTGAGCAGTTGATAGAAAGCGAGTTATTTGGTGCTGCAAGTGGTGCCTATACCGGAGCAACTCACACTCGTAAGGGAAAGTTTGAATTTGCACAAGGTGGTACAGTTTTTTTAGATGAAATAGAAAGTACCCCAATGTCGTTGCAGGTTAAATTATTACGCGTATTAGAGGAGCGAAAAGTAACTCCAGTAGGTGATAATAAAGCAATTGAGTTAGATATAAGAATTGTTGCAGCCACTAAAGTAGATTTGCTTTTATTAGTTGAAAAAGGTGAATTTAGAGCAGATTTATATTATCGACTAAGCTTGGTAAAAGTAGATATACCGCCTCTTAGAGCTCGCAAAGCAGATATAGTATTACTGTTTAAGCATTTTAGCTCTATTGCAGCAACACGCTATCACAAGCCGCCAGCACCTCTTAATAGCGAAATACAACAGCGACTCTTAGCGTACGACTGGCCTGGTAATGTAAGGGAGCTTAGAAACCAAGCTGAGCGCGCGGTTTTATTAGGAGTAGAACTTGCTTTTAGTGTTAGCAAAACGCAGGCTAAAGGTGAGCTTTCTCCCGATTTAAGCCTATCTGAAAAAGTTGCTTTTTATGAGCAGTCGTTAATAGAAGAAGCCCTAGAGCGAAACCATGGCAGTATTAAAAATACGATGGATACACTGCAAATCGCTCGTAAAACCCTTTACGATAAAATGAGTAAATACAATTTAAACCGCGATATGTTTATTGACTAAATTGTGTGGTTTATGTGACAACTTCGTTTTTATGATGTGTGGGAAACCGCACATTTATTCTCTTTTTTATACGCAATACCCATTAACCATCTGAAATATAAAAGTATTTTACCATTGGCAGTAAAGTTGCCTTATTAGGTCTGACAACAAGTAGATTCTAATAATTAGGACACATAATGATAAAGTTTACACACTCTACTATTTTACTCACCTCAATAAGTAGCTTTGCTTTTTACTCGTACACGGCTTGCGCTACTGAATATGATGTTTATGGTAAAGCCGAAGTGCAAATTGCTAATACAGATACGGGTATTATGCGTTACGCAGAAGAAGGCACGCAGATTGAAGCGCCATTTTCGCGTATAGGTATTCAAGGGCAACACAAATTAAATGAATATTTAAACGTTGTTTTTAAATACGAAGTGCAAGTAAAAGGCTTTGAGCAAGATGACACCGAAGAGCCATTTAGTGCAAGGAATACATACCTTGGTTTAAAAGGTCAATTTGGCGAGCTTGTAGTGGGAAGAAATGATACTCGCTTTAAATACTCTGAAGGCAAAGTTGATAACTTTAATGAAACCCAAGGTGACATAGCCCAAGTTATTGCAGGACAAGATAGACTTGGTGATACGCTAACATACACTTCTAAGCATTGGCATAATACGCAATTTTCGTTTACTTATGCTCCAAAAGATGACAACAAAGATAACGAAGCTGGATTTGCAGCAACCTTTATTTATGGTGATCGTAGCTTAAAAAACACCTCATATTACTTATCATTAAGCCATGTTGATTCTCTCAATAATATTAATGCGAGCCGAATAGCAGCAGCCTATAAATTTGAACAATTACAGCTTGGTGCACTGTATCAGCATTCTGAATCAACAGATGGTATAAAATCAGGTAACGGTTATGTGTTAAGTGCAAGCTATACGCTTGATAAATGGGTACCTAAATTACAGTTTGCTAAAGATGACTCTTTACTTCGTCAAACTTCTGAGGCAACGCAATGGACTACGGGCCTTGACTATGTATTTGATAAGCAAACAACTGCTTACCTTTTATACACCGACCTTAATTTAGAAGAACAAGACGACAGCAGTGTTGCGCTTGGTCTTAAATACAAATTTTAGAGGCCAGCCATGACAGATAATATACTCACGCAAAAACCAGATAAGAAAAGACATTTCCAATGGCTTTTTTTGATACTAGGCCCTGTAGTAATGCTATTAACATGTTTACTCGATCCACCAACGGGTATGTCTGTAGCGGCATTTAAAACCGCAGGTTTAGCATTTTGGATGGCGTCGTGGTGGGTGAGCGAAGTAGTACCAATTCCAGCAACTGCTTTGCTCCCTCTGGTAATATCACCACTTGCTGATATAGCAGCAATTAAAAGCGTGGCTGCCCCGTATGCGCACCCGCTAATATTTTTATTTTTAGGTGGTTTTTTAATTTCTATTGCTATGGAGCGTTGGGGGTTACATAAACGTATTGCGCTAAGCACCATGTTATATGCGGGTAAAAAGCCAAGCTTGCAAATTTTAGCAATGATGCTGGTAACCGCATTTTTGTCGATGTGGATGTCTAATACCGCAACAGCTGTAATGATGCTGCCTATTGCGCTTTCAATTACTAATTTAGTTAAGCAATCAGACCCGAGTAATGAAGGTTTTGGTAAGGCTTTACTGTTATCAATCGCTTATGGTGCAAGTATTGGTGGTATTGCTACCTTAATCGGTACTCCGCCTAATGCTTTAATGGCTGCTTACTTGTCAGATAGTTACCAAATAGAAATTGGCTTTGCGCAATGGATGATTGTAGGCGTACCACTGTCTTTAGGCATGCTAATTATTAGCTGGGTTTGGCTTACTAAATTTGCGTATAAAGTAGATGCTAATGTTAAAAACGATCAGAAAATTGATACAAAAGCGGTGTTTTCAACACAGTTAAAAAACCTAGGTATAATGCAGCGCGCCGAAAAAGGCGTGTTATTTGTGTTTGTTTTAGCAGCACTTTGTTGGATATTTAGACCTTTATTAGGTGACATAACAGGCCTTAATATTTCAGATACTACTATTGCAATTGCAGCGGCATTGCTGTTGTTTGTAATGCCAGCGAATAAAGGCAGTGATGAGCGAATTCTTGATTGGCAAAATGCCTCACAAGTGCCTTGGGGCGTATTGCTATTGTTTGGGGGCGGACTTACACTTGCATCTCAAATTAAGTCATCAGGGCTTGCTGAATTTATTGCTCATCTAATTGAAGGCGCCAGCACTATTCCACTTGTTATGAGTGTACTTGTTGTTGTTGCATTAATTACGTTTTTAACTGAGATCACAAGTAATACCGCAACAGCCGCAGGGTTCTTACCTTTATTAGGCCCTGTTGCTGAGTCTATAACAGGTTCACCGTTGGTATGGGTTATTCCTGCCGCTATTGCATGTAGCTGTGCATTTATGATGCCTGTAGCGACACCGCCTAACGCTATTGTTTTTGGTTCAGGTCAACTACAAATGCGCGATATGATAAGAGCGGGTTTTGTATTAAATATTGTAGCAATTGCGTTAATAACACTGGTTACAGTGACGATTGCAGCCCAGGTGTTTAATTTTTAACCACTCATTAAATTAGTTCCAACCAACCTATTACCAGAGTAGTTTTGTTTATATTTACAATTTAAACAAAGCTACTCTTTATGCTTATTTATATTGCTTAATAAGCTCTTTTTTAGATAATTAGTGTTATTGCTCGAAAAACAGAACAAGGTTATAGTCGTTAATAACTTTAAAAATTGAGTAACCTATTTTGAGCACTGAGACATCACAGGTAATGCCTTTAATTCCCCAGTTTGATGAATTGCAAAAAAGCTTTCTCGAAACGCCTTACTTGCCAATTGATAAACGTCTCGTTTTATTGAAAAAACTCCGTGTACGTATTGTTGAACTTGAGCAAGAGCTAGTAGATGCTGCTTCAAAAGACTTTGGTTACAGAACCGCTTTCGATACTTTACTTGGCGATATATTGCCTACAGTGCAAACACTCGCGCACATTATTAAAAAACTGCCAAAATGGGCAAAGCCAAGTAATCGCTCTGTGGGTTTAAGCTTATGGCCTTCAAAAGTAAGTGTTAATTATCAGCCCAAAGGTGTGGTTGGTATTATTGCACCGTGGAATTACCCTATTCAGTTAGCGTTAGTACCTGTGCTTACCGCCATAGCTGCCGGTAATAGAGTGATGCTTAAATTAAGCGAATTCACACCTCATACAAACGCCGTTATCGAAAAAATCTTTAAAGATGATCTGCAAGCTCATTGTAAAATAATACTAGGGGGGAGTGATGTTGCAGCACAGTTTTCATCACTGCCATTTGCTCATTTATTATTTACGGGTTCTACGAACGTAGGTAAATTAGTAATGGCGTCAGCGAGTCGTAATTTAACGCCGGTAACGCTTGAACTCGGTGGTAAATCGCCAGTTATTATTATGCAAAATGCCGATATTAAACAAGCGGCACAAGCCTTACTGTTTGGCAAAATGGCCAACGCAGGGCAAATATGCGTTGCACCTGACTACGTATTAGTACCCAAAGAGCTTGAACATCAGCTTATTCAGCAATTATGCGAGCTGTATAAAAAGCATTTTAAAGACGGTGTTGAAGGTAAAAACTTAACCTCTATTATTAGCGATGCACACTATAAACGTTTAGCAACCTACTTAGAGCAAGCCCAAGAGCTTGGCGCAAACATTATTAAGCCACTTGAGCAAAACCAGCAAGACGAGCAAAAGCATCGTATGGGGCTGCATTTAGTGACTCAAGTAACTGACGAAATGCAGCTTATGCAAGATGAGTTATTTGGTCCAATACTACCAATAATGAGTTATGAAAAGCTCGACAGCGCAATTGACTATATTAAAGCTCATCAGCACCCATTAGCGCTTTATATTTTAGGCCAAGATAAGCACGCTCAAGAATATATTATGAAGCAAACAATCAGTGGCACTGTGGCAATAAACGACACCTTAGTACAAGTTACTGCTGACGATGCTCCTTTTGGTGGTGTAGGGCATTCAGGAATGGGGCATTATCATGGTATAGAAGGGTTTTTAACGTTTAGCCATGCTAAAAATACGTTAGTATCGGGCTCGTTTAATCCTCGCATTGTTATGCTACTAAAACAAAGCAAACTTATTATTAAGCTTCTAAAGTGGCTTTACATAAAATAATAGGGTGCTGATTTGGTAAAGTTGAATAAGTGTTAACTTGCTAATCAAGATATATAAAAGGCTGAATTACGTTATGTAATTCAGCCTTTTTAGATTAGTTTCAAACTAAGGTCTTAAACTTTAAAATAAGACTTTAAAATAAGCGACCTTCGCCAGCATAAGTACCCACTTGTATTTTTGCATAAATGGCATCGGCTTTTTCTTTAGCTTCTTCAATTTCTTTAGGCAGCATTTTACGCTCATCAAGTTTACGGCTATGACTCGCTTGCATATTACCGTTGTACTCAGCGATAGTATTCCAAATATATGACTTTTCTAGATCTTTTGGCATACCTAGTCCTTCAAAATACATGAGGGCTAAATTAAATTGCGCTAAAGAGTAATTGTTTGCAGCTGCTTTTTCGTACCAGTTACGTGCCGCTTCATAGTCTCGTGTAACACCCACGCCATTGGCGTACATTACGCCCAAATTAAATTGAGCTGCAGGTAGATTCTTCTTGGCTGCTTTTTCAAATAAAGTAACAGCCATTTGGTGATCAAGCTTTACGCCTTTACCTTCGTCGTATAAAACCGCTAGAGCAAACATCGAATCAGCATGGTTCTTTTTAACGCCTTGCTGATAAAGTGCAGCAGCTTTGCGGTAATCGCGTGTTACACCGTACCCACCTTCGTATAATTTAGCTAGCTCGTAAATTCCTGGCGCAAAGCCTTTGTCTGCTAGGTATTGGAATTCTTTTAGGGCGACTGCAAATTCACCTTCGTTAGCTGCTCTTATGCCATCTTCTAATGTTGCATGAGCAAAAGGGCTGGCAAGTAAAACGCCAGCAAGAACGAGTGCTTTTAAATTAAACTGTGACATATTAATGTCTCCAATTAGTAATAGTTTCGATAGATTTTAGAGCCAGTACATTTTTTAGATTAAACATCCACTGCTATTTAGGCTCGCGCTTGAGGCGGTTTGCTCTTTGCTGCTCGGTTTTTTAATGAGCTTACTAAGCTACAAACTTTGCGCGGCGATTAAATAGCGCCTAGATAGAACAAATTTTAATCCTAAAAGTTCAACAGGCCATAGTTAAATGCTAATTTATTAAATTTTTGCACTATTTGCACATTATAAACGTTTAATACCCAATACATTTATGTAAAGACTAGATCGGTTACTATAAATAGATGCAAAAAAGGGTGTCTACTGTTATGTTTTACGCCAGCTTTAGTGTAAACGCAAGGTGGCACCTTATAAGATCGTGCGTATAAAATGTAAATAACAGCGCGGTGGACTTTCAAGGTAAGTAAATGAGTTTAAGAAGTGTAAGATACAGATTTTATAGAAAATTTAAATATATAAAAAAAGCCCGTTAGGGCTTTTTTGAGTCATATTAACCGTCACTAATATGAGCAATGTAGCAAGTAAATGTGATATTTGGTGTTATTACTTGGGTCGAGTAAGTAATACCACGAAGCGGCACGTTCTTCTTTTAATGTGTCAGCATCCTTGCTGAATACCCTTCCATAGGCACTGAGGTCGGTACACTTTGTTTCTGATAATGATTATTAGTTAGATTAGCGCGCAAGTCAATACTTAAATGATAATTATTATCAAATAAGATTTTCATGAGTATAAAATTTTAAATAAGGAAAGTGATGCTTAATAATCTAAAAACTAAAAAAGTGATAAATGCATGCTTTGCTATCAGCATGGTATTTTTGTGTAGTTGTTCAGCCTCATTTACTTATAATAACTTGAGCTGGCTTTCGTCATTTTGGGTAGATGATTATATTGATTTAAATAAAACACAAAATAAGCAGCTCAAACAGATCATTAACACGACTCAAGCATGGCATAGAAGTACGCAGCTACCAGCTTACAAACAAGACATTCAAAATATTAAGGCACTTTTTAACAACACACTAAGCAACGATCAGTTAAAAGAGCAGGTGGTTTTTGCTAAAAAGCATTGGCAAAACTTACTCGAATACGCGCACATGCCTTTAGCAGAGCTTGGGGCAACCTTATCAAGTGAGCAAAGAGAAGAACTTTTAAACAATATTCAAATAAAAATTAACGACGAACGTGAAGAGTTTGACGAACAAACCCCGCTTGAGCGAAAAAGTGAGCGTTTGGAAGAGCAATTTGAATACTACGAGCAGTGGATAGGCAAGCTTAATAAACAACAAAAAGCGCTGATTAAATCAACTAATGAGCAACATCAAGACTCTGGAATGTTGTGGTTGGAATACAAACAAACCCGTTTGAATGCAGCCAAACAGGTATTTGAAAATGTTGAAATAACAAAAAAAGAATTTATAAATCAGTTGAGTACAGTTATTAAAGAGCGCGAACTATATATGAGCGACGCACTATTGAAAAGCAATGAAGCAAACTTAGATTTATATATAAATTTACTCTACGAATTAAACTCAACTCTAAATGATAAACAACGCCAAAGCGTTAATGATCAATTTGATGAGTTAATTGAGACCTTAAACGATATAATAGAAAATTAAATTGTGCGTGAATTATTAAGTTTTAAATTAGCTGTTTAGGCTGATTTTTTTTTAAACGCAAAAATGCTTTTTAAAGGGCAATATATGGTTACAGATTTGAAAAGTATCTTAAACACTTGGTATCCCAACAGGGATAACCAAGAATGGGTTTTAGCTACTTTGTACAAAATTGAAGGCTCTAGTTACAGAAAGCTAGGGGCTATGATGCTTATTTCGAGCCTAGGCGAGCGCTTGGGGATGCTTTCGGGTGGCTGTTTAGAAGCTGACATACAACGCCATGCTAAACAAGTAATGAGTAGTTTAATCAGTAAAACCATTAGTTATGATGCCACCGATGAAGACGATTTAACATTTCAACTTGGCATTGGTTGTGGGGGCATAGTACACATTTTACTGCAGCCCATTCACAAAGCTAATGACTATTTACAGCTAGAGCTCGTATCTAAAGCACTTAATGAGAATAAACCAGGGCGATACCTTCAACAAGTAAGCCCGATTTTGCCAGCCGGCAGTGGTGTATTTACGCAAAATGATGAGTTACATGGTTTATCAATGAACCGCAAAGCGCAGTTGGTAGAATTACAAGGCGCTACGTGCTTGCAAACCTCTATTTATCCACCGCCTCACCTATTAATAGTAGGTGGTGGCGCAGATGCAGTTCCGGTTTATACATTTGCCAAACAACTTGGTTGGAGTGTAACTGTATGGGATACACGCGCGGCTAATGCAAAAAGACAATATTTTAAAAATGCAGATGCTATTTTGCGCATCACACCGAGTGAGTTAAAAGAATATTGCATAACCGATAAAGTCGATGCGACTATTTTAATGGCTCACAGCGTTGAACTTGACGCCAGTACGTTGGCTCAATTTAAAGATGTTCCTTTTAAATACATAGGGTTATTGGGTCCTAAGCACAGACGTGAACAAGTTTTAGAGCACGCAAATACGCGAGTATCACAAATTAAGGCTCCTGTTTTTGGGCCTGTCGGTTTAAATTTAGGCGGCGACTCGCCAGAGAGTATTGCACTATCGCTGATCAGTGAAATACATGCAGTGCTGTGTGAAAAAAATGCCCAATCGCTAAGCCATTGGGGGCAAGAGGCGTGCTAATTGCAAAAGTTGTTTTAGCCGCAGGTCAATCATCTCGCTTTAACGGCTGTAAATTAACAGCTGATATTGGCTTTGGCAAAACAATGATTGAGCATGCTGTAAATACACTGCATGCACTTGATGACACGCCGGTGTATGTAGTTACCGGGGCATGGCATAAAGAAGTAGCGCAAGCACTGGCAGGTTATAAAAACATAGAGCTGATTGAGAACAAGCAATGGAGCCAAGGTTTGGGTCATTCAATCGCGACAGCTTCTCAAACTGTGTTTAAAAATAAGTCCTTTGATGGGATTTTATTTATGCTTGCGGATCAGGTTGAGCTCAAAGTAGCGCACTTAAGTGAGCTAGTTACTGGTTTTACACGTAATCCATCGCGCTGGTGCGCAAACTATGGCGAGCGTTTAGGCGTACCCGCTATATTCCCAGCGGTTGATTTATCTCAGCTTGCAAGCTTAACTTCAGATAGAGGTGCACAGCAATTACTGCGCTCCAGCAGTGAAGTAGTCAATACAATTAGTTTACGTAGTGCGAGTTTAGACATAGATACTCAAAAGCAGCTAAGTAATTTTATAGCTAAAAATGAGTGAAAAAGTATTAGTAGGGCAAAATAAGTTTTAGCTGCGCTAACGCTATAGTGCAGTGGTTATGGTATTTAGCTGTTAATGTAGCTGATGCGGTAACTATATGTGTTATGGATTAGTAGTTACAACAATCTTAACTGTTATAACCTGCGTTTAAATTAAACAATTTAAACGCAGGTTATAAAGCTTAATCAAGGGGCAAGCTATGGTGACGTTTACAATTAATGGCAAGGTGGTTGAATCACACGCAAGTGAAGATACACCATTGTTATGGGTTATTCGCGATGAAATTGGATTAAAAGGGACGAAGTTTGGTTGCGGTATTGCAATGTGTGGTGCGTGTACGGTGCATTTAGATGGGCAAGCAACTCGCTCATGTGTTTTACCAATTGGCGCTATTGCAGGAAAAAACATTACCACAATTGAAGGGCTTAATAACGAACACCCACTTCAAAAAGCATGGGTTGAAGAGCAAGTACCACAGTGCGGTTACTGTCAGTCGGGGCAAATAATGCAAGCTGCTACATTACTGGCAGCTAATCCAAGTCCTTCAGATGAAGAAATAGTAAGCCATATGAATGGTAACTACTGTCGCTGTATGGCTTATAAACGTATTAAAACTGCTATTCAACGCGCTGCAGATGAGTCGCAAAGTGTCGTAAATATATTTGATCCAAATGCACAAGACGCTTAACTGGAGCCGATAATGAAAAAATTATTTCAAAAAAATAGCGAAACCGTTAATTTAAATCGTCGCTCGTTTATGATTGGCACTGCTAGCGCAGGCTTAGTCATGGCGTTTGCCCCTGCGTTATTTTCGGGTTCGCTCAGTGCAAAAGAATCAATTGCGCAACAAGCTTTTTCACCCACTATTTGGTGGACTATGAGCACCGACGGTGCCGTAGAAGTGAGTATTGCTAAAGCTGAAATGGGTCAACATATCGGTACTGCTCTTGCGCGTATTGTGGCTGATGAACTTGAATGTGATTGGGATAAAGTATCAATTACCTACGTAGATACTCATGAAAAATGGGGCTTTATGGTAACGGGTGGTTCGTGGTCTGTATTTCAAAGCTTTAAGCCATTATCTCAAGCCGGTGCTGCAGGTCGAATTGCATTAATAGAAGCTGGAGCTAAAATGCTCGGCGTGACTGCAGATAAATGTCGTGCTGAAAAGGGCTATATTATTGCAGGCGAAAAATCGGTTAGTTACGCAGAAATAGTTAAAAAAGGCGAGTTTAATCGTACATTTACAAGTGATGAAGTTGCAAACCTGCCACTAAAACCTGCTAATAAACGTCATTTAACAGGGCTTAAACAAGACTTTAAAGCGCTTGATATACCAGCCAAAACAAATGGTACAGCAGTATATGGGATAGATGTAGAAGTTAAAGGCATGCTGTACGCGCGTCCAGTTATTCCACCAACTCGTTATGGCAGCACAGTAACAAACGTTGACGATAGTGCAGCAAAAGCAATTACAGGTTACAAAGGCTATGAAATTTTAAATGACCCTAGTAACACAGTGCAAGGCTGGGTTGTTGTATTAGCTGATAGTTACCCAAGTGCCATTAAAGCAGTAGATGCTTTAAAGGTGAGTTACAAAAAGGGTGAGTCGGCAAATATATCTGAAGCTGATATTCAAAAAGAAGGTAAGCGATTATGCGAGCAACGCGACTCGGGCACTTTGTTTGTTGATGAAGGCGATATAAAGAAAACCCAAGCAGACGCTAGTGAGTCGTTAGAATCAATGTATACCACAGCGACAGCGAGCCATTATCAGCTAGAACCATTAAATGCGGTTGCAGAGTTTAAAGACGGAAATTGGATTATTCATACAGGTAACCAGTGGCAGTCACTTACGTTACCAGCGCTTGCTAAAGCACTCGATATAGAACAAAACAAAGTAATTATTCGTCCTTATTATTTAGGTGGTGGTTTTGGTCGTCGATTATTTGGTGATTGGACTGTACCTGCGGCTCTAACTGCAAAAGCAGTAGGTAAACCAGTAAAACTGGTATTTACACGGGCAGATGATAGTTTATTCGATCAGTCTCGCTCTGCATCTGCTGCAAAAATGACGGCGTCGTTTGATAAAAATGGTACATTCACAGGAATGGAACATGCATTTGCTGCTGGTTGGCCTACTAAAGCTATGGCACCAGGGTTTTTATCACCGGGTGTTGATGGCAAAGGTAAATTTGATGCATTTTCGGCATCAGGCGCTGATCATTGGTATAGCATGAGCAGTCATCGTGCACGCGCTATTAATAACGAAGTTGCACAAAGCACCTTTAATCCGGGTTGGTTACGTTCAGTAGGGCCAGGTTGGATTGCATGGAGTCTTGAGTCGTTTATTGATGAAATTGCCCATAAGCAAGGCAAAGATCCTGTTCAATTTAGAATTGAAATGTTAGATGGTAAAGGCAAGCAAGCGGGTAAAGCACCTGAGAGCGTGGGCGGCGCGCTACGCTTACGTAATGTGCTTAAAACGGTGTCTGACAAAGTAGCTTCTGTTAAATTAGCTAAAGATGAGGGCATTGGTTTTTCTGTAAGCTCAGGGCAAGAACGTATTATGCCAGCATGGCTTGCAACCGCAGCGCATGTTCATGTTAACCGTGATAGTGGTAAAATAACGCTTAAAAAGCTTTATGTTGTTGTAGATGCGGGCTTAATAGTTCACCCAGATGGCGCACTGGCGCAAATTGAAGGGTCGTTACTATGGGGCGGCAGCCTTGCATTGCATGAGTCAAATACGTATAAAGATGGGCAAGTATCTGCGACTAACTTTAATACTTATTTACCGCTAAGAATGCAAGATGTGCCAGATATTGACATTGAATTTTTACAAAGCGATGAGTTTCCAGTTGGTTTAGGTGAGCCTGGCGTGATAGGGGTTGCTCCTGCTATTGGTAATGCAGTGTTTAATGCTGTAGGCGTTCGTTTACGCGACCTACCAATGAAGCCAAGCGAACTTAAAAAAGGCTTAGAAGCGTAAAACAAAAATAATTAAAGGGGTATGCTTTATGCTGCCCCTTTAAGTTATTAAATATATTTATGTAATTATTATTTATGTATCAATAGGTAGCGTTGTTTATACCAGTTTGCTTAATTAAACGATTAAGTATTATTGCAAATTGGTATTTGGTTGTTATTACGTGTTGATATTAGTTAAGGTTTATTTATGCTAATCGACCCAACAGGGCGAGAGTTTAGTTACCTACGTTTGTCTATTACGGATGTATGTAATTTTAAGTGTGTTTATTGTTTACCAGATGGTTATCAGGGCGGTCACGACCGTGGCTTCCTCACAATTGATGAAATTAGCAATACACTTAAAGCGTTTGCACACCATGGTATTGAAAAAGTAAGGATCACTGGCGGAGAGCCAACCCTTAGAAAAGACTTTATAGATGTTGTTCGCGCGGCAAAAGATGTTGCGGGCATAAAAAAAATTGCAATGACTACCAATGGTTTTTCTCTTCATAAGAATATTCATGACTGGGTAGATGCAGGCTTAAACGCCATTAATGTAAGCATTGATAGTTTAGACTCACGCATGTTTAACACCATTACTGGGCATGACAAATTTACCTCAGTAATGAAAGGTATTGATACTGCGCTTGAAACGGGTATTGATTCGGTAAAAATAAACAGCGTGCTGATGAAACAATATAACGCAAAAGAGTTTGATACATTTTTAAATTGGGTTAAACACCGCCCCGTCACCATCCGCTTTATAGAATTGATGCAAACAAACGACAACAAAGCCTTTTTTGATGCTAACCATGTTTCTGGGCAAGTTTTAAAAACTCAGCTACTACAAACGGGCTGGCAGCAAGTTGCGCGTAGTGCATCAGCAGGTCCTGCTCAAGAGTTTGCTCATCCTGATTATCAAGGCAGAATTGGTTTAATAATGCCTTACAGTAACGACTTTTGTAGTACCTGTAACCGATTAAGGGTTACAGCAAAAGGAAATCTGCACTTGTGTTTGTTTTCTGAAGATGGTATTTCGCTAAGAGAATATATGAACGACAGTTCGAATAGTGAATTGATGGCATTGTTATCTCGTTATATTAAAACTAAAAAGCCAACTCATCTTTTGCATCAAGGTAATACGGGCATCACCACTAATTTATCTATGTTAGGTGGTTAATTGTTAGAGCTAATTTGTAAACAAAAACACCAAACGTGTCCCTAAATCACCAATAAAAGGGTGTGTTTACATGGTTTTAGAGCAACAAAGCTTGTTAAATTGTATTTTCACGTTAAACTTACTTTTTATTTTTTATTAAGTGATTAGAATGGATATCGCAGCCCTTAATAGCACTAAATCATTAAGAAAGGACGTTCTGAGAGGAATGTGCCTTTGCTTTGGTGTTTTATCGGTTGGATTTGCGGGGTTTAATTTAACCGTAAATAACTTTCCATTGCTTGGCTATATCGAAATCTGTTTTTCTATTTATTGTATATTTACTTACATTACACTCATACGCCGCCCATTACAGTTTTGGCAATCCGTTGTAATGTGCGCACTTATCACATCCATTGTTATTTTAGGTACATCTTTGGCGTCGCCTCGTAACGGTGTTTATGTATGGTCGTTTGCATTACCTATTTTGTACTACCTACTATTAGGTAAAAAATATGGTGTAATTTTCTCTGCAAATTTATTAGTCATCCAAGTATTTATTTTAGGTAGTCAGTCTACGCTTGCCCCCTTTGAGACTTTTAACTTATCTCTTAATCTACTCTGTGCTTATTTAAGTATTTGGGCGATTTCTCACGTTTTTGAAGGGAGTCGTTCACACTTTTCAAGGCGACTTAAAAATTTAGCTTTACTTGACCCACTAACGGGTGCAGGCAATCGCCTTTCAATGAACCACTACTTTGAAGTAGAACTACAAGATAAGTCACAGTTATATTTATTCTTACTCGATTTAGATTTTTTTAAACAAGTTAATGATGAGTATGGCCATGGTGTGGGTGACCAAGTGCTTATTGAAGTAGCAACTTTACTAAGAGTTATACTCGCTAGAGGGTATGTATTTAGAGTCGGCGGTGAGGAGTTTGCTTTATTTAGCTCTTTTGAAAATGATGAGGCCGCGCTGAAAACCGCCGAACAAATAAGGGCACGTTTTGAAAGTACCACATTTGACATTGACGGCCTTGCAATCAATGTTACAACCAGTATTGGTGTCGCAAAATTTAAAAGTACCAATTCATTGGAAAGCTTTGTAAACCAAGCTGATAAACAGTTATACAAAGCAAAGCAATTTGGTCGCAATAAAGTGTATTGTAAGTTTAAAACAGAAAATGATTACGAGGCAGTTGTTGCGTAAGTCGTGCTACTTAGTACATTTGTTCAAAGTTAGGGATCCCGTTTTCCCAAATCGGTTTATCTTTTCCTAAATGCTCGCGTACAGCATCAAAAAATAATCGGGTTCTTACTGGTAAATCTCGATGCGGATATACGGCATACATCGCGCTAAACTCCATCAGTTTTACATCGGTCAATAAAGGCACTAACTTACCTTGTATTATTTCATCACCAATAATAAATGCAGGGGCGACAAAGTAAGTTGTGCCCGACAATGTTTTCATTAACAATGATTCTGCATCATTTGCCCTAAACACACTTTTTATTTTTTGCTCGCAGCGCTCACCTTTACTATCGTAATAATCTATTGCTTCTACTCGAATAGAATTACTGGCATAGCTTGCTGCTGGTAATTTCGCTAACTCTTCCATTGTTTTTGGCATACCATAAGTTTCAATAAACTGTGGCGCAGCTAAAATTAATAATCGATTACGCGCTATTTTACGTGCAATAAGTGACGAGTCTTTAGGCTCTCCTACACGAAAAGCCAAATCAAATCCTTCAGAGACTATGTCTACTAATCTATCGTCTAAACGCAGTTCAACTTCTACTTGCGGAAAGCGTTTTTGAAAATCATTAAGTACAGGTTGTAAATAACGACGACCAATAAGTGTTGATGAGGTGATTTTTAAAACGCCGCGCGGCTCTAAATGGTAGTTTTCAGCCATGCGCACGGTTTCGCCGAGCAGCTCTCTAAGCTCAGCGGCTTTTTTGATCATTTCGGCGCCTGCCGCTGTGAGCGAAAATGAACGGGTAGTTCGGTTAAGTAACCTAACGCCTAACTCATCCTCTAAACGGCTAATTTGTTTAGATATAACAGAGCGATCTATGTTGCGTATTTCTGCAGCTTTAGCAAAAGAGCCTTGCTCAACTACTTCAAGTAACATTAAAAGTCGACTTGTTGTATCCATTATTACACCTTAACCAATCTATTGATGCCATTTTGGCATTAATGAATTTAAAAATCTATGGTTTTTACACACGGGTTTAATCCGTATTATGCGAGGCTAATCAACAATGGAGCGTCTTCATGAACAAACATCTAATTGCTGCTGCACTTACTGCGGCCTCTTTAACACTTGCGGGTTGTGCTGATGAGAGCACAGCTCAATCAGCACCTGCACAGCAACTTCAACTTCAACCAATTGATGTAGCACAGGTGCTTGTTAAGCCGGTACAGAGCTGGCACACATATACAACTCGTTTAGAGTCTCCACAAGAAGTTGCTTTAATGCCGCGTGTATCAGGAATCATCGATAGCATTGAATTTAAAGAAGGCGACGTTGTTAAACAAGGCGATGTTTTATTTCAATTAGATGCTCGCCCATTTGCAGCGGTTGTTGCAAGCTTAAAAGCGCAAATTAAAAGTGCAGAAGCCGCACTAGAACAAGCTAAAAGTGAAGACAAACGTGCGGTACGCTTATTAGACCGTAAGGCAATCTCTACAGAGCAAGCACAAGCGCGCACTTCAACACTGCGCCAACGCGAAGCACAGCTTTCTGCACTGCAAGCACAACTTACTTCAGCAGAACTTGATTTAGAGTTTACGTCAGTAGTATCACCAATTGATGGCATTATTTCTCGTGCAAATATTACTAAAGGTAATAACGTACTTGCGGGTCAAAGCGTATTAACATCGATTGTTTCAAACCAAGCTATGTACGCTTACTTTGATGTTGATGAGCGTACATGGAATAGCTCTTTTAATGATGTTACTGCTGCGAGCCATCAAACTGTTGTAATGCAAAAAGTCGGTCAAAGCGATTTTGCATACAAAGGCTACATTAACTTTATTGATAACCAAATTAATTCATCAACGGGCACATTACGTGTTCGTGCAGTATTTGATGAAGATAGTAATCAACTTCGAGCGGGTTCATTTGCACGCATTAAGTTAGCGGCTAATGAAGTGAGTGAAAAAGTTATTATTCCTGAGCGTGCAATTGGTACCGACCTTAAAAATCGTTTTGTATTAACCGTTGGCGAAAACAACGTACTTGAATACAAACTAATTACTATTGGTGAGCGTTACGGTGCATTACGTGCGGTTACTTCAGGCCTTAGCAAAGGTGATGTAATTGCAGTAAATGGTCCTGCTCGCGTTGGTCCTGGTATGCCAATCTCTCCTCAAACAGTAACAATTGATACAAGCGGTGTGGCATTTACATTGTCAAACGACAACGCACAACTTGTGGCTAAGCAATAAGGTTTATTGATGAAATTTTCGCATTTCTTTATACAGCGCCCAATATTTGCGGCCATGCTGTCGTTGGTTATTTTAATTGCTGGTGGCATATCACTATTCCAACTACCAGTAAGTGAATACCCAGAAGTAGTTCCTCCTACAGTGGTTGTTACTGCAAGTTACCCGGGTGCTAACCCGACCGTTATTGCGCAAACAGTGGCAACACCGCTGGAGCAAGAAATTAACGGCACTGAAAACATGTTATATATGTTTTCGCAAGGTACCAGTGATGGCCGTATGACACTAACGGTAACCTTTGCGCTAGGTACCGATTTAGACCGTGCTCAAGTACAAGTTCAAAACCGTGTAAACAGTGCACTTCCACGTTTGCCAGAAGAAGTACAACGTTTAGGTGTTGTGGCTGAAAAGTCATCACCCGATTTAACCATGGTAGTGCATTTATATTCACCTGAAAAAACGCACGACACAGCTTACTTATCTAATTATGCTGATTTAAACATTAAAGATGAAATTGCGCGCTTACCAGGCGTAGGTGATATTCGCTTATTCGGTGGCGGTAAATACTCAATGCGAGTATGGCTTAACCCAGATGCACTTGCTGCACGCGAATTAACAGCAACAGATGTAGTAACAGCGCTTCGATCGCAAAACCAGCAAGTTGCTGCAGGTAGCTTAGGCGCGCAACCTATTTCAAACGACAATCAATTTCAAATATTGTTAAACGTTAAAGGTCGTTTAAACAGTATTGAAGAATTTGAACAAGTTATTATTAAAGTAGGCGACGAAGGTCAGTTAACGCGTTTATCTGATATAGCCCGTGTTGATTTAGGCCAAGACACTTACGCACTGCGTGCTGAGCTTGATAACCAACCAGCACTTGCAATGCCAATATTCCAACGCCCAGGTTCAAACGCTATTGAGCTTTCTGATCAAGTACGCGAAACAATGGCGCGCTTATCTAAAGATTTCCCTACCGGTGTTGAATACGACATTGTGTACGATCCTACAGTATTTGTTCGCGGCTCAATTGACGCGGTAATTGCCACTTTGCTTGAAGCAATTGTACTGGTAGTTATTGTTGTTATTGTATTTTTACAAACGTGGCGTGCATCAATTATTCCGTTAATTGCCGTGCCTATTTCACTCATTGGTACGTTTGCTGTAATGCAGTGGTTAGGTGTCTCAATTAACACCTTGTCGTTGTTTGGTTTAGTATTGGCCATAGGTATTGTTGTAGACGATGCGATTGTAGTTGTTGAAAACGTAGAGCGTAATATCGAAAATGGTTTATCGCCTCTTGAAGCAACCCGCGTTGCAATGAGCGAAGTAACAGGCCCTATTATTGCCATTGCATTAGTACTAAGTGCTGTATTTATTCCTACTGCGTTTATTACCGGTTTATCAGGTCAGTTTTATAAGCAATTTGCCCTTACGATTACAATTTCGACGATTATCTCAGCGTTTAACTCATTAACGTTATCGCCAGCGCTTGCTGCATTGTTACTAAAATCGCACGATGCAAAACCAGATGCGTTCACGCGTTTACTTAATAAATTGTTTGGTCGTTGGTTATTTAAACCATTTAACCGCGTATTTAATCGTGGTGCAAAAGGCTACGAAAAACTGGTACAAAAACTAATCCGTATGACCGTTGTTGTAATGGTGGCTTACATTGCACTTGTTGGCGGCACAATTAAGTTATTTGATACCGTACCAGGTGGCTTTATTCCGCAGCAAGATAAACAGTATTTAGTGGCTATTGCGCAGTTACCTGACGCTTCAAGCCTTGATCGTACTGAAGACGTACTTGCTCAAATGCAACAAATTGCACTAGAAGTACCAGGCGTTGCAAATACTGTCGCATTCCCAGGTTTATCGGTTAACGGTTTTACCAATAGCCCTAACAGCGGCATTGTATTTACACCACTTGAAAGCTTTGACAAACGTACCGACCCGAGCCAATCAGCGATGGCGATTGCGGCGCAGTTGAATAAACGCTTTGCTGCCATTGATGAGGCATTTGTAGCGGTATTTCCACCGCCGCCAATTCAAGGTTTGGGCACTACCGGTGGTTTTAAACTGCAAATAGAAGACAGGGCTAATAAAGGGTTCGAAGCACTATTTAATAGTCTGCAAGCCGTTATTGGTAAAGCGCAACAAGACCCTGCATTAATGGGCCTGTACTCAAGTTTCCGTATCCAAGTTCCACAAATGGATATTGATATTGACCGTGAGCAAGCGCTTATTCAAGGTATTCCACTTGATGAAGTATTTAATGCTCTGCAAATTTACTTAGGCTCTGTGTACGTAAATGACTTTAATATGTTTGGCCGTACTTACCAAGTAAATGCACAGGCTGATGCTGACTACCGCTTAGACCCTGATCAAATACTTAATTTAAAAGTACGTAACCGCTCAGGTAATATGGTGCCATTAGGCTCTGTATTAACAGTAACACCAACAATTGGTCCTGACCGTGTTATGCATTACAACGGTTACCCAAGTGCAGAGTTAAATGGTAGCCCAGCGCCAGGTTATAGCTCTGATCAGGCACAAGTTGCTATTGAAAAAGTACTCGCAGACACACTACCAACAGGTATTGAGTATGAGTGGACTGAAGTAACATACCAGCAAGTACTTGCCGGTAACACCATGGTTTATGTATTCCCGTTAGTTGTATTACTTGTATTTATGGTACTTGCAGCGCAGTACGAGAGCTTACGTTTACCACTGGCAATTATATTAATTGTACCTATGACTATCTTCTCAGCCTTGTTAGGTGTGTGGTTTGTTGGCTCTGACAACAACATATTCACCCAAATAGCGCTCATAGTTCTGGTTGCGTTGGCTTCTAAAAATGCGATATTGATGGTTGAGTTTGCAAAAGATAGACACGACTCAGGCTTATCGCACTTAGAGGCAATACTTGAGGCATGTCGTATGCGTTTGCGCCCAATATTAATGACGTCGATTGCATTTACAGCAGGTGTTGTACCGTTAGTACTTGCCACCGGTGCAGGCGCCGAAATGCGACACGCAATGGGTAACGCAGTATTCTCAGGCATGATAGGTGTAACCGTGTTTGGCCTATTGTTTACGCCGGTATTTTATATGCTAGTGACTAACAAAAAAGAGAAAGCGCAGGAGAATACTCATGACTAAATTAATGCAAAAAAGACTTAAAACAAGTCTAACTGTCAGTGCGGTATTAGTCGCTGCGTTTTTAGCAGGGTGTGCGAGTAAAATAGACACCATGAGCGAGCAAAAAGCGGTTAACGATTTTGTCGCTAAAGCTAATATTGCAAGTAACGTTAGCGTTGCTGATGAAACAAACTGGTGGAAAAAGCTTAATTCTGATCAACTAAATGAGCTTGTTACTGGCGCGCTTGCAAATAACTATAATTTGCAAACAAGCCAGCTAACACTTAAAAGCGCATTAGCGCGATTAGGAGAGCAAAAAGCCCAGTACCTTCCGCAAGGTGGCGTAAATGTTGGCGCAGCTCGAAGCGATGCACCAAGCGTGTTTGACCGCCAATCAAGTGCAAACGTTGCACTTGATTGGCAGCTAGATTTATTTGGTCGCATAACGGCGTTGGTTGATGCTGCAAATGCATCGGCCATGAGCCAAGCAGAGCAAGTGCGTTTACTGCAAATTGAAGTAGTATCGTCAGTTGTTAAAGGCTTTGTGAGCTATCAGGGTAATGTTGAAAAACAACACATTGTAGCGCTTCAAATAGAAGCCCTTGAGCAAAGTATTGACGTTTTGCAAGCACGAGTTGATGAAGGTGTCGCTAACGAGCTTGATTTAAACCGTACTATGGCGCAGCTTAGGCAGCAACAAGCACTTATGCCTGCCATTGAGTATGCAAAATACAGCGACTTATCTGCGCTTGCAGTACTAAGCGGTAAGCTAGCGCAAAATATTGCTATTGAAAACGAGCAAGGCGTGCTTGAACGTGACTTTAGCGTTGCACTAAAAAACGCTAATAATGCCATTGCATTGCGTCCTGATATTAGCCGCGCGCTGTTTGATTTTAGCCAAGCAAATAGTTTAAGCGTTGCAGCTAGCAAAGCGTTATTACCCGATATTAGCTTATCTGCATTTGCAGGGGTTGTGAGTATAGACAGCACAGGCTTAAAAAATACCGATCAACAGTGGCAAGTAGCGCCGCAGTTGCAATGGTCGTTATTAAGCTACCCAGCATTATTAGCACAGCGCGACGCGCAGCAGTTTTTAAGTGAAGCCGCTTACAGCGATTATCAACAAGTAGTATTAACAGCACTCAGTGAAAGTGAACTTTCACTGCAATTGTTGGTCAATCAAGCACAGCAAAAACGCTTTGCCGATGAACGCTATGACTTTGCTAATAAAGCATTTTTACAAGCACAAGCAATGTACGAAGAAGGTCAAATTCCTTACCTTGAGTTGTTAGATGCGCGCCAGGATGTTTTAATAGCACAAGAAAATGCTGTTGAAACAACAATTTCTTCACTGCTTGCCAAAGTAAATGCTTACCAGTCATTTAATGGCCAATGGAGTTATGCGTTAAACGACACTAATAAGTAGAGTTATATTGATGCCAAATACTGAAAATTTACATGAATACATTATCCCGCAAACAATGCGCGCTATTGTACTGCCAGAACCAAATGAAGCAATTGACTTAGCGGATGCTGAGCTGCCTGTTCCTATTTGTGCAGATAACGAGCTGCTTGTAAAAGTAGAGTACGTTGGTTTAAATCCAGTTGATGGTCAATTTGCTAAAACAGGCTTTTGTAAATGGCAGTATCCACACATTTTAGGCTTAGATGCCGTAGGTGTTGTGGTTAAAGCTAATAAAGGTGTGTTTCCAAATGTTGGCCAGCGCGTTATGTGGCATGCCAACATTGGTGAGCAAGGTGCTTTGAGCGAATACACCAAGGTACCTAACTTTGCAGTGTCGGTTGTGCCAAGCGGTTTAAATCCGGCCATTGCAGCAACACTTCCATGCGCCGGTATGGCAGCACTTATTAGCTTAGATAAAATAGGTATTAGTGAAGGCGATACTATTTTTATTGAAGGCGGAGCCGGAGCGGTAGGGCAGTTTGCTATTCAATATGCAAAGCAGCGTGGTGCAGATGTATTTACCACGGCATCAAAGCGTAACCATAAGTTGGTTAAGCAGCTAGGCGCTGATGTGGTTTTTGACTATAGCGATAAAAAGCTATGCGAAAAAATCCGCAGAGAACTTGGCCCGCAAGGCTTTGATGCGGTTATTGATACGATAGGTGGTGAGTGTACTCAGCGTAATATTGAGTTAATGCGTTTTTGCGGACGTATTGCCTGCTTAAATCCACTCCCTTGTTTTGATCAAGACTTAATGTATCACCGAGCGCCCAATATTAGCGTTGTATCGATTGGTGGTGCATGGCTTGCTAATAGTTTATGTGCACAACAACGCTTGAGCTTTATGGGCAACCTGTTACTTGAAGGGGCTGTTAGTGGCGACATTAAACACCCTGAAATAACGCCCGTAGACTTTAGTGCTGAGTCAGTATCGCAAGCGCTTAATAAACAACTTGCTGGTGGTTTTACCGGCAAGCAAATTGTTAAAGTTGCTAACTGAAGCGCTTATACAATGTGATTTAAATTTAAGTAGTTTTAGCTAGATTAGCTGATAATCTAGCCTCTACAAATTGAATAAAAACGTAGCCTATTTGTGCTGCGTTTTTTTATGCCCATCAAAAAATAGATACAGCGCTAGAGCTTTTGCTGTTTTATTCATCATTTTAGTCAAAATACTTTTTTTGAGCGTACAACTGCAAGCCTTTGTGTTTCAACAGTTTACGTTCAGGTAAAGAAAATAAATTGAAAAAACTGTTAATTAATTGAATAGAGTAATTGATCTAAACGATTTTTTATGACGTAATGTAGGTATTATTTAGCTGGTCGGATGAGTTCAATCATGAGTTTACGTACAAAACTAAAAAAAGTATTACCAAGTATTTCTATCACAGAACAAGAAGCGCTAGACGCGGGTGATGTATGGCTTGAAGGTTCTATCTACCAAGGTAAACCTGATTTCAGTGCATTGCGCGACGTACCTGCTGCTACATTAAGCGCAGACGAGCAAGCATTCTTAGACGGTCCAGTAAAAGAGCTATTGGGCATGATTGACGATTCAGTGATTCAAAACGGCATTCATTTACCAAATGACATCTTAGAATTTTTGAAAAAAGAGCGTTTTTTCTCGCTTATCATTCCTAAGTCGTTTGGTGGTTTAGAGTTTAGCCCTTATGCAAACTCTACCATTGTTGGCACAATTGCGACTAAAAGCTCAGCAGTTGCGGTAACCGTAATGGTTCCTAACTCGTTAGGCCCAGGTGAGTTATTACTTCACTTTGGTACGCAAGAACAACAAGCACATTACTTACCACGCCTAGCAAATGGTACAGACATTCCATGTTTTGCATTAACAAGCCCAGAAGCGGGTTCTGATGCAGGTGGTATTCCTGATGTTGGTAAAGTAACTAAAGGTATGTACAACGGCGAAGAAGTCCTTGGTTTAGAAATTACCTGGGACAAGCGCTACATTACACTTGCACCTATTGCTACCGTACTTGGTTTAGCATTTAAAGTAGTTGACCCTGATGGTCTGCTAGGTGGTAAAGAAAACCTAGGCATTACCTGTGCACTTATTCCTAAAGAGCACCCAGGTGTAGAGCTTGGTAATCGCCACGATCCAATGGGTATTCGTTTTTACAACGGTACTACACGTGGTAACAAAGTATTTGTACCAATGGATTTTGTTATTGGTGGACAGAAAAACATCGGCCGTGGTTGGCAAATGCTGGTTAGCTGTTTAGGTGCTGGCCGTGGTATTTCATTACCTGCGCTAGGTGTTAGTACAGCACAAGTTGCATTTAAATCAGCATCTGAATACGCAGCAGTGCGTGAACAGTTTGGTTTAGCCATTGGTCAGTTTGAAGGTATTCAAGAAAAACTAGCCGACATTGCAGGTAAAACATACCTACAAGAAGCAATGCGCGTACTTACAACTGAAGGCTTAGGCATGGGTTTAAAACCATCAGTAGTAACCGCAATTGCTAAATACCATATGACAGAGCTTGGTCGCGACGTGCTTGATTCAGCAATGGATATTCAAGCAGGTAAAGCGATTCAAAACGGTCCACAAAATACATTAGCAAGCGGTTATGTTGCTCAGCCGATTGCCATTACGGTAGAAGGCGCGAACATTCTTACACGTAACCTAATGATCTTTGGTCAAGGTGTTATGCGTTGTCACCCATATTTACAATCTATGGTTGAGTCAATTCACAGTGAAGACAAAGGCGCAGATAAAGAATTTAACGGCATTTTGCGTAAAACAATCGGCTACAGCACAGCAAACAGCTTACGTGCTTTCCGCCTTGGTGTTTTACCATTTACAGCAAGTGCTAATTCTGAATTACCAGAAGTACGTGACTACGAAAAAGCAGTACATAAATTATCTGCAAAACTTGCAGTGTACGCAGACTTTTCGTTACTGGTACTTGGCGGTAAGTTAAAACAAGCAGAAATGCTATCGGCACGTTTAGGCGATGTAATGAGCTTCTTATATGCAGCTATGGCATCAATTAAATACTACGAGCAAAAAGTATCAAGTAGTGACCGTGAGCAAGCAGCGCCGTATTTCCATTACGCGACTCGTTTTGCACTACAAAGTGCTGAAGAAGCATTGCATAAGTTTTTAGATAACTTCCCTGCAAGTGGTACACGTAAGTTTATTCGTTTCATTACAATGAACTACTCAACTAAAATGCCAAAAATTAGCGACGATTTAATCCGCGAACTAGCTAAGCAAGCTCAGCTAGATACCGCATTTAAAGCGCAAATCACGCATTTAGTTAAACCAGTAGTGGGCGATGGCCATCATATTAATGAGCAAGCTTACAAAGCTAAAATGGCATCACTTGGCGAGCTGGCTAAAGTTAAAAAAGCATTACGTGCTAAAGTAATTAAGCCAGGTGCACGTTTTAACATTACACTTGATAACGCATTAGCGGCAAACGTAATCACGCAAGCTGAACACGTTCAGTTAATTGATTACAACATCAAACGTGAAAAAGCGATTCGTGTAGATGAGTTCGATTTTGATATGAACATACTAGACGATAACGCACAGCCGATTAATCCGCTTAAAAGCGTAGTTAATCAGTAAGCTAAAGTAATTATATTCAATGATGCAAAGCGCCCGCAGTATCGGCGCTTTTATTTTTGAGTAAAAAATTAGTGTGGAGCCCCGCTTGTGTAAAAACAAGCGGGGCTTTTTTATGTGTTATTTAAAGTAGATGACGGTATTGGTTTGAAAGTGAGTATGTATGCTTAGAGGATTAAAAAGAGACGCTTATAATCTTGAAAAAGGGCTAATAACACCATTAGCACCTTGTTGTAGTACATGGGTATAAATTTGTGTAGTTTTAACATCAGAATGGCCAAGCTGAGCTTGAACAGTTCTTATATCGGCGCCACTTTGCAGTAGATGAGTAGCAAAAGAGTGTCTTAATGTATGAGGTGTTATTATTTTTGTTAACCCTGATTTTTGGACGGCTTTTTTAATCTCTTTTCTAATACAAGAGTGATGAAAATGATGTCGCCTTATTTCACCACTTTGAGGATCTGAACTTAATATATGAGAAGGAAATAAATATTGCCACGCAAGCGATTTTGCGGCACTTGGATATTTTTTTGTTAAAGCATATGGCATCCATACGCCAGAATATTTAGTATTATTTAAATCCAGTTTTAAATAGTCATCAACGTTCAAAATTTGATTTCTCAGCATAGGAATTAGCTCTGTGGCCAGCGTAACAATGCGGTGTTTATTACCTTTTCCATTCCATACTTGAATGCATTTATAATCAAAATCAATATCTTTTACTCTTAATTGCACCGCTTCCATTACTCTTAAGCCACTTCCATACATAAGGGCTGCAATTAAATAATAGCGCTTATTTAAATGAGCCATCAACATTTTAACTTCCTCTGGGGTCATCACTACAGGGAGCTTTGCTTGTTTTTTACTACGGGCAAAATTTAAATTTAATGAGAGTTCTTTTTTTATTATGTGCTTGTATAAAAATGACAATGAATTGAGTGCGGTGGCTTGCGTACGTGGTGCAACGTTTTGCTTTAACACTAAATGTTCTAAGTAGCGTTCGACTTCATTGTCCCCCATTGAGGCGGGATGGCGTTTATTATGAAAATGGATATAAGATGCAATCCATCTTAGGTAGGTATCTACGGTGCGTAATGAATACTGACGTACTAACATATAATCGGCTATATAATTTAAAAATGGGGAACGTGTTTTCATACTATTACCAATAATGGCGCTGTTTTTATATACAGTATAGTTGTGATGCACACATATTCAAGAAAATGAGCGGCGAGCGCATTTTCTCTTTTATTGAGAGTTTGAATGCTAATAAAAAATTATATATAGCAATGTGTTAAGTTATTTGGTAAAAATGATTTATAAAATACATGAGCGTATGGTTGGCAGAAATATGCGCGATGAGCGCACTATTAAATTGTTAGGCGTCATTCACTCACAGCATTAAAATGTGGGTTCAGACGTGACATTTCAGCATCAAGGTTGTTTCGCTAGGTTGTCTTTACGGCTTGCTTTTTCGGTAGTTTCATCGGCTTTAGCAACGCGCTTTTAATCAACATCACAACGCCAACATTCTGTATCACCAGCTTTCTAAACTCGCTCTTTTATCCAGCAATGTCCTTAACATCTGGCATTTCGCACAGGGTTGTTTTATCTTAATTTCAACTATTTAAATAAGTGGCCTTATCGGCTAGTGGTGGCAGCAAAGCTGCGTACTTTCAGTTGTACGCCTAACAAAACGCTGTTGGCACTCCCTTCGGTCGCTGGGACGCTAACACGTGGGCTGGCTCGCTTCGCTCGGATTTTAGCCCACGTGCTAGCGCCCCAAAGCTTAGCGTTATGCACTTAAAAAGGATTGAGCATGTCCAAGAAAATGGAAGCTAATGAACTAGAAAGCCTAGAAGTTAATGGCGTCGGTGAAGTTACTCCGGGCATGCAACTAGAACACCCTGTTTTTGGATTGGGCCAAGTAGAAGCAATCTTTAAGTTTGTTAAATCCGACGATATAACAATACGCATAAATTTCGAAAATCATGGTTCAAAGGCATTGGTGCCAGAGTATGCAAACCTCTCATTACCAAAACCTAAAACACAAAAAACCTCATTCATCTCTAAGCTATTTGGGCGGGGCAAATAATTGCATAACAAGGCGCTCAAGCAAGGACAAATTTTCCGTGGCCGATTTTTGTGCTTTAACGCTACGCTAGCACAAAAACGTCCACTCCAAATTTGCCGCTTAGCTTGGCGTTATAAGCACGGATGGATATGAGAGCACTTTATCTACTTTTATTTTTAATCTCGTTTAGTGTAAGTGCTGATGCGATCTTTCCAAGTTGCGTTGAAACACCGACTTTTGAGTGGCGTGACAACAAGCTTTTGGTTACGCAAGATGACTTTCTAAATCGTACTAACTGGTACTTAGGTGCTGGTGAGCCACCAATTTCAATTGGTCAAGCTACTGAAAAAGTTATTTCATTCCTTCGAGAGAAATATACTGTTGAAGAAGTGCAATTTGCATATGTTCACCTAAAAAGACAAAGTTGTTTAATAGATCAGAAAATACAAACTGTCTGGTTTTACGTTTTTGCGGCGGATTCACCAGTTAGCCTTATTGGTATTTCAATGGCTGGGCGATTAATCGAGTCCGTAGAATGACTTTAATGAAATGTGCTTATAACAAGCCAAGTCAGCGGGAATTTTACTCGCTGAAAAACACTCATAAAATCCCCTGCTTGGGGCGTTATGTGTAAATGGAAGTTTGGTGAATGAATTCTAGTTTTGACGAATATATTTCTAATCTAAATTTAAATAAGGATACTTATCCAACTGAGCTATTTGAATTCGCTTCAAATAGCGAGCGATATGAATTAAATCATCCGCAATCCCTTCATGATTCGTGGATAACATCGATTACGATCGCTGAAAATAGAAATAGAGTTCGTCCATTTGAGCCATCCTTATCTATTGTTTTAAATTTACTTGGCCAGCAACATGATCGAGATATTGTACTTAGCTACTTTGATGTTAAGTCTTATGAAATTTTGGGTTTCGAAAACCAATTTAATTATGGTGATACATTTCATGGTGATGTGTTAACACATGAAATATCTATTGTTGACGGTTTATTTCAACATGTTTTAGATCTTCGTTCAGGCTCTACATTTAAAGTTATTTTCTCTGAATTCAATTGTTTAGAGCAAGTTTACACATAACAAGAACATTAAACGGAAAAATTACAGTTGGCTGTTTTTCGTTCCTCAAACATTATAGCCAACTATAATTTTCCGCTTATGTAAGCGTTAGAAGTGCCAGAAGGATCTGCAAATGTCTTATTACAACTGCACTATTTTAAAGACCGCTGCAAAAGTCTCTTTTTTACATATTTCTTGGCTTGTTGCCCTAATTGGAATTCCGATTGTATTTTTTAGGGATGGCTTAGACTTAGTAGAAAAGTCACTATTGTTTAGTGGATTATTATTCTTTTTCTGGTTTGTATATTTACTTTTTTGCATTACATTTCATAGGCTAAGTATGCGAAATGAGCATAACAAATTTGGCTACCTTGCAAAGGATGACCTCGAAAAAGGCAAAGAAGTTGGTACACATTTGGAGGGTTGGTAGCATGGCACTTCTAACAAAACGCTCAAGCTCGCTCCCTCTGGTCGCAGGGACGCCTATACGCGGGGCGGCTTCGCCATTATGCCCCACGCATCTGCGCCCCTTAGCTTAAAGTTAGGTAACCAATGATATTCCGAGACGTACAACTAATTAACGCTGGAAAACATAGCGAAGAGAAATTAGCTCAAAATCGGTATTTGATGGCTTATTGGGAAAACTTGCGGGATATATTTTGCACCCTTTTACCCAACAAGTTCGATTTTTACGGGATATCTAAGTTAAATATTTATCTTGGTCCCTTCGAAGGTGAAAACTTTACTGAAGCATCTACAGATGGAATAGCAATTTATCGTCGATGCGATTTTGATTTTAGCGAATTCAAAAAACTTCCCGAACAGGATAAAAATGAACGATCTCTATTTTATGTAAGAGATTCCTTGCTCGTGCTTTGCAAAAGATTTGAACTGTCCGATCAGGTATCTGAAGTTATAAGAACAGTCTCTAAACAAGTTTTAGAGAGTAATTTTGAGCTAAAACGCGAATATAAAAAAACGACAAAGTGGAATAAAGCAAGGAGCTTGAGAGCAATAACCGAGTTGAATCATAAAGTTGGCGGTATGGATGTTAATTTCACTTTAGTGAATAAACAAGGTGTTACTTTGGCTAGGCATTGCTTATTTAGCAATGCAATTTGGAATACAGTTTGGTTTGAGTTATTTGTAGGTACATGGGAAGAATCTAATTTCATTATCGAAAATAGAGTAGGTAAAAGGGTTTTTATTTTTAATAGCCATGGCGAAATGGTTACCTAACAAGGCGCTGTTGTCGCCACTTTCGTGGCTGGGATGGCTTACGCTGCGCTCCAGCCGCCCCAAAGCTTAGCGTTATGCAGAACCAATATTACGGAGAAATAATCAATGATTGGCGTAAATGAACTTACTTCTTTTTTCGGTTGGTGTACTGTAATAAATCTTGGTGTTTATTTGTTTTCAGCGTTTTTTATTATCGTATTTAAAAGTTTTACGATTAATATCCACAGTAAAATTATAGGCGTTGAGGCTTCTGATTTACCAAATATGTATTTTAAGTTTTTGGGAAATTATAAAATAGGCATATTACTTTTAAACTTATCACCGTATATTGCATTAAAATTAATAGTTTAGTGTAAAGTTCAGCATAACAAGCCATTCAAGCAGGACTTTTTCCGCTTCGCTTCACATTGTAACTAACAATTAAAAGCCTCTTAAATGGGCGTTATATGCAAAAGGAGAATCGCGTATGAATATCAATGCAACACTATTAGGAGAGATAATATTTATCTCTGGGATCGTTATCGGTGTCCTTAGTTATTATTTGGCTAAACGTAAAACTAGCACACCTAAAATAGCTACATTTATAGGCGTGCTATTAGCATTTATTCCGCCACTCGGTTTAATTTATATTGCCATTCTAGTGTTAAAAAATGACATTAATCAAAACAATACTACTGAGGCTGTTGAGTAATTTGCATATAACAAACAAATTATGGCGCGACGCGCAAACAGCGCGCGCCGCATATTCGAATCGTTATACGTCGAACAGGCATCAAGGATGATTTTTAATAAATTGATGAGAGTATTCAAAGAAACGAAAGGGATGCCAAAGTTATTCCGGTTTCAGCATATGCTCAACTCAATTACATATTCACTGATGGTGCTTTTTGCTTTCTGGCCTTGGCCAAACGGAGAGTATTCGTTGAATGGGCGCAGCCTTACTTATCAAGAATTTTGGTTAACAGGTATGGCGCCCGGCTTTCTGTTATTTAGCATACTAATCATTGCAATTTGCTTTGCTTCAGTGAATAAACACTGGGCTGGCCGTGTTGGTACTTTTTTATACTGGGCATCTATTATTGCCTTCATGTCTTTTTATTCTTTAACTGGGGTTGTAATAGGTGGGGCAATAATAGCTGTTTGGGCGTACTATGTGTTCTATAGCACTGGCATGAGGCAGTTTTTTGTTCAATCAAACGTATAACAAAAAAATTAAGTTCGCCCGCTGCGCGGGCTGGGGCACAAACATGTGGGCTGCTCACTTCGTTCGGATTTTAGCCCACATGCCTGCGCCCCTTATTTAAAAGTTATGTAACCAAGGAAGAATCGTGAAATTCTGGAGAAACTCGTCCACAGAACATTATCCAATGTGGAAAGCATTCTTGATGTACATCTGGGTAATACCTGGAGTTCCGATAGGAACCTTTTTAGGTGTTTATTTCTTAGAGGCTCGTAATAGGAGCGATGATGAATTATTACTTAGCTTGCTTAACTATCGTTTAGATTTTACTTTGATTATTTTATTTGGTGTTGGTTTTATCCTTTGGGTTTGGTCTATTAGAGCTTTAAGTAAGCCTGTTTTTCAAATTCATCAAAATAGGTTGTACTTTTACGGTTATGGCTTTTTTAAAGATGACATTGCACTTGATTCACTTCAAGAAATACGCTCCTATAATCTTGGTCCGCTGGGTCACCTAATAGACTTTAAATCTAAAGTCGGTATTACCTTTAGATCTTTTGCTTTTCTATCAAACATTAATAAAAGTAAATTAGAAAAGTTTTTTGAGGAAAGTGGTATAAAGGTTACATAACAAACCATTCAAGCAGGACATTGCTCCTCACCCGTTTTAGTGGACACCTCCTCATCACTTTGAAGAGGCTAAAATGCCTAAATATACTCAACCTAGGAAGACATGGTTTTATCCAGTTAATTTCAAAATCAAAGTGTTGTGGCATAGTGATTTTGGCCACTATTTACATACAAACTTGTATAAAACCAAGTGGAGCTTTCTTATGCCTTAGTTTTATTAAAAACGTCCACTAATGTTAAACTACAAAAAACTTAATTACTTAATATAGCTATGGCATTTTATCTTCCTTTATTACAACCTCACTTTAAACACATTGAAATTGGCGATACGCTTACATCACTTTGGAGTGGGTGTGGCAATATTGTGCAGTGCCAGCTTGATGATAAGCCATGTGTTATTAAAGCGATTAAAATACCCAGTTATATACACCATCCTAAAATTAAACAAAGCGAATTTGCGCTTAAAAGAAAGCAGCACTCATATAGTGTTGAATACACTTTTTATAAGCTTTATAGCCAGCACTTACCAAAACATGCGCAAAGTATTGAATGTATAAGCGCAATTAATAAAGACGATGAATACGCGCTGGTGTTTAAGGATTTCACCAAACATGGGTTTACTCAAGCAGGGGCACAACATGTTAAAGCTATATTAAAGTGGCTTGCGCACTTTCATGCGTTTAACTTAAGTGAACCCGCTAATGGGTTATGGCAGCAAGGCAATTATTGGCATTTAAGCACGCGACCAGATGAGTTTAATAAATTAAAAACAAGCGAAAATGAAAAGTCCGATATTAAAAATGCTGCACATAAAATAGATGAGCAGCTACAAAGTTGTGCGTATAAAACGCTGATTCATGGCGATGCAAAACTTGCTAACTTTGCAGCAAATGAGCGCGATGAAATACTCGGTTATGATTTTCAGTATATAGGTGCAGGTTCTGGGATAATTGATGTAATGTATTTTATGACCAGTTGCTTAAGTGATGCACAATTACACGAGTGCGCTGATGAGTATCTTGCGTATTATTTTGATAATTTAAAGGCTGCTATTACAACTTATCATCCTACAGCACCAGCAGGTAAAATAGCTGACGATTGGCTCGCTTTATGGCCTGCTGCATGGGCTGACTTTTATCGATTTTTAGCTGGCTGGAGCCCCGAGCACCAAAAAATAAATAGTTATATGCAACAGCAAGTAAACAGCTGGTTAGCGAGTAACATTTAATAAACACAACGGGTGATTGCTTGCATAAATATCAAGCAAAACAATACATTTTGGCACGATGTATGAAAATCTCTTTAAAACTACAGGTCAAATGACCTTTTTTAATATAAAATACTGCAAATTCTTGTATCAGTAGGTTTATATCATGGCAATTCACGTTATTTCACACCCTCTTGTTCAACATAAACTAGGCCTAATGCGAGCGCATGGTATTAGTACTAAAAGCTTTCGTGAATTATGTTCTGAAGTTGGAACCTTATTAACTTACGAAGCAACTAAAAACCTACAGTTAGAAGATAACGAAATTACAGGCTGGGATGGCAATAAGTTAAAAGTAGAGCATATTAAAGGTAAAAAAATTACCGTAGTGCCTATTTTACGCGCAGGTCTTGGCATGATGGACGGTGTTATGCAGTTATTACCGGCGGCTAAAGTAAGTGTGGTTGGTCTTGAACGTAACGAAGAAACACTAGAACCAGTACCATATTTTGAAAAGCTCGTTGGTAATATTGATGAGCGCTTAAGCTTAGTTATTGACCCTATGCTTGCAACAGGTGGCTCAATGATTGCTACAATCGATATGCTTAAAAAAGCAGGCTGTAAAGAAATCAAAGTAATTGTATTAGTAGCTGCACCAGAAGGTGTGGAAAAAACACTTACAGCACATCCCGACGTAGAAATATTTACAGCCTCTGTAGATAGCCACTTAAACGAAAAGGGCTATATTATCCCTGGTTTAGGCGATGCGGGCGACAAAATATTCGGTACTGTTTAGGAGTCTTTAAGTGCAAAATAATGACACCTTTTCGATAAAAACTATTTTAACGGGCGCGCAAATGCTGTTTGTAGCATTTGGTGCGCTGGTATTAGTGCCACTTTTAACGGGCTTGGATCCTAATGTTGCGCTTTTTACCGCTGGCATTGGTACTTTGCTGTTTCAGGTAGTGACTAAAGGCCAAGTGCCTATATTTTTAGCTTCATCGTTTGCTTTTATTGCACCCATTATTGCCGCTGTGCAAATGTGGGGCGTGCCAGCCACTATGGGCGGCTTAATGGTGGCCGGCTTTGCTTATATGCTTTTAAGTTTATTAGTAAAGTTTAAGGGCGTTGCAACGCTTCATAAAATTTTACCGCCTGTGGTTGTAGGCCCTGTAATTATGGTTATTGGTTTAGCGCTTGCACCTGTTGCTGTAAATATGGCGATGGGTAAAAGTGGCGACGGCAGTATTCAAATTATTGATTACAACAGCGCTATTTATATTTCGTTGTTCTCGTTAGTGGTTACGCTTATTTTTGCAGTGTGGGGAAAAGGCGTATTTAAGCTTATACCTATTCTGGCAGGGGTTGTTGCGGGTTATTGTTTATCGCTTGCAATGGACGTTGTGCAATTTGACGCAGTGACTAACGCACAGTGGTTTGCTGTACCAAACTTCACATGGCCTGAGTTTAAATGGCAGGCTATTTTGTTTATGGTGCCTGTAGCAATAGCACCTGCAATTGAGCATATTGGCGATATGATGGCTATTAGCCAAGTAACCAATAAAGACTTTTTGAAAAAGCCTGGGCTTCACCGTACTTTGTTTGGTGACGGCCTTGCGACGTCTGCTGCATCATTATTTGGCGGCCCGCCTAACACAACTTACTCAGAGGTAACGGGAGCAGTTATGCTTACCAAAAACTTCAATCCTAAAGTAATGATGTGGACAGCCATTATCGCCATTATTTTAGCCTTTGTTGCTAAAATGGGATCTGGCTTACAGACTATACCTGTACCTGTAATGGGCGGCATTATGATTCTACTTTTTGGCTCTATTGCTGTAGTGGGTTTAAATACATTAGTTAAGTCGGGCGATGATTTAACAGCACCACGTAACTTAAGTATTGTTGCACTTATTTTGGTGTGCGGTATTGGCGGTATGCATATTGGTGGTAGCCAATTTAGTTTAGAGGGCGTAAGTTTATGCGCTATTTTAGGCATTGTGCTCAACCTTGTATTACCTAAGGCGCAGCCTCAAGAGAGTTAATAGTGCACGTAAGTTAAAAATATTGCACCATAATAGCGCATTTTTAATGCGCTATTTTTTTAACTTGTTAATAAATATACAAAAATAATAATGGTCTAGTATCTGCATTTAACTTCCAGAACGCATTGTATGCAAAGGAGTTACTATGTCAGAGGCCAATATTGTGGATATAACCCCGTTTTTAGCAAAACACCAACTGCCTTTAAAGTATCAATATTTGAGTGAGCAATATTTTGTTCCACTTGCGCATGACATCCTCGAATCTAAAAAAACAAATACTCCTATTTTTGTTGCCATAAATGGATGCCAAGGCTCAGGAAAAACAACACTCGCTGATTTTTTAGTTACGTGGTTTTCTAAAAACACACCACTTAACAGTGTTGCATTGTCTATTGATGACTTTTATTTAGCAAAACAAGCACGTAGTGAACTTGCCAAAGACGTACATCCTCTTTTTACTACTCGCGGAGTACCGGGTACTCACGATGTAGCGTTAATGAATAGCACAATAACTAACTTACTGGCAGGAGAGGTAAACGTACCGCTTCCACGTTTTAATAAACACGAAGACGACTGCGTGCCAGCAAGTGATTGGCTAACAAACGAAAAGCCAGTTGATATTGTTATTTTAGAAGGGTGGTGCGTGGGCAGTGAGCCACAACCGTTGTTTTCATTGAGTGAGCCGCTTAACGAGTTAGAGCAACAATTTGATAAAGAAGGCGTTTGGCGCCGCTGTGTAAACAGCTGTTTGGCAAACGAATATAAAGCCGTTTTTAACCTAATTGATTATACCGTTATGCTAAAAGCACCGAGTTTTAGTGATGTTTTTACATGGCGACAAGAGCAAGAACAAAAGCTAATAGCCAAAAAAGGTGAAGGCTCAGGCACCATGACTAACGAGCAATTGGTGTATTTTATTTCTCATTTTGAGCGCATTACGCGTGAGAACTTAAACACACTGAGCGCTAAAGCAAATGCTTTAATTGAACTTGATAGCAATCGCGATATTAGCGGTATGCACCTAACGAGTGATGACACCCTTCAACCTATTATTTTTACAGATTTGGACGGTACACTACTCGATCACGCCGATTACAATACGAATAATATCAGTGAGTTATTACAGCAGCTGCAAAATGCGCATATTCCTGTGGTGTTTAATACCAGCAAAACTTTTTGCGAAGTTATAGAGCTTAAAAACGATTTAAACATTCAGCAGCCTTTTATTGTAGAAAACGGTGCTGCGGTATTTATTCCAGAAGATTATTTTGAATTAAAGCCTATAGGTTGCAAAAAAATAGGCGCGTATTGGTGCTACGCAATGGCAAAGCCGCTATCGAGTTTATTAAAGGACTTAAATACTTTAAAGGCAGATTATAAAGCACATTACAAATTGTTTAGTGACTTATCGAGTGAGCAAATATCAGAACTTACAGGTCTCGATGATGCGCAAGCAAGACGCGCACAAACCCGCGATTATTCAGACCCTCTTTATTGGTATGGCAATGACGAATTACTCACAGCTTTTGTAAACGATGTTGAAGCACTCGGCTACGATATAAAAATTGGTGGGCGCTTCATTCATATTGCCAAAAATACCGATAAAAGCGCTGCACAGCAGTGGTTAGTTAAACAGTTTACCCATCATTTCAGAAAGCCTCTCACGGTCATTGCATTGGGTGATAGCGATAACGATAAGCAAATGTTAGAGCATGCAAATATCGCCATTATTATCGCCAATCCGGCGAGTAAAAAGCCGGTTAAATTGTCGCACAACAAAGCACGATATTCTCAATCACCAGCACCGCTGGGTTGGATTGAAGAAATAACGTCGTTGCCGTGTATTAGCAGTATTTTAAGTATTTCTGAGGAGCAAACATCTCATGGCTGATTTTTACCAAAATGGTATTATTACAACACTACATAATATTGCCGACAGACCAATAGAAGACCTAGAAAAAGAGCTACTTACTTTTAGTAAGCAGCGCCCTATGGGGTTAATACTTCCTTCGCTATTTAGTGAACTTGAAGGCCCTGCGCTGCAAAATATAGTTAGCGAGTTGCGTGAAGTACCGTATTTATCACAAATTACGATAGGCTTAGATAGAGCCGACGAAGCACAATACCGTCATGCACTAGGCTTTTTTAAAGAGCTAAACCAAAATCATAAAGTATTATGGAACGACGGCCCACGCTTACAAGCACTAGATAAAGAATTACAAGAGCTAGGTGTTGCCCCACGCGAGCTGGGTAAAGGGCGTAATGTGTGGTACTGCATGGGCTATAAATTAGCAACAGCAGAAGTAGAGTCTATCGCACTGCATGATTGTGATATTTTAACCTACGACAGAAGCCTACTTGCTCGCTTAATTTACCCCGTTGCGCATCCGCGTTTTAACTATGAATTTTGTAAAGGGTTTTACCCGCGTACTGCTAATGGCAAAATTAATGGCCGTGTATCGCGCTTATTAGTAACGCCATTGCTTCGCTCATTTAAAACAATTTTAGGCAATACCGACTACCTTGAATATATGGACTCTTTTAGATACCCACTTGCAGGTGAGTTTTCGTTTAGACGCGATGTATTAAACGATATTCGTATCCCAAGTGATTGGGGCCTTGAAATAGGCGTACTGAGTGAAATGTATCGTAACTATTCGCATAACCGCTTGTGCCAAGTAGATATTGCCGATAATTACGATCATAAACACCAAGAACTTTCACTTGATGATCAAAGTGCAGGCTTGTCTAAAATGTCGATTGATATTACTAAGGCATTGTTTAGAAAGCTGGCGACTCAAGGTGTTACTTTTACCAGCGAAACAATTCGTTCATTAAAAGCGACTTATTACCGTATCGGTCTAGATTTTATAGAAACGTATCATAACGATGCGTTAATGAACGGGTTAACGCTTGATGTACACCAAGAAGAAAAAGCAGTAGAAATGTTTGCACAAAATATTATGGAAGCAGGGCAACACTTTTTAGAAAACCCAATGGAAGCGCCATTTGTGCCAAGTTGGAACCGTGTTGTATCAGCAATGCCAGACGTACTTGAGCGCTTAAAAGAAGCCGTAGAGCTAGATAACGAAGAATATAGTTAACCTGCGTGCAGGTTAACTAGCCTATAAGTCTAAATAATAAATATTAGGGGCGCATGTGAGCACAGTTAGCGAATTATTTTTACAACGAGTAGAGCAACATCTTCATATTATTTATGAGGGTGTTGAGCTGCCTTTATCGGTTACTGAGCTTGCTCAGCAACTTATTAAAATTATATTAGGTAGCAATGCACTGCGCGACCCGACACCCCATACAAACCGGTGGGATGAACAAGATATAGTATTGATTGCTTATGGCGACTCTATTATTAAACACGATGATAGCGAATTTGCCGTATCGAGCCCAATGGAGGCACCGCTTAAAACACTACACAGGTTTATAAAAGAGCAATGTGATATGCAGTTAAATGCGCTGCATATATTGCCATTTTACCCGTACAGCTCAGACGAAGGCTTTGCCGTAATGAACTACGTGCAAGTGAACGAGTCCTTGGGTGATTGGGGAGATATTCAAAACATCGCTAAAGACGTAAAGCTAATGGCGGATTTAGTTATTAACCATTGCTCAAGCAGAAGTGTATGGTTTGAGAACTTTTTAAATGATTTACACCCGGGTAAAGATTATTTCAAAACGGCGAGCTTAACGGATGATTTAAGCCAAGTTGTTCGCCCGCGAACCTCATCGTTATTAAATACTGTAACTACGCCAAGCGGCGAAAAACACGTGTGGTGTACCTTTAGTCACGATCAGGTTGATTTTGATTTTGCAAACCCCGAGGTACTTAAAGAGTTTGTGGGAATAATTAGGCATTATTTAGACAATGGCGTGCGTTTATTTAGACTCGATGCGGTTGCATTTTTGTGGAAACAGCTTAATACAAGTTGCATTAACTTGCCGCAAACACATGAAGCAGTAAGGCTAATGCGAACACTTATTGAGCACGCAGAGCCCAGCGTAGTTATAATTACCGAAACCAATATTCCAAACCAAGAAAACCTGTCTTATTTTGGTAATGCCAACGAAGCGCACAGTATTTATAACTTTGCACTGCCGCCTTTATTGCTTCATACATTACTTAGTGGCGATAGCACTGCAATTAAGCATTGGATGATGAGCATGCCGCCTGCGCAAAATGGTACGGCATACTTTAATTTTATAGCCTCGCACGATGGAATAGGGCTCAGACCAATTGAAGGTTTATTGCAACCCAGTGAAGTGGCATCTCTAGTAAGTACCACAATGCAATTTGGTGGTCGTGTATCTATGCGTACAAGTAACGATGGCACACATACACCGTACGAGCTAAATATTGCTTTATTTGATGCTCTCCAAGGGACGCACAATGGCCCGGATAAGTTTGGCCTGGAGCGGTTTATGTGTGCTCACGCAATTATGTTTGCGCTAGAAGGTATCCCAGGGCTTTATATTCATAGTTTGTTGGGTACAACTAACGATTACGAACGCTTTGAAAATTCACAGCATAACCGTGCTATTAATCGCCATCGGTGGCAAGAGTCAAAGCTACTGGCGGCAATTGGTGAAAAGTACAGTCATCATCATAAAGTGTTTAACGGCATAAAAAGTTTATTGGCAGTACGCAAAAAGCAAAGTGCCTTCCACCCAAATGCTACACAGTTTACGCTGCATTTAGCAGGGGGATTATTTGGTTTTTGGCGACAAAGTATAGACAGACGCCAAAGCATATTTTGTGTTTATAACATTAGCGATAAACCACAAACACTCACATTGGCCGACTTAAACTTAATTAACACCCAAAAGTGGTTTGATTTGGTGGCAGATAAAACGATTGAAGAAAGCCAATTAACAATAGAGCTAGAACCATACCAAAGCGTGTGGCTGAGTAATATTAAATAAAGTGTATAAAAAAGGCTCGCACTGCGAGCCTTTGTTTTAACTAGGGCGTGTTGATCTTTGTGGATTGAAATTTGTTCAATCTAGGGGCAATTAAATCGCGACGCGAGGTTTGTAACCTAGTGGGCTAAGTAAAAACCGAGCAACAAAGAGTTAATTGCCCCTAGAAAGAACCCTTCGGGCAGCGCATGTTTGGTATTTATGCTGCGTTATCGCCTATTTATGGGGAATAACCACACTACATAGGCTCTGCCTTGCCTAAAAACCAAACATACTGCTGCAAATTCACCCACCAATGATCAACACGCCCTAATAAGTTATTTTATTAATTATAAGCTGTAGCTTAAGTTAATGTAGCCAAAGCGGCCAATGTTGTCGTAACTTGCGCTGCCCGCGCTTGTACCACGTGAACCGTACGGAAGTTTACGATTAAATACGTTATCAACACCTACTTTAACGCCTAAACCGCTATCGAAGTTGTAACCAACAGTCATATCGGTAATAAAGTATTTACCGTAAGACATTTGATTACTTGGGTTCGGGTTATTTTCAAGCTCAACATTTGTATATAAATCTACTTCACTTAAAAAGCGTGTTTCAACTGTTGAGAAAAAGTTATCCATAACATAACTTACAGATAAGTTAGTTTGCCACTTAGCTTCACCTGTAGTACCTGCGTATTCAATGTAGTTACTAGGGTCGTCTTGGAACGGGTAATCTTTACGTTCAATTAAGTAAGTACCAATTAAGCGGGTTTTAAAGCTACCTTCAAGCGCGTCAAAGTCGTAACCTAGTTCAAAATCTATCCCTGATGCTTTTTGGCCAGCAACATTTAATACAGAGTTTTGTATTAAAGTAATTTCACCATTAGCATTACGTGTAATTAAGTTACAGTACTGATTGTTTATACCTGTTGCGCTATCAACACAGCGATCAAGAATGTCTTGCGCGTTAATTGTGTCAATTGCATCTTCAAGTTCAATTTCCCAGTAATCAATAGTAAGTAGCGCGTTTTCTAAAAACTCTGGTTGGTAAACAATGCCTACAGTTGTACTTGTTGACTCTTCGCCTTTAACATCGCGGTTACCACTGCTTAAACCATCTAAAGAGGCTGAATCGTAATCTGAATTAAAGTCACTCGCTACGCCTAATGCGGCACAGTTTGCAGTACGTGTTGCACCGTTTGATAAGTCACCTAAGTTTTCAGCGCGACACGGGTCGTCTACATTGTAGAAAGTTTGACTCGGTGCACCAAATACTTCACTAATGTTTGGCGCACGAAGTGCTGCAGATTGTGTTACACGTACACGTAGCTCATCATTTACAGTCCAATCAAGGCCAAGTTTCCAGCTAGTGGCTTCGCCAATCGTACTGTAGTCAGCATGACGTACTGCAGTGTCAAATACTAAATCTTGGATAAGCGGCAAATCAGTTAAAATTGGCATCGTCGCTTCAAAAAATACTTCGCGTACGTTGAACGAGCCTTTATCTTCGCCCAGTGCGTTAAAGAAAGTACCTTCTGCGTTATCTGGCTCTTTAGTTTCGCTTTCTTCTTTACGGTACTCTGCACCAAATGCAACACCTACATAACCTGCTGGTAATTCAAAAATAGCGCCATTAGCAAGTGAGCCAGAAACAACCGTTTGCTTAATTGTTGAGGTACCAACTGATACTGTATTTATGTAATCAATAGCTTGTTGAGATGGTGCGCCAAAACCCATAATATTTACAGGTACACAGCCGTCAGCTTGTGCAGCAGCGCTACGACATACTACGTTACCATTTGTATCTTCAACGGCATCAAGTGCATTAAAGTAGTTGGCTAAAATCATGTTAGCGCCGTTTTCACGCTCAAGATCAGTTTGGCCATAAACAACTGATGTATCTAATTCCCAATCTTCAAATACAGTACCTTTTAAGCCGGTAACAAAGCGCGTTGTTTCACGCGTATTGTTTTCAATGCGGCGGCCAAGGTCGGTCATCATGCGGTTAACCATGATTGAATCAACACCTTCCTCTTGCATACGTGCTTTGATGGCTGGGTCTAGGTAAGGGTTGTCGATTTTAATGCTATTGTCGCTGTCGAAAAAGAAAAATGCAGGTTGGCCTATGCTTTCGCCTTGGCTGTTTACGTATTTTGCATCAAAGTAGACATTTAAGTCGTCGGTAACATCGTAGTTAACTTTAAAGTTTACGTTGTAGCGCTCGAACTCAGGTTGAATCTCTTCAAATTGACCAAGATTAAACGAATCACAGTTTGCACATGACAAGCCATCTACATTATCACCTATGTATAAGTCGCGAGCGCTACTGTCGGCGTTAAAGCTATTAGTATATCCATCTTCAAGTGCATAAACACCGGCGTTATTAATTGCGTAATAACCAGCATTAGGTGTTAAGATTTTGTCTGGGAAGGCTGCGCTATCTTTGTTTGCATCTGTTTGGGCTTGATTACGTAAACTACTAAACGAAGTACTAGTCCAAGGGTGGTCAAGTGCATTTAATGAATCTTGGCCAGAGTACTCAATAGCAAAAGCGGCATTACCACGGCCGTTATCAAAATTAGAGCCGTAAGAGAACGTCGCTTTTTCGTTGTTGTAGCTGTTTAAATCGGCAAAACCTCGGGTAACACTAAAATCCATACCTTCAATGTTGTCTTTTAATATAAAGTTTACAACACCTGTTACCGCGTCAGCTCCATATACAGCGGATGCACCACCAGTGATAATTTCTACACGCTCGACCCATACACTTGGAATAGTATTGGTATCCACAGCTTGAGAGCCTGCAGAGCTTGATACATGACGCTTACCATTTACAAGTACTAAGGTACGGTCTGTACCCATGTTACGTAAATCAAGAATATTTAAACCAGCAGTACCAATAAAACGGCCTGAGTTAGCCATAGAATATGTATTGCCAAGTGCTGGTAAATTGTTTAGCGCTTCACCAATGTTTACAGCGCCTGTATTAATTAGCTGCTCGCCACTTATAACTGTTACTGGTGCAGGTGCAATAGCACCTTCACGTAAAATACGTGAACCCGTTACTTCAACGCGTTCAATTTTTGTTGCTTGCTCATCTTGTGCAAGCACAGAGTTACTTGCTGTTGCAGCAGCAGTAATTAATGCACATTTAATGCTAGTAGAAAGTAAATTATGACGTTTCATGTGTTTCCCAAAGGACATTTTATAGTAATTTAATACAATATTTATTTTTACTTAATACAGTCTGTATTAGATAAAAACCTATAACTTTTTTATGAGGTCGGCGATTATTGCACGGGGAAACCAGTAATAGAAGAGAGGTAACTTGATGGATTTAAATGAGTTATTTCTGTATCAATTTTTATAAAGTTCAGTTTGTTGCGTTTTTTACATTTATAATTTTAATTATTTGATATGAGTTTGTAACTAAAAATAAGGTTTTTTATTGTCTATGCACTTTTCATTATCATGTAGTGTTTTTTGTTTTCATTTAAGTGTTAATAATGAACTTTTTTATGGCTTTCATATTAATTTTTAGGAGAAGGTTAGTTAATTAATAAATTTTAATAGAAGGTTTATTAGTCTTAAATGTTTTATTTATGTAATTTTATGTTGTCGTGAAGTAATTTAAATTACGCTATTTTTGTTGCTAATAAATATAAAATGAGTAAATTTCATCTTTGAAAAGTAAAAAAGGCCCAGTTTATGGGCCTTTTATTAACAATAAAACTTACATTTTATATGAAAAAGTAATGTAACCAAAACGCCCTATATTATCGTAGCTAGCACTTCCGCTACCATCACCACGTGTACCATAAGGTAACTCACGATTGAATAGGTTATCTACACCCACTTTTAAGCCAACACCGTTATCAAAGTTATAACCGACTGTCATGTCAGTAATTATGTATGTACCAAAAGTAGTTAAACTATTTGGATTGGGGTTATCGCTTAAATCTTGATCTGTGTATAAGCTTACTTCTTCGATATAACGAGTGCTCAAAGATGTGTATAAGTTTTCGTAGCTGTATTCTATATTTAAGTTAGCTTGCCATTGCGCTTCACCTGTAACGCCCGCATATTCAATGTAGTCGCTAGGCTCATCTTGGAATGGGAACTCTTTACGCTCAATCAAATATGTACCAATAAAGCGTGTTTTAAAGCTACCTTCAAGCGCATCAAAGTCGTAACCTAATTCAAAGTCAACACCAGATGCTTCTTGACCTGACACATTAAGCACTGAGTTTTGAATTAACGAAATCTCACTGTTTGCATCACGTGTAATAAGATTACAATATTGATTTGAAATACCTGAGCCGCTATCAACACAACGATCTAGGATATCTTGCGCACTGATAGTCGAGATTGCATCTTCAAGCTCAATTTTCCAGTAATCGATAGTAAGTGTTGCGTTTTCAATAAACTCTGGTTGGTAAACTAGACCAATAGTAGTACTTGTAGATTCTTCACCCTTCACATCTCGGTTACCGCTTTGTAAACCTTCAAGTGTTTGTGAATCATAGTCAGAATCAAAACCTTCTGGCACACCTAATGCAGCACAGTTGGCACGGCGTGTACTACTGTTTTGTAAATCATTTAAGTTATCAGCTTGACAAGGATCGTCGACACTGTAGAAAGTTTGGCTCGGTGCACCAAAAATTTCACCAATATTTGGCGCTCTTAGCGCTTCTGATTGTGTTAAACGAAAACGAAGCTCATCGTTTAGAGTCCAATCAAGCCCTAATTTCCAGCTAGTTGCATCGCCAATTGTGCTGTAATCAGCGTAGCGTACAGCTGCATCCAGCACTAAGTCTTGAACAAATGGCATATCAGAAAGTAGTGGAATTGATACTTCTGTAAAAATTTCACTTACATCAAAGTCGCCTTTGTCTTCACCAAGTGCATTAAAGAATGTGCCTTCAGCATTATTTGGCTCTTTTGTTTCACTTTCTTCTTTACGGTATTCAACACCAAAAGCCATACCTACATAACCTGCAGGTAATTCAAATAATCCACCATTGGCCAAAGAAGCAGATACTACAGTTTGAGTGATTTCAGATGTACCTGTAGAAACAGTATTAATGTAGTCGATTGCTTCATCACTTGGCGCACCAAAGCCCATAATATTTACAGGAACACAGCCTTCAGCTTGTGCTGCTTCACTTCTACATACAATATTACCATTGCCATCATCTACCGCATCAAGTGCGTTAGAGTAATTTTCAAGAATCATATTCGCGCCATTGACGCGTTCTAATTCTGTTTTACCACGTACAATAGATGCATCTAAATCCCAATCACTAAAGACCGTACCTTTAAGGCCAGCTACAAATCGTGTTGTTTCGCGTGTATTGTTTTCAATGCGACGACCTAAATCAGTCATCATACGAAGTACATTTATAGATTCTACGCCTTCACCATCGTTAGCTTCTTCCATAAGCTTCTTAACACTTGGGTCTAAATATGCGTTATCAATTTGTATGGTATTACGTGGATCGCCAAAGAAAAATGCGGGTTGGCCAATGCTTTCACCTTCACTGTTTACGTATTTGGCTTCAAAATAAGCATTTAAATCGTCTGTTACATCATAGTTAACTTTAAAGTTAACATTGTAACGTTCGAATTTTGGTTGTATCTCGTCAAACTGGGCTAGGTTAAACGAATCACAATCTGCACATAGAAGACCGTCAACGTTGTCACCAGTATAAATGTCACGATGAGAGCCATCTGCATTAAATGTATTTACATAACCATTACCTAGGCTAAATACGCCTGCGTTATTAATTGCGTAGTAACCAGCATTTGGCGTATAAATCTTATCAGGAAAATTAGGGTCGTCTTTATTAGAATCGTTTTGGGCTTGGTTACGTAGACTTGAGTATGAACCATCAGTCCAAGGGTGATCTAACGCATTTAAAGAGTCTTGAGCTGAGTATTCAACTGCAAATGCAGCATTACCACGGCCATCATCAAAGTTCTTACCATATGAAAAGGTTGCCTTTTCATTGTTGTAATCACTTAAATCTGAAACGCCTTTAGTTACAGTAAAGTCTAAACCTTCAATATTATCTTTTAAAATAAAGTTAACAACACCTGTTACAGCATCAGCACCGTAAACAGCAGATGCACCGCCTGTTACAATTTCTACACGCTCAACCCATACGCTTGGTATAGTATTAGTGTCAACAGATTGTGAGCCAGCTGAGCTCGAAACATGGCGTTTACCATTTACAAGTACAAGCGTACGGTCAGTACCCATGTTACGTAAATCAAGAATATTAAGACCTGCAGTACCAATAAAGCGGCCTGAGTTTGCTAAAGAATATGTGTTACCTAGTGCTGGTAGTTTATTTAACGCTTCACCGATATTCACTGCACCAGTATTAAGAAGTTGTTCACCAGTAATTACAGTTACAGGTGCAGGTGCAATTGCACCAACTCGGCTGATTTTTGAACCTGTTACTTCAACTCGTTCTATTTTTGTATCCTCAGCATCTGCTGCAATAGAAGTATGCGCCAAACCAATTGCACTTAAACAGAGAGCTGTTTTTATGCCGCTTGAGAGCTGGTTATAAGATTTCATATTATCCCCTAGATGAATTAGTTGTTTTTTTAAACTTAAGTGCAATATAAAATTCATATTAGTAATTGTTTGTATACAAAATTTACATTGCGCACCCAGATTTAACACTTGCAGTTTTTTAGGCAATGGATTATCGCTGAACCTACAAATAAAGAAGACAAGCGGGTTGTTAAAATATAGTTAAAACAATGGTTTAAAATGTTTCTGTTAACTTCTTGTTTGCCCTATTGGCAATGTGTTTATATTTTGTATCTTGATTGCCTTTTTTATTGTTTTTTACTTATTGATTTTTAAAAGTATAAATATTTATATGTTTATTTTCATGGTTTTATAGTTGTATTTTTAGGGATTGTTTTGTTACTTTTTAGGTTTGTATCGTATAGGGTTAGCTTGATAATTTATTTTTATAAATTCAAGATTATGTTCTGTCTTCCACCGCTAATACAAACTGTAAAGGGGCTTTACAGATAGCTTCCAAAGTTTAGAGTAGTAGAGTTACTTTTTTTACTTTAATTGATACAATTCGGCGTCTTTCACTCATAAGGTTGTTCATGAAATATTTCTTATTAAATATTGCGTTATTATTTAGCTCATTGGTTTTAGCCGAGGAACCAGTCGATCTTGAAATAAATATGAAAAATACGGGCCTTGCGTATAAACAAGCAGTACAGGCAACTCAACTTAGTGAATTTAATACTGCGATTGATGAATTTATAAAGCTAGTAAAAGTAAGTAAAACAGTTAAGTTTTACAAAAAGCCTGAGCAGTCATTGCAGGGCCTTGATAAAGTGATTGCCCAAGCTGAGCTTGCTAAAAAAGCAGCGAACGAGCAGGGTCTAAGTGCAGCAAAAGAACCGTTAAAAAATATAGATAATTTACGTAAAAAATATCATGAGCTACATGAGCCTCCAGGGTTCTTTAAATTACTGTTCGGTTCATAAACCTAAACTATATGTATCTTTAGTCGCTACTTTTAAGCTAATTGCGTTAAAAGTATCTGCAGCAATAAATATAAGGAAACACAATGGAAATTTCAGTTTCAATGTTAGAAGGCCAAAAGCAAAGCGCTAAATTTGGCGACCTAGAAGTAATCAGCGATCAAAGTGTAAACGCTGGTGGCAACGCAGAGCATCCAGAACCGTTTGATTACTTTTTAGTAAGTATGGTTTTATGTGCAGGTTTTTATGCACGTAAATTTTGTGAGCAGCGTGATATTTCAACGCAAGGTATGACGCTTACTCAAAATAATGAAAATGTAGATGATAACGGTAAAAAGTTATTTTCAATTGAAATTAACCTACCAGACGGTTTTCCTGATAAATATAAAAAGGCGCTTATTGCAGCCGTTAATACCTGTACGGTAAAAAAAGTAATTCAGGCAGTGCCAGAGTTTTCAGTAGTGGTAAAATAATCCTCCCTAAATTAGGTAGCTTTAACAGGCTACCTAATTATGTATAGTGCTCCACGGCTTAACTTATTTCTTTTTCATTCCTTGTACTGCTTTAAAGCGTGGGTTGTTTTTACAGATTACAAATACACGACCTTTGCGTTTTACAATTTGACACCCCGGACGTTGCTTGGCACTTTTTAGAGAGCTTAATACTTTCATACCTTTTCCTTTTTAACAGTCGATAAATTTTTAAAACGACGGTTAAACTGCGCAACACGGCCATCTGTAGCAACAGTTTTTTGCTTGCCTGTATAAAATGGGTGTGAGTCACTTGATACGTCAATAGGTACATATGATAAGTATTACCGTCTATTTCTACTGTGCGGCCTGTTTTAATGGTTGAGCCAATAATAAAGTAAGAATCGGCAGCAGTATCGTGAAACGCAACCACTTGGTAATAAGGATGAATATTTGGTTTCATAATACGCCTCTATAAATAATATGTGATAATATATCATTTTAATTTGACGTATTTATTCTCTCATTGCAAATTATTTAAATGCTCCCCAAAAGGGGCGTAATTGCTGGCTATTTGTGCAAACAAATCAAAAAATAAGCACTTGAATTAAAAATGCTGGCTATTGGCGTTTAGGCTGTTATAACTATATTTAAGAGTTAAAACGTTAACAAATACGGTTATAAAGTTATTACAGAGGTTATGTATGAGTGACGCAACACAACAACAAGAACAAATTGACCAAGGGGTGATGGAAACCCTAAGAGAGCGCGACCACAGTACCTTGGCGCAACAAGTAAATCCGTTAACCTGCAACCACAATGATATTGTAGAGTTACTAGCAAGGTATATGGCACTTAGTGAGCAAGAAGATGATGAGCTGTTTGATACTTGGTTTGATAACCTAACTAAAGAGCAACATACTGTTTTAAAAGTATTTGAAGTTTACCGTGGACAATATGAGCACCAAAATTAAAGTGTTTATTTTTGTAAGTATGCCAAATCCAGTGGTTATTTAAATAAAACTAAATAGCCACTACTACTTTTTAACTAGAAAGTAGTAATGTTGTATCAACCACTACTCCCACCTGTTTTCATCATAATTTTTTGCGGATTTAATCTTATCTTTATTTAAGTACGACTTACTGATATTCATAAGTATTTATTGCTATTTTAAGGTAATGTTCTAGTTTTAATAGACAGACTGTTTATAATTTAAATAAGTTTATGGGTTATATACTCGAAAATATTCGCTCCCATTTCGTAATTCATAAAACACTTAAAATTAATTGAGCTTTAATGATTAAACCTGATATCCCAAGTAACGAAGCAGAGCGATTACATGCGTTAAAAACGTTAAAAATTCTAGATACGTCGCATGAAGAGCGCTTTGATCGTGTTACTCGTATTGCCAAGCGTATGTTTAATGTTTCTATTTCATTGGTTACTTTAATTGACGAAGACCGCCAATGGTTTAAATCTAGGCAGGGGCTTGATGCGCCTGAGCTTCCTCGCGAAACCTCATTTTGTGGCCATACCATAAATCAAGACGAGCTCTTAATAATCCCAGATACAGCCCAAGATAAAAGGTTTTTTGATAACCCTCTTGTTGCAGGCGATCCTAAAGTACGCTTTTATGCCGGCTTTCCTTTAAAATTAAGGCAAGGGGTTATTATAGGCACTTTATGCCTTGCCGATAATAAACCTAGACACCTTAATGATGAAGAAAAACAATTACTAAGAGATTTAGGCACGTTGGTTGAGCAAGAGATTCAATCAATTCAACTAGCCACAATTGACGAGTTAACAAGAATCTCTAACCGGCGTGGCTTTTTGAACCTTGCTGAGCATACGCTAAATGTATGTAGGCGAAACAAAGTATCAATGTCGTTTATATTGTTTGATCTTAATAAATTTAAACAAATTAATGATGTTTATGGACACCACGAAGGCGATTTTGTATTGAATAAATTTGCGCAAATTATGCTTAGTTCATTTTGTGATTGTGAAGTAATAGGCAGACTTGGCGGAGATGAGTTTGTAGTAATGCTAAGTGATTTAGATGAAACAAAAGCTGAGTTTGTTTTACAAAGGTTTGCGGATGCAATTGCGCATACCAATAATACCTTAAATAAGCCATACAAAATTGATTACAGTGTAGGGGTAACACACTTTAAATACGATACAGGTAAATCGGTTGAGGATATGATTCAAGATGCTGATGTTGCCATGTATCAGCAAAAAAAGCAGCAATCACTTTAGTGAGCTATTTAGTTTAATTGCTGCCTGAACTTCACTTCCTCATGCTAGTACGAATCTTATAATATGACGTTATTCGCTATTACAGTCATTTTTTGCAGAGGGTGATGCTAAAGACACATTTGATTGCCAAATCCTGTCCCATATTTTATGAAGATTGCTTAAGTTTGGTCTTTGACTTATTTTTTCAAAGTTACCAATGCTCACCTCTGAATTATTTTTTTGACCCACTACAAAATTAAACACATAGTTGCACTCCATCCCCATACGTAAATCAGAAAGTACAATACTGCTTTGCTGTTGGCGCACCGAATAAAACCCTTTAGTAAACCACTGCAAGCGTTTTATAGCCCATTCATCGCTAATATTATTTAACAATGAAGGCGTTGTTTGATAAGGCGTTAATGTAACATCGTTGGGCGCGTCAAATACTGATGCATAACCTTCGTAGTATTGTCCGTCAGACATCACAACAATACGCCACAGCAAAGTGGTTAGCGGGGCAGGCGTACTAATATACGCATTTACTGGTATTTGTCTGTTGTTGAGTGCAGTTTTTACCTTCTCATCAATATTTACTTTTAAAATTAAAGCGCAAAATAAATATAAGCTACTTAAAACTAAGGCCGCTGCATTTATACGATAAGCCGTTGCTGCTTGTATTTTGGGTATTAGCGTATATATTACGCCAATTAATAAAGGAAGCGTGTAAGCGGGATCAATAATAAACACACTAGAAACCGCAAAGGGGTACTCAGTAAAAGGCCAAAGTAATTGTGTACCGTATACCGTTAGGCTGTCTAATATGGCATGTGTAGATAAACTTAAAAATACTAGCCAAAACCAGCGCACTTTATAAATTTGCATTCCCGCGTGTATTTTTAATATTAGCCATACAATGAGCGGACTAATTAATAAATGTATTAATAACGAATGACTAAAGCTACGGTGATAAGTAAATGCTTCTACAGAGCCACCATAAGGCAAAAATACATCTAAATCAGGGAGTGTGCCTAAAATTGCTCCCCATAAAACGGCTTTTCGACCTATTTTATTGCCTAATACCGCATAACCTACAGAACTACCTAATGCTACCTGCGTTAAAGAATCCATTTTGATTAATACCTTTAATTACGACTTTTATTATTTATACTTTTTGATTATTCAAAAGCGTCAAAAAATAATGTGAAATATTTGATAAGCACATCAATGCCCAAAATTTATAAACTAAGCCTGGGTTTTATAAAATCTAAAAATGCTGTAATGCGAGACGATACCGCACTATTTTTATAATACACGGCTTGTATAATTTCTCGGTTATTAGGTGAGCTAACTGCACTGGGTAACACTTCAACTAATTTACCTGTTTTTAGGTCATTGCCAATCATAAAGTGAGAAAGTAGCGCAACGCCTTGGTTTGCAATACATAGTTGGCGCACTGTTTCGCCGCTGCTTGCGCTAAGCGAAAACGTAAATAAAGCGGGCTTTACTAACGGCCAAGTGTTTAATTTAGGGGAGTCACTAAAACCAATTATCTTGTGATTTTGTAAGTCATCTATTTGCGTAATTGCTGTGTTGTTTTTTATATATTCTGGGCTGGCTACAATACGTAACTGACTGCTGCCGAGTTTACGAGCATGTAAATTTGAGTCTTTTAAATCACCAATGCGTATGGCTAAATCGGTTTTATGTTCAAGTAAATCAATAATGCTGTCGTGCGAGGTTATATCAAGCGTTATGTGAGGGTATTGCTTGGCAAATTCGCCAATTAAAGGCGTAAGTTGGTGCAATACAAAAGGGCTTGCAGCATCTATTCGCAACTTGCCACTTGGCGCTTGTTTTAAAAGCTTTATGGCTTCTTCACCAGTATAAAGCGTATTTAATCCTTCGCGCGCATATTTTATAAAAGTATGGCCCTCTTCGGTAAGTTCTAATCGGCGTGTTGTTCTGTTTAGTAAAGTGCATTGCAATGTATTTTCAAGGCGTGATACAGCTCGCGACACTTTAGCCACCTGTTGATCGAGCAAATTAGCCGCTCGCGAAAAGCTTCCGCAATCGACTACCGTTATAAACGTTTCTAAATCTTCAGTTTTTGAATGAACAGCCATAAGTATACCAACACCATCTTTGCATTATTAACAAAAGTATTTTGTCACTAATGCTATTTTTTGCAAACGATATTTTAGCCAAACTACATTCTTCAAATATTAATGAGGATATAACTATGCCATTGGCTTTGTGGGCGCTTACCTTAAGCGCATTTGCAATAGGAACAACTGAGTTTGTAATAGTGGGATTAGTACCCACCATTGCAAACGACTTAGGCGTAAGCCTACCTTCAGCAGGTTTGCTTGTAAGTTTATATGCGGTTGGCGTTGCCATTGGTGCGCCGGTGCTAACAGCTTTAACGGGTCGTTGGAATCGTAAAGTGGTACTAATAAGCTTAATGGGCTTATTTGTTTTAGGTAACTTACTTGCATGGCAAGCGCCAAGTTACGAAACATTAATACTTGCGCGCATTTTAACGGGGCTTGCCCATGGTGTGTTTTTTTCAATCGGATCGATGATTGCCACAAGTCTAGTAAGCAAAGACAAAGAAGCGAGTGCAATAGCCATTATGTTTACCGGGCTTACTGTAGCACTCGTAACTGGTGTGCCACTAGGTACATGGATTGGACAACACTTTGGTTGGCGTGCAACGTTTTTAGTTGTGTCGGTATTAGGTTTAATTGCATTAATCGGCAGCTCTATTTTAGTACCAAAAAACTTAAAACAATCAATACCAGCGACGTTTAAAGAGCAACTACAAGTAATCGTAAAACCGCGTTTATTACTCGTATATTTAATGACGATATTGGGCTATGGCGGCACGTTTACAGCGTTTACTTATTTAGCACCTATTTTAGAGCAACAAACAGGTTTTGCGCCTTCGGCTATTGCCTTAATAATGCTTGTTTACGGTGTATCGGTAGCGGTAGGTAATATTTGGGGTGGAAAGTTGGCCGACAAACGCGGCCCAATTAGTGCACTGAGCATTATATTTAGCGCTTTGAGTATTATTTTACTGATATTTACCTTTACGATGGAATCAAAAATTGCTGCTGTACTTACTATTTTAGTATGGGGCGCATTTGCTTTTGGTAATGTGCCAGGCTTGCAACTTTATGTAGTAAAGCAAGCGCAAAAGCACACGCCCAATGCGGTAGATGTTGCATCAGGTTTAAACATAGCCGCGTTTAATATTGGTATTGCACTTGGCTCAATTATTGGTGGTAGCGTAGTAGAGAACATGACCCTGCAAGATACAGCATGGATAGGCGCCGTTATCTCTGTTTTAGCACTTGGTGTTACACGCTACAGCGGTATGCTTGATAAACGTGAAATTCAGCAAGCATAAAGTATCTTCTGTTAACCTTGAAACTAAAATTAATGACCTCATACCTGTTATGAGGTCATAGATTTTTAAGTGACAGTCGTAATAAGAAGTAAAAGGTGTATTTCGTAAAACTTTTAAAAGTTTGTATTTTTAACCGATTATTTTATAAGGATAAACCATGACAAAACGTGTAATAGAAATGCCAGAACTAGGTATGGGAACATTCCGCTTAGAGGGCGACACTGCCTATAACTCAGTAAAAATGGCGCTCGAAGTTGGGTTTCGCCATATTGATACCGCACAAATTTATGGCAACGAAGAGCAAGTAGGTCGAGCCATAAAAGATAGTAATATTCCGCGCAGTGAAATATTCTTAACCACCAAAGTGTGGAATAACAAATTAAATAAAAGCGACTTTATCCCAAGCGTTAAAAAGTCACTTGAAAAGCTACAAGTTGATTCTGTCGACTTACTGCTAATTCATTGGCCATCGCCTGCTAACGACGAGCCAATGAGTGAATACCTCACTGAATTACTAAAAGCGAAGCAGCTTGGTTTAACTAAGCACATTGGTGTATCAAACTTCACCATTGCAAACTTAAATGAAGCAATGCAAACACTTGACTCGCGTGAAATATTTACCAATCAGGTTGAGGTTCACCCATATTTAACTAATACTAAATTGCGTGCATTTTGTGCTCAGCACGATATACATGTGACAGCGTACATGCCATTTGTAGTAGGCAAAGTACTTAAAGATCAAACCATTATCGACATTGCTAAAAAGCATGATGCAAGTCCAGCACAAGTTGTTTTAGCATGGGTTAACGCAAGCGGCATGACGACAATTCCATCATCAACTAAGCGCAAAAACTTAGAAGATAACTTTAACGACCACGTTAAATTAGATGATGAAGACATAGCCCGCATTGATGGTCTAGATTGTGGCGACCGCCAAGCAACACCAGACTTTGCGCCGCAGTGGGATCAGTAAACTTACCTCAAACGCAAAGTTAAACTAAATATTTTAAGGTGTAGATTATCTACACCTTAACTTTTTAAAAGGAATACACATGTTAACGGTTATAGCTGCACTGTCGTGCAAAAATATTGATGCAGATGTGATGCTTACAGCACTTGAAAACTTACAAAAGTCATCGCGCCAAGAAGTAGGGTGCTTACGTTATGAACTATCGGTAAAAAGTGATGATGAACATACCGATTACGTTGTTAGCGAACAGTGGGCGTCTGATGAGCACTTTGAAGCGCATAAAAACGAGCCACACTTTAAAGCGTTTGGTACGCAAGTTACTGGACTTTTAACCAATAGTAGTATTGATGTATATAAATCAATTGGTTAAATTCTTTTTATAGTGCCTTTTATGGTACGTATTAAAATACTTAGCTAAATTACATGTCATAAAGTAAATATTCAAATAGGTGCTGTTAACCTACATCACCTTTTATTCTTACACCCCAACCTGCCTAAATACCCAACTTCGCCAATATCAATGAAACCTATTAGGACTCTTTTTTGTTAATTCGCATTCGTAGTGCGTCGTAATCAAAAGTGGTTTATAACTTTATTAAAGTCGTTTTGGTATCACAACCCACTCTAATAAATAGCCTATTTAATTTGTTGTTTACATTAAAGTTCTCTGGTGTAAATTATAGAAATATAACATGGCATTTTAGTTAGCCGTAAATAGTTCGAGTGGTACTGAATAAGAGACTCAAAATAGCAAACTATTTATATATTTTTAGAGCTGAGTTAAATAAACTTATAACGGAGACATGGGTATGGAAATTAATAAATCTAATCAATCTATTCTTGTTTTTGTAATCCCTTTATTAGCTGCGTATTTCGGATCAAAAGTTATATTTCACTTATTTTCTTTTGAGTATCTTGTGTTTACAGATACTTTTGACATTCTAAAGCTACTCATTGATATTAGTGTATTTGGAGTGTTGTTCTATATTAGTTCGCTGGGCGTTGGTTATGTCATCAGAGCTAAAACATAAGTTTTTAATCATTAGCGGGTAAATTGCTAGCTAAAAAATCACAGCCAATAAAGCCTTAACAGCTTTAAACTGTATAATTTATATGGAGATAATAATGAAAAAATTAATCGCAATAGTAGCGTTGTTAGGCTTTGCTTCATTTGCACAAGCTAATGATAGTTTTGTAGTGAATGCTAAATTTTATGATAATAAAAACTTAATTGGTTCACCTATTTTAGTAGTCAATTCAAACGAAGAGGCGTCAGTTTCAGTTGATAATTCGTATAGTTTTGCTCTTACAGTAACGCCAATTGATGATTTTACTGTTAGTTTAGCAACTGACCTAAAACTAGGTGGAAAACACATGGCTCCCTCTTTAGTTGTTGAATTAGGCAAAGAAGCAAGTATTAATATTGATGGTAAAGAGCTGTCAGTTTTAGTAAGCAAATCAAGTAGCTAATAAGTTAAAAACTAGGAATATAATTAATGAGCAAACTCAAGAAATGAAATAGTAAAATATGGAGTCTCTTTTGGTACGGCCCTAGCAATTGCTATTTCATGGAGTGCTAATGAGTCTGTGTTATGGGCAATTTTGCACGGTTTTTTATCTTGGTTTTATGTTATTTGGCATGTAATTACGCGATAAGTATTTTCGCGTGTGCACTGATTGATTATGTAGATTGCGGTCAATGTTAATACTCGAGCAATTACCATCTAAAACTATTAAGTCAAAAATATAAAAGGAATAATTAATAATGAAAGGTGCTGGTGGAAGCTTTGGTGGTATTGGGCATTTTTTTATTGGTTTAATTATGATGTGCGGTGGCTTTTATATGCTGCTAAATTCAATTTCGGTGACTTCTAATTTTGGACTAAGTTCTCGCATTTATAGTGTTAATGCTTTAGGTGGCTTTGGCGTTACAGGCGGCATGGTTATGATCCCGTTTATTTTTGGTGTAGGTCTGATTTTTTATAATTCTAAAAATATTTTAGGCTGGGTGCTATCTCTTGGCTCGTTAACCGCACTCATATTTGGCGTTATATCGAGTGTTCGATTTAGTATGCGAACTATGACGTCGTTTGATTTGATTGTTATTATAATTTTAGCGTTTGGCGGCTTAGGGCTGTTTTTACGTTCGCTTAAATCTATTGATACTTAAATAATTACCACGCTTTGTTTTAAATACAATTTTAATTATAGGCATTTAACATGATGTTCTAATGCCTAAGCTAATACATTAATAATGTAATCCTTCCTATTTACTGTTTAACCAGTAACGTATTTTAAAGAGATTTATGTGAACAACTCAATACAGCTAAAACTAATTGCTACTCATCTATTAGCACAAAGAGAAGAAAACCCAGCGCGTTCAAACTTTCCTAAAGAGTTAGTACTAGACTCGACTGACGATGCGATAGAAGTACAAAAGTTGATGATTTATTTAAATGATCAAACCGTATATGGCTGGAAGTGTATGCTGCCTTTAGATGATGGCTCAATTATATTAGCGCCTCTTTTACATGCACCTATAAAACAAGCTGAAAATTGCCCACTGTATACAACAAATAACAAAGCGCTTGTTGAACCAGAAATTGCATTTATTTTGCAAAGCGATTTACCAAGTAATAAAACCTATAAAAATGAAGACGTGGATACTGCATTTGCCAGCGCCCACTTGGCACTTGAGCTTATCCAAAAAAGGTTTGATGAAGACACTCCAAGCACGCACATTGAAAAGCTGGCCGATGGCCTATCTAATCAAGGCGTGTATTTAGGCCCACAAATAGATAAAGCCAAAGCGTATAACGCAAGTACTGTAAATATTAACGTTAAGCAAACTGAGCTGGAGTTAAACTTGGTAGGTGTGCACCCTGCAGAACTTGCGCAGCTTCCACTTTATTGGGCGGTTAATTACTTATCAGCAAAGGGAATTAACTTAAAAGCAGGGCAAGTGTTTATAACAGGTTCTTACTGTGGCGTGGTTGAGCTTAATACTAATGAGCAAACATGTATTACATATGAAGATTTAAATACATTTAATGTGACATTTTTATCCCATTAAGCGAAGTACTCATTTTAACGGTCATAATAAAAACAACCCACTAATTAGTGGGTTGTTTTTATTTGGCTAAATTTTAATTATTTGATTTTAGAGAGTAGTGCGGGATTTATTACGAGATTTCGTACGCCGTGGGCATGATCTTCATTAAAGGTGTTACTTTCACACCATTTACCAACACTGTTTATATCAACCTTTGCCACTTTTGGTTTAACTGACCATGTTACTTGAAAAGGAGAGCCTGCTTCGTTGTAACTCGGGCCAGTAGTTGAACCGCTATAAACAACAGGTTTACCCGTATTTGTCGGTGTAGCAATAGCTTGATAGTAACCATTAACAGATGACACGGCGCTTATTTGAGCAAAATCAAGTGCGTTAGCATCGTTTACTAATACATATACTTGAGCTTCAACACGTAGTTGCGGATTTTTAATCGAATCACTTAAACAACTCCCCAAGGTAGGGCCTGGTTTTACAATTGCTGACGTATGAACGTTATGCACCTCAATGGTATCGCCAACTAAAAGCGCGCCGTGATGGCTCGGACAAATTTCAATTTTTGCTGGTTTACTTTCACTTTTAGTTAAAGAGCCTGAATATAAGTAGCCACTTTTAAAGCCTTTTCCATTACCATTTCCTGCATATTTGCTAAATTCGCCACCGGCGTGTTCAGCATTTTTATGAAAGTGTATATTACATAAATTCATATTTGATGAAGTTGGGGCATGAGAGAAAACTGCCGTGTTTTCGCCTTTATAATTATCAATATTGCGTGGAGATTGTGGCCCAAAACCTTTATTAGCGGTGTTTTTAGCAAGCGCTGCACGCTGTATTTTTATTATGTCGTCATTTACTATTTCGTGGTTAGCTTTAGCTAGTGTATTAAAAGACAGGATAGTGATTACAGCAGAAATTACACTTATTTGTGTTTTGATTGTCATTGAGTCAGTGCCTTTAAATTATATTTTGCGTAACAATTAAGTTAACAGCTCTTGTTTTTCGTCAAATAATCCTAAAATAATTAAACTAATGCAAAACTATTTAATAGATAAATCGTATTTTAAAATAAGTGCATCTATATAGCGGGTGCGTAATGTATGTTGTTTTTCATGATCGGCGCCATGCCCTAGCGCTTTGTTTAAAAGCTTTATGGCGGGGTGTAATAGCGCTCTTTCTTCTTGGTTTAAACTCGCTTTACTGCGCAGTTCTGTAATGTCGTCAACTAGTAGCCTGCCAATATCTACCGAGACTATTTCATCTATTAATCCATTTTGAGTAAGTACGCCATATTTACTGCATAAAAACTGTTGCCAAACTTGCTGTAAGTGCTCGTCTATTTCACAGCCAAATAGCTCTTCGCTAAACGTAAATCCTTGCTGAGCGAGTTTAGTTAGGCTTGCAGTATATTGCTGCGCAAAATAATTAAAAGCATGGCTTGATGATTCTATTTTTTGTTTTAAAAGACCTTGCCCCCAATTAACACAGCCGCGCGGATAATAGTCGTCATATTCTTCGCATTCATACAAACCCGAATATGAGCTGCAGCTAAGTTGACTTTTAATACAGTAACTTGGTTTGGGGAACACACTTCGCTCTTGCCAAGCTAAAAGTGTATCTGCATCTATGTTTAATGCTTGGCACAGTTCATCGGTGTTATAAAAATGAGTTGCTAAGTAGTCAGATAAACGCATAAAGCCTCTGGTATCGTTAAAATAAAATACTGTTTATATATACAGTTATTCATTTTGTATTACCAAACTCAATAACACAAGCGATTTTATAATTAAATGTGCGCTTATACCTCCAAAAATACCGGCAAGTATGTTACAAATAGCGCAAGTTTTATAAATAATGAATTTTTATGCGCACCCTAGACCAAATTAAACAAGCAAGCCTTATTACAGCTATTAAAACGCCATATTTAGCAAACGGTGAAATTGATCTCGCAAAGTACGATGAACTCGTTGAAATACAAATTGCAGCGGGCGTTGATGGCATCGTAGTCGGTGGCACAACAGGCGAAGGCCAGTTAATGAACTGGGAAGAGCATTTAATGCTTATAGCGCACAGTGCAAACAAATATGGTGACAAACTGGTTATTGTTGGTAATACCGGTAGTAACAACACCCGTGAAGCGATTAAAGCAACTAAATATGGCTTTGCCAGCGGTATGGATGCAGCACTGCAAATTAACCCATATTACGGACGTACGTCAATCGCGGGTGTTAAAGAGCACTTTAAACGCGTACTTGATATTGGACCTGCCTTTATTTACAACGTAGCAGGTCGCACAGGTCAAGACCTAACACCTGATATTATTGAACCATTAGCACAGCATTCGAACCTAATTGGTATTAAAGAATGTGGCGGCAATGAGCGCATTGCACACTATGAGCAGCAAGGCATTGCGTGTTGGTCTGGTAACGACGATGAAGCACACGACGCTCGTCATGTACACAAAGCTCACGGTGTTATTTCGGTTACTTCTAACCTTATTCCTGGGTTGTTTCGCCAATTAATGGATACTAAAAATGATGAGTTAAATACGTCATTACAACCATTAATGAACTGGTTGTTCTGTGAGCCAAACCCTATTGCTATTAACACTGCGATGATGATGACAGGTGCAGTAAATCCAGTATTTAGATTACCGTATTTACCGCTTAGTGATGAGCAACAAAAAGTAGGTTTGCCATTAATAAATGAGCTTAACGAACGTGAAGTTGTCGGTGGTAAAGCACAGTTATTAAAACAAAATGAGGTATTAACGCTTTCTTGAGTTGATAATCAATATTTTAATGACTTAACAAACTAATTTTTAGCTTTTAATCCAGTTTAAAGCTAACTGTTGACTCGTTTTTGCTGTATAATTTGCGACCCTTGATAATGTGGCCGTAGGTTATACAGCATGAATTTTAAATCTTTTAGTTTCGCTCCTGAAATCATCCAGGCGTTGGACGAACTTAACTATCACACTCTTACGCCCATTCAGCGCGCAGCAATCCCTGCTGTTCGTAAAGGTAAAGACGTTTTAGCCAGTGCACAAACTGGTACCGGCAAAACTGCCGCGTTTGCTTTACCTATCATCCAAAAATTGGTTGAGTCTGAACTCAGCACAACGAATGCACCTCATGCGTTAGTACTTGCGCCAACGCGTGAACTTGCAGAACAAATTGCAAATAATTTTAGAGATTTTGCAAAGCATACATCACTTAAAGTCGTTAGTTTATTTGGTGGCGTTAGTACCGCCGGCCAAGCAAATGCTTTAAAAGAAGGTGTAGATATTGTTGTTGCAACGCCAGGTCGTTTATTTGATCATATTCGCTTAGGTAACTTAAGCCTTGCAAGTGTAAAACACCTTGTTCTTGATGAAGCCGACCGTATGCTTGATATGGGCTTTATTGAAGACATGCAAAACGTGATTAAAAGCTGTGCAGAAGAGCGCCAGATTTTACTTTTCTCTGCTACTTTCCCTGCAGCAATTAAACAATTTGCATCTAAAGTATTAAAACAAGCTGAAATAGTGCGTGTTGATCAAACTAACAGTACAGCAAGTACTGTTGAGCATGTTGTTTACCCAGTTGAAGAACGTCGTAAGCAAGAGCTACTTTCTGAATTGATTGGTAAGAAAAACTGGCAACAAGTGCTTGTATTTGTAAACATGAAAGAAACGGCTGACGAGCTTGTTAAAGAGCTTAACCTTGATGGTATTCTGGGGGGCGTTTGCCACGGTGACAAATCTCAAGGTAACCGTCGTCGTGCTTTACGTGAATTTAAAGAAGGCAAAGTACGTGTATTAGTAGCTACAGAAGTGGCTGCTCGCGGTATTGATATTGATGGTTTACCTCGCGTTATTAATATTGATTTACCTTGGCTTGCAGAAGATTACGTTCACCGTATTGGCCGTACAGGTCGTGCTGGTCGCCAAGGTCAAGCAATCTCATTTGTTAGCCGCGAAGAAGAAAACACTTTGTTTGAAATTGAAACGTTAATCGGTCAAAAAATCAAACGTGTATATTTAGAAGGTTACGAAGTAAGTAACCGTGAAGTACTAATTGATAAAATTGGTAAAAAACCAGCGCATTTACGCCGTACACGTTCTAACAAGTTATCAGGACAAGCAACCGGTGAAGCGAGAGCAGTAAATCGCTCACGTATTTCAAGCGTTCGTAAAAGCTTAAAAGGCGAAAAACTGTCACTTAAAAAGTCATAGTTAACGCCGTTTAGTTTAAAAAACCTGAGTTTACTCAGGTTTTTTTGTGCCTGATGATAACACCTCATCAATAATATTTGCGTATAAATAAGCCGCTTGCTCGTCCTCTTTATTTGCTATTATGGACAAACCAACAGGTAAACCACTTACTTTTCCGACAGGTAGGGTTATGTGCGTTGTGCCTGCAATAGCAGATAACGAACTACTACTGCCATTAAAATTATCACCATTAACTAAGTCTGTTTTCCAGGCGGGTGATACTGTAGGCGCTATAACAATATCAAGCTTGTTGTTTTTATATACATTAACAATGGCTGTCGTTGCTAAAGTTCGATAGCGTTCTTTAGTCTCTTGGTATTTTTGTTTGTTAGTTAAATCAATAGCCTGCGATTTAACTAGGATATCTTGCTTAAAGTGGGGCATTTCTGTATTTTTATTTTGAATATTAAAATTAATAAGTGCTTTTAGGCTTTTAACAGCTACTTGTGCGGGAGTGCTTGCGAGGTAGTGATTAATTTCAGCTTTAAAGTCGTAAAGTAAAATATAGTATTCATCAACAAATAGCGTATCTAAGTTATCAGTAATATCTACATTAATAACAGTGTGCCCAGCCTGTTTTAATGCTTGTAACTGCTTGGCATAAAGGCGCTGCGTTTCAATTGTAAATTTATCGCTAGGTAGCGCACCAATAATAAGTGACGATTTTGATTTTAGATTACCTGCTTTTAATTCAAACCCTGTAGTTGTTGCATCAAGGGGGTCCTCACCTTGCAAAACCGACAAAACCAGCAGTGCATCTTTAAGTGAATGCGCCATCGGCCCTAATGAATCTTGACTACTAGAAAGAGGCACAACACCTGAGCGTGATACTTGGCCCATACTCGGTTTTATTGCATAAACTCCATTTACTGAGGCAGGGCACGTAATTGAACCGTCTGTTTCAGTCCCTAATGCTATGGGCGCAAAGTTAAGTGCGACTGCCACAGCAGAGCCTGCACTAGAACCACATGGATTACGTGTTACATCGTGCGCATTATGTGTTTGTCCGCCTACGGCACTCCAGCCTGACGATGAATAGGATGAACGAAAATTTGCCCATTCACTTAAATTAGCTTTGCCTAAAATTATAGCGCCCGCATTACGTAGTTGTTTAACAACAAAAGCATCATTATTAGTAACGTTATTTTTAAGTGCTAAAGAGCCAGCCGTTGTGGGAAGTGTGCCCTTCGTTTCTATATTATCTTTAAGAAGTACAGGTATTCCGTGTAATGGACCTGCCCAAGAGCCTTTGGCGGCAAGTTCATCTAACGTTTTAGCTTGAGCAATAGCTGTAGGTTCAATACTAATAACTGCATTGTATTGTGGGTTAAGTTTATTAATTCGCTCTATATAACTTTGGGTGAGTTGCTGTGCATTAATAGAGTTATTTTTATATGCAGTGTGGATTTCATCGATGGTTTTTAGCTCTTGTGCTTTAGCGTTAAAAATTGCTAATACAATAAGCAACGAAAAGGTAAATGTTTTGATCATTGTTGAGGTGCTTGAGGTGTTATTATTTTCTATACATTTAGCACAAAAAAACCTCACAAAGTGAGGCTTTTCGATAAACAGCTTAAAAAAGAGGTTTAAGCGTTTTCTAACATAGACAGTGCGACTGCTTCAGCTGCTTTAATACCATCAATACCCGCTGATAAAATACCGCCAGCGTAACCTGCGCCTTCACCTGCAGGGTAAAGCCCTTTGGTGTTAATACTTTGGAATGTTTTATCACGCTTAATGCTAATAGGCGACGAAGTACGTGTTTCAACGCCGGTTAATAAACCGTCGTTAGTTGAAAAACCACGAATTTGTTTATTAAACGCTGGTATCGCTTCGCGAAGAGCATCAATTGCAAATTGTGGTAACACTTTGCTCAAGTCAGTTAACTTAATACCAGGTGTGTAAGAGGGTTGTACTTCACCTAAGTCTGCTGATGATTTACCTTTTAAGAAATCTCCAATTAACTGGGCTGGTGCATCATAGTTGCTACCGCCAAGCTCATACGCTTGCTCTTCAAGTTTGCGTTGTAAGTCTATTCCAGCAAGTGGATTACCTGGAAAATCTTGCTCCGGTGATATGCCTACCACAATAGCGCTGTTAGCGTTGCGCTCACTTCGTGAATATTGGCTCATACCATTGGTAACAACGCGGCCTTCTTCAGAGGTTGCCGCGACTACTGTGCCACCTGGGCACATACAAAAGCTGTAAACGGTGCGGCCATTGTCGCAGTGATGAACAAGTTTATAATCGGCAGAGCCCAAAATTGGGTTTCCTGCATTTGAGCCAAAACGACATTCATCGATCATAGATTGTTTATGTTCGATTCTAAAACCGACTGAAAATGGCTTTGCTTCAACATAAATCCCTTTTTTGTGGATCATATCAAACGTGTCACGTGCGCTGTGGCCAACGGCTAATACAACATGGCGAGTGTTTAGCTTCTCGCCATTTGAAAGCGTTAAACCTGTTACTTGCCCGTCATCTAAATGAATATCATCAACACGTGTGCTAAAGCGAATTTCGCCGCCGAGTTCTATTATACGAGCGCGCATTTTTTCAATCATGGTGACAAGTTTAAACGTACCAATGTGTGGCTTACTTACGTATAAAATTTCATCGGGTGCGCCTGCTTCTACAAATTCAGTAATGACTTTTCGGCCATAATGCTTTGGATCTTTTACTTGGCTGTATAACTTACCGTCTGAGAATGTACCTGCGCCACCTTCACCAAATTGTACATTTGATTCTGTATTAAGTGTGCGTTTACGCCAAAAGCCAAACGTGTCTTTTGTACGTTCACGTACTTCTTTACCGCGCTCTAATATAATGGGTTTAAAGCCCATTTGAGCAAGTAATAAGCCCGCAAATAAACCACAAGGACCAAAACCAATCACGACAGGGCGCTCTTTGATATTATTGTTAGCTTGGGCTACAAATTTATAACTTGTGTCTGGTGCTACTTTTACATGCTGGTCTTTTTCAAATGCTGCGAGTAGCTCGGCTTCGTTATCAACTTCTATATCGAGTGTATAAATAAGTAAAATAGCTGATTTTTTACGTGCATCATAACCACGTTTAAACACATTAAAACTGTGCAATTGTTCAGGTTGGATTTTTAGTTTATTTACAATTGCTTGACCAATTGCGTCTTCGTCATGATCAAGTGGCAGCTTTATTTCGGTTAAACGTATCATTTATATCTCTTTTAGGTGTCATAGCGGGGTATTATTACCGCTCACAATAAGGGGATGCAGGGCACAACGAGTGTGCAAACATTAGGCGCGCATTTTACGTTAAAATAGCCTGATATGGCACTTATTTATTGTATTTTTGGAGTGGATGGGTATGATCCACAACTGTTGTTCAAAATCTTAGGTATTAAAATAGTATGGCGTTTGTTGTCACCGAAAATTGTATAAAATGTAAGTACACCGATTGCGTATCAGTGTGCCCAGCAGATGCATTTTTTGAAGGCCCTAATTTTTTAGCAATTAGCCCGATTGATTGTATTGATTGTGGCTTATGTGTCCCTGAGTGTTCAGCTGATGCGATATACCAAGAAGATGAGCTACCAGAGTCTCAAAAAGAGTTTACTGAATTGAATGCTGAACTTGCACTGGTCTGGCCGCGCATTACAGAGGTTAAACCTGCACCAGAGGACGCTGATGTATGGAATGGCATAGACGATAAGCTTAAACTACTCGAAACGTAATATATAACAATTAGTTACTCCTTTATCATTAAATAGTTAATTTTTCATTTCAAAGTATTAACAAATGTACCTGGATAAATTACAATCCTCAGCTTAAGTTGCTCCTTATGAGTAATTACAGTCTAAATGGATGTTTATGCAGTACTTTATAACTATAATAAAAAAGTTAACCTTCCTATTTTTAAGTTTCGCTTTATTACTTTCAAGCCTAGATGTAGCGGCTAAAAAACAGCAAGTATCCTTGTCCCGTATTAATTCAAATATCACCGTTGATGGTGTTATGGATGAGGCGCACTGGCAAAATGCAACACGTATATCTTTACTCTACCAAGATGAGCCTAACGAAAAAGGCACACCCCCTGTAAAAACTGATGCCTTTATTTACGAAGATGGCACTAACTTATATGTTGCCTATGTTGCACAAGACCCAGACCCCACGCAAATTCGTGCATCACTTCGTGATCGCGATACGCTATGGGAAGACGACGTAGTTATTCTTGTTATTGATACATTTAATGATGAACGCAGTGGTTATGAATTCCATGTGAACCCGCTGGGCGCGCAAGGCGATATACGAATGACAGACACTGATGGCTGGAGCTCTGATACCTCATGGAATGCTATTTGGGATAGCGCAGGGCAAATTAACGAACAAGGTTATGTTGTTGAAATGCGTATTCCTTTTAAAGCACTACGTTTCCCCGAAAATCAAAATGAGCTAACGTGGGGTTTTTCTGTAATGAGAAACTATCAACGTGATGTGCTATATCAGCTATCAAATATGGGGTTTGATAGAAATGTGAAATGCAGCCTTTGCCAGTTTGATAAGTTAGTTGGCTTTAGTGACATTGAATCAAGTAAAAATATCCAATTAACACCTACATTAACCACACTGCGTAACGATAATAAATCTGCGTTGCCAGGTGATTGGGATAAGGGTGATATAGATACTGAAGTGGGCTTAGATTTACGCTGGGGTTTAACAAAAGATGCTGTTTTAAACGCGACAATTAATCCTGATTTTTCGCAAGTAGAAACTGACTCTTTAGAGCTTGATGTAAATACAACCTTCTCAATTTATTACGCTGAAAAACGTCCTTTCTTTTTAGATGGTGCTTCTTACTTTAAAAGTAGCTTATTTGAGCTTTTATACACACGTACAATTGCAGAGCCTACTTTAGGTGCAAAGCTGACGGGTAAAACGGGTGATCATAGTTATGCGCTAATGCTAGCTGATGACGACAATAGTAATATTTTACTGCCAACGAATCAGGGCTCTGGCTTTGCAAGCTTAAACGAAAAAACGAATGCAGCCGCAGGGCGTTATCAATATGACTTAGGTCAGCAAGGTACTATTGGTATTTCAAGCACGCACAGAGAAAGTGATGACTATCACAACACTGTATTATCAGTGGATGGTACCTACTGGTTTAATCAATCGGATACTCTTTTGTATCAAGTGTCATCTGCTGATACTCGTAACTCTGAATTTTTAATTCAAAACTATAACTTATCTGAAACTCAATCAGATGAAGCTTATGCTCTAGAACTTACCCGCGATAAACGTGATTACAAATTATTTGCATCTTATGAAAATATTGGGCAGGACTACCGCACTGATTTAGGTTATCAAGCTAAAGTCGATTATGAAAAAGTAGGCTTTGGTGGCGGACAAACATGGTACAGAGATGAGTCTGATTTACTTACCTCGTGGTCATACGAAGCTGACTGGGATAAAACGTGGGCACAAAATGGCGACTTACTTGAAGAAGAGTACGAAGGCTTTTTGAGTTTTAAAGGTCAAAAACAATCTATTTTTGAAATTGGTTTAGTACACCGTTATGAAAATTATAATGACAATTTTTATAATCAAAATATTGGTTACATTTATACGGGCTTTAAACCCACTAAAGATTTAAAGTTATCATTATATGTTGAATACGCTAGCCGCATTGATTATGCAAATGAGCAATTAGGCGATGCGTTTGACACCCAAACCCAAATGGTGTGGGACATTAACGACCATTGGCAGCTCGATGTAAAACATAACTACAGCCAATTAGATAACCCACAAGGGGAGCGTGTATTTACAGCTAACTTAGTTGATTTTAGGCTTCATTATAAATTTAGTATGCGTTCAATTCTTAAGCTTATTTTACAATTTGAAGATATTGATAGAGACGAAAATGCCTACTTTTATCAAGTTAGCCAAATTAACAAAGACTATGGTAGTCAGCTTGTTTACTCATATAAAATTAATGCGCAAACACTGTTTTATTTGGGTTACTCAGATAGAGGTTACCAAGACGATTCACTTAAAAATATTGAGCGGGATCAACGTACCTTATTTACAAAAGTTAGCTATGCATGGCAGCTTTAAACATTAATAATAACTTTATTAGCGATAATTCTTACTAGTTTGAGTAGCAATGCATAATGCGCAAGAATAATTTTTTAAATGATGTACGACAGCGGAGCAAATGCGATTAAGGTTGAGTAAATATAAGTACTTAAAGCTGTAGTGGTGAGGCATAGATTAATGCGGCAAAAAAAACGACAAAGCTTATATACCGAATGTATTAAATTTTAAACAATTGAAACGTTTTTGTTTATTTTTATTAATCCCATCTATACTATATGTAGATATAGTTAGTTAATCCATTATCGTTACAATTTTTTGTTATTCTAATGGCTTAGGGTTATATCAATGCTTGCGTAGTACTAAATGCAAGCGATATAATCCGCTTTTGGTAATAGGTTTGATAGGAGAAGCAAAATAGATGGATTTTTTTATGAATAAACTTAAGCCGCTCGGTTTTATTTTCTTAATCATAGTTCTATTTTGTTTCTGCATAAACATAGAGTTAACTAATCAGATCAACCGTATAAATCTATTTCAGACTAATATTGATATACGAAGTTTCGAGATCACGAATACCTCCCTTGATATGGCTCCTTGGTATAATCCCATTTTAAATGGCCATTATATAATTGAGCAGCCAACAGCTGATTTTTTACTTATCAAAACCACTGATACCCAATTTGTAGCCGCTGATTCTAATAAGTTAATCATGATGACACTCTCATCACCCATGAACTTTTTATTTTTATGTATATTGATATTTGGCTCAGGTATCTACTTACGTAGAGAACGTAGAAAACGTCATTATAAAAATCAAATAGCGGAGCTTAACCGCCAAGCCAATAGTTTACTTACGGCGTTTAATTTACAAGTTACACCGCCAGAGAATCCGTTGGGTGTAAGCAGCTTAAGCCAATCTATAAATAGCTTAAATTCACATGTAGTTAATTATGTAAAACAAACTCAAACAAGTATTTGCCAAGATAAACTGACGCAGTTAATTGACCGCCATGCATATATTGAACACATAGACAGACAAATAAATCATGCTAATCAGGAAGATCTCAAGTGTGCGCTTCTATTTATCGACTTGGATGGCTTTAAACAAGTAAATGACTCGTTTGGCCACAGTTTTGGTGATGAGATATTAGTTCAAGTGGCCAGTCGACTTGCAAATGTTTTACGTCACCATAAGTTAAGCAATATTAATAGCGCTAACCAATTAGAGCAAAATTTATCAAGGTTAGGAGGGGACGAATTCTCCATATTTATAGAACTACTTGATGATAGCGACAGAGTTGTTGAAATTGCAAAGCACGTGCTAAGTGAGCTTGAAAAAGACTTTGTGCTTGGTAATAAAATAGTAAAAATTAGTGCCAGCATTGGTATTGCGGCTTACCCAGAAAGTGCATCAACGCCTCAAGCGCTTTTACAATTAGCCGATGTAGCTATGTATAGAGCTAAAAGTGATGGTAAGGGAATATTTAAAGTTTACTCGCCAGAAATGGGTAACAAAATGCGCCGTTACCATTATTTACTCGAAGAATTGCGTTTAGCGCTCGCGTGTAAAGATTTTTACTTATCTTTTCAGCCAATTGTGCATGTTGAAGATTGTATGATTGATTATTTTGAAGCTCTTGCACGCTGGGACCACCCAGTTGAGGGTATGATCCCACCTTCAGAATTTATTCCAATAGCAGAAGAGTCTAATTTAATATTAGAGCTTGGCGATTGGATTATGCTTGAATCGTGTCGGCAAATGGCCGCATGGCATAATGCAGGTATGCGCAAAGTAAAAATATCAGTTAACGTTTCGGGCATTCAGTTAAAGCACCGCGATATTTATGATTGGATAATGAAGAAACTAAAAAAAACCGGCTTACCGGCGACGTCTTTAATGCTTGAAATTACCGAATCAACATTTATCCAAGCCAGCCCTAAAATAATTAAAGAGCTAACTAGACTAAGAGAAGAAGGCATCACTATTGCAATTGATGACTTTGGTACCGGTTTTAGCTCGTTAAGTACATTAGCGGATTTACCAATTGATGTTATTAAAATTGATCGCTCGTTTATAGCACAAGCCAATAAAAGCCAAAAATACAATGACATATTAAATACAATTAGTGAACTTGGACAAAAGCTGGGCCTTAAAATTGTAGCTGAGGGCGTTGAAGAAATAGGGCAGTTTGAGCTTGTTAAAAAAATGGGGGTGAGCTCTGTTCAGGGGTACTTAGTAAGCCGACCTGAGTCATCAGCTAATGTAGGCAATAAAGTATTACGTAATAACACCAGCAATCTTTCTGCATCGGGTACAAGTGCGTGGGATATTGTTAGTTAGTTAGTTAGTTAGTTAGTTTACAAATAAAAATGCCACTCTAAATAGAGTGGCATTTTTGTTTACTCAGTAATTGATGTATTAAAGATCAAATGTGCGTGAAACAGCAAGTACAATACGCTCATCAGCATAATCGTAATCTAAGCTAGTGTTTTCAGCAGCCACTTCAATACCAAAACCTTCGTAGCTTGTTTGATAAGCTAGGCGGTAGTGCTTGTACGATTTTTTCTGGTTTGTATCCCAAGCCCACTTTTCACCATCAAGTGAGTTTGAAATATCAAAACTTGCACGTAGTGCGTGATTTGGAGCTAGTTCATACGTGTGAGCAACCATTGAAATTACATGACCCGCACCTGTTCCAAAGTAATCCCAGCTATACCAAAAGTTAAGCTCAGTTTGGCCGTATTCACTTGCATAACCAAACTTAGTGTAAGCTTCAGCGTAGTTACCGTCACTGTTATTACCTTGATAAGTGTAATAAGCAATACCGTAATCAACGCTAAATTGCTCATCAAGTTGTACATATTTACCTAAGTAAGCATCAAGCTCAAAATCAGTGTCGTCACCAAAATCTACGTTTGAAGCCCAAACACCAGCGTAAACACCACTATCAAAGGCATAATCTAAGCTGCCTTGAATTGCAGGGTCGCTATCGGTCTGTGTCACACCATTAAAAGTGTAGTCAGACGCTGCAGTGATTGTTGTTGACCAATCAGCTGCTGCTGTTGTTGATAAAAGTGCAAATGGTAGTGCTACTACAAGTTGTTTTAGTTTGTTATTCATTATTAATCCCTAGTGTACTGTGTCTATTTTTGTGTAATCAATTGCATTTGCTTTTGGTGAGCTATCTATATTCGTTACTGTTTTAAATTTACTGTAACCAATAAAGGCTGCACAGATAAAGAACAAGCCGATAACTAATGCGCCTACCCACTGAATTTGTAAAAATTCTAATTTAAACAATAGTGTAAGTAATGATAGAGCAACAACATTTCCGATTATGTATTTCATTTTGCCAAAACGCTTTACGGTAAAGTTTAGGTTATCTGTATATAAACGCACTAACGAATCAAGTGAGTTAATTACAAATACAATACCTACAAATACCATAGCGAAGTTTTTAATACCTTGAGTTGGGATGCCCGCTTCATGGTAGTGATAAAGTACGCTAAACCAAATCGCAATAGGAATAGAAGGGAAAATCAACATTGCACCTAATACTTGGTATGTTTTAAGTCCACCAACAAAGCGTGATGTAAATTGACCAATCATTATGCTCCACGCAAACCACCAGAATAAGTAAAACTCATGGTAATCATTAAGCGGTAAAACAAATTCATTAATGTTTGCAAAGTAAGTACCAATAGAACCTAAGTTATCTGTAAATGCTGACATTTGACTATCACCTATCACAAATGCGCCAGTCCACATAAAGGCGATTAAAGCTAAGAATAACCACGTAGTAGAAATACTTAAAATACGTACATATTTAATATCAGTACTTGAGTACACAGCAAAACAAATAGCCGCGAATACAATTAAGTAAAACTCAGAAACTATACTTGTTCCATCACCTAATTCGGGTAAATACCACGGTAGGTTTGTAAGCAGCAAATAAGCGGTAAATGCACATGTACCAATAATTACTACGTTATTGATAAATTTAACCCAAGGAATTTCGAAAAATTTCACTTTAGGTTCTATTACACAGAAATAAAAGCACGTAAGAAAGTAAAATCCCCAGATCAAAAATCCCCAGTAGCCAAACTCAATAGCCAGTGGATTTGCAAACGCGTATTCTGGGCTTGCTTTTATGTCTGCATAACCTGCAAACTCAGTTAAAGGAAACATAATAAGGCCAACATCTAGGCCAGAAGTAAATAGTATTGCTATAAACGTAAAGGTTCGAACTGGTGTTACACCTACTACGCGAACATTACCCCATTTAATTAAAATAGTGATAATAGCAAGTAAGGTAAAAATGATGCCTGCATTAAGCCATATAGTCATTGTTACCCTCCAGTAATGAATAAAAATAATTCATAAGCACTCCGTATTTTATTGTTTTATTCTCGCATTAACACAACGTAACCTATTTACATCGTGTGCCACTGCAAGGCACGCATTGGTTTAGCCCGACGAGACTAAACCTAAGCATGTGGCTAAAGTTAGATCTCCGTACTACGTTGTGTTTCTTGCCAGTTTGTTGTTATGGCAACATTCACATCCGATTTCTGTAATGGTTCTTTACCTAAAATTATGTCAGCTGCTTTTTCGGCAACCATAATAGTAGGCGCATTCAAGTTTCCGTTAGGAACTGTTGGGAATATAGATGAGTCAACAACACGTAGTCCTTCAATACCATGTACTTGCGTATTTGAATTAACAACGGCCATATCATCTTCACCCATTTTGCATGAGCAAGAAGGGTGGTAGGCACTTTCTACGGCTTGGCGTACAAAGGCATCTATTTCTTCATCTGTTTGAATATGTTTACCTGGTTGAATTTCTTCATCGCGGTATTCATCAAAGGCACTTTGTTCGATTATGTCGCGTGTTAAGCGAACGCACGCTCTAAAGCCTTCAATATCGTCTTGGTGTTCAAGGTAATTAAATAAAATGGTTGGTGGTTGCTCAGGGTTCGCAGAAGCAATAGTGACACTACCGCGACTTTTTGGTTTGTTATGACCAACATGTACCTGAAAACCATGACCTGCAAATGCACTTCTACCATCGTAACGCATAGCCGCTGGTAAAAAGTGATATTGAATATCTGGCCATTCAACCCCTGGTTTTGAGCGAATAAACGCACACGATTCAAAATGATTCGTTGCACCTAAACCCGAACGCGTTAATAACCAGCGCGCACCAATCAACCCTTTTGAAACAATGCCTAGTTTGCCATTAAGCGTGATAGGTTGCTTACACTTGTATTGAAAGTAAAACTCAAGATGATCTTGTAAGTTTTGACCTACACCTGGTAGATGATGCTGTACTTCAACGCCTGCTTTTTCAAGCGCTTGAGTATCACCAATACCAGAGAGTTGTAAAATATGTGGAGAGCCGATAGGGCCTGCACTTAATATAACGTCCTTTGCAGCATGTGCAGTTTTAACGTCGCCATTTACTTTGTATTCAATGCCAGTGGCTTTTTTACCATCTAAAATCACGCGCTGTGCTAGTGCACCTGTAATAATTGTTAAATTACTACGCGATTTAACAGGGTCTAAATACTCACGCGAAGCAGAGCTGCGCACGCCGTCTTTTACAGTCATGTGCATTGGGCCAAAACCCTCTTGCTGCGATGCATTATAATCATCTGTAGACGCGTAACCGGCTTGTACACCTGCTTTGATAAAGGTGCGGTAAAGCGGGTTTTTCATTTCGTTGCCGTTATTAACGCCAAGCGGGCCTTTGCCACCACGGTAAGTATTTTCACCAAGATAAAAGCTTTCTGCTTTTTGAAAATACGGTAAACACGATTGGTAATCCCAGCCGTTTGCACCGTGTTGCTGCCATTCGTCAAAATCTTTTGCATGGCCACGTACGTATACCATGCCGTTGATAGATGACGAGCCGCCTAATACTTTGCCTCGAGGACAATGCATCTCACGGTTATCTAAATGAGGCTCAGGCTGCGTATGAAACTGCCATGCATATTTGTCACTATTCATAGGAATAGATAACGCGGTTGGCATTTTTATAAAAATACTTTTATCACTACCGCCAGTTTCAAGTAGTAACACGCGGTTACTTGAATCTTCAGATAAACGGTTTGCTAAAACACAACCCGCCGAACCCGCGCCAACAATAATATAGTCGTAATGATTACTCATAGTAGGGCGCCTTAAAATGGGCTTTCTATGTCGGCCATACCAACATAAATAGACTTAGTTTGCGTGTATTGATCAAGAGTTTGTATACCATTTTCACGGCCAATACCCGATTGCTTATAACCGCCAACTGGCATTTCAGCAGGTGAGTTACCGTATGCATTAATCCAACAAATACCAGCTTGTAACTTGTGAATAACGCGGTGCGCACGTTTAATATCGCTAGTAAATACGCCTGCGGCCAAGCCTAGGTGGGTTGCGTTAGCGCGTGCAATAACATCGTCTTCGTCGTCAAAAACAAGCACGCTCATTACAGGGCCAAATATTTCTTCTTTAACGATTGTCATATCGTCGTTGCAATCAATGAACACAGTCGGTGCTACAAAATAGCCATTAGGTGCAGATTCAGGTGAAAGCGTTGTACCACCAGTTAATAGCGTTGCACCTTCTTCGATGCCTTTATTAACGTAGCTCATTACTAGTTCTTGGTGCTTTTTAGAGATAAGTGCGCCAAAGTTTGTATTTAAATCTTGTGGGTCGCCAGCAATAATGTTTTTCTCAGTGCGCGCTTTCAGCTCATCAATAAACTGCTGATATACATTTTTATGAACGTAAATACGTGTACAGTTAGTACAAATTTCGCCTTGCGTATAAAAGTTACCTAACATAGCAGCGCTAACCGCTTGCTCTATGTTGGCATCATCAAATACTAATAGTGGAGATTTACCACCAAGTTCCATCGTGACATCTTTTAACGTACCGGCAGCACTTGCCACTACTTTTTTACCTGTGCCTACTTCACCCGTAAACGATACTTTATCAATATCGCTATGCTGCGTTAGCCACTGGCCTACATCGCCTGCGCCTTGAACAACATTAAACACACCTGCAGGTACGCCAGCTTCAACAAATATTTCTGCAAGTTTAATTGCGCCAAGTGGTGTTTCTTCAGATGGTTTGAATATAAATGCATTACCAGCAGCAAGGGCAGGGCCCGACTTCCAACATGCAATTTGTAGTGGGTAGTTCCATGCACCTATACCCGCACAGATACCTAATGGCTCTTTACGTGTGTAGTAAAAGTCATCACCAACCATTTGTTGTTGGCCTACTTGTGCTGGCGCAAGGCCTGCAAAGTATTCAATTACATCAGCGCCGGTTTCAATATCAACACAATTAGCTTCTTGCATTGGTTTGCCGGTGTCGAGTACTTCTACAAGTGCTAGCTCATCATTGCGCTCGCGTAAAATAGCCACTGCTTTTAATAAAATACGACTACGTTCAATAGGTGTCATTGCTGACCACTGTGCAAAACCTTGCTTTGCACTGGCAATGGCTGCGTTTTGAATAAATTCGTCGGCAATTTCTACTGCGTAAATAACCTCACCCGTTGCTGGGTTTGTTACATCAAATGTTTTGCCGCTCTGGTTTGCAAGAAAATGGCCGTTAATAAAATTTTGATAGACAGGTGTAGTCACGCTAGGCTCCATATTGCTTGATAAGTGAAAGTACATAGCTCTTTGCTAACTTTTCACTGTGTTTAAACTGATTATTGTCTGATTTACTCAGTACTGCTCTTAACCATAGGCCATCGATCATTGCGGCGCTAAGTTCTGCAGCTTGATTTGCTTGCTCAATAGGCATTAATTGCTTAAAAGAAAATGCTAAATTACTTTGCAAGCGTTTACTGTTTACGTTTTGTAGTCTGTGTAATTCTTCATCATGCATCGATTGCGCCCAAAAACTTAACCACGTTCGGGTTGTATCATTACGCTGTTGTACAAGCGCAAAGTTGGCTTCGATAATAAACATTAAACGCTCAATGGCAGTGGTTTGATGATTTACTTTACTTATTAAGCCTTGCTTTAAGCTTGTTAGTAAGTATCTAACCGTGGCTTCAATTAACCCCTGCTTACCATTAAAATAATGACTAATGATGCCTGACGATAAACCTGCATTTTTACTAATGCTGTTTATTGTTGTGCCTTGTAGTCCCTTAGTAGCAACTGACTCTATAGTTGCGTCAATTAGCTGCTGACGTCTGACAGGTTCCATTCCGACTTTAGGCATAATTTTTATTAATTGAACGTTCAATAAACATAAGCTTAAGGTAATAGCTCTAACAATTCAAGGCTGAAGTAAATGCCTAGATGCCAAAATGTAGATTAATCATTAATAAAAGTGCAATTAATAAGACAAAGGAGATGAGGTTTTTATTTGTTTAATTTCATTTAAAACAGTGACTTGAGAATTTAATTTTTAAATTTAATAATAGTAATGATTTGTTTACAGCAATAAATGAATAAAATGTCAAAAAATCATTAGAACAATAATAGTTAGAGTACTAATAGTATTATTTTGATACAAAAGAGTACTAAACCTGCAATTGCTTAGTGCTCTAATAAATTTATATGGAGAGTAAACTTTGTGGTTTTATCGTTTTAAAGCGCTTGGTATTGAAAGGTCAGGCATTATTAATAACGCCTTTAAAAAGTAGGGGGTAACGTCTTAGTCTATTGCCAATGTAGTCATCAGCTAAAATTTGCTGGCAAATGAAATCAATATCTTTGCTTGCTTCAAATACCCAATCAAAGCGCTCTATAGCCAGTAAAAAACCACGCTTTAAATGAGTTTGAGAACGGTACTGTTCTAGGTTGTCTTGAATAATAGAGACTTTATTTGGATTAGCTTTAAGCTCTTCTACTACTTGATTAATAAAAGTAGTATTGAGCTTACTGGTCGGGCGGTGTCTTAGTTTTCGTGGGTGCATTAGCTCTCGTTTGCAATGTTATATAATTTTTTCAAAAAGTCGTCTTTATGCTTTTCATGTTCGTAGTCAAGGTGGTAAGTATTATGAAAACCAAAGCGCAGTTCTACGCCGCTGCCTTGTAGATATACGGTGTAACCGTCTACGTCTGAATATGCAGTAACTCCCTGATAATGTTTGCCTTCATCAGTCATTTCACCTTTTTGAATTATGCGTTCATATACGGCTAAAATCTGTTTATTGTCGAGTTCGTTTTTCATGTTTTATACCTTTTATTAAAAAGCTAATACGATATAGATATGAGGGTCGATCATCTTAAAAACAATAGCTAAAAAAATGTGATATTGCTTTGTAATTTGGCCTTTTTAAATTATGCTCAAAATTCATTTATTGTTGAGCTTACACCATGATAGACAAGGCGTTACTACTAAAAACTCGTGAGTTATCGGATCAATTAATTGCATTGCAAACGCCTATTAGGATACTCGATGCTATTAATTGGGATAAACAAACTAAAGAGGAGTTTTTTAGACAAAAATGTCAAAAAAATCCACTTATTGATCGTGCATACTATCAACAGCGCGATCTTGGTTTTGTACCTAGCGAGTTACGCCAAGCGTTTTCTACTTTGCACCGTAACATTATTAACCAATTGGGGCAGTTAAATCCCATAGCTCAATACATGGGAAAAATGTGCACAGAGTATAAAACAGTATTAAGCATGCTTGAGTATCGTGGAACGCCAGAGTTTCATGACTTATCGGTGGAGTTATTTGGTCACCCTAAAGATTTATTTCATGCCGGTGAGCCCTCACTTTCTGAGCTAGCTAATATGTTAGATAAACCGCTGCAAAATTTACTTATAGCCGACATACTGCCTGACGACCCTAAAAATATTGATGCTGTTGATGCAGTGCGTATTCTGTCTGAGCAAGTAACCGCTAGTATGGCAGGCATAAACGTAGAGGTAATGCTTAGCGATGGTATTGTTAGTGATGCAGCCGCAGGTGCTAATAATATAAAGCTTAATCAAGATGTTAAGTTTTCGCAGCGTGAACTTGATATCTTAGAAGTTCACGAAGGGTGGATACACGTCGGTACCACTCAAAATGGTTTAGCTCAGCCTTATTTAACATGTTTGAGTAAAGGTACGCCAAGCTCTACTATTACCCAAGAAGGTTTAGCGGTACTAACCGAAATTATTACTTTAAAATCAACTCCAAGGCGTTTATCTAAATTAGTGAATCGTATTCAAGCCGTTACAAAGGTAATAGATGGCGCTGAGTTTGTAGACATTTACCGTGATTACGTAGCGCAAGGTTTATCAAAAGACGACAGCTACACACTCGCGCAGCGTGTATTTAGAGGCAGTACGCCAACAGGTTTGCCTTTTACAAAAGATATTGCCTACATTAAAGGCTTTGTACTGGTTTATAATTTAATACGCGTTGCAATACAGCTTGGTCGAATAGATAGACTCCCTTTATTATTGGTAGGTAAAATATCGATAGATGATTTTAGATTAATATCGCAGCTTCATGATTTAGGTGTAATAGAGAGCCCACAATTTGTGCCACCACACTTTAAAGACTTACGCGGTTTGGCAACTTGGTTGAGCTTCGGTCGTTTTATTGGCGACTTGTCGTTTGAAAAGTTAGAAAACGATTATAAACCGCTATTTTTATAATTCATCAATATAACTTATCGACACATCGACATAAAAAAAGCCCGTAACGGGCTTTTAAATTAAAGTACTTTAAATGTAATTATCGAGCGTTCGTGCTTTCAAATATTTTGTCAGCTGAGGCTGCAACAAAACCAGTATAAAGCTCGCCGTCTGCTTTTGGGTAACGAATAGCAAACTCATAAAAGCAGCTAGGAATGCTCATATCACCGTCACTAAAGGTAACAGAGTATTCATCAGCAAGTGTTGACGATTGCTCTAGTAACACCTCTGGTGAGCCTTTAACTTCGCCGCCTGACGTATTAAGCGAAAAGCCGGCGTCTTTTAGGGCTTGGTTAACATCATGAATGTTATCAAACTTAGCAAGCGTATTAATATTTACGGTAAAGTGATTGGCACGGTAACCCCACGCCGACATCCACGCTGCATATTCGCTTTCAGCTAGCAGTTGTTTGTAAGTATCGGTGCTTACTTGCCAATGCGTGCCTGAATATAAAAAGTTGTCTGCTGTAACTGCACTTTCGTCAATTTGACTTACCATATCTGTCACGATGGCTTGTAACTCTGGCGAGCATTTTTCTACTAGTAGCTCAGAAATAAACACTTTTGGTTGATTCGGATCGCTATGCTCGTAGTGCTTTGCGTAGAGTTTTTTAGCTTCAAAGTGGTATTCACCACATTCTTTGTAACCAATTGCTAAAAAGTGAGCGGCGAGCTTTTCAAGACCCACTTTTTCTATATTAAATGTACGCAGCGCAATATGATCGTTAATGATGTCATCTTTTTGCGTTGACCCTAAAAGGTCGTGAATTTTATCTGCCGATGGAGTTACGTTTAAATAGTTTTCCCAAAGGTTCTCAAATAATGTATTTACATCAGTATGCATGTTAAGTCCTTAAATCTAAAATTTGGTTTTATTGCTTATTCAATTACTAAGCCCGGCGCTAGGGTTTGCGGTAAGCTCACTTTATCTGACTCCACAGATGCGACAGGGTATGCGCAATAATCGGCGGCGTAATAGGCACTTGCTCTGTGATTACCACTGGCGCCAATCCCTCCAAATGGAGCTGCACTAGAGGCTCCTGTAATGGGGCGGTTCCAGTTAACAATACCGGCACGAATGCGCTTTAAAAAGTGAGTGTAATCATCTTCACTGTCGCTAAGTAAACCTGCAGATAAACCAAAGCTTGTGTTGTTGGCTTCAATAATTGCGCTGTCAAAGTCGGTATAACGATACACTTTAATTAGCGGCCCAAAATGCTCTTCATCTGGCATGTCGGTTATGCTTGTTACATCAATAATGCCTGGACTTACAAAACCTGTGCCTGGTTTTAATTGCTTAAGTTCAACAAGGATTTGTGCACCTTTTGAGACTAATTCACTTTGCGCGGCAACCATACCCAGTGCTGCTTTTTCGCTTATCATTGCACCCATAAAAGGCTGCTCTGTAGCAAAACTGTCGTCTACAACTATGTTTTTAGTTGCGCTTATTAGCTTTTCTAAAATAGCATCGCCGTTGGCTGATTTTTCAATAAATAAGCGGCGTGCACACGTACAACGTTGACCTGAGGTAATAAAGCCTGATTGAATAATATCGTGTACAGCGGCGCTTATATCGCTCACATCTTTTACAATAAGAGGATTATTGCCGCCCATTTCAAGTGCTAAAATTTTGCCAGGATGTCCTGCAAACTGTTTATGCAATAAGTGGCCTGTGTTTGAGCTACCGGTAAAAAACAAGCCATCTATATCTTTATGAGAAGCAAGCGCTTTACCTGTTTCAATTTCACCTTGGACAAGGTTAATAACACCCGCGGGCAAACCTGCTTTTAACCAAAGTGAGAGGGTAAATTCTGCAACGTGCGGAGTCAATTCTGATGGCTTAAATACAACGGTATTACCGGCTAAAATTGCAGGAACAATATGCCCGTTTGGTAAATGCCCCGGAAAGTTATACGGGCCAAAAATAGCCACAACGCCATGCGGTTTGTGTCTAATAAACGCTTTAGCACCGGGCATTGGGTTTTCGGTTGTACCAGTACGCTCATGGTACGCTTTTACAGATATAGCTACTTTGCCTGTCATTGCGCCCACTTCGGTGCGGGTTTCCCATAATGGCTTACCCGTTTCGCGTGCAATAATAGTAGCAAATTCTTCGCTGTGTTCTTTTAATTGTGCTGCGAAGTTTTCTAAAATGGCGATACGCTCTTCAAGCGGTTTGTCTGCCCATTGTAATTGCGCAGCTCTGGCTGCTTTTATAGCTGAATTTACTTGATCAGTGTTTGCGCCATTACCTTGCCATACCACATCGCCATTACTTGGATTGATTGACTCAAATGCTGGACCAAGTCCCACATGCCACTGATTATTAATTAGGTGTGTATTCATAAATTATTTACAGGCGGAAAAATCGCGCTGCATCTCCTTGGCTTAAATTAAGCGCATTAGCCACATCTTGGCTAATGACGAGGGTATGTTTTGCATGATTGTAATGTGCTTCTTTGGTAAATGTTGCTCTAAAGCCACTTACGCCTTGATTACATACAGCCAGCGTATCAGAGCTATTTTGTGATATGTGATCAAGCTCGCCAATCGTAACAGGGCAAACTTGAGAGTCGCGGATGCTGCGAATATTACCAAGCTTTGCTTCAACTGTTGGGCCTGCATCAAATAAGTCAACGTAGCCTCTGTGCTCAAAACCTTCCTTTTCTAATAGTTTTAGCGCAGGTTTTGTTTTTTCATGCACATGCCCAATCACTGCTTGGGCTTTTTTACTAAGCAAGTTCACATAAATAGGGTATTTAGGCATTAACTCGCTAATAAACACCTTATCGCCTAAGCCAACTAAGTGATCCGCTTGTGGAAATTCGATACTAAAAAAGTGCTCTTGTAGCCATTGCCAAAAAGGAGAATGACCGTCTTCGTCGCTAACACCGCGCATTTCTGCGATAACAGTATCGGCAAAACGCTCGCTGTGCTGAGCCATAAACAAAAAGCGTGAACGAGATAAAAATCGACCCGTGAGGCCTTTACGGCTATTTTCGCGCAAAAATAATGTGCATATTTCTGAGCAACCAGTGTAGTCGTTACACATGCTTAAAATATCAACGGTGTTATATACATTTAAAGTAGGCGAGTGGTGTACTGTTTTACCCAAATGATAATGATATAAAGGCACCGATAAACCTACCGCGGCTTCTATAGCGGTTGTGCCAATAACGTCACCTGTTTCACTGTCTTCTAAAACAAATAAATAGCTTTCATCAAGTGGCTGGTTAATGTTTTTGGCAAAGCTTTTTTCAGCACGTTCAATTTTTTCTTTAAGCTGTGTATCGTCCACAGGTAAAGAGGTAAACCCATGACCGGATTCAATCGCTATTTGTTTAAGCGCGTCAAAATCATTGGCAGTAATAGGACGTAATACTTGCATTTATTGCTTGCTCCAATAGCACGCCATTAGGCGTGCTAATTTAAACTATATTAACCGTTTACTACGTCGCTAACGGCTTTTTCAAAGCGCGCTAAGCCTTCTTTAATATCTTCAAACGGAATAATTAAAGACGGTGTAAAACGAATTACATTCATACCCGCTACAAGGTTCATCAAACCATTATTAGCACTGGCTATTAAAAAGTCGCGTGCGCGGCCTTCAAATTTGTCATTTAGTACTGCGCCAATTAATAAGCCTTTACCACGTACTTCGCTAAATACGTTATATTTTTCGTTAATTGCGTTTAATCCGTCACGGAATAATTGCTCGCGCTCTTTAACACCGTTTAGTACGTCTGGTGTATTTACTGTATCAAATGCCGCTTCGGCCACAGCACAAGCAAGTGCGTTTCCGCCATAGGTAGAACCGTGAGTACCAATTTTTAAATGCTCAGCAATAGGTGTACGAGTGATCATAGCGCCAATAGGAAAACCACCCCCCAATGCTTTTGCCGTTGTTAAAATGTCAGGAACAACCCCTAAACCTTCATAGGCGTATAAATCGCCTGTGCGACCAACACCCGTTTGTACTTCATCAAAAATAAGTAACGCGTTATGTTTAGTACAAAGTTCGCGTACTTTTTTAGCAAATTCATCTGTTGGTGAAATAATACCGCCTTCACCTTGTAATGGTTCCATCATAACAGCACATGTTTTATCGCTGATCAGCGCTTCAAATGCTGCTATATCGTTAAAATCACAATGTACTATGTCAGCTGGTTTTGGACCAAAGCCATCTGAATAAGCCGCTTGCCCGCCAACGGTTACTGTAAAGAATGTGCGACCATGGAAACCTTTATTAAATGCAATAATTTGCGTTTTTTCAGCGCCATATACGTCCAATGCATAACGACGCGCTAGCTTGAGGGCTGCTTCGTTTGCTTCTGCACCTGAGTTTGCAAAGTAAACTTTATCAGCAAATGTTGCTTCAACCATTTTTTGAGCTAAACGAAGTGCTGGCTCATTGGTCATAACATTTGATAAATGCCAAATTTTTTCGCCTTGCTCTTTTAATGCTTTAACTAATGCAGGATGACAGTGACCCAAACAGTTAACGGCAATACCACCGGCAAAATCAATGAACTCATTGTTATTTTGATCCCAAACGCGTGAACCTTCACCACGAACTGGGATAATTGCTGATGGGTTATAGTTTGGTACCATTACGTCGTTAAATAAGTCTCTTGTTACTTGCATTTTTACACCTAAATTTAATGGGCTTAGATAAAAGATTAGTTGCTAACTCAAAGAAGAATATAGCCTTTATTCTTCAGCAAACACGTTATTATTTCTTATAGAGGTCATTATCGAAGGTTAGCTGTTAAAATTGCAGTGCTATTTTGTGAAAAATGATTAAAATAAAAGTCAAAATAACGAAGAAAATAACCATTATGATAACTCCACAAGATGAAAAGCTACTTTCTGTACTAAAAACAAATGCAAGAGCGAGTATTTCTGATCTTGCGCGAATGCTTGACTTGTCTCGTTCAACAGTACAGAGCCGAATGCTCAAATTAGAAGAAACCGGTGTAATTAAAGGCTATAGCGTTGATTACGGTGACGACTACCTTAGTAAAATGGTATCAGCTCATGTGTCTATAAAAGTAAGACAAAAATTAACGACTAAAACAAACATTGAGCTTAAGCAAATTGATGCTATTTCACAGCTATATGCCATAAGTGGTGAGTTTGATTTAATTGCGGTGGTACAGGCTCAAAATTTAGAACAGCTTAGTCATTTGTTGGACGATATAGGAAATCTTGATGGGGTGGAGCGCACAACATCTTCTGTTATTTTAGAAACTAAATTTAAGCGCTAGAGTCAGTGAGTTTTTTGTTTTAGTCGTTAAGTGAACACTCGGTATACTCTAGGTCAATAATAAAAAGGCTAGGGTCTGTTGAACCTTCAAGGTTAAATTAACAGCCCCCAAAAGGTTCTTCCTAGGCGCTATTTTCTCTTTGTTGCCTACATAGATGTAGGGTAGGTGCGTGGCAGGGCGCGGAAGCATTGCTCGGTTTTTACTTATTCTTACATGGATATAAGCAATTAGAATAACGCAGGAGCAGTTATCGAGCACACTAGGTTATAAATCTTGCGCCGCAATTAAATAGCGCCTAGTGTGAGCAAATTTTTATCCGCAATGATAAACAGACCCTAGGTATAAATGCATTAATTTAAATATTTAAGCGTGCTTTTTATAAGTTAATATCAATAAATCATAGATTTAAATATTGAAGCCATTGATAAGGTGCAAAATTTTGTAAAGAAAATTTATGCTTTTTTAATATGCATGACTATATTTATTTTAATTTGTACATTATTTAGCAATGGATTATGCCCGCATATCTTTTCACTCTTTTGTTAGGTTTAACTGAGCCTCTCCAGTTTGGACAAACTTACCCACCACAGCTCCTAATAATGCAGTCAACCAAGTCGAGTGTATTTTATTTGAAATGGGAGCCCCTTTTCAGCTACAAACCTTGCCATGGTTACGTGCACGTCGAGAAGTAAAGTTAGAGCGCTTAGATGGATATTTCACAACCCATTTAATGCCTGAAATGAAAGCTTATGGACGTATATCACCCCCCATTTTTTTAGAAAGCTGGTACTGGTTTACTCACCCAGAGAGCATTAATAAACCAAAAAATAAAATGCGTTATGGTGCCGTAAGAGGAAGTTATCAAGCAAATTGGTTTAAAACTCAGAATATTATTGCTGAGGTAGAAGTAAATTCATTAGAAGAAATAGTAAATGTAATGCACCATAAACGGATTGATAGAATCCTACTTGATTTAGACGATTTTGAATTAGCAGCCTCTAAGCTAGGCATTAATAAAGACGAGTACCAAAAAGAATTTTTTAGATATGTACCTTTGGGATTATTTGCTTCGCATTCCCTTATCAAACGCCTTCCTGAATTTATGCAGCAGTTCGATGAAAATATAAATACTTGTGCGCAAGCTCCATTTTCACTATCAAAAAGTGAAGAAAAGCAAATACTTGATAGGCTCTACAGTAGCGCTAAAACCTTATTAAACTTACCTAGCTTAGTCGAAGAAGTTCAAATAAGTAATGAGTCTCCTTTGAGTGAGCCTGAAATTATGAAACGAGACCAGTTATGGATAAAAGAAAGTAAACACGTTGGGCATGCTGATGGGTTAACTATGTTTGATTTACCGTTATCTAAGGTATTTAAAAAATGGCAATCGCAGTTTAAAGGTGTTGTTACTGAGCTTATATTGACTGATAGCCAAGGAAAAAATATAGCAATAAGTAAGTTAACCAGTGATTACTGGCAAGGAGATGAGAATAAGTTTACTAAAATATTTAAACAGTCAAAGGACTATAACTTTGATAGCGTAACATATGATGCATCAACACATCATTTTCAAGTACAGCTAAGTTTTCCTGTTTTAGATGATAATAATAGTCATATTGGAGTGTTGATTTTAGGTGTTGATGTAGAAAAAGCACTCCATTCGTCAAACGAAAAGAGTAACTAACTCGATACCTTTCATAAGTTAGCTAAGCTTTAGAACTTTAGCTTAGCTAACATTATATTATGGATGTATTTTTTCTGAGGTCGGCTTTTTTCTTATAATTTCTTTTTTGGCTTCATCAAGCTTTATAAAATAAGCATTACCGCCAATACCTTTAAATTCTTCATCTGTAAATACAATAGTATTGTCATCAAAAAAAGTGATAGCTTCTTTTTGAGTCACTATTCCTAAGTCAATTTTTGATACATCGCCAGAAAAAAACTTATCACCCTCAAAATTTTCGAATAGCCAAATACTGGTTGAATCAAGTAATATTAGTTTTTTACGATCAGGGCTTAAAGCGGCCGATGTTATCCAGCATAGCTTTTCTAAAGTGGTACATGTTTTAAATGAGTCTATTAACTCTGCTTTAAAATTAGCGGCATGATCGCCCACTTTATAAACCTTAGTAATACCGTCAAATGGCTCTGTGCGGTTTTTAGTAAATAAATATAAGTGACGTCCTAGAGCTACAAATGCCTCTAAATCAAAATTACGGTTATTGGGCTTTATAGGACTGCCATCCATTTCGGGGTAGGTAAACTTAATTATTTCTGCTTGAGTCGTATCTGTTTTTATATCTATCGGGTTTTCTATTTTATAAATAGTGAGCCATCTACGATCGTTTTTGTTGTTACCAAAATCGCCTAAAAAGAAGTGCCCAAATTTGTTTTGGGTCATGTCTTCCCAATCAATGTTTTTAGCGTTTTCAACTAAAATTTCTTTAGCAATAGAACCGTCTTTATTGAGTCTGTATAGCTTTGGTTCATTGCCTCCGTCGTTAATAGCCCATAAACGTTGCTGTTTATCAAATTCTATTCCTGATATTTCTTTTAATTTAGGGTCCACTGAAATTTCTTTTTTACTGTATAGGGTATAAATTGAGGTACCAATAAATGCAGCTACAACTAAAAAAATGATGGTGGTAGTTATTAAAATGGTTTTTTTCAACATGAAATTAATGATATTTCAGAGTATTAGAATGATGTGTATTATCCATGATGAAGTAATATAAAAAAAGTAATTTAGGATTTTAAATTTTCTTCGGATATTTGCAGCTATAAATATTTATATATTGAACTAATGAGGTTTTTAATAGTTTGTTGGTTTGAATATTGCTCTGTATGTTAAATATCATTTAAAGCGTATTGTATATAAGGTTAATGCACCTTTTTGGTGTAATTGAAATATTATTTGCACTGTAATAAAGCGTAAATAAAGTTTTGTTTAACTAATAACACGTTTAATGATTGTTAGATGGTTACCACATCGCCTTTTTGTTTAGTTGTATGGCCTGTGGCAAAGATTAAGTACCCTTTTTGGTTTCGTTGGAGCCTGCTATGTTGAATAAACGTTTTTTTAAAACAAAAGATGAAGCTGAAGTTACTTTTGAATTTTCTCATCCAGAGGCAGAAGAAGTTTGCTTATTAGGTGAATTTAATGATTGGCAACCAGTGCCAATGAAGCTTTATAAAAAACAAGGTGTGTTTAAATTTAAGCAACGCTTACCTATCGATCAACAATTTCACTTTCGTTATCTGATTAATGGAGACATTTGGGATAACGACCATCAAGCTGACGGTTATATCGGCAATACATTTGGCACAGAAAACAGCATAGTAAATACTCAACGCACTAATTAAGGCGATTCAATGGATGCTCTTTCGCAGTTGTTTTACCTGCATGGTATTGGCTTTGAATTCACTAAGTATACAGGTGAACAGGTATTTTTTAGCGAAGAAACGCGTAAACGTGCTTTGCAATGTTGTGGTGTTGATACAAATAATGAAGCAGGAATAGCTCAACTAACTTATGATTTAGATGCATCGCTTTGGCTTGATTTAGTACCTAGTGTGAGTTTAGTTGAGCAAACTGCATGTTTGTTAAAGCTTCGTATAGATGAACGTCAGCAATATTTAGCCGCTAATATCGATGTCCCTTCACTTGGAATGCATTTAGCATTTGATAACCTTTATAACTTGGCTGTCACTGGTGAATATTACTTGCATGGCGTTCGTTATATTGAGTTGGCATTACCCATTGGTAATATGCCAATTGGCTATCATGACACTAATGTTCAGGTAGGTGAGCAACACGCTATTACACAAATTTGGTGCGTGCCAGAGCAAGTCTATCAAGTGGAAGACACAAAACGCACTGGATTATCTATTCAGCTCTACACATTAAAAAATAGAGCGAATTTGGGTATTGGCGACTTTGACGATTTATTAGCGCTTACAAAACTATGCAGCTCTCAAAACATGGATTATATATTACTTAATCCACTGCATTTGTTATTTGCTGATATGCCGGAGCGAGCCAGTCCTTATAGCCCTAATAGTCGCGCTTTATTAAATCCTCTCTATATTTCTATCGTACTAAGCGAAGACGCAATAAATAACGAAAACCTTGACGCCATTATGCAGCAAGATGATGTCGCTGCACTTATTAAAAGTAATGATCAGTTTATAGATTATGAAAATGTAAGCCGTATAAAGTATACGTTATTTGAAGCGCTTTATAATCAGTTTGAATTAACGGCAAGTGATGAGCGTCGCCAAGCGTTTACTGATTTTTGTAATGCTCACTCTACTACGTTAAAGACCCTCGAATCAGATAACCTAACATTTGCTTATTACCTGCAATGGCAAGCGCATATGCAACTGGCACTGTGTCAAAAAAGTTGCGCAGAAAGAGGCATGGCTATTGGCTTAATAAACGACTTAGCTGTTGGTTGTGCTGGCGATGGGGCTGAATTTAAAAACCAGCAATCGCTGTTTAGCCAAGGTGCAAGTGTAGGTGCTCCACCCGATCCATGGGCTGAAGCAGGTCAAAATTGGGGCCTCCCAGCCCTCAATCCCCAAAGCCTTAGTAATAATCACTACCAATTTTACCGCTCGCTCATTCGCGCAAACATGCAAAACGTAGGTGGGCTTCGAATTGACCACGTAATGGCTATTAGGCGCCTATGGTGGTGCTTTGAAAGCAATGGCGAACAAGACGGCTGTTATGTTTACTATCCGTTTGAGCATTTACTTGCCATTTTAAAAATTGAATCGCATATTAATCAGAGTATTGTTATTGGTGAAGATTTAGGCATCGTACCGCCAGAGGTTAGGGAAGCTTTGGCATCTAGCGGTATTTTTTCCAACAGCTTATTTTATTTTGAGAAACAACACAGTGGAGAGTTTTTATCGGTAGATGAGCTAGCAACACATTGTTTGTTAATGATAGCCAATCACGATGTTCCTCCATTTACAGGCTGGTGGCAACATGATGATTTAGATATTAAGCAACAATATAAGCTTATAACTTGCAATGAATACGAGCAACTAAAGCAACAGCGAATAGAAGAGCAACAAAGGTTACTACGTTTTATTAATCACCATGGCAATACAACTGAGCTTTTATTACATAGTGAAGCTGTGACTGTTTATAGCGCACTTGCATTGTGTTTAGCAGGCTCTCAATCGCGTTTATTTGCAATACAAATAGATGACTTAGATGAGCAAAAGTATCCGGTTAATATCCCCGGGACAGATAAAGAATATCCTAATTGGCGACGTGTATTAACGCATACCAGTGAAGAAATTTTTACCAAAAATGCCTCACTTTTAGCTGCTATCGATTCAATAAGGAAAGGTTAAATGAGCAGTACAACTAATGAAAATAGTTATGATGCACAAGTACACGCATTATATATAGGGCGATTTAAAGACCCATTTAGCTTCTTAGGGGCACATAAAACGGATGCTGAGGTTGAAATTCGTTTTTATCTACCTTGTGCAATAAGCGTAAGTGTTACATTAAATAATAAAAGTATTAAGGCGAAACGCTACCAGCAAAGTGACTTATTTATAGCCAAAGTTGATGCTTTGCCCACTGCGCCATATGAATGCATTGCTCAGTACACAGATAGCAGCGTTACCTTTTATGATGAATACAGTTTCCAAAGCACACTTGATGCAGAGGCAATGTATTTATTTAACGAAGGCAGTCTTGAACATGCTTACTCGCATTTTGGTGCACATTTTAGTACTCAACAAAACGTAGACGGTGTACGTTTTTGTGTATGGGCGCCTAATGCGGCAAGTGTCTCTATTATTGGTGAGTTTAACTTTTGGCAAGCGAATCGCCACTTTATGCGCTTTCATCCAGCAAGTGGTGTATGGGAGTTATTTGTACCAGGCCTTAAAGCTGACATGTGCTACAAATTTGCAATTACCGCGCAAAGTGGAGAGGTGCTCGAAAAAGCCGACCCCTATGCATTTAAAATGCAACAAGCACCTGGCACTGCAAGTGTACTGCAGTATAAACCAGAACCTATAAAGCTTGGCGAGCAGGCACTTCAAAACAGACAAAAGCGTAACCATATTGATGCACCAATTAGTATTTACGAAGTGCACTTAGGCTCATGGCAACGCGCTGAAAACAACCGTTATTTAAGTTACACAGAGCTTGCCGACAAACTCGTTAGCTACGCTCTTGAAATGAATTTTACTCACCTGCAACTTATGCCAATAAGTGAATACCCGTTTGATGGTTCGTGGGGGTATCAGCCTGTTGGATTATTTGCACCTACCAGCCGCTTTGGCGACTACAACAGCTTTAAATACTTTGTAGAGCAGTGCCACAAAGCTAATTTAGGTATTTTACTTGATTGGGTGCCAGGGCATTTTCCAAGTGATCCGCATGGCTTACATCGATTTGATGGCACCCATTTATATGAGCATGCTGATAAACGCCAAGGGTTTCATCCTGATTGGAATACCTACATTTATAACTACGACCGTCCTGAAGTTAAAAGCTTTTTAATATCAAATGCTATGTATTGGCTACATCAATTTGGTTTAGATGGCCTGCGTGTAGATGCCGTAGCTTCTATGTTGTATTTAGATTACAGCCGAAAAGAAGGCGAGTGGGTTGCTAATTGCTACGGCGGGCGTGAAAACTTAGGTGCAATTGAGTGCCTAAAGCAAGTCAATATGCGCAGCTATAAAAACAACCCAGGCATTATGATGGTGGCTGAGGAGTCAACAGCATGGCCGGGTGTCACCCAAAGTGTTGAGCACAACGGTTTAGGCTTTGGTTATAAGTGGAACATGGGTTGGATGAACGATAGTTTGCATTACATGCAGCACGACCCGCTTTATCGTCAGCATCATCATCACGAAATGACTTTTTCGATGGTATACGCGTTTAGTGAAAACTATATATTGCCATTAAGCCACGATGAGGTAGTACACGGTAAAGGCTCGTTAATTGAAAAAATGCCAGGCGATGATTGGCAAAAATTTGCAAATTTACGCGCTTATTACGCATTTATGTGGGCACACCCGGGTAAAAAACTCTTATTTATGGGCGGTGAAATTGCACAGCGAAAAGAGTGGGGGCACGATCATTCTATCGATTGGCATTTACTTGAGCACCAAAGCCACAGCGGTATAAAGCACACCGTAAAAGCGCTCAATACCGTTTATAAAACCCAACCCGCATTGTATGAGCTTGATTCGAGCGCGGCTGGTTTTACCTGGATAGATAACAATAATAATCAGCAGAGCATTTTAAGCTTTGTTCGCTATGCTAAAAACGCAAAAAACTTTGTGGTTGTTATTGCTAATTTTACCCCCGCGTCCTATGAAAACTACGTTATTGGCGTACCGAGTAAAGGGCGTTACAAGGTCATTTTAAATACAGATGATACTCAGTTTTTTGGCTCTGGCGTTGAGGTAACTAAAGATTCAGCGCAGGTAGTTCAAGCAATAAACGAATCAAATCATGGTTTTAAACACAGTATTTCAATTGCCATTGGTGGCTTAACTACTATTTATTTACAAAAGGTTGATGATGAGTAACCGATTTGATGTAGCACCCGGTAATGTAGAACCACTTGGCTCTAGTGTTATTGATAATGGGGTCAACTTCGCGCTTTATGCGCCTGGGGCGAGCCAAGCTTATGTATGCCTGTTTGATAAAAGTGGCCATTCAGAAATACTAAAAATGGCGATGAACATCAACGAAGGGGGTATTTGGAGTATTCATATTTCGCCATTAAACGCCGGTGCGCTTTATGGTTTTAGAGTTGAGGGTGAATATAACCCTAAAAATGGTCAACTGTTTAACGAAAATAAGCTGCTGATAGACCCATATGCAAAAGACTTGTTTGGTGAGTTTACATGGAGCGAACGCCATTATGGGCAAATGCCAATCGGTACTAAAAGCACTGTAAATAATGCGATTGATATACCTAAATCAAAAGTAGCGGCTCCTACGTTGTATACGCATAAAAAGCCTAACCACCGTTGGTCAAACACGGTTATTTATGAGTGCCATGTGAAAGGTACAACGTGTCGTCATCCTAAAATACCTAAACCTCTACAAGGAAAGTTTTTAGGGTTAAGCCACCCAAGCTTTATTGAACACTTACAAAGCTTTGGTGTTACAGCCGTTGAGCTTTTGCCTGTTCATTCTTTTATTAGTGAGCAATTTTTAACAGGGAAAGGTTTGCAAAACTACTGGGGTTACAACACGCTTAACTTTTTTACGCCCCATAAAGACTATTTGGTAAACGACGATATAAACGAGTTTAAGCAAATGGTGCAAGAGTTCCATGCTGCAGACATAGAAGTCATATTAGATGTTGTTTACAACCATACAGCTGAAGCAGGGGCGGATGGCCCTATACTATCGCTTAGAGGCTTTGATAACTTAGCCTATTACCGCACAGTAGATGGCCAGCCTGACGTATATATAAACGATACCGGCTGTGGTAATACCATAAATATTGACCACCCTAAAACACTGCAACTTGTACTTGATAGCCTTCGTTATTGGGTTGAAGTAATGGGAGTTGATGGTTTTAGGTTTGATTTAGCGACCATTTTAGGTCGCTCAAAAGCAGGCTTTAGCTCCGCACATACTTTTTTACAAGTAGTTGCCCAAGACCCTGTGCTTAACAAAGTTAAGTTAATAAGTGAGCCTTGGGATATAGGCCCAGGTGGTTATCAGCTTGGTGCATTTCCGCCGCCATGGCGAGAATGGAACGATCAATATCGCGATGTAATTAGACGTTTTTGGCAAAGTGAAACAGGCATTATTGCAAGCGTTGCAAAGCGTTTGCATGGATCGTTTGATATTTTTGAGCACAGCCAACGTGGGCCGCTCAATAGTATTAATTTTATAACGAGTCATGATGGTTTTACCCTTGCTGATTTAGTGAGTTATGAGCATAAACATAACGAAGCTAATGGCGAGCAAAATCGAGATGGGCACAGTGCAAATCATTCGTTTAACTGTGGGGTAGAAGGTTTTACCAGCGACTCTAAAATAAACGCACTGCGCTTACAGCAACAAAAGAACTTTTTACTTACTTTAATTCTCTCAAAAGGTGTTCCCATGATTGCTGCTGGTAGCGAAATGGCGCACTCGCAAGGGGGGAATAACAATGCTTATTGCCAAAATAATCGCACTAGTTGGCTTGCCTGGAAAGATTCTCAACTTAATCATTCGTTAACACGATTTATTGATGATGCATTAAAAATTAGACGTGCGCACAGTGCGTTTAAACACAGTGTATTTTTAGATGATATAGACGAGCGTTTTACCGTTAAGTGGTTTACCGAACAAGGTAAAACCATGACTGATGCTCACTGGCATGAAGATACCAGGCAGTTTTTAATGTATAGCTTACTTGATAAGCAAAACAATCATGCATTGCTGATTGTATTTAATGCCAGTGAAAAAACAATTTTTTGTCAAATGCCCCCATCGCCAATTAATGCGCCGTGGCAAATGATTCTATCAAGTGTACATAATGCATCTGTGAGCAGTAATGAAGATGCGATGGTTGAAATTTCAGCACAAAGTAGTTGGGTTTTTAGTGCCAATTTAGAGGATGTTAGTCATGGTTAAACAAAGTGATCAAGTGTGTGTAGTAAAGGGCTGGCAAGAAGGGCCAGTTATTGATGAAAGTACGCTTAAAGATGACTTAACACGGCATTTTTATTATACCCTCGGCCGAGATAAGGTGGGTGAATCGCAGCATTATTTGTATCACGCATTAGCGCTTACTATTCGCGACAGACTTGTAGCCCGCTGCAGAGAAACGAATCAACAAATTAAGCAAGAGAAACGCCGCAAAACGGCTTACCTTTCTCTTGAGTTTTTGATGGGGCGTGCGCTAGGTAATGCTGTTTTAAATCTAGATTTAGATGAACAAGTAAGCTCAGCACTACAAGAGTACTGCACAACAATAGAAACAATTGAAGACGCCGAGCACGACGCTGGCCTAGGAAATGGCGGGCTAGGGCGCCTTGCAGCCTGCTTTTTAGATAGCTGTGCTAGTTTAGCGTTGCCTGTTATTGGCTATGGCCTACGATACGAATACGGCATGTTTAATCAATCGATTAAAGATGGTAACCAAATTGAGCAACCAGATAACTGGCTACGTGAAGGACATCCATGGGAGCTAAGCGCACCAGAGCATGCAAAACGTGTGAAGTTTGGTGGCTATGTGCAAAGTTACACAGATAAATTTGGCAGAGAGCACCGTCAATGGATGGGCTCACAAGATGTATTAGCTGTACCGTACGATGTACCTGTCCCAGGTTATAAAAACAATATCGTAAATACACTACGTCTGTGGAAATCAGAGGCAACAGATGAATTTAATTTAACCGAATTTAATGCGGGCAGTTATTCAGAAGCCGTCGCACAAAAAAATCTAGCCGAACAGATCACCATGGTGCTGTATCCAAATGACAGCAGCGAAAATGGTAAGGAGCTTAGGTTACGCCAACAATACTTTTTATCATCGTCGAGTATTCAAGACGTAGTAGACCAATGGGTTTCTCAACATGGCGAGAGCTTTAGTGACTTTGCTGATTTTCATGTTTTTCAGTTAAACGACACGCATCCAAGTATTGCTGTTGCAGAGCTAATGCGTATTTTAATTGATGATTACGAATTAAATTGGAACGATGCGTGGCAAATCACAACTAAAACCATGGCCTATACAAATCATACGCTACTTCCTGAAGCGCTTGAAAAATGGTCTGTTTCGTTGTTTTCAAAATTATTACCACGCATTTTAGAAATAGTTTACGAGATAAATGCACGCTTTTTAGCACAAGTTGCACAGCAATGGCCGGGAGATGTTGAAAAGCAACGTGCATTGTCACTGATTGAAGAGGGTGATGAGCCGCAAATTCGTATGGCTTATTTAGCTATTGTAGGTAGTTACTCTGTAAATGGCGTAGCAGCACTTCATACTGAACTGTTAAAAGCGGGATTATTTAAAGAATTTTATGCATTGTGGCCAGATAAGTTTAATAACAAAACAAATGGTGTAACGCCTCGTCGATGGCTTGCGCATTGTAATCCAGTATTAAGTGAATTAATTGGTGAAAAAATTGGCCATGATTGGGTTAAAAACTTTTCAAAAATTAGTGACCTACGTCGTTTTTATGACGACAAGGCATTTCATGAGCAGTGGCAAAATGCTAAACGTGAAAACAAACAACGTTTAGTTGATTTAGTTAAGGCTCGCTGCGATATCGATTTTGATGTATCAATGATGTTTGACGTACAAGTAAAACGTATCCACGAATACAAACGTCAGCTATTAAACATACTTCATGTGATTCATTTATATGACCGTATTCGCCGTGGGGATACCCAAGGACTTGTTCCTCGTTGTGTTCTATTAGGTGGTAAAGCAGCGCCAGGTTATTACATGGCTAAAAAAATTATTAAGCTTATTAATAACGTGGCAGAGGTTATAAATAAAGACCCTCAAGCTGCGCCATATTTACGCGTCGCATTTTTACCTAATTACAACGTAACCGCAATGGAAGTTATTTGTCCTGCAACCGATCTCTCAGAGCAAGTATCTACCGCAGGCAAAGAAGCGTCTGGTACTGGCAACATGAAATTTATGATGAATGGTGCATTGACAATAGGCACGCTGGATGGCGCAAACATTGAAATTAGAGATGCTGTTGGTGCTGATAACTTCTTTTTGTTTGGCGCACAAGCGCACGAAATTGACGATATTAAATCACGTTATAATCCAGAGCATTTAATATCGCAAAATAGCGATTTAAAGAATGTGATGCAATTACTCGAGAGCGGACATTTTAATTTATTTGAACCATGCTTATTTGACGACATAACAAATGCAATTAAGAGCCCGCACGATCCATGGCTTGTTGCTCACGATTTTGAAAGTTATGTAGCAGCTCAAAAAGAAGTTGATAAAGCTTACGCAGATCAGACCTACTGGACACAAATGAGTATTTTAAATACAGCAGCCAGTGGTATGTTTTCAAGTGACAGAACCATAAGCCAATACAGTGAAGATATTTGGCATTTAGAACCCCTCAATATTAGTGAAACAGACTTAACGACAACTAAAAGCCATGCCACTAACAGCCTAGACTAAATGGAGAGAGTATTATGCCTAATTATGCAAATCGCTACATAAGTAGCTTAACCCGAGAAACTTACGCGTTAATACTGGCAGGCGGTCGCGGTTCTCGCCTGCATGAGTTAACCGATTGGCGAGCAAAGCCAGCAGTTTACTTTGGTGGTAAGCATCGAATTATCGATTTTCCACTATCAAACTGCATTAACTCGGGTGTGAGACGTGTTGGTATTGCTACACAATATAAATCACATTCATTAATACGCCATGTAAACCGCGCATGGGGGCACTTTAAAAAAGAGCTAGGAGAGTCGGTTGAAATACTACCTGCATCTCAGCGCCAAGGTGATGATTGGTATTGTGGAACCGCAGATGCTGTTTTTCAAAACATAGATATTATTCGTCATGAGCTTCCTAAATATGTGATGATTTTGTCTGGAGATCATGTGTACCGTATGGACTATGGTGCTTTATTGGCTGAACATGTGCAAAAAGGCGCAGATATGACTGTGTGTTGTATTGAAGTCCCAGTAGAGGAAGCCGCAGACACGTTTGGTGTAATGACCGTTGATGAAGAAAATAGAGTGTGTCGTTTTGATGAAAAACCAGCAATGCCGAGCTCCGTACCCGGCAAGCCAGGTACATGTTTAGCATCAATGGGGAACTACATTTTCAATACAGAATTTTTATTTGAGCAACTTAAAAAAGATTCTGAAAATGAAGGCTCTGGACGCGATTTTGGTCACGATATTATTCCAGCGATTATAGAAGAGCATAATGTATTTGCTTTCCCATTTAGAGATCCAAACCAAGAAGGGCAACCTTATTGGCGCGATGTAGGTACGCTTGACTCGTTCTGGGAAGCTAATATGGAACTGGTAATGCCAGAGCCACAACTTGATTTATACGATCCAACGTGGCCAATATGGACTTATCAAGAGCAACTACCACCTGCTAAATTTATTTTCGATGACGAAGATAGACGTGGTATGGCTTTAGACTCAACAGTCTCGGGTGGGTGTATTATTTCGGGCTCTGCGGTTAGAAAATCCCTGTTGTTTTCTAACGTTCACGTTCGCTCATTTTGTACCATTGAGCAGTCGGTTATTTTACCCGGTGCGGTTATAAACCGAGGTTGTAAAATTAAACGCGCAATAATAGATAGAAGCTGTGAAATACCTGCGGGTCTTGAAATCGGTTTTGACAAAAAAACAGATGAAGAAAACGGCTTTAGGGTATCTAAAAAAGGTATCGTTCTTGTTACACGTGATATGCTCACTGAGCTTGCAAAAAAGTTAGAACGCCAAGCGCGAGAAAATAAAAAGCTAGCGTAACAACAAGTTAGATAAGCACGACAACATAGCTTGCTCATTTGTGAGCAAGCTCACACAGGTTTAAAGGAAATAATAAATTAATGCATGTATTAATGGTTGCAGCAGAAAATGACGCGTTACCAGGCGCAAAAGTAGGCGGTGTGGCAGATGTAGTACGCGATGCACCTAAGGCTCTTGCAAAGCAAGGTATAACGGTTGATGTTGTTATTCCTGATTACGGGTTTGAGCCGCTTGAGCGTATTTATATAGGTGAAGTAACCGTTGCATTTAATGCTCAACCCCATGTATTAACCATTTTTAAAGTACAACAAGCCGAAAATAATGTAAGCCAAATTGTTATTAGCCACCCGTTATTTAGTGAATCAGGCAGTGTATATTGTAATGATGCACCGGGGAGGCCTTTTGCAACTGATGCGACTAAATTTGCTCTATTTAACGCAGCCGTCTGCGAAGCGTTATTACAAGGTGTATTAAAACGCCCTACAGCGCTGCATTTACATGATTGGCACAGTGCCTGCGTTGCAGTTTTACTTAAGTTTGAGCCACGTTATAGCTCACTTAATACCTTACCTATTGCCTTCACAGTGCATAATATTGCACTGCAAGGGATAAGGCCTTTCAAACATGATGATTCAAGCTTAGAGGCGTGGTTTCCATCACTTAGTTATAATGGCCAGCAGTTATGCGACCCGCGTTACCCTCATTGTTTTAATCCTATGCGCAGTGCAATAAATCTATGCGATAAAATACATGTTGTATCGCCAACTTACAGCCAAGAGGTTCTTGAACCTAGCAATTACGAACATGGTTTTTTTGGTGGCGAAGGGCTTGAGCAAGATCTGCAAAATGCAGCAAGCCGAGGCAAGCTTGTTGGTATTTTAAATGGCTGCGAATATCCAAGCAATGCACTTGAAGGAGCAACTCTCGCTGATTTTTATAGCCAAGCAGAGAGTACTTTGTTTGGTTGGATGGCCAATTACGAGCAGTTACAAAGTGGCTACTATATTGCCCACCAACGATTACAGCAATTTAAAGCAACGGTTAATAATGGTCCATTAGTTACAAGCGTTGGCCGACTTACCGAACAAAAAGTGTTGTTATTGTGCCAGCAGGTTAATGGGGTTTTAGCTATTGATAAAGTGTGTCAATTAATTAATGAACATAATGGCAGACTTATTATTCTCGGCTCGGGTGACAAAGAGCTCGAAAGCATATTTACCAAAGCAATGGCGCGTAATTCCAATCTTTTATTTTTAAAGGGGTATGGGCAAGGTGTTGGCGATTTAATGTATCAATTAGGTGACTTATTTTTAATGCCAAGCTCGTTTGAACCGTGTGGTATTAGCCAAATGCTAGCAATGCGAGCGGGGCAACCGTGTTTAGTACACAGTGTTGGCGGATTAAAAGATACTGTTAAACACCACGAAAATGGTTTTAGCTTTAATGGAGACACGTTGGCAACGCAAACGCGTAATTTAATTAGCTGTTTAAACGAAACCCTCTTAATTAAAAAGCAAAATCCTAAAAGATGGCATAAAATTAAGCACAGCGCAGAGCAAATGCGTTTTTCGTGGCCACAAGTGGCAACTGATTATATAACAACCTTATACCGGTAAATCGTTTCTGTACTTTAAAGTTTAGTGACAAATCTACCTGCTTAGGGTTTAATTACTTAGTATTATATAAAAGCTAAGAAGTAGGTAATGTGTCTGTATTTGTTGCAAGGCAAGCAATATTCAATCGAAGTAAAAAAGTAGTAGCCTATGAGCTACTTTTTCGTGATAGTCCAAAAAATTATTTTCCAGATATTGCAGAAGGCCAAGCAACAGCAAGGCTTATTATGGAAAATCAATTAAATTTAGGTACACGCCATATTACATCAGGCAAAAAAGCGCTTATTAATATAGGACCAGAATCACTAAAACTCGATTTATGTGCTTTCTTACCATGCCAAGACGTTGTGATTGAGTTGCTCGAAACCATAGAACCTACCGACGATAACTATGAGCTATGCCGAGGTTTATTTCATAGTAACTACAAACTCGCGCTCGATGATTTTGTATATAAACCACAATGGGATCGTTTTTTAAAGCTTGTGAAGCTCATTAAATTTGATATTGCAATTACACCTCTTAGCGAAATACAGCCCATAGTTACTAAGTTACAAGCGCATAAACAAATAAAAATACTAGCCGAAAAAATAGAAACACAAGAAGACTATGAGCTTGCCTTTGATATGGGGTTTGATTATTTTCAAGGCTATTTTTTTGCAAAGCCTACCATGATCAAGCAAAACGACATTGATTATAATTATGGTTTAGTCGTCGCTATTTACGCCGAAATAATGAAGCAAAGCCCTGACATTAAAACCATCGCAAGCCTGTTTGAGCTAGATGCTGCACTCGCATATAAGTTACTAAGATTAATAAACAGCGGTGTGTTTCCTATACAAAGCCAAATATCGTCATTAAAGCAAGCGCTTGTGTATTTAGGACACGAACGCCTGAAAAAGTTTGTGAGCCTTATTGTTACTGCTCATACAGCGGGTAAAAAGCCAGCAGAGCTAATGCAAGTATGTGTTGTACGTGCTCGCTTTTGTGAGCTTGTGGCAAAAAAGGTTAATAAAAGTCAGTCAGGCGAAGCATTTTTAACAGGGTTATTTTCACTGCTAGATGCAATCCTTGATCAACCAATGAGCTTGCTTGTTGAAAAGCTACCTTTCCCTGATGAAATAAAAACGGCATTATTAGGGGACAAAAACACACTTTATTATATTTTAAACGTTGTTAAAGCATATGAAACAGGAAGCTGGTGGGCACTTGAACAAGCTGTACTTTTGCTAAATATCGACAGTGCTATACTACCTCCACTTTACCAACAGTCAGTCGATTGGGCTGACAGTTATAAGAATAATATTTAACGGATAATAGCTTTAATGCGCAATTATAATATGGACTTTATTCGCGGCGTTGCCGTGCTTGGCCTTGTTTACATGAATGCTTACGCCTTCGGCATTTTTGAATACGGGTATACCTCCTTAACTACTCCTCCTGTTAGCGACTCAATTATTCACACCCTTAGCAGCGTGTTTGTAGACGGGCGTTTTAGAACGCTGTTTAGTTTGCTTTTTGGTGCAGGGCTTTATATTCAGTGGCAACGTTACAAGTCTGAAGTGCAGATAAAAAGCAGGCTCTATTGGTTAATTCTCTTTGGTTTAGCGCATGGTTTTTTACTCTGGGCCGGTGATATTTTATTTGTTTACGGTGTATCTGGCTGGTTTGTTATTAAATATTTAGAAAGTGATAGCAACGTACTTTTAAAAAGAGGGCTTGCATTTACCTTGTTGTCGGCTGTGGTTACCTTACTTGTTATATCTAGCGTACCCGATGAAGTGATTTACCGCGATACAGCACAGTTTATTGAATTATATAACCCACACTATATTGATTACTTTATTAGTAACCTTGCTATGAACACGTTAATGCTTGTTATGGTGCCAATAATGACAATGTGGATGTGCGTGGGCCTTATGCTCATTGGCATTTATTTATATAAACAAGACGTTTTTAGTAAAGGCTTAACGACTCAGCAATTAATAGTTTGCGGTGCAATGACCCTTGTTTTTTGTGGAATCAGGCTTTATGCATCACAGCTTAATGGCAGCTTAGGATATGGGGTGCAAGAATTTGTAAATATGTTTGCGGCTCTAGGTATGGCTACGCTGTATATTCATTTAATTGTTAAATTTTGCAATAACAGCGCACACGTCGGCACGCTTATTCAACAAGCGGGGCGCTTAGCATTTACTTTATATATTAGCCAAACACTCATACAGCTGTTGTTATATAAAGTGCTATTTACGCACTGGGTGCTCAATTTTGATCGTATTGACTACTGGTTAGTTGCAACGGCATTAGTTGCACTGCAGCTTATATTTACCTTTATATACAGCCGCTATTTTAACCAAGGCCCGCTTGAATTTGTATGGCGTAAATTAACGAAAGCAAAAATTAATGCTTAAACACCTATAAATTTTAAATTAGGGGCGAAAAAATAGTGTGGGTGGTTTACACTACTCGCCTTAAAAATTACTACGCTATAAGTGCCATGACCGAATTAAAACGTTTAAATAAATTTATTAGTGAAACAGGATTTTGTTCACGCCGCGAAGCCGATAAATATATTGAGCAAGGTCGTGTCAGCGTTAATGGCTACTCGCCTGAAATGGGCGTAAAAGTTGCTGCTACCGATGTTGTATTGGTTGATGGCAAGCCACTTAAAGCCACACCAAAGCGCGTTTATATCGCTTACAATAAACCCGTTGGTATTACGTGTACTACCGAAAGTAAAATTCAAAGTAATATTATTCGCGCGGTAAATTATCCTACGCGTATATTTCCAATAGGGCGTTTAGATAGACCGTCTGAAGGGCTTATATTTTTAACTAACGAAGGCGACATCGTTAATAAAATTTTGCGTGCGGGTAATAACCACGAAAAAGAATATGTTGTTACGGTTGATAAACCGCTTAATCGTCAGTTTGTTACAAAAATGGCCAATGGTGTGCCTATTTTAGATACTGTTACTAAAAAGTGTAAAGTGACACAAACTGCCCCTAAAGAATTTAAAATAGTACTTACACAAGGTTTAAACCGTCAAATACGCCGTATGTGTGAATATTTAGGTTACGAAGTGGTGACGTTAAAGCGTACGCGCATAATGAACGTAACACTAAAAGGTTTAAAGGTAGGGCAGTGGCGTCATTTGTCTGATACTGAAATGGCGCAAATCAACGACTCGATTTCTGACTCAGGTAAAACTCAAGAACATTCGCTTGATGCTAATAAACAATCAGAAAATAATACGCCGTCAGCTCCTAAAAAGCGTGATTTTCAGGGTGAAAATCCTCGCCGTTTTAATAAAGGCGAACAAAGTGGCGAGCGAAATTCAAGTCGCAACTCTGATCGCAGTAATGCTAATGGCGAGCGCAAAAATGAGCGCAGTAAAGCACCTTATCAAAAGCGTTCTACCACGTATGTTGGTAAGCCAAAAAGTATTAAAGAGAATAAGTCGTCACAGTCAAAACCTAGCTCGGGGCGTACCCTTAGCTTAAAAAAATAATCTGCACCTAGGTTTTCTACTACCACTGTATTTCTTGTACTATATTACCAAGTGGGCTTGTAATGCCCACTAAATTTATATTGTTATTTTGCAAAGTCACCAATTTATTCTTATCTAAATACCATCTAAAAGTGTATTTTCTGTAGTTCTGTAAACTAAGCACAGTTAGTGTTGTACAACTGTACTCATAATCAGTTGGGCAACTACCTACCTCAAGTAATTGATGCTCTTGCTGCCATATATTATTGCTGTGTTTATTGGCCCATAATTTCACAGAAATACAAACTGACGTCCATAACCATAAGTAAATTAAAATGGGCAAAAACAGTGGTATAAATGCGCTGCGGAACTTCCCATGCTCAGCAATATAATTTTTAACTGTATGTTTAAATTCAAAGTTATTATTGTATTTTTTATATAGGTGCCTTAATAAAACAACCGACAACACTAGCGCCGTTATTGGAAATAACGTAAATGTTAAGGTGTTATATATACTGTTGGGGATAAAAGCGGGGTCGGCTTGTTCATCCCATGCAAGTAAAACCAGCGGAGGTGCTGTTACTAAAAGTAATAGGGCGCTGTTGAAGAGTTGCTTAAAGGTCAAAGGGTATTCACTTATAAAATGTTGCTTGTATAAAGCCCAAATTAGCGCTTAATGTTTCGCTATTAAATGCTAAAGCCAATATAAAATAAGAGTATACCTAAATAAACTGCAATCGCCGATAACGAGTTTTTAGAGCGCAGGCGCTTAACAAGGTCGCGTGTGCCATCGAACATACCGGAAATAACCAGTAGTATGCCCCCTGTAAAACGGTAGTTGTTTAAGTTCACGTTACCATTATCGTCAGTTATAAAGCGTAAATAACCAAAAAGTATAAAAACGCTGCCCGCTATTAGTATCGCGGTTTTAAAATTTTCCAAGGCTTTTCCATAATATTGAGTTAGATACTAAAACGGCACTAAGTTGAGTCATAATAATTTTACTATATTTCGAATTTAAATTTTGCCTAAATCCATTAATTGGCCTCATTATGTCGCTATATTAGGCGTATATGCGCTAAAGCCTGATTTATATTGTGCATTATCAAGTACACTTAGTTATATGAAGGTTAAGCTGTTAAGATGCGCCGTCTTAATAATGTAGAAAGGTTATAGAAGTAACATGTCAAAATTTTTCTTTATGGGTAAGCCCGATATAATGGGTAAAAATAACAGTAATGGATTTGCACCAAAACGTACTGCCAAGCCAGGCACAGAGTCACACCCGCTCACGTTAATTGTAAACTCAGTTGCACGACAATCAGAAATAGAAGCAATACTAGAAGAGCATTCGCTGTTTGCTTCAATTGAAGTTAAAGCTGAAGTACCAGAAGATATTCGCGAACTAGACTTTGCACTTAGCAAGTCAACACCACAAGTATTTGATAAAGTACCAGAGCGTAACGCACCTTGTGTATGTGGTAGCGGCAAAAAATATAAGAAGTGTTGCGGTTAGTTTCTTAACAACTAAATATGTAGCCTTTCTTTTTTCATCGGTATTAAATAAAAATGCCACTGACCTTGAGCCAGTGGCATTTTTTAATGTTAACCAATTATATGCTTAACTACTTACGCGGTTCGTAATCAATTCTAAATATAACCGTGTAAAGTACTGGCACTACAATTAGAGTCAAAATTGTAGCAAAGCCTAAACCAAACATAATTGTTACCGCCATTGACTGGAAGAACACGTCGAATAACAGCGGGATCATACCCAAAATAGTAGTTATAGCTGCCATAGCAACTGGGCGTACACGGCTCACACCAGAGTCAAATACGGCTTCATAAGGCGATTTACCTTCCCTTAATTCGAGATTTATTTGATCAACCAATACAATACCGTTTTTAATAAGCATACCGCTTAAGCTCAATAAACCAAGTAATCCCATAAAACTAAACGGCGCATTCATAGCTAACAAGCCCGCGCTTACACCGATAATAGCTAACGGAACCGTTGCCCAAATAACCAGTGGTTGCTTAAGCGAGTTAAAAAGTAATACGGTTACTGCAAACATCGCTAAGTAACCCAGCGGTAATGAGCCAAATATTGCTTTTTGAGCTTTGCTTGAAGATTCAAACTCGCCGCCCCATTCCAGTTCGTAACCGCGCGGTAATTCCATGTTTTCTATTGGTCCGCGAATACGTGCAAATAGTTTAGCAGGGGTTTCATCTCCTAATACATCGTGATCGGCCATAATCGTAATTGTACGTTTGCGATCGCGGCGCATTATTAGGCTATCTTCCCACTGTACAATAAACTCGTCTACCACTTGGGTTACTGGTACAAATACACCCAATACAGGGCTGTATATTTGAAGGTCGTGTACGCTTTCCACGTTTAAGCGCTCGTTAGCAGGTGAACGGGCAATAATAGGCAGCAATTGTGTACCATCGCGATATACGCCCACTTGTTTACCCGATAAACTTGTTAGTAATACATTGTCTAAGTCAGATTTACTAATACCTAAGCGGCGTGACTTTTGCTCGTTAAACTGTGGGCGAATCATTTTAGTACGTGCACGCCAGTCATCACGAATATTGTATGCGCCATCATCATTACCAATAAGCTCTTCAGCTTTAGCAGCCAATTGTCTTAAAATAACAGGATCAGGGCCTGAAAAACGCGCTTCTATTTTTGCATCAGTAGAGGGGCCAATTTCCATTGGCTTAATTTTAAGCTGCGCAGAGAGCGCATGATTATTTGAGTAATCACGTACAGTTTGCATTACAGTTGCTACGGCTTCTCTGTCGGCCACACGAATAATTAATTGCCCGTACGCGGGATATGACTTTTCTGGTGCGTAGGTAAGCATAAAGCGTGGCGCGCCTTGGCCTGTTGTACTTGTTACTTCTTCAACAAGGTCTTCTTTTTGCAAAAATTCTTCAAGCTTTTTAACGCCCTCTAGGGTTGAGCGAATATCAGCTCCTTGCTCTTGCCAGTAATCAACATAAAACATAGGTGTATTAGAAGCAGGAAAAAACGACTGTTTAACAGAGCCAAAACCAACAACCGCAGTACACAGTAAAACAACCATTAATATAAGCGTGGTTTTTCTAAAGTGCAGCGCTAAATCTAAAACCGCTTTATAACCATTAAAAATAAAACCTTTATACGGGTCTTCATCTTCTTGGCCTTCTTCGTTTTTAAATTCGTTTTCTTTGAACATTAAATTGGCAAAAAATGGCGTTAGCGTAATGGCTGTTATCCAGCTTAATAAAAGCGAAATAAACAACACCCAAAACAAGCTACCGGCAAATTCACCACTGGCATCAGAGCTTAAACCAATTGGCGCAAATGCAGTCACTGCAATGACTGTTGCACCTAGTAAGGGCCATTTTGTTTGCTCAACAATATTAACCGCCGCTTTGAGTTTTGTTTGCCCACGTTTAAGGTTGATTAGTATCCCTTCGGTTACAACTATTGCGTTATCAACCAGCATACCAAGCGCAATAATAAGTGCTCCAAGTGATATACGCTGTAAATCGATAGCAAACAACTTCATAAATATAAACGTACCCAATACAGTAAGCAGTAAAATACCACCAATTAAAACACCGCTTTTTAAACCCATAAATAACAGCAGTACTACAATAACAATCGCAATAGCTTCAAGTAAGCTGATAATAAAACCATCAACCGATTTTTGAACCTCTTGTGGTTGGTTGTATACCGAATTTATGTCAATACCATGAGGGCGTTGATACTCAAGTGAAGCTAAGTGATCGTCAATGTGTTTACCCACATCTACCACGTTAACTCCCGACATAAACGACACGCCAATAAGCAAAGCTTGCTGAGAGTTATAACGAATAACATTGTTAGGTACTTCTGCGTACTCTCTGTAAACCTTTGCTACGTCGCCTAAATAAATAAGCTCACTTGCACCAGGTTTTGAAATTAATAGCGTTTCGAGCTCTTTTACATCTTTAAACTCGCCAGTAGGGTGCAATCGAATTGACTCATCGCCCACGCGAATTTTACCCGCGTTAGATACCGTATTTTGCGATTGCAGTAACTGAAATATATGACTTGGTGCAATACCTAGTTGAGCCAATTTACGCGTTGATACTTCAACCATTACTTGCGGTTGTTGCTCACCTGCAACCGTTACTTTACTTACACCTTTAACCAAGACTAGCTCGCGCTTTAAAAAGTCGACGTAGTCTTTAAGTTCGTCATATGAGTAGCCATCACCGGTTACCGAATACATAACACCGTAAACATCGGCAAAGTCATCTAAAATAGTGCTAGGGTAAACGCCGCTGGGAAGCGAAGGGGAGAGGTCGTTAATTTTTCGACGCATTTCATCCCAAATTTGGCGAAGTTGCTCTTTTCGGTAGGTACTTTTCATCTCTACCGAAATTTGTGATTTACCGTTAGATGAAATAGACGTAACGTAATCAACATAAGGTAATTGCTGAATCGCGTTTTCCAGAGGAAAAGTTACTTCTTCTTCTACTTGTTGCGGCGACGCGCCAGGGTACATGGTAATAACCATGGCTTTTTTAAGCGTAAACTCAGGGTCTTCTAATTGCCCTAAATCAAAATACGACACGGTACCGCCAATTAATAGCAGCAGCGTAAACATCCAACTGATTACTTTTTTCTCAATGGAGAGTTGTGCAAAGCTCATAATTATAAGCCTCGCTCTTTATTCCATGCTCTTACTTTCATGCCTTCTTTTAGTGAGTGCACACCGGCAGAAACAACAATTTGGCCTTCTTTAATACCACTTAACACCTCAATACCATCGCGGTGTAGCTGGCCAATTTTTACTGCTTGTTTATGTACTTGGCTAGTTTCTGAATCAAAAAGCCACACGTAGGCATTATCTTTAATAGATTCTTGAGGTTCAGAAAACACTGACTCAATTGGCAGTATTGTGTAAGACACTTGCGAGCGAGTTACTTTACTTAAATCAATAAATACACTGCCCGTCATACCCGCTAGTAAATTAAAGTCCTCAGGTACTGGTAGCGAAAACACAACTTTATAGGTAAGCGTTGCAGGGTCTGCTTGGGTATCCCACTCTTTAATATCAAGTGTGTATTCTTTATTGTCAAAGCCATCGAATTTTACAGTAGGGTGGTAATCAGTGCCTTTTTGAAAACGAGCGACAATTTTTTCAGGAACCTGAATTTCTACATCCATTAAATCGCGTGTTTCTAAACGCAATATATTTTGTTTGGCTTGAATGTTTTCAAAGTTTTTAACAAATACTTTTGCAACTGTGCCTGAAAATGGCGCGCGTAGCTCGCTGTACTCAAGGTTTGTTTGTGCAATTTTAAATGCAGATTCAGCAATTTGCATATTAGCAGTGGCTTGATCTAATTCTGATTGGCTGGTGATTTTTTTCTCAAACAATTGCTCAATGCGGCCAAGTTGTGATTTTGCCAATTCAAAGCGCGCTTTGCGCTCGTCAAACTGCAACTGAAAATCTTCAGGGTCCAGTTTTGCTAATAAATCACCTTTTTCAACGTGTTCACCAGCAAGCACAGGAAACTTAATAAGTTCGCCGTTTACCCTAAAAGCAAGGTAAGAGCCTTGGTTTGCAACAACCTCAGCAGGAAAGCTGCGAATGTTAGTTTGAGAATCATGACCTATGTTGAATAATTTAACAGGGCGAATGGGCTCTTCTTTAACTTGTTGTTCTGGCTCAGAACAGGCTATTAAGCTTAGTAAAGTCGTAGTTAAAAAACATAGACGAAAGAGTTTCATGTCTTCTCCGTTGCAATGATGGCAAAATAATTAAGTGCAGCATACGCTGCAAACATATAAAATAAAAATCATTAAATTTTAGAAACTCAATAAGTTTTACTTATAATGTTGCAGAGTGCTATATGAAGCTGAATCAATTAATAATTTTAGATGCCATAGTGCAAAGCGCAAGCTTAAGCGGGGCAGCACTAAAGCTACATAAAACGCAGCCCGCGCTTACACTCGCTATTAAAAACTTAGAAGAAAAAATAGGGTTTGAGTTACTAGACAGAAGTAAATACCGATTACAGCTTACTGAAAAAGGGCGTATTTTTCACCGCGAGGCGCAGCAACTTTTGCATGCCAACGACGAGCTAGCACAGCTTGCTAAAGAATTGGCACTCGGTAATGAACCCCAATTTAGAATTTGTTACGAACAACTTTGCCATACGCAGAGTTACAACGAGATCATAAGTAATACTTTTAGGTTGTTTACCAGCACCGAATTTAGCTTAACAAGCGGGAAGCGCTTTATTTCGTTAGAGCAAGTAAATAGTGGGCAAGCCGAATTAGGTATTGGCCCGTGGTTTGATTTATTTCATGCGACAGGCGATTTAGAAAGCGTACCCATAGGCAGGCTCGATATTGGTATTGTCAGCGCTAAAGGCGTACTTCCTCAAAAGCTAACCTATAGCGAACTACAAACGTATCCGTGTTTAGCTATGTTTGAAAGTGACTTGAGTATCGACAGCGACAGACTATCGTACTCAAAAGGCTCCGCCATGATGAAAATTGATGATGTATCGACCTTAAAATCGTTTTTACTTTCAGGTGCAGGTTGGGCAATGATGAGCCTAGAACACTGCGCTCCTGAAATAAAAGCAGGCTTACTTCAAGAAATACACATAACTGACCGAGAGCATAAATTTAGCGCACAAATTAGAGCCTTTAGACAACATGCAGTGCACCACGGCCCTGTAGCGCGTACTATTTGGGAGCAATTTAAAGTACTTAGTGAGGCGTATTTAAATGAACGCTGATATTGATAAAGAAACACTTATTTATACTGTTATCGCAGGCATACCAATAGGTAAAGTGGCAAGCTACGGGCAAGTTGCAGCTCTTGCGGGCTACCCGCAAAACTCACGGTTGGTTGGGCGCTTATTAAAAATGATGCCAAACGACTCGGTTATACCTTGGCACAGGGTCGTGAATAGCCAAGGTAAAATATCATTCCCTGAAGGTAGCGAAAAATACCAAGAACAACGCGAAAAGCTATTATCAGAAGGCGTATTGTTTAAAAATGACAAAGTAAATATGCGTGAGTGTCGGTGGGAGTGATATGACTATTATGGGCAGGTAAGTGCCATAGCTGACTTTCAAGGCGTGAATTGATACTCTGTTGGGTGGCGCCTTCGGCTTAACCAACCTACCTTTTGACGTAGGTCGGATAAGTGGCGAAGCCACGCCATCTGACACAGTAAAATACCTTGCCAATTATTATCAATATTTTATGTTGTCGTCTGGCTGGAGAGTGCCATTTCCGGACGTTCGTAACGCTTGCTTAAGCGGACTAAAATGGTGAGTTAAATTTGTAGCGAAGCGAAACCTAACCCACGGTTTTAGTTCTGTTTAAATCTCTTGTTAGTTGCTTTGTTCACTGCCACATGTAAGACAAGTATTGCTAGTATGTAATTTGTAAGAATCAGTTGGATAGATCACATTTGCAGGGCACGATTGCTCTTGGCAAGATTCTCTTTCAATCTCGGCATACCCATGGCACAACCAACAATGGACTTCGGTAGAATCAGATTCATTTGGCTCTAAACATGCGTATTTAGCATCAAGCACACTTCCCGATTCTATTGCGTTTTCTTGACAATGAGGACATAAGTAGCGTCGCCCCTCTAACGGCATACCAATAAGTTTCTTAAATTTTCTCTGAGATAAATAATCTTCAAAAAATTTATAATACTGAAGAAGTTGCATGTTTTCTTCATCTTCATTAAATAGACCGTATAAGGGTTCTGTTAGCATAACCTCCCTAAATTCTGATATCCAAGTTGGTGTCCATATATCGGTTAAATACTCCGCGATAACTTCAACGATATAGTTTGGTTTAATAAGCTCCCTGTGCAAACCATGTGTGAACTTATTCCTGCTCACTCTTAACTCTTCTAACATCGTTAAAGCTGAACCGGATAGGCTTTTAACATCAATTTTTTTATACTTTGAGACAAGGTCATCTAGGCCCAACAGGTATAAAGTCTCAAAGTCGTACGATTCTGGAGAATCTATTTTATCTCTTGATTCATCTGTTAAAAGTTCGAGAGGGTCTTGTGTACTAACTTCATATTTGAAGAAGTTTTCAATACTAAGGAAAAGCATTATTAAAGAGTTACCAAGTACTCCTTGCCTACTATCCCACTCTTCATCTAAATCACCAAAGCTCGAAACTAAAGCAGCGGGAGAGATCGCTAGTTCGGTTTTAAATATATGATCAATCGCTTGAGCTAAATATTGAATACTCAAATTTTTGAACTCATTCGGTTCAGGTAAATTAGTAATCATTTAACCTCCATTTTATGGTGAGCTATCCATGGCAACTAAACAGTTTGTTATACCCCGAGTCAAAGTGAGCTTTTATATTCTGGTAAATTTTTAAGGACTTGATATGTATGATAATACTGAATTTTCATTCCATACTTACAACCAAGCTCTTTTCGTAGGCTTTCTGCTCTTACTGGGAAATCATTCGCTATGAATGCAGCCACGTTTTGTTTTGATGAAGGATAATTACTTATGCTTTCAACAGCATTTTCAATTTGTTTTAACCCAATAGAACCAGATTTAACTTGTACTAAAACCAGCTCCTCATCAGATTCAGCGACTACGTCAATTTTCATATGATCAAGCTCTGAATCACCACGCTTAGCTCTATACCCTAGAGACTCGAAGAACTCTACTGAAATATGCTCTGTCAACTTACCTTGAATATTTCTTTTTTTACCCACTGCTGATTTAACTAACTTAGAAATGTCTTCAAGGTCTCTTTTTTTAACTGGTTCATATGCGCGCTCTTCTTCTGTAATGGAATCAGAATACATTCCAATTTCTTTTCCCTGATATACAGAAAAGATAAAGTCAGCTCGTGGGACAGGATCAACTAACTCATCTTCTATTTGAGCAAAAATTTCTTGCTGTTCTTCATTTGAAAACTCTTTCGCAAATATCAACGTCCCATATACACAATCGCTGAAGTGGATATCTAGGCTGCCTACATTCTGATAGTCTTGGAAAAGAGCATAACTCTCACTGTTTGATGTCCTGACAGTTCTTGTAAATTTAATACTCATAATCTCACTTATTACGCTTAGGGGTATAACAACTTTATCAGAGGACACTTTTCCTTTTTTAGCGCGAAAACGTCCTTATTTTATGCGCATATATTAATAGCAAATAGTGAAAACTATTGGTAGCTATAAATATTATGCTTACTGTAGCTTATTTAAAATGTAGAAAAGGGGAAGCTTCCTCTTATTCTTACTAAATCAATGGCGGCTCACCTGAATGACTATATCTCGCTCAAACCAGACCATATTAATTGGCTATACCAGCTTAATAAACATAATTACTAATTGAAATATAATGGCAAACACACCCAGCAATAACAAATAAGTGCCAAATTGCGTGGCTAAATTGGGTGCTTTTAGCACTGTAAAAAAAAGTGCCTAAACTATAAAAAATACCGCCGGCAAGTAGCCAGTAAAGTGCTTTTACATCAACACTTGAATAAAGCGGATAAACAATAGCCAGTGCAAACCAACCCATGAGTAAGTAGGTGGCGAGTGATATTTTTTTATTGCCGTTTTTTACAAATACTTTGTACGCAACGCCCGCCAGTGCAACAGTCCAAATAAATGTAAGTGTTGCCCATGACCAAGCACCGGTTAATGAGATTAATAAAAAGGGAGTGTAGGTGCCGGCAATTAATAAGTATATGGCGCAGTGATCGCACTTTTTATAAAAGGCTCTTAAGCGCGGTTGAATACTGGCGTGGTACAAAGTGGACGACAAAAACAGCACAAATAGGCTGCTGCCATAAATTGCAGTACTAACATACGCGTTAGTGCTGGTGGCTTGGCTAAATAAATCACACATAACAAATGCGGCAAATACTATACCAAGTGCATGACTAATTACGTTTAGTTGTTCTTCTTTTTTAGAATAGGGCGCTTCTAACGACATGACAGATCCTACCACTATTTGAATGAATTTTAGTGTACAAGTGTACGCTGAGTTTTTCAATGTTATAATTTTTATATGAACACAATAATTTATTATTTTTCATAAAGTTGAAACATCAATTTAACCAATGCGTAATTAATAAGACGTAAAAAAGTCGCAATAGTTCGTTAGATTACCGGTAATTCCTAAAAACAATTAACCGGACGAACAGTGAAAAACATGAAAAATAAATTAACAATACGGCCTTTTTTTAAACTTACTAAATTGTCTGTTGCGATGATTTGCGTTACATCAACAAATAGTTTTGCAGATCAAACCATAAATAAAGAACTTGATGAAATAGTGGTTGTTGCTCAAAAGCGTGCGCAATCAATCCAAGATGTGCCTGTAACAATAAGTGCCTACGATGGCGACTTTTTAGAGAGCTTAGGTATTGGCGAACTCGACACTTTATCTGAAATAACACCAGGGCTTGTTATTCAAGAGCAAAGCCCTAACAACCCGGGCTTTGTAATTCGTGGTATTACGTCTGATAGCGGGTCGTCTCAATCATCCCCTCGTGTGTCTATTTATTATAACGGAGCAGATGTATCACGCTCTCGTGGCTCATACTTTGAGCTTTTTGATGTAGAAGGGATTGAAGTTGTTAAAGGACCACAAGCAACACTGTTTGGAACAGCAGCTTCTGTAGGTGCTATTAGTGTAGCAACACGTAAACCAGAAAAAGATTTTTCGGCGCAATTAAAAGCATCCGTTGGTAATTACTCGGCCAAAGGTGTTAGTGGTTTTGTAACGGGTGGTAATGATTTAATGCAAGGCCGTGTTGCTTTTACTTATCGTGAACGTGATGGGTTTATAAAAAATATTGCAGGAGATAGTAACTCCCAAAACCCGGCTGGGTTTAAGCAAGATGATATGCATGCTATTGAGCGTTTTTCTTATCGTCCGTCTTTACGTATTACACCTAGTGACGATGTAACGATTGATTTGGTGTATACGTATGAAAAAAATGATGACTCGGGTACATCTTTTAAAAATGGGCTTTATGCACCAACCGGTGGTGATACAAGCCCATATAGCTTTGTTGAAATGCCAGGTAGTCCGTATGCAGAGTCTGTGTTTGGAAAAAAAGACTTAGGTGTGGAGCGCACAGTTAACGATTTAAATTTGACTGTAAATTGGGATGTAAGTAACGATTTAACAATCACTTCAATTACTGCAGGACGTAATTTTGACTCTTTAGAAGTGTTTGATGCTGATGGTACGCAAGCATGGTTTTTAGAATTTGCAGAAGCTGCTGAGGGCGACCAATTTAGCCAAGAATTACGCGCTGTTTATACGCAGAATAAGTTTACTAGTATTTTTGGTGTGAGTTACTTTGAAGAAGATGGTAGCCAGCGTGTTCCATTTAGTACAGAGGAGTCTATATTTTTAAATTGCTTGGGCGTATTGGGTTCAGGTGTTCCTTGTATTAATAATGATGGTAGCGTTAATATTTTAACACCAGCATTAACAGGTGGTGCAATAAGCGAGTTGCCATATTCACTAGAGTTTACAAACTATGGTGAAAACAAAGCGTATTCAGCGTTTGCTGATGTAACTTATGCTGCAACTGAGGCACTGGAGTTAACAGCGGGTCTTCGTTATATAAAAGAAGAAAAGCGCAGTGGTTATAGCTCTACTGCACCCAATAGTGTTTTAACACAAGCGCCATTGTTTACGGTTGATACAAATGGTGAAACATTTTATGACGATGCTGATTATGATGATTGGCTGCCACGTTTTAATGCGCTTTATATAATAAACCCTACTACAAATATGTATACGACTATTTCAAAAGGACGTCGTTCGGAAGTACTTGAAGTAAGTTCGGCTAACGACGAACAAGGAAGTGTTGAAGCCTCTTTATCAGAAGTTCCAGCGGAAATTATTTGGAACTACGAAACCGGTATTAAAGGTAAAGCACTTGACGGGCGTTTAGATTACTCTGTCGCTGTATTTTATCAAGATTACTCTAACTTTCAGGTTACGTTACAGGATGATGAAGGCGTTGCGTTTTCTGCTGATGCGGGCTCTGCCACTAATGTTGGCGCAGAGGCTGAAGTAAGGGCGTTAATTAATAATGAGTTTGAGGTATTTGCCAATGCGGCTTACCTTGATGCTGAAATAGATGATGATAGTAATAACGGTAACCTCGCAGGCAATAAATTTAGATTACAACCAGAGTGGACGTTTAGTACGGGGCTGTTTTATTCAACAGAATTGTCGAACTCACTTAATTTAACGAGCTCTTTAATATATAGCTACCGCTCTGAAGTGTATTTTGAGCCAGCAAATGCGCCAATATCAGGCTTAGATATTAGCCAACCTGGCCTTGGATTAGTCAGTGCGCGCTTAGGAATTGCGAGTGGTGATGATTGGGACGTTAGTGTATTTGCCAGTAATTTATTAGATAAAGAGTACTTAGTTGATGCAGGTAATACTGGAGGGGGATTTGGCAATCCAACATTTGTTGCAGGGGCACCTCGTTTTGTTGGTATTGAGTTAACTCTCGGGTTTGGCGGACAATAATACATTTAACTACTTGATATTTTAATTGAGCCACTGCAAAGTGGCTTTTTTATGTGATCACGTTAAAGTGAATTTATATTAGGTAAAAATGAAACAAGATCTAAAAGCTGCTTTACTTACCGCCATTGTTTATCCTGGAGCGGGGCATTTTTCTTTAAAAAAACACCTTATAGGCGCTATTTTTGCGGGTGTATTCTCTGTTCTTTTAATTTTAACCTTTCAAGATATATTTGCGATTGCACAGTGTACTGCAAATGAAATTGTAAACGGAAAAATCCCCATGTCGGTTACGGCCATATTAAAAGCCGCGCAACAACCTTCTGACGCTTGCGCCCAACTCGCTGAATATAAGTACGTACCTTTAATGATTATAATTTGGGTGCTGAGCATGATGGATGCATACCGTTTGGGCAGAAAAGCGCTGCCCACTAAAAAATAAGCCACTTAATCAGAACTCGGTTTGGTTGGCTTATTAATATTTTACCCCGATATTTAGCTATTATTGATGGCGGTAATAATTATTATTACCGCCTTTTCCATTTTTATACATATTTTTTGTAACCGAGGTTTTTGCCTGCACCATGTAAACATAGTGTAAACACCTGTATATACAGAGTAAAATCCTCAAACCTCGTTAAATTGCTCACTTGTTTGTACTTAGTTAATTAAAACCCTTCTTCTTGTGCCTTTTTATTTATTTAATGTTAATTAATAAATGATGCTTTCTGCTCGCCAAATTAACTTTGTTTAACTATTAAGTATTGGTTTGGTGTCAATTTATTACATCAAGCAATGACGACTGCTAATTTCAATTTAAGGAAATACGATGAATAACAGTTCAAATAATCACAAAAGAAAGGATTTTAAAGTGGCGAGCTTATCGTTAGCTTTATTATTAGGATGCTCAACTATGGCCAATGCCGCTGTTGAGAAGTTAACGGTGAGTGGGAATCAAATTCTTGTAGGTGGAGAAAACACAAGCTTGCAGGACCTAGCCTATTTTGGAGTAACACCGGTTGGGGCGCTGAAAAATTTTATACAGCACAAACAGTAGCAAAGGCAAAAACTGAATTTAATGCAACATTAATTCGTGCAGCTATTGGTCATGGTACGAGTACTGGTGGTAGTTTGAACTTTGATTGGCAGGGCAATATGAGCCGTCTTGATACTGTTGTAAACGCAGCTATTAGCGAAGATATGTACGTTATTATTGATTTTCATAGCCATGAAGCACATACCGATCAAGCAACTGCAGTTCGCTTTTTTGAAGAGGTAGCTACTAAATATGGGCAGTACGACAATGTTATTTATGAAATTTATAACGAGCCGTTATAAATCTCGTGGGTTAACGATATTAAGCCTTACGCAGAAACAGTTATTGATAAAATTAGAGCAATCGACCCTGATAACTTAATTGTGGTTGGTACGCCTACGTGGTCGCAAGATGTTGATGTGGCATCACAAAATCCAATTGATCGCGCCAATATTGCTTATACCCTGCATTTTTATGCTGGCACGCATGGTCAATCGTATCGAAATAAAGCACAAACAGCACTCGATAACGGCATTACACTATTTGCTACAGAGTGGGGAACAGTTAATGCTGATGGCAATGGTGGTGTTAATATTAATGAAACTGATGCATGGATGGCATTTTTTAAAACAAACAATATTAGCCACGCTAACTGGGCTTTAAACGATAAAAACGAAGGTGCTTCGTTATTTACTCTAGGCGGTAGTTGGAATTCATTAACCGCTTCAGGCACTAAAGTTAAAGAGATCATTCAAGGTTGGGGTGGTAGTAGCAATGTTGATTTAGATAGCGACGGGGATGGCGTAAGTAACAGCCTTGATCAGTGCGATAATACTCCCGCAGGTACAACGGTTGACAGTATTGGCTGTGCGGTAACTGACAGCGATGGCGATGGTATTAGCGATAGTGTTGATCAATGCCCTAATACACCTGTAGGTGAAACTGTTAATAATGTAGGTTGCGTTGTTGAAGTAGTTGATCCTCAAAGCGATGTGGATAACGATGGAGTGAATGATGATATTGATCAGTGCCCATATACACCCGCTGGTACAAGTGTTGATACAAACGGATGCAGTGTTGTAAGTTCAACAGATTGTAATGGTATTAATACATATCCTAATTGGTTGAAAAAAGATTATTCGGCCGGTCCGTTTACTCACAATAACACCGACGATAAAATGCAATATCAAGGTAATGCATACAGCGCAAATTGGTATACAAACAGCGTTCCCGGAAGTGATGCTTCGTGGACGCTTATCTATAGCTGTAGTTAAGCGCGTTAAATAAAATATGCGAAGAAGATAAATAATACATTCACCTTCTTTTTAAAAGTATTAGCCTTTATAAACACTTTGGTGTTGATCAGTGATGTTGTAGCTTGGGGAATTTATGTTATCTATATAGCGCCAATTGCTAGTAATTTGCTCTTTAGTAATAGTCAGTAACATATAACCACGGTGTGATAAGTCACAATAGTTTAAATCGTTTATTAACAATGAAAGCGAGTCAGCCATTTGCTTTGCTTGTGCCGTATTAAGCGCTAAATAATGCTCCATACCCGGGGATGTAACACCAGGCGTTGCAAATTCTACTCCTACGTTTTCGCCTTTTGCATTTTTTAATGTGCCATGCCACGCATTGTGCGTATCACCTGCAATCACGACTAACTTTTTATTTAATGCGGTAACGCTTTTGTATAATGCTTCGCGCTCGCTTGGGTAACCATCCCACGCATCTAAATTGTAAGGCATTAAAGTATTTACGCGTGCAAGTTGCGCGGGTGTTACCGCTTTATTAGCTAACACGGCTTTTTTAATGGTAACAAGCTCTTTTAACACCTGAGGTATTTTAGTGCGATCGGATTGCGAGAATATTTCAGTAGGTAGCCACATTTTAGTCATCAATACTTGCTGGCCCAATACTTGCCATTTTGCATTTGATTTAGTTATTGCACTGGTGAGCCAGTTTAGTTGTGTGTTACCTAGTAACTGCCTATTTGGATTATTTAAATCACTGGCAAAGCGCGCAACATCCATTTGTTTGGTCTCTAGGTTTTTATAGTCGCTGTAAGCGAGTTGTTTATCGCGTGCTATTACGCGCGTATCTAGCATGTGCAAGCTTATTAAATTACCAAAATCGAAGGTGCGGTATATTTGCGGGCTTTGTTCACCCATAGGCGGTCTAATTGGCAGCCATTCGTAATAGGCTTGAATAGCTGCTGCACGGCGCTTAAAAAAGTCACCTTCATCAGGGGTATGATTTTCAGCACCACTTTTATAGGTATCGTTGGTAACTTCGTGGTCATCCCATATTGCGATAAATGGCGCTGCAGCGTGAAGTGCTTGTAAGCCTTGGTCTGTTCTGTAAATAGCATAGCGCTTACGATAGTCGCCAAGGGTAATAATTTCACCGCTGTTATCGGCTGCTAATTGGCGGCCAATGTTTTCAGCATTTTCGGTAGCGTATCCGCCCATTGGGTATTCGTAAATGTAATCACCCAAATGCAGTACTACATCTAAATCTTTTTGTTTAGCGGCATCGGTGTAGGCATTAAAGTACCCAGCAGGGTAGTTTGAGCACGACACAACAGCCATTTTTATTTGTTCAACATTGTTTATTGGTAGTGTTTTAGCCCGGCCAATTGGGCTTTGTGTATTTAAACCCACAAATCGATAAAAGTACTCTGTGTTTGGAGCAAGTTCTTGCACATCTATTTTTATTGTAAAGTCTCTGCTTTTATCTGTTTGTTCGCGCCCGCTGCGGATGATGTTTTTAAATTGAGAGTCACTTGCCAGTTCCCAAGCAACAGTAACTTCAAAATTTGATTGAGAAGTAGTTGCACGTGTCCAAATTATTAAAGCATTACTGAGCGGATCGCCACTGGCTACACCGTGTTTAAATTCAATAGCCGATAGTGGTTTGTTTGTTAATGTTTGAGCACAACCTGTAATGGCACTCGATACTGCGACGGTAAATATGCTTGCTGCTGAGGTTTTTAAGAAATTTCGACGTGATGAAAGGGTCATACTGCACTTTTTGAATTATTTATAGTGGTGTGCACTTTAGCGGGTAGATATGACGTTTTTATAAACGCTAAATGTATTTAGTGTGACGGTATTAATACATTTAAACCCTTTTATTTATTAACTAAAAAGTAGTCAAAAAATTAAATTAAATGGTTAAATTAACAAGGCATGAATTTTTTAAATTAAAGTGTTGCATGTAAAGCTGTTTAATTACAGTTTCTTACGATTTATTTTTATGTTGGCACAACCCTTGAGTATGTAACTACGTCTAAACAATACACAAACAAGGAATACCATTATGAAACATTCAATTAAAATCGCTATGGCAAGTTTATTAGTATTAGGTTCTGCCCAAGTACATGCAACAGAAGTGGACCTAGATGTAACTGATATATTAACTCAAAGTGTAGCAAGCTACGTAAAGCAAACCACAATCGAGCTTGAAAAATCACTAAAGGAAACGCTTTATTTTGATGCTAAAACTGTTTTAGAGGGTTTATTAGATGAGCCCGCTTTAACAGATAGCTCAGCGCTTAAAAATACTGACACTAGTATTAAAAACGCAAAATAAATTATTTAAAGGATTAAAACGATGAGCAGTGAACTTGGATTATTTGCATTAATGTTAGCACCCGTAGTCAGTATGATTAGCGCTTATTACTCGGTTCAAGTGTTTAAAGCTATGGGAGGTTGGTTTAATCTTTAGCCAATTATATAGCTGGTAATTAATTCGATTCATACAAAGCTGATCGACTTAGCAAAAGCGCACGTAAATAAAGGCAGAGTGTTTGAAAGAAGTAGACTTTATGAAACGTGCGATTTTTCCATTACCCATTTTTATGTTACCAGAAGGCTATACGCGATTACGCATATTTGAGCCTCGCTATTTAAATATGGTTAAAACCGCATTAAAAAACAATACAGGGTTTGTGCTTTGTACATTTGAGCACGACACGCCATTTAATATAAGCGCGCAAGGTTGCCTTGTTGATATTATTGATTTTGACCAAGACGACAACGATGTATTATTAATCGATGTGTTTGCTTCTCAAAGCGTTCAAATAAATGATGTTTATCAAGACGAGGACGAACTGCGACATGGTTTGGTGTCTTCTTGTAATACGCCATATTGGTATAAGGATTCTAACAACTCAGTTGGCGAACATGACTTATTGCATGATGCGCTTTTAAACGTGTTTAAAAGTAACCCGGAACTTAATTTACTGTACAAAAAAACTCACTTCGACAAACTGCCTTGGATTGCAGCTCGTTGGCTTGAGCTCCTACCTATTTCTATTGAGAAAAAACAGCAACTTGCGTTTGAAACGAACTTTGATAACTTACTTAATTTCCTCCATACTGTGATTAATAACGAATTTGCCTAAATTTTATGATCCTAAATTAATTATTGCCCGTATTACTTAATACAAAAGCAATAACGGGATAAATTATTATGGTAAGTCAACAACAGTCACCACGTTGTGAACCTAATACAGGTAAGTACACTGCCATGCCAGAAACGCCGAGTAAAGAACTCATGCAAGCTCTTATAGATGTTGCACAGTCACGCGATAAAAAAGCATTTTCCTATTTATTTGAATACTTTGCGCCAAAAATTAAACGCTTTGGAATTAAGCAATTTGGTGTTGAAGCTCAAGCAATGGAGCTTGTGCAAGAGACGTTAACATCTGTTTGGCGTAAAGCACATTTGTATCACAGTGATAAAGGTGCGGCTACTACGTGGGTTTATACCGTTATGCGTAATGCTTCATTCGATATGCTTCGTAAAATGAAAAGTAATAAAGAAGAAAACATAAGCGAAGATATTTGGCCGTTATTAAACGAATCACAAGATACACATCACGAATACAGTGATCATTTAGAAGATAAACAAATTAAACGTTATTTAGACAAATTACCTATTGCTCAACGCGAAGTGGTAAGAGGCGTTTATTTTCAAGACATGTCGCAAGAGCAACTTGCACATCAACTTAATATTCCAGTAGGCACGGTAAAATCACGATTACGTTTGGCCTTGCAAAAATTACGTAATGAAATGGGAGATCAGCATGATTAAACATCACCCGAGTGAAACTTTACTGACACAGTATTGCGATGCATCACTTGCTACATCATTGAGTTTAGCCGTTTCTATACATGTAGATATGTGCCCTGTGTGCCAAGCTAAAGTAGCTAAAATTGAGGCAAGCAACGCAAACGCATTATTTAGCGAAGAGCCAGCGCAGTATGAGAAACCTCAAGCTGAGCAACCTGAGTTACTTGAAGAATTTGAATTGAATGTGCTTGATATGATCACGTCTGATGATTCTATCGACGAAGTTTATGAAGTAGAGCCTGTTTCTATTAAAGTTAATGAGCATAACTATCAGCTTCCACGTGCGCTAACGCGTATTTCTCACAGTAAATTTACCCAAGTGGGTAAGCTTGCTAGATCGCGTATTGCACTTGATGATGGCCCATTACGCTCTAGCTTGTTACATATTGATGCTGGTGGTGAAATACCAGAACACACACACACTGGCTTTGAAGTTACTTTACTCCTAGATGGCGAGTTTAGTGATGAAGATGGTAGTTACGTACCAGGTGACTTTATATGGCAAGATGGTAGCCACCAACATACTCCTTTAACAAAAGATGGTTGTTTGTGCTTTACAGTTGTCAGTAGTGCGCTACATTTTAATAAGGGCTTCAGCAAGTTACTAAATCCAATAGGTAATTTGATTTACTAAGAGAATTTATGCACATAGATATAATAAAAATAGGTATAAGCGCCTGCTTAGCAGGCGAAAAAGTTAGATTTGACACAGGTCATAAAAAGTCAAACTTCTGTATGGATGAGTTAGGTAAACACGTTGAATATACACGGTTTTGTCCGGAGGTAGCGGTAGGTTTACCAATACCTCGACCAACTATTCGCCAAGTTAAAGTGGGAGACACTATTAAAGTATGCCGCCCAGATGGTACTGGAGATGTAGGTCAACAACTTACCGAGTATGGTAAAAAAGTTGCAACAGAACAAGCTAAAGAGTTGAGCGGGTTTGTATTTTGCGCAAAAAGTCCAAGCTGTGGCATGGAACGCATTAAAATATACAACGAAGCAGGCACGGGTAATACCTCTGAAGGCGTTGGTTTTTTTGCTGAGCAAATAATGAAGCACAACCCATTATTGCCATGTGAAGAAAACGGTCGCTTAAATGACATGCATTTACGCGAAAACTTTGTAATGAGAATTTACGTATTTAAAAATTGGCAAAAGTTAGTACAAGAACCACTAACGGTTCACAAGCTTACTCAATTTCATTCTCAGTATAAGTACTTGTTGATGGCTCATAATTACCAAGCTTATCGAGATTTGGGTAATCTGCTTGGAACGTTCGTAGGTGACGATATAAATGCAGTTGCGGATGAATATATTTTAGGTTTGATGACGGGTCTGAAAAAGCCAGCTTCTCGAAGAAATAATTGCAACACCCTAATGCATTTACAAGGCTACTTTAAAAATGATTTATCGAAGGTTGAAAAACAAGAACTTCGTGATGCCATAGACGAATACCGCGAAGGATTGGTGCCATTGTATGTACCACTTACTTTGTTAAAACATCATTTGAAAGTTCATCCGAATGAGTACCTTGAAAAACAAGTGTTTTTTAACCCATACCCTCACGATTTAAAATTACGATTTGGTATTTAATGGATACATTATTTTGGTTTAGGCGCGATTTGCGCCTTTTTTCTAATGAAGCGTTAATTCAAGCGCTAAATAATGGCGCTAAACACGCCATTTTTTTTGTGTCTGAAAAGCAGTGGCAACAACACCAAGCTGCGCCTATTCAGATTGACTTACTCATGCGCCGAGTTGCTTATCTTCAATCACAACTTGCTGATTACGGTATTACTTTACATATTATTGAAGCGCCTAGCTTTAGTGATTGTACGCGCGAGCTTATTAACTTTTGTAAAGCAAACGATGTAAAACACGTAATTGCTAATACAGAATATGAGCTTAATGAAGCAAACCGCGATAAAGCAATTTTGCATGAATGCGATGAGCTTTCTATTACTTTTACTTTGTACGAAGGTGACTTAATTGCACCTGTTGGAACGGTCAAAAATCAAAGTAATGAAATGTATAAAGTGTTTACTCCATTTAAACGTGCATGGTTAAAGCAGTATCAAGATACACACTTTAGTTTGCCACAATGGCCTTTAACTTCTGAGCCAATAAAATTTGATGAAAGCGACTTACTAAAAAGTGATGGATGCTCAGATAAGTGGCCGGTTGACGACGAAACACTCTCTACCGTAGTTGATAACTTTATATGCGACAAACTTACAAGTTACGACGACCAGCGTGATATTCCCAGTGTAAAAGGCACATCGGGTTTAAGCCCGTATTTAGCACTAGGTATTGTAAGCACAAAGCAACTGCTTATTAATATTCAGCAGCGTTATCCTGATATTTTAACTACATCTAAAAGTAAAACGTTTACGTGGATTAACGAGCTTATTTGGCGCGAATTTTACAGGCATTTAATTGCTGAATTTCCGAAGCTTTCGCGCGGCGATAACTTTAACGAAAAGTATAACGCCGTAGTGTGGCGTAAAAGCGAAAATGAATTTACAGCATGGTGTGAAGGGCGTACAGGTTACCCGTTAGTGGATGCTGCAATGCTACAACTAAAGCAAACCGGTTGGATGCATAATCGTTTACGAATGGTTGTTGCAAGCTTTTTAACTAAACATTTATTAATAGACTGGCGTGAAGGTGAACGCTTTTTTATGCAGCACTTAATTGATGGCGATTTAGCCTCAAATAATGGTGGTTGGCAGTGGGCTGCAAGTACGGGCTGTGATGCTCAGCCTTATTTTAGAGTTTTTAATCCTATCAGACAAAGCGAGCGCTTTGATCCAACGGGCAAGTTTATCCGTAAGTATTTGCCAGAGCTTGAAAACGTGCCAGATAAACACATTCATTTTCCACACACTTATTTAGCCGCAACAGGCAAAGATAAGGAATGTTACTGGCCAGCAATAGTTGATCATAAAGCGGCACGAGAACGTGCACTTGCTGCATTTAAGGTGTGATATGGATAACCAGTTACCAGTAGATAAATTTGTTGAAATATACCAACAGCTTGATAGTACTAATCTTGATTTATTGAGTGATATTTACTGTGACAACATACAGTTTATAGACCCGATGCATGAAATTAACGGCATTGTAGAATTGCGTAGGTACTTTGCTAACTTATACAGCAATGTTAAGCATTGCCAGTTTGATATTAGTGATTCGTTTAATAGCGGTAACAATGCTTTTATTTATTGGACTATGCATTATGCACATCCAAAGCTTTCATCAGGTAAAACTATCTCGGTAGACGGTCATAGCAAGCTTATTTTTAAAGATGGCAAAATTATTAAGCACAGAGACTACTTTAATGTGGGCGAGTTGTTATACAAACACATTCCTTTACTTGGTAGCGTTATAAAGCTAATTGATAAAAGGGCAGGTTAATTATGATCACACTTATAACGGGTGCTACATCAGGTATTGGCGAGCAGCTAGCAATTAAATATGCGCAGCTAGGTGACACTGTTATAGCTTGCGGCCGTAATAGTGATAAGCTCGCCGAGCTTGCTAAATACGACAATATCCAAGCATGTAAATTTGATGCAACTAACCTGCAAGATATAAAAGAGTCTACTATTGGCTTTCCTCATTTTGACCGTGTTATTTTAAACGCTGGTAATTGTGAATATATAGATGATGCGCGCAACTTTGATAGCGCGCTGTTTGAGCGTGTAATAAACGTTAACTTACTTTCTATGGGGTATTGCCTTGAGGCGTTACTTCCTAAAATAAATCCAGGTGGCCAACTTGTTTTGGTCAGCTCAAGTGTTACTTATCTTGCGCTACCTCGTTCAGAAGCTTATGGCGCATCAAAAGCGGGTGTAAGTTACTTAGCAAAAAGCTTAGCGGTTGATTTAAATGATGTTGATGTGACTTTAGTTCATCCTGGGTTTGTAAAAACGCCACTTACTAATAAAAATGATTTCCCGATGCCTATGGCCGTTACTGCTGAAAAAGCAGCTGACTACATGATTAAGGGTATTCAAAAACGCCGCAAAGACGTTCATTTCCCTTATCGTTTTACACTTATATTAAAAGCTTTACGCATTTTACCACTGCCGATTTGGCTTAAAATCGCAAAAGGATTAGCCCGTTGAAAAAAATAGCAATAATAGGAACTGGTATATCTGGTTTGACATGTGGGCATTTGCTTCACAAACATTACGATGTAACCGTATTTGAAAAAAATGATTACATAGGTGGCCACACAGCAACGGTTGATGTTGATGTGTGTGGCATCAAATACGCAATAGACACTGGCTTTATTGTATTTAATGACCGAACTTACCCATATTTTGAAAAGCTTCTTTCGCGCATCGGTATTGATAAACAAACAACCCAGATGAGCTTTAGTGTGCATAACGAAGCCACTGGTTTTGAATACAATGGACATACGTTTACAAGCTTATTTGCACAGCGTCGTAATATTTTTAGACCTAAATTTTGGCGATTATTGTACGACATTGTTAGGTTTAACAAACTGTGCAAAGCAATGCATGAAAAAGGTGATTACCAGTCTGATCAATCATTAGGGCAATTGCTTAACGATAACCAGTTTAATGACTTTTTTAAATACCATTATATTCTTCCTATGGGCGCGGCTATTTGGTCTACCAGTATTAAAGAAATGGAAAACGTAGGCGTTGAGTTTTTTGTTAAGTTTTTCTTTAATCATGGGCTTTTAGATGTAACCAATAGACCACAGTGGTATGTAGTACCAGGAGGCTCTCGTCAGTACATTAAGCCGCTGATCAGAGGTTTTGCCGACAAAATTAACCTCAATACAAATATTAAATCAGTTACGCGTCAAAATGATGAAGTAACAATAGAGTTTGCCAATGGTGAGCAAAGTAAATTTGATAAAGTAATATTTGCTTGTCATTCAGATCAGGCGCTTGCACTACTGGGTGATGCTACTGAGCAAGAAAAGTCAGTATTGGGTGCAATAGCTTACACTGAGAACTCAGTGGTGCTGCACACCGATACAAACCTTTTGCCAGATAGAAAAGCGGCATGGGCAAGCTGGAACTACCTACTTAATAACAACACGGATAAAGCCGCTGTTGTAACTTACCAAATGAATATTTTGCAAGGTATACAATCAGATACACAGTTCTGTGTAACGCTTAACCATCTTGAAGGAATAAGCCAAAGTAAAATTTTGCGCGAGTTTACTTATCACCACCCTGTATTTAACCAAGAGTCTATTGCGGCTCAAAAACTTAAACACAGTATTGATGGACACAACAATAGTTACTATTGTGGCGCTTATTGGTACAATGGTTTTCATGAGGATGGCGTACACAGTGGTGTAGATGTAGCCAAGCAACTTGGGGTCGAATTTGACTAGTGCAGTGTATTTAGGCGATGTTAAACATCGCCGTTTTGCTGTTAAAGAACATCGCTTTAGTTACCCTTTATATATGATGTGGGTAGATTTAAATAATCCTCAACAACTAAATGGTGTGCATAAACACATAGGTACGTCAGGCTTAAAGGCGTTAAAGTTTAATGAAGATGATTATCTTACAGGCACCTCACAGCTTGCTAAACGTCCCCTTATTGAGCGTGCACACGAACAACTTGCCAATTTAGGTATTACTGAAACCTTTTCTCATATTTACATGCTTGGGCAACTTCGTTGTTTTGGTGTGTATTTTAGTCCTGTTAATTTTTACTTTTTTGGTCATAACGACACCCGTTTTAAATACATGATTGCTGAGGTTAGTAATACACCATGGAACGAAAGTCATTATTATTTAGTACCTTTAGAAAAAAAAGTGAACTTTAAAAAGGTTTTTTCCGTATCACCTTTTATGAATCTAGACATGAACTATCATTGGCATGTTAAGCAATCGCTTGATAAAACATTGATACACATTGAAAATAAGCGAAATGAAGAGCTATTATTTGATGCTACACTTCGCTTAAAGCGTAAAGAGCTTACTAAAGAAGAAGTTAATAAGTTATTTAAACGTTTTCCGGCCATGACATGGTCTATTTTCAAAGGTATTTATTATCAAGCGTTAAAGTTGTTTATTAAACGAGTTCCTTTTTTAGGTCACTCAGGCAAGCCATAAAGCACATAGATAGTCAGGACAATTAATAGGTATTTCAATGGATAAAGTGTCGAGCTTAAATTGCGAACAAAGCACAAATTGGTTAACTAACATATATAAAAAATTAGTGACTAAAGCCTTTTCGTCAATTGAAACAGGCCAAATAATTTTAATTGACGCAAATGAGCGTACAGTTTTTGGTGACTCATCTTCAGTTCTAAAAGCAACAATTATAGTAAACGATAAAGCTATGTATAAAGCATTTGCATTATCTGGTAGCGTTGGCGCTGGTGAAGCGTATATTTTGGGGCATTGGTCTTGTGACAATTTAACCTCTTTCATTGAGATATTTGCTATAAATGAAAAGCAACTTGATGAGTTTGAAAAGAAATTCGCATTTTTTAGTAATATCACACATCGGTTTAATCATATAAAAAACAAAAATTCTGAATCGGGTTCTAAGAAAAACATCGTTGCTCATTATGATTTAGGTAATGAGCTGTACGAATCATTTTTGAGTAAAGAAATGCTCTACTCAAGTGCTGTATATCCTACAAAAGAAGCGACACTTGAAGAGGCTCAACAATACAAGCTGAAACGCATTTGTGAGCAGGTTGAGCTTCAAGAAAATGATTCAGTAATTGAAATTGGTACAGGGTGGGGGGCTTTTGCTATATATGCAGCCACACATTACGACTGCCATGTAACAACTACAACCATATCTGATGAGCAACATGATTATGTCGCCAACAAAATTGTTGAACTTGGTCTTGAAAGTAAAATAACACTACTCAAGCTCGATTACAGACTACTAAAAGGTAAATACGACAAGCTTGTTTCTATCGAAATGATAGAAGCGGTGGGCCATGAGTACTTACCTAGCTTTTTTACCCAATGTGGTGAACTGTTAAAAGATGACGGTGCCATGCTCATACAAGCAATTACTATTGGCGATCAGCGTTATAAGCATTACTTAAAAAACTCTGACTTTATCCAGCAGTATATTTTTCCAGGCGGGTGTTTGCCATCACTTAATGAGATGAGTGAGCAGATTAAAAATAATACTGACATGGTAATTCATACTGTTAATGATATTGGTGCTCACTACGCAAGAACATTAGCAGACTGGCGAAGCCGTTTTATAAAAAGCTGGCCTGATTTGGACCGCTCAAAATTTGATGAACGTTTTTATCGTTTATGGTTGTTTTATTTTGCTTACTGCGAAGGCGCGTTTAGAGCTAGAGCAACAAGTACGGTGCATTTAATGGCGCGTAAACCACGTTTTGTTAGCGATAACGATGATATTGCGCTCGGTTACTAATTTTGTTTTATTTCAAGCAGTGTGGTTTTTATCATTGCTGCTTGAAGCTGATTCGCTACTTTTTAGCGGATTGATTATTGTTTTAATGTTTTGGTTGTCAAAACAAAAAAAACAAGACACCTTACTTCTAATTAAAGCCCTACCTTTAGCACTATTGTTAGAATTCATAGCAGTAAAGTCAGGCTTGTTAGAATTTAAAGTTTATCCCTTCCCTCTATGGCTCGTCTTTTTATGGGCAGCGTTATTACTTTCTTTAAATACTTCTATGGTTTTTTTGAGTAAATTAAAGCTTTGGCAGGCCTTTTTAGTATGCATGGCTTTTGCGCCAGCAAGTTATTGGGCTGGGGCGCGCTTTGAAGTAATAAGCTTAGGCTTACCTTTATGGCAGTTTTGGCTCGTTTACGGTGCGCTTTGGTCTACAGTGTTTACTTTTATTCTTTTTATAAACCAAAAAATCAAGTTATTCATCAATCGCTGATCGCCCACAATTCCCATTTCGTAACATTACCCATTGACCCGAGGGAGCTTATTTTGAAACTTTTACTAAAGGCAGTTACTTTTTATTTGCTTACAACTTCAATTGTTTTAGCTAACACACAATTTAATAAAGTAGGCGAAGCACGAATGGAGTATTTATTTTGGGATGTATATGACGCGGTTTTATTTACCCCTTCAGGTAATTACAGCGCAGGAACGCATCCTATTAAATTTAAACTTACCTATTTACGTGACTTTGAAGCTAAAGAAATCGTAAAAGCAACAAATGAGCAGTGGGAGCATATTGGAAAAAAAGAACTAGCAGAAAAATACGACAGTAAATTATTGTCTATTTGGCCTGATATTAGACAAGGTGATTCGCTAACGTTAGTCACAAATAAGCAGGGTATGAGTACTTTTTATCATAATGATGAAAAAATTGGCGAAATAAATGAACCTCAATTTTCGAGTGATTTTTTAGCCATTTGGCTGGATAAAAAAACCTCAGAGCCGAAACTACGAAAGCAACTATTAGGGAATTAATATGAATGTATTTAACGGGTTTAAAACAGCTCTTGTAAGCTTATCTGCTTTGTTGCTGATAAGCTGTTCGGCACCAAATGTAGAGCATTATAAAAATACATCGCCAAACTTTGACTTTAAAACATTTTTTAGTGGAAATTTGAAAGCCTACGGTGTTGTACAAGACTTTAAGGGTGAATTGACCCGCAAGCTTGTCGTAGATATGAATGCGAGCTGGGAAGGTAACCAGGGCGTTATTGAAGAAGACTTTGTTTATGACGATGGCGAAACTCAAAAGCGTATTTGGAAAATAACGTTAAATGAAGACAATAGTTTAACGGGTGTGGCAGATGATGTTATAGGTACAGCAAAAGGTAGAAGTGATGGCAGCGTATTTCATTGGAATTACGATGTAGAGCTTCCATACGATGGCAGTACTTTAAAAGTGAATTTTGATGATTGGATGTACCTGGTTACACAATCGCGCTTGATAAACCGCACATCTATTGTTAAGTTTGGAGTCGAGGTCGGGGAAGTGACCTTAGTGATCGAAAAAATATAGCTTATTTACCCAGTTGCTTAACTTGCGCCAAAATTGTACTCAAATTAAGTCTTTGTTAACCCAACACGCTGTATTTTACAGAGAATTATTTAAATTTTACTCATTTTTTAAGAATTTAAGCAAAAAATGCAATTTGCTGTTGCTAACTCTTTAAAAATGCATAAAGATAGGTTTTGCGAAGGCAAAATAATAACGAATAGGAATCTAACAATGAATAAAGCTCAATTAGTTGAAAAAATTGCTACTGATGCAGAAATCTCTAAAGCCGCTGCTACTCGTGCTCTTGACGCGTTTACAGGTGCTGTAACTTCTTCTTTAAAAGAAGGTGATTCAGTAGCATTAGTTGGTTTTGGTACTTTCTCAGTAAAAGAACGTGCAGCTCGCACTGGCCGTAACCCACAAACGGGTGCTGAGATCCAAATCGCAGCGGCAACTATCCCAAGCTTTAAAGCAGGTAAAGGTCTTAAAGACCAAGTAAACCCTTAATAGGTTTAACGAATTAAATTAAAAAAAGAGCTATTTAGCTCTTTTTTTTTATGTTTAATAAAGACATCAATTGATGCCTTTATATTATAAATTTACGCTTTTAAGGCTTTATCGCCTCGACCAATGCCAACAGCGCCAGAACGTACAACTTCAATAATATCGGTTTCATGACGAAGTGTGTCTAAAAACGACTCTATTTTGTCTGTACTGCTCACTAATTGTAGACTGTAGCTTTGTCGGCCCATATCTAAAATAGCACCTTGGAATACATCAACTACTCGCGTAACCGCTGCACGAGTCGTCTCGTCTTGAGCAAATACCTTAACAAGCAATAGCTCACGTTCAATGTGACTCATTTCTGTTAAATCGATAATTTTAAGCACGTCGACTAGTTTGTTAACCTGCTTTGTAATTTGCTCTACAACTCTGTCATCACCCATAGTGGTAATGGTAATACGCGACAATGATTGATCGTCTGTTGTGCCCACAGTTAGGCTGTCGATGTTATATGCACGTTGTGAAAAAAGCCCAACAATACGTGATAGGGCACCTGGTTCGTTTTCTAATAAAATAGATAAAATACGACGCATTATGCTTTTACTCCTTTACGTAACCACATCTCATCAATGCCGCCTAACTTAATTTGCATTGGGTATACATGTTCTTTTTCATCAACGTTTATATCTAAAAAGACTAATCGGTCGCTAATTGACATTGCTTTATCGATAGCAGGTTGTAACTCATCTAGTGTGTTTACTTGTATGCCTACATGGCCGTAGCTTTCAACTAACTTAACAAAATCAGGTAGTGAATCCATGTAAGATGATGAATGACGTCCACCGTAAACCATGTCTTGCCATTGGCGTACCATACCTAAAGAGCGGTTATTAAGTGATACAACTTTTACCGCTAGGTTGTACTGTAAACAGGTTGATAGTTCTTGAATATTCATTTGAATAGAGCCATCACCCGTAATGCACACAGACTCTTTATCAGGAAAGGCTAGCTTTACGCCCATTGCAGCAGGTAAACCAAAGCCCATGGTGCCTAGGCCGCCTGAGTTGATCCATTGACGAGGATGCTTAAATGGATAATATTGCGCTGCAAACATTTGATGCTGACCAACGTCAGAACTTACATAAGCATCGCCATTAGTGGCTTTATACACCGCTTCAATTACAGCTTGTGGCTTAATTTTGTCGCCATCAGTGTTGTAGCTTAAGCATTTTTGTTCGCGCCAGCTGATAATTTGTCGCCACCAATCTTCTTGCGCGCTGCGGTCTATTTTAATTGGGCTTTTATCAATACCCGCTTGTAGTTGTTCAAGTACGGTTGCTAAACAACCTACAACTGGTATGTGTGCTTTAATTGTTTTAGAAATTGAAGTAGGGTCAACATCAACATGAACAATTGTGGCATTAGGGCAAAACTTTTGAACATTATTAGTTACCCTGTCATCAAATCGGGCACCAAGCGCTAAAATCACATCGGCGTTAGCCATTGCTTTGTTTGCCTCAAGCGTGCCGTGCATGCCTAACATACCTACAAAGTTTGGATGCACACCTGAAATACCACCCAATCCCATTAGTGTATTTGTAATGGGGGCATTTAATGATTCAACTAAATGCGTTAATTGCTCTGATGTATTTGAAATAACAATACCACCACCAGAGTAGATAACCAGTTTTTTGGCCTCTAAAATAGCTGTTACGGCTTTGCGAATTTGTTTTGAGTGCCCTTTAGTATTAGGGCTGTAAGTTCTCAGCTCGGTGGTTTTAGGAAATTCGTATTCAAACTTAATAGCAGGGTTAAGCATATCTTTTGGAAGCTCAACAACGACAGGACCTGGGCGACCAGTGCTAGCAATATAAAAAGCTTTAGCTAAGATTGTAGGGATGTCTTTAGCACTTCTACAGTTAAAACTGTGTTTAACTACAGGGCGAGAACAACCCACAATATCGGTTTCTTGGAATGCGTCGTCGCCAATCAAATTTGTAGGCACTTGGCCTGATAACACAACCATAGGAATTGAATCCATGTAGGCCGTTGCAATACCTGTAATACAGTTTGTAGCGCCAGGGCCTGAGGTTGCAAGTACAACACCAACATCTCCAGTAGCGCGGGCATAGCCGTCAGCCATATGTGTTGCAGCTTGTTCGTGACGTACTAATATATGTTCAATGTCATCTTGCTGAAAAAGTGCATCATATAAGTCTAAAACCGAACCACCGGGATAGCCAAATATGTATTTTACCTTTAACTCTTTTAATGCCTGAACTACTAGTTCAGAACCATTATATTCTTGTTTGCTCATCCTCATTCCTCTGTGCGCTTTTTTATGCATAAAAAAACCCCCGCGTAGTGCGAGGGTTTTTAAAAAGCAGTATCACCTTTTAATACATCCCCGCTGGGCTTATAACTAAGACCAGTACGAGTACGACTAAAAGATTAATGTGTGTGTTCATAGTTTTTACTCTACTTAGCAAAACACTGCTTTTAAATTAAAGATTTTGTATAGGTTTATTTTTAAGGGTTTTGAGTCTTCATGTCAACCTTGAAAGTTGTTTTTTGCATTTTAAATTCGTTTTGTGGCTTTTTTTAATTTAAACCTGCAGAAAATCTATGTTTAATTGAGTTTACTGGCAGAAATTATGCGCTTTAGGTCGTAAGTTCGATTTTAGATATAAAAGAGTGTGAGAGACCATTAGCTTTAATTGCATATGTTAACTATATGTTTTTATCGCATGTTTAAATTTCTATTATTAGGTATGATTGCTACATAATTATGTTTGAGGAAAACACAGTGAAAAAAGTGACGTTAATTGCGCTTTTAACTACGCTATTAAGCCCTATGGTGGCGGCTAATAACTTAAGTCCGCATGATATTGGTATAACTAACGAAGAGCGTATTTTATATTGGCTTAAAAAAAGAGACCAAATATCTTCAAGTGAGTTAGATAGTTCATTTAAGTCATATATGAGTAACAAAGACGTTGCCAATCACTCAATTAAAAATGGCTTTAGGCAATTTAAATCCTCCTTCAACGTTTTTTCAAATACAAATAAACAACAGGTCGCTTTTTCAACGTCGCTAGTGCCAGATCAAAGCGTTAATGATGTAAAAGTGTTAGCTATCTTAATTGATTTTCCTGATCTTAAACATGACGACAATAAACTCGTAGAGCAAGACACCGACATGTTTTACGCTGATTATTCAACTGAGCACTATCAGCAAATGCTTTTTAATACTCAAGGTTATACAGGCCCTGATGGACAAAGCTTAAAAACGGCTGCTGATTATTATAAAGCGGCTTCGGGGAACAGCTTAAACTTTAGCGGGCAGGTATATGGCTGGGTGACCGCTAATAGCAATGCAAAAATATATGGTGAGCGCCAAGGCAGTACACGGGATATAAATGCACCTGCTTTAATTAAAGAGGCTGTGGAGAAAGCAGTTGCAAAGTTTAATATTAATTTAGCGGATTATGACTTAACTGATTTAGATGATATTGATGGCGACGGTATCCTTAATGAACCTAATGGCATTATTGACCATGTAATGGTATTTCATTCAAGTATTGGCGAAGAAGCGGGTGGCGGTTACCTAAGCACCGATGCTATTTGGTCGCACCGCTACTATGTATTTGATGAAAATAGCGGGCCGAGCGAGATTGCAGGCAGTAACATTAAGCTATTTGGTTATACCATTAACCCTATTGATGCCGGGATTGGTGTGGTTGTGCATGAGTTTGGGCATGATTTAGGATTATTAGATGAATACGACTTACAATCTAACACGGTAGGTGAGCCTGTCGCGTCTTGGTCAGTTATGTCGACAGGAAGTTGGGTTGGTTCGCCAAGAGGCTCAGAGCCAGTTATGTTTAGCCCTTATGCGCTTGAATATTTACAAAAGCGGTACCAGGGTAACTGGGTTAACCAGCTTACGCTTGATATGGATGAGATAGAGGCTAATTCACAGCAAACATTAATTAATACTGCGAGTACTTCACAACAGCAAAATCAAATAAAAATAACACTACCACCAAGGCTCGAAAAATTTAGGGCTCCAGTAGAAGGTGATTTTCAATACTATTCAAATACGGGCGACAATATTAGCAACAGCTTAGCTAATACAATAGCGCTACCAAGCACAACTGAGACACTTACTTTAAGCTTTATTGCTTATTACAGTATTGAGCGCGATTACGATTTAGTTCAAGTAAAAGTAAATGGCGAGCCAATCGCGAGTAATTATACGCAAGCGCTTAATCCATACTACGGTGATATTGGTCCGTATATCTCAGGTGATTCATTTCTTAATAGTGATGCTAAGCAACCTAACGGCTATTTGACCCATAAGTTTGATTTATCAGCTTATGCTGGGCAAACAATTGATTTAAAAATTGAATACATAACAGATGCGAACATACATTATTATGGTTTTGTTGTTGATGATATGCGCATTGAGCAAAGTGATACTTTAATTTGGCAAAATAATGCACAAGATCAAGTTAACACTGAGTTTAATGGCTTTGAAAAAGTAGGTAGTTACACATATGCATCGCCATCACATTACTATTTACAACTGCGTTCATACACAGGCGTTGACAGTAGTTTGCAAGCAGAGCAGTACTCACCGGGGTTATTATTGTGGTACAGCAATGAATCTCAAGCAGATAATAACACTACCGAGCATCCAGGCAGTGGTTTTGCATTAGTGGTAGATGCTGATCAGCGCTCGATAAATAAAGGCAGTACGCAAACTCCGGCTGCTTCAGCAATTCAAATACGTGATGCTGCTTTTAGCCTATATCAACAAAGGGCAGGGTTAGGTGATGATGATTTATCAGCTATCACCGGGTTTACTGATAAAACCGATTATAGCTTTGCAGCGCAAAAACCATCGGGTGTTGTGCTTCCACAGGTTGGTTTTGGGTTTAGTATTATAAGCCAGTCAGCAGACAGTGAAGATATAGAAGTAGAGCTTACTTACGATGTTACTAAGGGAATTAATTTTACTAAAAACGGCTTAACCGTTAATTTTAATATAGAAGGTTTTGCACTTACTCCTGCGGACAAATTTACGTGGAGTTTTGACGATGGAAGCTCCAGCACAGAGTTAACGCCTACTCATGAATACCAAGACTATGGCACTTATAACGTTGAGTTTATGGCAGATAATGGTACTTCACAGCAAGTCGCTATAGCACAAGTTACATTAGTTGAACCATTAACTGTAAATGAAATAGATTATGAAATAAACCAAGGAACTTTAACCGCTGAGGCATCGCTTATAGGTGGAGTCGCACCGTATACTTATAACTGGCAGCTAGGAGATGGAAGTACTTTAGCGTCTCAATCGCTTACTTATAATTATTTGTACTCTGGTGATTACCAAGTAACGCTTACAGTGACAGATAACGAAGGCACTGAGCAATCAAAAGCGATTGATGTAACTGCTAATGTTCCGCTTAACATAAACGCAAACGCTACAGTTAGTGATTTAAGCGCACAATTTAATGCCCAAGTAACCGGCGGCTTTAATAGTTACACTTATAGTTGGGATTTTGGTGATGGCAGTGCGTTATCAAATTTACAAAACCCAAGGCATACTTATCAAGCTGACGGGACTTATAACGTAACGTTGAATGTTACTGATACTCAAACCAATGATACTTTTACTCAAGAGTTATCTGCTACTGTACAAAAACAACAAAGTAGTTCGGGTTCAAGTGGCGGATCACTGACGGGTTTATTAGGATTATTACTGTTAAGTTTATTTAGGTTTAATACTAACCTGCATAAATACACTAGGTTAGTAAACGCAGTTAGCAAACACAAAAAAGCCCGCTAAATTAGCGGGCTATTTAAATTAATAACAAATATTAATTATAAACGGTCAATTACTGATTGAGTGAAATCAGTTGTACCGTGGCTGCCACCTAAATCGCGAGTTGTACGGTCGCCTGATTTAATTACATCAGCAACAGCACTACGAATACGCTCTGCAGTATCGCCCATATTTAAATGCTCAAGCATTTGAATAGACGCTAAAATTACAGATGTTGGGTTAGCTAGGTTTTTGCCAGCAATATCTGGTGCACTACCGTGTACAGCTTCAAAAATTGCAGCGTCTTCACCAATGTTAGCACCTGGAGCCATACCTAAACCGCCAACTAAACCAGCACAAAGGTCAGATAAAATATCACCAAATAAGTTAGTCGTAACAATTACGTCAAACTCTTCAGGTGTCATTACTAGCTTCATACATGTTGCATCAACAATCATTTCATTTGATTCAATTTGTGGGTAACGCTCAGCTACTTCACGTGCTACTTTTAAAAACAAACCAGATGTTGATTTTAAAATGTTAGCTTTATGAACTGCAGTTACTTTTTTACGACCTTCGCGTACCGCTAGCTCGTATGCAAAAGTTACGATTTTTTCTGCGCCTTCACGCGTAATTATCGATTTTGCTTCTGCTTCATTACCGTCTTCACTTACTACTTGGCCAGCACCTGAGTACATACCTTGCGTGTTTTCACGAATAGTAATGATATCAATATCGTCGTAACGTGCTTTAGTACCAACAAATGATTTAACTGGACGTAGGTTAGCGTATAAACCAAATTGCTTACGAAGTGTTACGTTAATAGATGTAAAACCTTCACCTACAGGCGTAGTTAATGGGCCTTTAAGAGTGATTTTGTTTTTAGCAATTGTATCAACTGTTTCTTGCGGTAATAACTCACCTGTTTTTTCAAGTGCAGCTAGGCCAGCATCAACAAATTCATAATCAAAGTCGCAACCTGCGGCTTTTAATATTTCAAGTGCTGAGTCGATAATGCTCGGACCGATGCCGTCGCCTTTGATCACTGTGATGGTTTGTTTGGCCATTGACTTTTCCTTTAAAGAGTTTGATTTGCACATAAATTATTACTCTGAGAGAGTAACCGCTTGTTAGAACATTTATGTGAACGTGCTTGAAAATTTAAGGGCGCATTTATACCAATTTATCACCCATTTTGCTAGTTTATACAAAAAATACTGGGTATACACGAAAGTTATAATGGGTATAAAGACATAAAATAGCTTCTAATAAACTAAATACTATTAAACAACTCAAGAGATTCTAATTGTTGATAAAAATCAGCTTGGTTATGCCACTTGAGTATTTTTAGCTGTTCATTTAACGTTTGCTGCTGCCACGGAGTTAGCGAAAGTTCTGGTTTAAACACATTTTGAGCAACAACCTTAAGTGTGATCCAAAGTTTATGGGCCTCAGTTAAGTGCTTTTTAGGTGTTTGCTCTGCTTCTAAGAGTGCTGCTGTCCATGGGTTATCACTCAATAAAAGAGTAAGCTGTTGTGTTAGTTGTTCGGTGTTAATTGCATTTACCCCAAAAAAGGAGCAGATAGGGGCACTCAATGTTTTATTTGGTGTGTCGTCAATCAGCGTTTTACGAGAAAGCTGTGTACCGCACTGCGTTAATAAAAAATGGGCGTAAGCGTATAAAGGTAAAGTGATGTGCTCAAACTGGTCGTGATCATTTTTACTAACCAATAAAGCCATTATTTTTACTAATCCATTTAATCTGTTAGTAACGTAGGCTTGCAATGGATGTGGGGTAACATTAACTAATTGTTCAAAAACAACCCGTTGAATTATTGCAGGTGCATTATAATAACCGACCATAGATAAACTATGTTTTAAGTCTTTTGCGGGCTGATGTTCTTTATTATATGGTTTTACTGCCTCGCATAAATTAGCAATTACGAGAGGGTGGGGCGCCATCAGCAGGCTTAATCCTTTATAGCTGTATTCGTGCTGTAACTTAATATTACTTATTAGCTCAAGTAAAGATTGTGCCTTATCAACCTCAAGCTCACTTTGTGGTTTTACATGTTCACTGTTAAATACTTTAAAGCTAATGGTTTTATCAGTGCAATGCCATTGTTTTGGATTATCGTTAAGCGTTGCTTTTACTCTGTACCAGGTTAATTTATTTGGATTTGCTGTACTAATTAAAACATGCCGTTGTTGTGCATCAGTTGCTAAATAAATCATGGTTTGCTCAGCGTATAAAACGCGGCTTCCCGGTAATAATGGCCCTAAATGCGCTATTAGTGATTTAATTAATTGCAGTGCGAACAAGTTAGGTGTGCGAATGTACAAATCGGTAAGTGCTTTATATAAGCTAATATGTTTATTAGCCGTGTTGCTCGTAATGTTCATGCTAATAATATTTGCTAGAGCAATCAGCGTTATGCCCCCATCGTAAAGCATTATTTTAGGAGCACTTACCAATGCTTGTTTATACTTATTTAATTTAGCTAGTAACTGCGTAACAGGTTTTGCTGAATCGCCACTAGCTAACATTACTTTTGCTGCTAACTGATGACGCATTTTCCAAATTTTTTTATCAGAATCTTGAAAAGGTGTTTGTTCGCAAAGCTTGTTTAATTGCGCTCCAACACATAAATGTTCAATGAGTGTAGCGGCTATGTATAGCTCACTTAAGGCACTATTATAATTTTGAGATTTACACAGGGCAGCAGTTATGACGCTCTGACTAACAACTAAATTTGTTGCATAAGAATAACTTGGATTATAAAGCGTTAATCGGGATTGTAATGCGAATGACTGTTTGCTGTAGAGCACTCTATATTGCTCAGCTAGCTTACTTGCCATTGGATATAGAGCTGTCCATTTTTGTTTATTGTTATAATAACTTAAAAACAGCTGCGTATTATTAAGCAGCTGCTCTAAGGTAGTTGAAACAGCTTCATCCATTAAACCTTCACCTAATTTTGTTCTTGGTATTTATTGTATGCACTCGGGCCCCATAAAAACAGCTGCCCATTTTTAAATAATAGGCCAGTACATTCATCCATAGTGGTAATACCGTCAGATGTTTTATGTTGTGTACGATAAAAAACTATCTGAAATACTTGTTCACCATCTCGTTTGGCATAAGTAAGATCGGGGCTGCCTAAGTAATCAAGAACACTATTTAGTGTTGTTGGCTGCTCAAGTGATAGTTTTTCGATGTAACGTTTATTGAAAGCCTCTCGGTCTTGCCAAATCATAGCTTGAGGATCGTCTTTATAAAAGGTAATCACCAATGCAGCTATCAGTGCATATAGCCCTAAACCTAAAATTAAATATCGGATAAATTTTTTCAATATGGCTTACTCTGACTCCGGTAACTACTATCAGTATACGTTTTGTAATGTTTAGAGGCTATTAACTTGCGACTAATTAAGTCTTAACTGCTTTAAACTAAAACCTAAATTTATATCGGTGCGTAAACTAACCAAGTGCTTTGAAATTACGTACATATCCATATTAGCGGCTAACTTTGCTTTAATACTCGGGCTTAGAGACTCATCTTCGGCTGCTTGTTCAATTGAGTTATAGTTATTAACTATTTGCTGCGCAGATTTAGTACCTATTCCTTTAACTCCCGGAATATCATTTGTTTTATCGCCCGCTAATGCCCAAAAATCAACGAGTTTATTTTGCTCAACACCAAAACGCTCTTTTATACTTGTCTCATCTAAATATAGCTTTTTAAAGTAATCGTAAACTGTAATGTAAGGGCCAATATAAGGTAAAAAGCCTTTATCAGTAGAAACAACAGTGCTCGTTATTTGATTATTTGATGCCTTAAAGGCAAGCGTTGCAATAATATCATCAGCTTCATCGTTAATAGGCTCAAATACTACAATACCTGTTGCTTCAATTGCGGCTTTAAAATGCAATAGAGCATCTTTTAATACTTGGGGCATTGGCGCGCGTGAATGTTTGTAGTCTTTATAAAAATGATAACGCCAGCTTTTGTCACCATCGAACACAGCAATGGCATGGGTTGCATTACTCGTATCTAAAAGCTTTTTACAGGCGTGGGCTACACGTGCACAGCACGTTTGTATCATTTGCTCGTCGCTATGATGTTTTTGATTCGCGTCAACGGCGTAAATGCGCCTAATTAAATTAAGCGCATCTATAAGAAGTAAATGGGGTTTCAAACTATAAAACTCATGCTTTTATTTTGTAACATGGAACATATTTACTACCAGGGAGCTTCATGCGACCTTGAAGAACAAATGCCTGTAATAATTTATCCATATTTGTCATAAGGGCAGGTTCGCCACTTAAAATGTATGGACCGTTTTGTTTAATGGCTCTAACGCCTTCGTCTTTTACATTACCAGCAACAATACCAGAGAAAGCTCTACGCAAATTAGCCGCGAGTAGCTGTTTAGGCTGATCAAGGTGTAAATCTAAACTTGCCATATTTTCATGTGTTGGTGCAAAAGGTTGTTGAAAGTCGTTATCTATTTTTAATGTCCAGTTAAAGTAATAAGCATCACCTTCACTTTTACGGTAATCACGAACATTAGCCATCGATGACTTTAGTTTTTGACCGACTAATTCAGGATTATCAATAATTACTTCAAACTTATCCAACGCTTCCTTACCAAGTGTCATTTCAACGAACTCGCATAGCTCTTTAAAGTACGCCTCGCTTTGTTTGGGGCCAGTTAAAATAACAGGTAAACATTGTTTAGTATTATCTGGGTGCAACAATATGCCTAATAAATATAACAACTCTTCAGCAGTACCTGCGCCACCAGGAAAAATGATAATTGCGTGAGCTGTTCTAATAAAAGCTTCAAGGCGTTTTTCAATATCAGGTAAAATAACGAGTTCGTTTACAATAGGATTTGGTGGCTCGGCAGCAATAATGCTTGGCTCTGTTAAACCTAAGTAGCGATTATCGGTGTTACGTTGCTTTGCGTGGCCAATAGTTGCGCCTTTCATTGGGCCTTTCATGGCACCAGGACCACAACCGGTACAAATATTTAATCCACGTAAACCAAGTTCGTAACCTACTTGTTTTGTGTACTTATATTCAACCTCGTTTATTGAATGTCCGCCCCAGCAAACAACCATGTTAGGCTCGCTTTTAACACGCAGTGCACCTGCATTTCTGAGCATATCGAACACCATATGGGTTATGGCTTTTTGCTCTTTTAAATCTTTTTCGTATTTTTGACAAATAAACAAAATATCACGAATAACAGAAAATATATGTTCGTGAATACCGGTAATTATTTCGCCATCAACAAATGCGGTTTCGGGTGGGTTTTCAAGTTCAATTTTAATACCTCGTTCGCGGCTTACTAAACGAATATCAAAATCTTTGTATTTGTTGTATATATCGTTACTGTCGTCGGTATGACTACCTACATTGAGGACTGCAAGTACGCAGTTTCTAAATAATTTATAACGCTCACTAGCAGACGATTGCTCTAATAAATCAACTTCTAATTGCGACAGTAAATCTAAAACCCCAGTTGGGTTTAACTGTATTAACATAGACGTGCTCCTACTACTAAATCGTAAAACTACTTGTCATAAAAGTTATAATGGCTATGACATTATTTACTGGTACAAAGTCTATCTCGCCCTGAATTTTTGGCTTCGTAAAGTGCATCATCAGCTCTATCAAATGCCTTTAATAGGGTATCGCCTTTTTTAAATTGAGTTGCACCTACCGAAATAGTGATCTCAATTTGTTTTTCTCTAAATTTAAAAGGTATATTTTTAATTACCTTCCTTACTTTATCCAGGGGTAATGTTGCGTTTTCTAGCGACACACCTGGCATTAATAGTACAAATTCTTCACCGCCATAACGCGCTATAAAATCAGACTTTCTTACCGATTTTTGCAACGCTTTTGATATAACTTGTAAGGTAATATCACCTGCGGTGTGGCCAAATCTATCATTGATAGATTTAAAGTGGTCAACATCAATAACTGCAAGCGTAACATCTGATGGCTGTACATTAAACAAATGCATTTCGTGATTGTAACGTTCGTCAAATGCAGCCCGGTTAGGCAGTTTTGTAAGCCCATCTAGTAAGCTTTTAAAGCGCTGTTCGTTTAAGCGTTTTTTATACGTTGTTAACTTATCTTCTAAAGTAACAATTCGAGTATTTATTTCATTAAAGCTAGCGCTAAGCATTTCTCTGTCTTTTCGTTCTAACTTTTCTTTTGCTATAAAATCTTCGCTTATTGATTTTAATTCGTTATCTACGAGTTCTTTTAAAGATGAGATTGATGTAGCTTTTTGCGTTTGCTCATTAAGATTTTTTATTTTTAGTTCAATGCTTTTATTAAGTGAGTCAAACTCAACTTCCATAGACTCAGAGTGCTTGCTAGTTGAGACGATAGAGTTATGAAGATCTTCGAGGGTTTGATTTAATGAAACTAAAAAGCTTTGCGCGGATTTACGCTCTTTACTTATATTTTTTACCACTACATCAATAATACTAATTGCAACATCAAGTAATGTATCGATTGAGTCACTTTCTGTAATATTATTTTTTATATTATTAATTTGTAGCGTAGCTTCTTCTTCAAGTATAAGTTCATTTGCGAGCTCAAGTAGTTTTTTTGCACGCGCCTGTTTTACTGGGCGCTGCTGATCAACTTGAGGGTTTTGCTTGGTAAGCAACGCTTCATGATAAAAGCTAATAAGTTGATCAAGTAGCGGAATGTAACCATGAGTTGAATGAACGTTATTAATCTCGTGATCGAGTAAATTTCTTAGAGTCCTACGAGTATCGTCAGGTAAACCTTTGGTTTTTTGTAATTGTTTACCGGCACTTTGCACACTGTTGTATAAATTACGTTGCTGAGCTTGTTGAATCGATTCTTGGTTTTTAAGTAGGATTAAAGTTTCACTAATAAGGGGAGCAAGGTTTTCAAAACTCATGCCTTTATTAAGCGCACTTCTAAATTTGGCGAGGCGATTATCTAACTCGATATCTAGTCCTTTACAGCTCAACGATAGTTTAGCTGTAAAGTCACATAGAATATCTACTTGATGTTTACGAGCGCTCTCAACAGCCATACGCGCATCAATTGCTTGTTTTAGCTTTTTATCTGTTGCGTTAGATCTTTGTGACACCTAAGCATACCGCCATCAAATTAATTTCATTATCTTCAGTTTACAACAAATTTTTATTATGTGTAGTTATCTAGTAAAAAACTTAGAAATTTTAATAAGCTACTACTTATAAACTCGTATATAGGGTCATTTATCGTATTTAATTCACTTTTAAATAGGGGCTTGTTAGTCTTGTAAGCAATTAAGTTTCCACTAAGAGTCTCTATGAAAAAGTTATTAGCCCTTTCAATTTTAGCTGCATGTTCAGCGCCTGTATTTGCCGATGTAAATTATTCTTTAGAAATCTCGCAACCACAGCATCATTTAGGTGATGTAAGTGTTGAGTTTCCAAAAACAGCGCAAGCACACCTTGATATAAAACTTCCTGCGTGGCGCAGTAGCTCTAGTTTTTTTTTTTTTTCAAAAAAAAAAAAAAAAAAAAAAAAAAAAAAAAAAAAAAAAAAAAAAAAAAAATTTTCAAAAAAAAAAAAAAAAAAAAAAAAAAAAAAAAAAAAAAAAAAAAAAAAAAAAAAAAAAAAAAAAAAAAAAAAAAAAAAAAAAAAAAAAAAAAAAAAAAAAAAAAAAAAAAAAAAAAAAAAAAAAAAAAAAAAAAAAAAAAAAAAAAAAAAAAAAAAAAAAAAAAAAAAAAAAAAAAAAAAAAAAAAAAAAAAAAAAAAAAAAAAAAAAAAAAAAAAAAAAAAAAAAAAAAAAAAAAAAAAAAAAAAAAAAAAAAAAAAAAAAAATCTTCTTCTTCTTGAAAAAAAAAAAAAAAAAAAAAAAAAAAAAAAAAAAAAAAAAAAAAAAAAAAAAAAAAAAAAAAAAAAAAAAAAAAAAAAAAAAAAAAAAAAAAAAAAAAAAAAAAAAAAAATCAAGAAAAAAAAAAAAAAAAAAAAAAAAAAAAAAAAAAAAAAAAAAAAAAAAAAAAAAAAAAAAAAAAAAAAAAAAGTTTTTTTTTTTTTTTTTTTTTTTTTTTTTTTTTAAAAAAAAAAAAAAAAAAAAAAAAAAAAAAAAAAAAAAAAAAAAAAAAAAAAAAAAAAAAAAAAAAAAAAAAAAAAAAAAAAAAAAAAAAAGGAAGATTACTTAGGTTTTATTAGCACCGCTGCGCATGAGTTTGTTCATACATGGAATGTTAAAGCATATCGCCCTCAAGGTTTAGTGCCATACGATTACACTAATATGAACTATTCAAAACTGCTGTGGATTGCAGAAGGTTCAACAAGTTACTTTGAAGATCATTTATTAGTGCGCTCAGGCATTCAAACAACAGATGAATTTTTTAAAGTAATGAGTAAAACCATTAACCGTCATTTGCAAACACCGGGCCGTGAAGTGCAAAGCGCAAGCGAAACAAGCTTTGATAAATGGATTAATCAAGGTGGCGATCACGCACGTAACTACAGCACCAATATTTATTCAGAAGGTTCGTTACTTTCACTTGCTTTAGATATTGACTTACTAGAAAAAAGCCAAGGTAAAATAAGCTATCGCGACGTGCACAAAGCACTTTATAACAATCATAAAATGCCCGCTGGATTTACAGATACAGATGTACTTAATATCTTAAAAGATTTAACAGGACGTGATTATTCAAGCTGGTGGCAAGAAAATGTAGAGTCGCCTGCAAGTATTAACTTTGACGATTTACTTACTAAAGTAGGTTTAAAGTTTGAGCGTCCTGAAAAAGCAAAAGCACTTGCAAGTATTGATGCTACCGCCAAAAATACAGGTGAATTACTGACGTTAAGTTATGTACGCCGTGGTGGCAGTGCGTGGAAAGCGGGTTTAACTACCGATGATAAAATTGTCGCTATAAACAAACATCACGTAGGTAAAGATTTAAAAACTAGCCTAGAAACGTTTAAGGCAGGCGACAAAGTAACCGTTGACTATCTTCGTCGCGATGCACTTGAAAGCTTAACATTAGTATTATCAGAAGATTTCGATAAGCCTAAAAAAGTAGTTGCTGATAAAGAGGCAACGCCACAGCAAAAAGCACTATTCAAAGCATGGATTGGCGTGGAACATCCAAATGATGTGACAAAAAAATAAATTCAGTTTTTATAGAGTTTAAATACAGTTAACAATTATTAAAAAAGAGCTTCGGCTCTTTTTTTGTTTTTTATAATGGCGTATATAATGTACATGGAAATTTAATATTAAAATTAAATTATTATTTGGTGTTTTTTATTACTAAATAAAATTACTTATGGATATAGCCTCAAAATGAAATTAGACGACGTTGCTTCAGACTTAACCAACTAATTTGTAATTAACGACTATTTGCACCAGTTATTTGATGCGGTAAATGTAATTTCTGTTCAAGGTTATGACAATGAGCGTCGTGTTATTTATGGGAATGAAGGCAGTGTGCGACTTTACGGATACACCAAAGAAGAGGCCATAGGGCAAAAAATAGAAGACCTTATAATTCCAGAATCAATGTGTGAATTTGTAATTGACGCACACAGTGATTGGGTAGAAAAAGACATAGAAATTCCAGCATCCGAAATTACCCTAAAAGGTAAAAATGGCGAAAGTGTATCTGTTTTTTCTAGCCATGTTATGTTTACAAATCAATATAATACAAAACAAATGTATTGCATTGATATTGACTTATCTGAGGTTAAAAAGGCACAAGCAGATGCATCATTTAATGAGGATATGCTAAAAACTATTTTTGAGGCAATTCCTGACTTATTTTTCTTGATGGAAAATGATGGAACTATTATTGAGTATCATGCCAGTAATGAGACCGATCTCTATACCAAGCCCAAGCAATTTATTGGTAAAAAAATGGGAGATGTACTCCCGCGCGATGTAGCCGAAAAATTTGAAACCTATATCAGCCTTGTATTAGAAAAAGAGCAGATGATGAGCTTTAAATACGAGCTAGCTTTACCCCATGGGCTCGTTTTTTTTGAAGCAAGAATAAATAAAATAACAGAACATAACCAGTTAATGGTTATTATTCGAGATATTACAGAACAGCATAAATCAGATGAACTAATTAGACATCAAGCGTATTACGATAGTCTAACTTTACTCCCTAATCGTTTTTTAGCACTTGATCGTTTGTCGCAATTACTTATTGAAGCACAAAGAAATAACGAGAAAGCGGCAGTACTGTTTTTGGATTTAGATGATTTTAAAAAAATAAATGACTCTTTAGGCCATGAAACAGGAGACAAACTTTTAATTGAATCAGCGCAAAGGCTGCAAGAGGCACTGCGAAAAGACGACATGGTAGGGCGCCTAGGTGGAGATGAGTTTATCGTATTACTACGAGGTATAACTGATCACCATGCAGCGCTAAAAATCACTGAAAAATTGGTCAATAACTTTAGAGCCCCTTTTAAAATTGAGGGCTGGGAACACATACTAACAGCGAGTATTGGTGTAGCCATATACCCAGAAAATGGTACAACCGTTGCTGATTTATTACGAAATGCTGACACTGCAATGTATCAAGCAAAATCATATGGTCGTAATACTTATTCATTTTTTACTAAAAAGATGAACGTAATTATTCAGCGCCGACTAGTAATAGAAGAGCAGATGCGTGGCGCCCTTGAGCGTAATGAATTTGAGTTATTCTACCAGCCCCAATTTGACGCCAAAAATAAACACATCATTGGTGCAGAAGCGTTATTACGCTGGCATAACCCTGTGCTAGGTAATGTAACACCCGATGAGTTTATACCTATTGCCGAAAATATAGGATTAATTGTACCTATTGGCAAGTTTGTAATTAGCCAAGCATTACACTTTTTAAACACATGGCAAAGTACCTGTAAACGCCAACAAAAATATACAATGGCTGTTAACTTATCTCCTCGCCAATTTAGAGACGTAGGGCTGCTCAGTTTTATTCAAAACTCATTGAGTGAAGCAAACGTAAACCCCGAAAGTTTAGAGCTTGAAATAACTGAAGGTGTATTGATGAGTTGCCACACTAATGTTGTTGATATACTGACTGAAATTACTGCATTAGGCATTAACTTATCAATGGATGACTTTGGTACAGGTTATTCATCATTAAGTTATTTGAGAGAATACCCTTTTAATGTACTCAAAATAGATAGAAGTTTTATTGACGGTATTGTACTAAACAATGAAGATTGTAATCTCGTAAAGGCAATTATTGCCATGTCGCACAGTTTAGGGCTGACAGTGGTAGCCGAAGGCGTAGAAACAAAAGAGCAGCTTACTTTATTGAACGAATTAGGCTGTGATTTTATGCAAGGTTTTTACTTTAGTAAACCCATACCAGCAAAACAGTTTCTTGATTTTTCGATGAATTTTGATAAAAAGTAAGATTAAACACTCGATTGTAACAATTCATTGCACGGCTATTGACCTCATTAGCTACTGACGAGTAACCTGTTATAGAAACAAATAAAAAGGATTCTATAATGCGTTTAAAACCTCTTGTAGCTACATTAGCAGCCACATTTGCACTATCACTTTCAAGTAGTGCCATAGCCGACGAAGGCATGTGGCAACCACACCAACTTCCAGAGTTAGAATCAATTTTAAAAGCCAAAGGGCTTGAAATTGATGTTGAATCTATTTCTAAGTTAACCGAATTCCCAATGAATGCAGTAATTAGCCTAGGTGGTTGTACAGCATCGTTTGTATCGCCTAAGGGTTTAGTTGTGTCAAACCACCACTGTGTTTATGGCTCGGTTCAGTACAACTCAACGCCTGAGAACAATATTTTAGAAAATGGCTTTTTAGCTAAAAGTCCTACAGAAGATTTACCTGCAGCGCCGGGCTCACGCGTCTATGTAACAAAAACGGTTACCAACGTAACAGATGAAGTAATTAAAGGTACTAACGAGTTAACAGCAAAAGCACGCTACGACGCACTCGAAAAAAATGAAAAAGCGCTAGTAGCCCAGTGTGAAGCCGACGAAAGCTATCGTTGTAATGTGTATTCGTTTCATGGTGGTTTAGAGTTTTACCTAATTAAGTCACTTGAAATTAAAGACGTACGCTTAACTTATGCACCTGCAATGGGCGTAGGTAAATACGGTGGCGATATAGATAACTGGATGTGGCCGCGCCACACAGGCGACTTTGGTTTTTACCGCGCTTATGTAGGCAAAGATGGAAAACCAGCTGAGTACAGCGAAGACAACGTACCCTACGTACCTGACTCCTACCTAAAAGTAAGTGCCAAAGGCGTGCAAGAAGGCGACTTTGTAATGGTTACAGGCTACCCAGGGCGTACTAACCGATACCGCATTGCAACAGAGGTAGATAACGTATTTAACGACAGCTACCCTAAAGCACGCGTTCATAACTCAAAATACGTGTCGCTTATTGAAGAAAACTCAGAAGACGGCAGTAAAGCGCGTATTGCTTACGAAAGCACCATTGCAGGTTATAACAACTATATTAAAAACTATGGTTCGATGATCGAAAGCTTCAAAAAAGGCACTATGCTTGAGCGCAAAAAACAGTTTGAACAAGACTTAACACAATGGATCAATAGCGATAGTGAGCGTAAAGAGCAATACGGAAGCGTATTAGGTGAGCTATCTGAGCTAATTGCGCAATCACAAGAGCACAGTGAACGCGACCGTATGTTAGGTTATGTGCACCGCTCACAAATGATCAGCACAGCACGACGTTTATACCGCCTAGCTTATGAAAAACAACAGCCAAATAGCGAACGTGAATCTGGTTATCAAGAACGTGACCTACCTCGCATTAAAGCAGGGCTTGAGCGTATGAGCCGCCGTTATGATAGCAAAGTAGACAAAGCTATTTTACTGCACTTTTTAGAGCTGTATGCAGCACTTCCAAAAGAAGAGCGTTTTAGCGAGGTTGATAACGTATTTAAAGTACAAAATGGGTTTGATAAAGCAACCCAAAGCGCGTTACTTGATAGCATGTATGAACAGTCAAGACTTGATAATGCCACTGTTCGCAATTCATTATTTGAACAATCGTTTAGCCAGCTAAATCAAAGCCAAGACCCATTTGTGCAGTACGCTAAAGCAATCTTTAAAGTAATGAAAGCAGAGGAAGATAAATCAAAAGCACTTGCAGGTAAATTACAAGCAGCTCGCCCAGAGTTAATGAGCGCAATCATTGCGTTTAACAAAGCTAAAAACAAACCTGTATACGCCGATGCCAACAGCACATTACGAGTAACCTATGGCACCGTAGGCGGCTACTCACCTCAAGATGGCTTGGTAGCAACACCTTTTACCTCGCTTGAAGGGTTACTAGCTAAAAACACCGATGTTGACCCATTTAATGCACCTAAAAAGTTACAAGAGCAAATTAAAGCCAAGCTTTATGGTGATTACACGGGTGGCATGAATACAGTACCCGTTAACTTCTTATCAAATGTAGACACTACCGGTGGTAACTCAGGTTCGCCAACACTTAACGGTAAAGCAGAGCTTGTTGGTTTACTGTTTGACGGTGTTTACGAAAGTATTATTGGTGACTGGGATTACAACCCTGAGCTTAATCGCTCAATCCACGTTGATTCACGCTACATGCTTTGGGTAATGGATAAAGTAGATAATGCACAAAACTTGTTAGACGAAATGACAATCGTAAAATAAGTAATTAGTGAGATAACAGAAGGGCGCTTACCGTAAAGGAAGCGCCTTTTTTATTAATCATAATGGGTTACGGTTTGTATACGTCAGTAGCATAACTTAGTTTTGCTAAGCACGCTTCTCTTCATCGCGAAGTGTTAAAACTTCGAAGCCCGTTTCTGTTACTAGAACGGTATGTTCCCACTGAGCAGAAAGTTTCTTGTCTTTTGTTACGACTGTCCATCCATCTTTTTTAGTTTTTACCTTCTTGGAACCTTGGTTGATCATAGGCTCTATAGTAAAGGTCATACCTGCTTCAAGCACTAACCCTGTATGAGGTTTACCATAATGCAAAACTTGCGGCTCTTCATGCATTTCTTTACCAATACCATGACCGCAATATTCACGTACTACACTATAACCAGAAGATTCAGCGTGCTTTTGAATAGCATAGCCAATATCACCAAGCGTTGCTTTTGGCTTTACCACCTTAATACCTTCCCACATAGCATCATAAGTCGTTTTAACCAATCGTTTGGCTTCTGAGCTTGTCGCTGCAAAAGTATACATTTTACTTGAATCACTGATATAACCATTTTTCTCTAAGGTAATATCAATATTTAAAATATCTTTGTTTTTTAATTTATAAATATTATTGGGTACACCATGGCACACTACGTCATTAACAGATGAGTTCAATGAATACCGATAGCCATATTGGCCTTTACTGGCAGGACGAGCATGTAACACATTGGTAATATAGCTTTCTACTTTAGTGTCTATATCTAACGTAGTTATGCCCTCGCAAATAAAATCATCAAGCATTTTAAATACCTGAGCTAAAAGCTTTCCTGATTCTCTCATGAGCTCAATTTCTGCATCAGTCTTTATTGTTGCTTTACTCATGCAAAAGATCCTGAATAGTAAGCTTTTCTTTTATGAGTTGTTTTTTAATTATTTCATGGTAGGTAAGTGTCGGATTTAACTCAGCAAGCATGCCTATTTTAATCCAAAACTCTGCTTGTGAATTGATAGATCTGGACATGATATTACTCGATTTTCTAATTTCTTCATGCAGCCCATCTGATATTTTCACTATTCCCATTATATATACCGTATATGATTTATATGCAAATCGTATACATTGAGGGTTGTTATGTCAACATAGACCTTTTACAGTATGTTTTTGCTCACTACCCTTTGTGTTTATATTTAATTATACGGCTAGCACTTTTAAACTGTATTTTTAGGTTAATGAATTTAATGATTATAGTATGGCTGTAGGCTTACTGTTCGACGGTGTTTACGAAAGTATTATTGGTGACTGGAATTACAACCCTGAGCTTAAACGCTCAATCCACGTTGATTCACGCTACATGCTGTGGGTAATGGATAAAGTAGATAATGCACAAAACTTATTAGACGAAATGACAATCGTAAAATAAGTAATTAGTGAGATAACAGAAGGGCGCTTACCATAATGGAAGCGCCTTTTTTGTTGATGTTTGATTCGCTTATTTATGACTGCTAAGTGCCATGAGCGGACGTTCGTAACGCCTCAATCAGAGGCAAAAAATAGTTGGTTAAAATTAGCGACGCAGGAGCAAAACCAACTGTTTTTTGTCCTGCTGAATTGACTTGATACTCATTGAGCCTCCTCCCTAGCATCGCGATTATTCGCTACGCAGAAAAGGCAACCAACCTTACAGGAGAAAGCTCAATGAACTTTTACAATAACATGCATCCATATTATTGTGGAATCGATTTACACGCGCGATTACTTTACGTCTGTATCATTGATAATACAGGACTTATCCTTGTTCACAAGAAAATTAAAGATGACCCAGAAGCACTACTAAAACTACTTAAACCGTATACCGGTAACATTGTGGTTGGCGTAGAATGCATGCATTGCTGGTATTGGGTCGCTGACTTTTGTAAAGAACACACTATCGACTTTATTCTCGGTCATGCGTTATATATGAAGGCGATTCATGGCGGTAAAGCCAAAAACGATAAAATAGATTCATATAAAATTGCCAAACTCATCCGTGGGGGAAACTTCCCACTTGCTTATGTGTATGACAAAGATATGCGTGCTACGCGCGACTTATTACGCCGAAGAACTAAAATTGTTCGCCACGGAGCTGATTTAAAAGCCCATGTCGCCAATACCGCCAGCCAGTACAATTTACCTGCCCACAACGTGAATTTAAAGAACGTCTGCGACAGAGAAAAGATGCGCTACTACTTCCCTGACCGCGTTGTGCAACGATCCATTAATTTAAATATGGCCATACTCGATTGCTATCACAGCGAGCTTAAGCCTTTAGAGCATTATATTGAACAAATGGCCAAGCAACACAATCCTGTTCACCTTAATATCTTGCAAACAATAAATGGTATAGGCCGCATTCTCGCACTTACCATTATTTATGAAATTGGTGACATTAATCGCTTTTCAAGCCTACAAAAGTTCGCTTCATATAGTCGGTTAGTCAAATGTAAAGCAGAGTCTGCCGGCAAAACCTATGGCACCCAAGGTAACAAAATTGGCAATGCACATCTAAAATGGGCGTTCTCCGAAGCCGCTGTATTGCTGCTGCGTCACAATCACAACGCCAACAAATACCTCGAAAAACTACAAAAACGAATGAGTAAAGCCAAAGCACTGTCAGCGCTTGCGCATAAGCTTGGTCGCTGTGTTTATTATATGCTTAAAAAAGAGACGGTATTCGATGAAGCAAAATTCTTAAAGAGTTAGTCACGGTATTGAGTGAGCTGAACATCTAACTGGATATAAGGCTGAGCATCAATCAATTAGGTGAGTTAATAACCAACAAGGTTTAACCTGATTATATGCCTACAGACCTAAGCCACTTGTCTTGATTAGACGCTCAGTACGCGTGCATTAATACAATAAACAAAGTCGCTTACACCTGACTTGAGCCTGAAACTAACTGGATCATAATGATGAAACCAGCCGCCTTGAATAGTGCCATGATGAGGTTAACCGATGAATGTCTAGTGCCCCAGCAACCCCAAAAGGATATGGGAAAAAGCTGGCTGCGATGAGATCGCAATAAGAGAGCCTCTATATGTGTTTGCCGTAAGCTACTTACTTAACAGCCGCATCGACATACGAAGTAAACGAATTTGTTTATTGATTTAGAATTGACCGTCAATTTATAAAAACGGTCAAAAAGAAAACTAATGCCTATTGACAGAGTTAAGGCTCATATGTGTTAGTACCCGACGTACTGCTTTAACAACCCCAAACGAAATATAGGGTGAGCTCTTTCACTTAACCCCATTTCCAGAAGACTATCAATGTGAGAGTCAATTTCTTCAGCCGACAATTTGCTCACATAAAGATGCTTATATAGCAAACCGTAATAGTGGGCAAGCCCATCAAAAAGCAAGTGCTCCTCAGTTACGAATAAGGGCGGATAACGAAACTCTGTTAGGAAACGGACTGTATCTTTTATTATTTGAGCCAAGTTGGCGTCAAAAAAGTCTATTTTCGTTTGCATTAGCTCTGATACGGTATCGGAATCGAGACTTCTTGGTTTTCCACTTTCCTCATGTACCGGATTGAGGAGTAAAGTAAACAAGAGGAATAATATATTTAGATCTTTAGTGCCTTCAACCTCTTGCTGCAACTCCCACATAGGGTGGTTAATTAGCCCGAATTGAACAGCAGTTATATCATCTTTACCAGTGCGGCCAATCAGAAATCCATACGAAAAGTCATTATTGATGGGTTTGAGATACCGCACTTGAGCACCATCACTTCCCGCTTTGGTAAAACCGTTTTTCTCAGCGGTCCTAATTAACTTTGATTTCATAAACAGAGTCTCTGAGGGTACTAACGCTTTGCTAAGGGGCAATTGACTGTTGGCTAAACTTGCGCGAAGCGCCAAGCCAACTGTTAATTGTCCCAGTGAGTTTACGAACGAACTTGAGCAACTTGTTATAAGCCATTAGTTGCCACTCTTTGCCCGCAATGGATACAAACAATTGAACCAGAAAACCAGCGCCAAACAACTTTATCCCAGCTACCACTTGATGCTGGATGAGGCTTTTTAAAACCTTGAACAGTTAAACATTTATCGCAATGTGGGCAACGGTTAAAAAATGCCAAAACAATATGAATTAAAACTGTGCAAAAGAATGCCCCAAACAAATAAACTAAATGACTAGCACTAGCGTTAGGTTCAGAAAACATTTTCCCATAAGCCAGAGATACAAAGAAAACTATTAAAAGTGTCCACGCTACAAACACGCTTAACACATCAAGTTTTCCAATTATCGATTTCATCACCGAACTTCCTTTGGCTTATAACGCTTTGCCAAGGGGCAAATGCGAACGTTGTTGGGCGAAGCCCAGTGAGTATTTGTCCCAACCGCGCTTTTTGCGGCGAACTTTGGCAACTTGTTAGGTTCCGGTTTTAGGGATGTTACATTTGATCATAAACCAATTCTTTTCGCTTTCGTTAAGCATAGCGAACCCCATATTTTCTTCGCCGAAATGGCAAATTCTTGTTTTTGATGGATTACCAAAAGAAAAATAGCCTTCTCGACGCTTTCCGCTGTCTTCATAAGAAAATGCCTTCATGACAAACCAAACACCATCAAAGTACTGAAACCAAATTAATTTGATTCCTTTACTTTTAGCGAATGAAATGAATTCGTCAAGTCGGCCATCAGAAACTTCTACTTTCTTTTTAGTCCCTTTTATTGAAACGACATTTACCGGCAGGTTTTTACCATCATCTTCATCTATCCACTGAACAAGCTCAAATTTTCCTTTCTCAGCCAACTTAATCAAATGCTCTAAGCTACTATGATGTTTCGACAAAAAGCCTTCTGCTCTTTTTTCTACCCTGTTTTTGAAAGGATTATACTCGTCAGAACACCCCAGCACTAAAAATCCAACAGCAAGAATCGTGAGTAATCTCATAGGAACCTAACGACTAAGCTCACCGGCGGCAATGGAGCGCAGCGGAATTGCCGTCCGGTGCAGCGCCTTGTTATGCATCGGATTATGGGGCAACTAATAAATAGCGATTATCTCCGCCACCCTTCGGTGGCCATTATCTTTTGCGCTTCTTCGGTAACCAGAAAGTCTAGGAACATCTGCGCCTCACGGTCTGCGTCAGGTGAGATGACTACATTGACATCTCGCCAGATCGTTCGGCCTTCATCTAAGCGAACAAGCTCCAATACATCGGGGTGCGTGATTGGCCAGTTCGGCCAGGTAATCCAGGCATCAGCGTCCAGCTCCTTGAACGCATTGAAGCTGGCGCCAGAGCCGAGCGAGTACGACACGATATTCTTCCGAAACTGCGCGACGTCATTCAGCGAGCCCATGCGTCCGGCGACGTCTTCCCATGTTCCAGTTCCGGAGGTGTTGTAGATGCCCTTGCCCTCCGTAACGACGATTTTCATTCCTTCCACTAGAAGCGCGTCAAAGCCCTGAATATTCTTTGGGTTGCCGGCCTTAACGGCTATAACGGTGGGCCTGATATAGATCGGCTCGACCTTGCTGGGGTCGAAGGTCTTGTAGGTTAGCAGGAATGCCGTCATCGACTGCTCCGAAGTACCCCAAAGTATATCGGCATCTGCCTGCGCATCAGCAGACCATCTGCTTTCAGGCCCGGCGATAATTTCCACTTTGGTACCCGAACGGTTTTCCCAGACCTCAGCGACTTTTTTGAAGGCGGTATTCGGCCCCCCAGCACCATACAGTTTGACGACACCATCCTTCGGCTCGTGCTCGATTGATGGGTCATAAAGTGATGCCTGAGCGAATGACGGAACAACTGCTGCTGCACAAAAGAGTGCTATGACGGTAACTATTTTCATTTTCTATCTCCTAATTTGAATGAGATTGTAACTTGGCTGTGAGGCATAACAATTTAATAGTGCGCTCAGCGCGCATATTTCTGCCGACTTAACGCTCATTTATCTACTTTATATAGTTTTAACAAATTATCTAAGGTATTACTATAACTAAGTTTTCTAAAACTTTTAAGTAAAGTTAAATGGAACAATATGCGCGCATCGCTCATTTTCATGAATATATGCGCAAAGAACAGTTTAACAAATCAATTAACGACGATATTTAGCCAATATCAATGACCGCTTCTCGCTCTTATCCGCCTTTAACTTAAATCAAATCACCTCAACATCCTTTAATATATTTTATGTGCATTTTATAACCAAGAAGTGCTAGGTTAGTGGTAAATTAATTGAAGGAAATAATTATGAAATTAGAGTCATTAGCACTGCACCACGGTTACGAATCTGAGCCTACGACCAAATCGGCAGCCGTGCCTATTTATCACACTTCTTCTTATACATTTGATAATACGCAGCATGGTGCTGATTTATTCGATTTAAAAGTACCTGGAAATATTTACACCCGCATAATGAACCCAACCAATGCCGTACTTGAACAACGTATTGCCGCGATGGAAGGGGGAATTGGTGCGCTGGCTGTTGCCTCAGGGATGGCGGCTATTACGTATGCTATTCAATGTTTGTGCGAGGTAGGTACTAATATTGTGAGCACCAGCCAAGTATATGGCGGCACGTATAATTTATTTGCCCATACATTACCACGCCAAGGTATTGAAGCACGTATGATTAAAGCTGATGACTTTAGCGCATTCGAGGATGCCATTGACGACAGCACCCGTGCTGTTTTTTGTGAATCTATTGGTAACCCGGCAGGTAATATTGTTGATATTGAGCGTTTAGCACGTATTGCACACAGCAAAGGTGTGCCGCTTATAGTTGATAATACCGTGGCTACGCCGTATTTATGCCGTCCATTTGAGCTGGGCGCCGATATAGTGGTTCACTCACTGACAAAGTATATAAACGGGCACGGTACTGCTATTGGCGGCATGATTGTCGACTCAGGGAAATTTGATTGGAAAGCAAATGCTACACGTTTTGCAATGATGAACGAGCCCGATCCGTCGTACCACAATGTGGTTTATACCGAAGCTTTTGCTGAAGCTGCATTTATTGGACGTTGTAGAGTAGTGCCACTTAGAAATACTGGCGCAGCGCTTGCGCCTAAAAACGCATCTGACATTTTAATTGGCCTTGAAACCTTAGGCTTAAGAATGGATCGCCACTGCGAGAATGCACAGCAGCTAGCTGAGTATTTAGAAAATCATCCAAAAGTGCTTTGGGTTAATTACGCAGGGCTTAAATCAAGCCCGTATAACGAAATGAGCCAAAAAATTACCAGTGGCAAAGCATCGGGTATTTTAAGCTTTGGTATTGCTGGTGGCCTAGAAGCGGGTACTCGTTTTATTGATGCGCTAAACATGATTTTACGCTTAGTTAATATTGGCGATGCCAAGTCGCTTGCGTACCATCCTGCGTCAACTACACACCGCCAATTAAATGATGAAGAGCTTGCTAATGCGGGTGTAAGTCGCGATTTAATCCGTTTGTCAGTCGGTATTGAAAACATTGCTGACATAATTGCCGATGTAAGCCAAGCGCTCGATAAAGCATAGTTACCTCACTACCTTTCATAAAAAACTTTAAAGCATAAAAAGCGTTAGTTGAAAATAAACTATCGTTTTTTATGTTTTTCTAAAACCAATTAACAAGTATACACCCTTATTTTATATACCTTTTTTATAAAACCTCCCTAAGACTTTTATATTTCTATCGTTTGTTTTTCATTCACATGTCAATTTTGTATTGACACTAAGATTAGTTACTACTACATTTGTAACAGTACCACTACAAGTGTAGTAATAGGAGCGACAATGAAACTTAGTGATTTTGAAATGGATATTATGCAGCTGCTCTGGCAGGAAGAACCCTGTACCGCGAGTCAACTACATAAAGTGCTTTTAGCTGATAAGCAAAAAGATAAAAAAGTAGCCTATACAACAGTTAAAACTATCGTAGATAGGTTAGAACACAAAGGGGCGATTGAGCGCTGTGGACATGAAGGTCGAGCTATTGTTTTTAGAACAATCGTGACTCAAGACACATTATCGGGGCAAGCTATGCCTAGTTTTATGCAACGATTTTTTAAAGGTAATTCTCGTAGTTTAATTGCCCACTTTATTAAAGAAGAAAAGCTAAATGATGAAGATATAGAATATTTACAAACGCTTTTAAAAAATAAGAAGTTAGATTAAAGGAGAGGGTAATGACGGATTATTTACTAACTTGCACACTTATTAGCTTATGTATTTTGCTTACAGTAAAAGGGCTAAAAAATGCCCCAGCACGATTAAACTTTTACATTTTAATGACTGCCTTGGTATGTTGGTTTGTCCCTTGGCAATATTTTTCCCAGTTATCCTTATTTGAAGGGGCAAATCGTTACACATTCAACGTGGCGCAATTGATTCCCAATGTTAAAGCATTAATACCAAATGCTGAACAAGTAGCAACTAAGGACGAATTACAAAGCGATATGAGTATATGGGACTTATTGCCATCACTTAGTAATGTTTTTATGGTTTTAGTTTTAGCTGGTTTTGGATTGTTTTCATTACGCATGGGCTTATATGTAAAGCTTATAAAAAACTTATACATTAACTCAAAGCCAAGTCCTGAACTTAAACACATTAACAATCAGTATCCAATTAGACTAACAACCCATACAGAGCCTGCTTTTGCTACCGGGTTAATAAAGCCTGTTATTTGGCTAGAGTCGACGATGGTAAATCGTGAAGAATTAGATTCAGTCATTCAACACGAGGTAACTCATTTACAACAAGGTGATATTTATTGGACGTGGCTTATTTGTTTTATAGAAAGCGTTTTTTGGTGGAATCCTATTTGCTTAAAGTTAACTGGTTTAGCAAAAGAGCAACTCGAACTTAGCTGTGATGAGTTGTGTATGCAAAAGCTAAAAGGTAAATACCAATTGGATTTAGCCAGTTTATTGCTACAAGAGCAAAGTGCTAAAAGCTCGCCTAACTTTTTTACCCCCCCACTTTTGAATATTGCTCATTCTAAGAGTTTTAATATTCAGAGGATCAAAATGTTAAACAAGGAAAAAACAATGAAAAGTAAATATTTGGTTATGGTTGCGGCGGCAATGTCTTTTAGTGCTTTAGCTGCAGCGCAAATTGTAGATGGTAGTTCAGATAACAAGCAGCAAAGTAATAATACGTCTCAGGCTCCTATTAAAAGTGAAGAATATAATCAACAACTTGCACAGCTTCTTAAAAGTGCAGCAGGGGCAAAAAGTGATAACTCTGAACTGTTAAACCAAGCTGCGCAAGGCATACAACAATGGCACTTAAATAGAGATAAACTTGCTGGTTTTGAAGAAGCTGAAATTAAACTACAAAGCTTTAGGCTGCTAGATCACGTTTACTCTAAACTTGAGCAATATGAAGATATACTGAGTGCTTACGAAAAATGGTATGAGCCTGGTAGTAACCCGCCTTACTTTTTAAAAAATTCACTAGCAACCGCGTATATACAGCTAGGGCGTTATGAGCTTGCTGTTGCAGAGCTTGAAGATTTATCAAAACAGCTTGAAGGGAAACTACATGTTGGCTCTGCTGATAACTTAGCACTGGCATACATTTACCTTGATGATTACGATAAAGCGTTAAAAACCCTAGAGAAGGTTGATGCAAAAGACGATGTATACGGAAATATCCTTAAATATTATGTTTATGATAAACAAAATAACCGTAAAAAGATGGATGAAATCAAAAGTAAAATCCCAGAAGCATTTGCAGTTACCCCCGCGTTATTACCACAAAGCGGCCTACCTGGTTCGCAATTGTTGAGATTGCTATAAGTTTTCAATTACGATGAGGCTCGGAGTATCTGAGCCTCTGTTTAATGTTATTGGTACAAATACAGTAAAATAGGTCTAGATTATTTAAATCTCTTGGGTAATCGCTTAGCGATAACCTAAATAAAAATGGCTAAAAGTAGTGATTTTTCACAATAGTTGGTATGTTACAAGTAACATTTTATTTAATTGTGTGTGATGAAAAAAAACAAGCGTTCTTCTCTTCAAGATATTGCCGATGCGGTTGGTGTAACCAAAATGACGGTGAGTCGTTATTTACGTAATCCCGAAAAAGTATCAGAGTCTACTCGCACTAAAATTAGTGCAGCTATTGATACGCTAGGTTACATTGCAAATAAAGCCCCTGATTTACTCTCTAATGCTAAAAGCTACTCTATTGGTGTACTAGTCCCATCGTTAACGAATCACGTGTTTGCTCAAGTTATAAAAGGCATTGAAGATGTGACAGGGCCTGCAGGATATCAAACAATGTTAGCCCATTATGGTTACAACCCTGAAATTGAAGAAAAACGGGTTGAGTATCTATTGTCGTATCACGTTGATGGTTTAATTTTATCAGAAACCACACACACAGACAGAACGCTAAAAATGATTGAAACGTCAGGCGTACCTGTGATTGAAATAATGGATACTCATCACTCTCCTATGCAGCAAGCGGTTGGTTTTGATAATGTTAAAGCCGCTTTTGATATGACGACGGCACTTTTAAATAAAGGCTATCGCAATATTGTTTATATAGGTGCAAGGCTCGATGTACGAACACGTCTAAAATTTCAAGGTTATTCAGATGCTATGTTAGCTAAAGGCTTTACGCCTAAAAGTGTGATGACTGATCAAGCTTCATCTTATAGTTTAGGCGCCGAACTTTTACAAAAAGCGCGTACTGACTACCCAAATACTGACTGTTTGTTTTGTACTAATGATGATTTAGCAATTGGGGCTATTTTTGAGTGCCAGCGAAACAATATTTTAGTGCCTAGCCAAATGGGGATTGTGGGTTTTCATGGTCATGATATTGGCCAATCAATGGTGCCTCAATTAGCAAGTGTGATCACCCCTCGTTATCAGATAGGTAATGTTGCGGGAAGAGAGTTGTTGAGCCGGATTAATTCCGATTTGAATACTAGCATGAATTATAAGCAAGTAATTGATTCTGGTTATATAGTTCATCTAGGTGAGAGTGTTTAAATACTCTAATTATATGAGCTTAATTACCTGTGCCTAATTACCTGAGCCTAAATAACAAAAGGCTCAGGTAAATTTTTATATGTGTGATGATAAATCTACGTACTGTAAATTTACAAAAACAGAGAAATAATCATAGCGACAAGTGCGCCAACAGTACCAATAATGGTTTCCATCACTGTCCACGTTTTAAGAGTTTGCATTTCGCTCAAACCGAGATAGCGACTCGCTAACCAAAATCCTGAGTCGTTTACATGGGAGAGCACAATAGAGCCCCCACCAATAGCGATAGTGACAGCGGCAAGCTGCGCTCCATCAAGGCCTAAAGGCTGAAGCATTGGAATAATTAAGCCACACGCTGTAAGCATAGCTACTGTCGCAGAGCCTTGAATAACCCGCACAGCGGCTGATAATACAAAAGCGAGTATTACAATCGGTAAGCCTGAGCCAGCTAAGTAATTACCTAGTGCAGTACCTACTCCTGAATCAACTAATACTTGTTTAAATACCCCACCGGCACCAGTGACAAGAATAATAATTCCTGCAGGTTGTAAGGCACTACCACAAATTTCCATGATTCTAGCATTAGGGACACCGCGCCTTGCACCGAGCAAATAAAATGCCATTAGGCAGGCAACTAAAATTGCTGTAAATGGATGACCTATAAAGGCTAACCAATTATATAAATCAGAGTCTTTTTCAACAAAGCGGCTACCAATAGTATTTAAACTAATCATAATTAACGGCAGAGCAATTAAACCTAATGCTAATCCAAAACTAGGCGTCCCTTTACCAACTCTTTGGTTATCGTCGATTTGTTCGTGCTGTGGGAGTTCTACATGAATAGATTTAGAAATAATAGAGCCCCAAATTGGACCTCCTATAATCATTGCCGGTATGGCAGCAATAAGGCCAAATAAAATCATATAACCATAGTCAGCGCCTAATTGAGAGGCAACCAAAATCGGCCCTGGCGCAGGAATAAGAAACGCCTGACAAGACGCTATCCCAGCAAGTAGCCCAATACCAATTTTAACAACGCTGCCACCGCCTTTTCGTACCACAGCAAAAACAATACCGATTAAAAGTACAACGGCTACATCAAAAAAGAGGGGGAGGGCACAAATAAAGCCCGTAAAGGTAAGCGCCCAATTAGCGTTTTTTTCTCCAAAACGGTGTAAAAGTGTGTGGGCAATGCGATCCAGCGCGCCGGTTTCTTCCATTACTTTGCCAAACATGGCGCCTAAAGCGACCACCACCGCTACAAAGCCTAGTGTTCCGGCCATTCCTTTTTGAATTGTAGCGGCAATTATTTCTGGGCTCATTCCTGAGAATAATCCTGCAATCATAGAAACAAGGATCAAAGAGACGACAGCATGTAGTCGTACTTTCATTACTAAAAAAAGCAATAAAAATATGGAGCCTACCGCTGTTAGTATTAATGATAAATCTGACATTTTTCCCTACTTATATTCAGTGTGAATTATGATGTTTAGTGTGTGTTTAACTTCACTTTCGTATTTGTTACGCGTAACATGTTACCCGTAACTCAATATAATATATACATTGAAAATAATTAATTATTAAATTAAGGCGAGGGTAAATACATGAGTAACACAAATGTAGGTCGTATTTATATTGTAATGGGGGTTTCAAGCACAGGAAAGTCAAGTGTGGGTGATGCATTAGCAAAGCGCATTGGCGCTAAATTTATCGACGGAGACGACTTACATCCCAAGGCTAATATATTAAAAATGTCATCTGGGCAGCCTTTAAATGATGCTGATCGTGTGCCTTGGCTAGAAAGAATACGTGATGCTGCATTTAGCATTGAAAAGAAAAATGAAGTCGCGGTAATAGTCTGCTCAGCATTAAAAAAGAAATACCGAAAACAAATATGTGATGGAAATATAGGCATTACCTTTTTACATCTTTTTGGTGATTTTGAGCTGGTTAAAAGCCGTATGCAGGACAGAAAAGGGCATTTTATGCCTGTTGATTTACTCAAAAGCCAATTTGAAGCGCTAGAAGTTCCAAAAGAAGATGAGCCCAATGTTATAAATATAGATATTAATAACTCATTTGAGCAAGTAGTCGAAAGCTGTATTAGCGCAACTAAAATGAATAGCAACAACAAGCAAAAAGTTTTTAGTTAATCAGTTAACTGTTACTTTTAACATTTAGGGGCTTTATTTGTTATGAGTTAGCGTCTGCTCGTGGTGTTTCTAAAATCGCTTTTTTTTCATCTTCAGATAATATTATCCAATCAAAAATTTCTTCGTTAGTACGCCCACAACCGGTGCAGTAACCGCTGCGCCTTTCGCATATTCCTAGGCAATCAGTTTTAAATTTAGATTGTTTTTTGTTTTGATTTAATTGGCGCATATTAAAGTCCTAACGGTGGTGCAATTTCAAAGCGAGTAGAAAACCCAATACCTTCTTGATTGGTAGCAAGTGTAATGACTGGGGTTTTAGTATCAAGTACAAAGGTGCTGTAAATTGAACTTGCTGTTTCTTTTTGGCTTTCCAACCAACCTGTTTTGCTTAAGCATTGGCGCAATTGCTTAGCCAGTTTTTGATGAGACTTTATTGTTTGCGTTTGTGTTTTAACAGGTGTTTGGCATTGGTAGCTTGCTTGCTCTGACTTATTTAAAGTAACCGTACAGTTTGCTCCAATCATATGAGTATTAGTACGCCATTGATTAGTAAACTGGTTATTTACTTTATCTGTTTTGATTGAATTAAAACCAGACTCATAACTGTTTATAAGGTTATTTATGGTGCTGCATTCATCGGGTGTTACTGTGGTTTTTACAGACTGATTCGTTGTAGTAGTGGTTGTTGTAGTTGTAGTCTGATTAGTTTTGCTGGTACAGCCTGCTAAAATAAATGCGACAATAGAAGGAATAATATAGTTTTTCATAGTTCACAGTAACCGATTAATTTAGCCACGCACTATATCACACGTGATTTACTGTAAAAATAAAAAGGCCCATATAAATATGAGCCTCTTTGTTAGTCACAATTAATGCTATTTATGGCGACCTTGCAAGCATTTAACTACATCTTCAAGGGCTAAGCCTTGGCGTTGTAGTAATACAGTCAGGTGATAAATTAAATCAGCAGACTCGTTTGTTAGCTCATCGTTATCGTGTTTCATAGCGGCAAGGGCAACTTCTACGCCTTCTTCACCTACTTTTTGACAACTACGGCTTAAGTCTTTTGCAAATAATGACGCTGTGTAGCTTTTTTCAGGGTCGTCGTTTTTACGCGCAACAATCACATCTTCTAACTGTGCTAAAAAGCTTAAACTTGGTTTTGCTTCATCACCAAAACAGCTTTGTGTGCCTAAGTGGCACGTTGGGCCTTCTGGGTTGGCAAGTACTAAAATTGAATCGTAGTCACAATCGGTATGTACAGATACTACGTTTAAGTAGTTCTCTGATGACTCGCCTTTAGTCCATAAACGCGATTTTGAACGTGAGTAAAACGTTACCTTATTGGTATCAAGCGTGACAGCGAGTGCTTCGCTGTTCATAAAGCCTTGCATTAAAATAACACCAGAGCGGGCATCTTGAATAATAGCAGGGATCATGTCACTTTTAGCGAAATCGACCTGAGCTTGGTTTTGTTGTGTTACTTGCATAATCTTGCTGCCACTTGGTTATCTGTTAAAAATTGTTTTAGTTCGCCAATGTTAATCACATTTTTATGAAAAACGCTGGCGGCTAATGCACCATCTACTTTGCTTTGTTTAAATACATCAACAAAATCTTGCATACTACCCGCACCGCCAGAGGCGATTAAAGGAATGTCACACAGCTCGCGAATTTTACTTAGTTGCTCGTTGTCGTAACCGTTACGAACGCCATCTTGGTTCATACAGTTTAATACAATTTCGCCTGCGCCTAGGTCTTGTACGCGTTTAACCCATTCTTGTGTTTTATAGCGCGTACGGCTTGATGCGTTAGGATCGCCGGTTAATTGATACACTAAATACTCGCCGGTAATTTCATCAAAAAAGCTATCAATGCCGACTACAACACATTGCTTACCAAACTCATCGTGTAATTCTTTAATAAGTTCAGGACGCGCAATAGCAGGGCTGTTAATGCTTATTTTATCAGCACCGCGCTCAAGTACACGCGCTGCATCAGCCACTGATTTAATACCGCCCGCTACACAAAATGGAATATCGATATTACGTGCAATGCTCTCTACCCAATTCACATCGAGTAGGCGTTTTTCAACGCTTGCGCTGATTTCGTAAAAAACTAGTTCATCGGCACCGGCTTCGCTGTAGGCTTTAGCCATTGTTAAAATATCGCCAACTATTTCATGGCCTTTAAACTTAACGCCTTTAACTACTTGGCCGTCTTTAACGTCTAAACACGGGATTATGCGTTTTGATAACATGCCAGTGCCTCCTCAACGCTAAATGCGCCATCAAGCAATGATTTACCTAAAATAACGCCGCCCACACCAAGCTCTTTAAGCTTTTTAATGTCATCTAGTGAGCTTACGCCACCTGAGGCTTGCACTTTAATTGTGCTGTTGTGGCGAGTTAGGTCTTCGTAAAGCTCAAATGATGGGCCCGTCATGGTGCCATCTTTACTGATGTCCGTGCATAAAAAATCAATAACACCTAAGCTCACATAAAAATCTACCAGCTCAAGTAAACCAAATTCAGATTCACTTAACCAACCGTGCGTTGCTGGTGCCCAGCCCGTGGCTGTTTTATTTACATCAAGAGCAATTACAAAATGCTCTGCACCAAATTGCTCAATCCAGGCTTTTACTTGTTCGCGTTTTTCTACTGCCATTGAACCAATAACAACTTGGTTTGCACCGGCTTTAAGCCAATCACTTACATCTTGCTCTGAGCGAATACCGCCGCCCACTTGATACGGTACATTAAGTGCTTTGGTTGCAGCTTGGATATGTTTCCACTGCTTTTTACTTGGATCGCGTGCACCTTCTAAATCCACAAGGTGTAGTTTACCTGCGCCACTGTCGGCGTATTCTTTTAAACGCGCACCAAGTTCGAAAGGGTAAAACTGTGCTGTGTCGTATTTACCTTGGTACAAGCGCACAATTTGATTTTGTAATACGTCTAATGCTGGAATAATCACAAATAATCTCTTTTTTGTTAGTTAATGGGCAGCTTATAACTGCCAATCAACAAAATTTTGTAATAAACGTGCGCCAACTTTTGCGCTGCGCTCTGGGTGAAATTGCATGCCTGCATAATTGTCTTTAGCAACAATGGCTGAAAAGGTTTGACCATATTCGCCGCTCACTAGTGTGGCGTCGTTTACGGTGTGCGCAAAGCTGTGAACAAAATACACTTGCTCATCAAGCGTTAGCCCTTTAGTTAATGCATGCTCTTTGTTAACGCTTAAGTTATTCCAACCCATATGCGGCGACGTTAAATTGCCTACATCAAGCGCTTTTACTTGCCCTGGTATTTTACCTAGGCACTGTACGTTACCTTCTTCGGTGCTTTCGCACAGTAACTGCATACCTAAACAAATACCCATAAGCGGGCGCTGGTATTCATTTATAGCTTGTTGCCAGCCGTTATCTACTAGGCGTTTCATAGCAACCGACGCGTGACCTACACCTGGCAATATAGCGCGCTCAAAACCCGCTAATTGCTCTGGTGAAGTAATTACTGTTGGTGTTTGCCCTAAGCGTTCAAACGCAAAACGTACAGAATTTATATTGGCACAACCGGTATTAATTATGGCAATCATAAACATCCCTTAGAGCTGGCTGTTTGTTGGGTCGTGTCTTGTGCTACTGCCATACGAAGAGCACGTGAAAACGCTTTAAATAAGCCTTCTACTTGATGATGACAGTTACCGTCGCTTACCGATAAAATAAGGCTAATGGCGGCGTTATCACTTAAGCTTTTGAAAAAGTGCTCAACCATTTGTACGTCTAAATCGCCTGCTTTTTCGCGGCTAAAGTTAGCGTTTAATACAAATGATGCACGACCCGATAAATCAATTTGTGCTTCAGCTTTACACTCGTCCATAGGAAGCGCAAAACCATAGCGTGCAATTTGCGATTTAGTGCCAAGCGCTTGTTTAAGTGCGACACCAAGAGCAATACCAATGTCTTCAACAAGGTGGTGCTCATCTATGTGTAAATCGCCTTTGGCTTTAATGTTTAAGCCAATGTTTGCGTGGGTGCGAATTTGATCAAGCATGTGATCAAAAAAGCCAAGGCCGGTGTCTATACTGCCATTTTTAGTTTGATCTAAGTTTATGGCTACATCAATTTGGGTTTCTTTAGTGTTGCGTGTAACACGACCTTCGCGGTTTGCGGTAGTCAACTTTGTCACTATCGCACTCCAATCGCCGTCGTATAAAATACCTTCACAACATAAGTTTTGAGCAAGGCCAATATCGGTCTGGCGATCGCCAATAACAAAAGAGCGCGCTAAGTCTACTTTGCCTGAGCGCATAAGCTCGGTAAGTAAGCCCGTTTTAGGTTTACGGCAATCACAGTTTTGCTCATCAAAGTGTGGGCAAATTAATACTTCGTCAAAGCTAATGCCTTGGCTTTGCATTATGTCCATCATTTTGTCTTGTGCTATATCAAAATCAGCAGTAGGAAAGCTATCTGTGCCTAAACCATCTTGGTTAGACACCATTACTAAACGGTAACCTGCGGCTTGTAATTGTAATAACGCAGGAATAACACCAGGTAAAAATGCTAGCTTTTCAAGGCTATCCACCTGTTTGTCGGTAATTGGCTCTTCAATAATAGTGCCGTCGCGGTCTATAAATAAATAGGGGTTACTCATGATACTTCGTTTCCTGCTAAAGATGCTGCGGTAGCCGGCGTTTGTAAGCCATCTAACCAAATTTTTACTTGTTCAAGTTCTTGTTCACTGCCAATTGAAATTCGTAGCCAGTCGTCTTCACCGTATAGTGTAAAAGCGCGCATAACCAAACCTTGCTCAAGTGCAATTTTAAAGTAGTTTTTATCGGCTAATTTTAAAGTAACAAAGTTACCTTCACCAGTGAGAATTTTTAATGCAGCAGGGGAGGCGTTTAGCCAATCTACCAACTTAGCTTTTAAGCTATTTAAAATAGTAACTTGGCGGCGCATTGATGTAATTGCATCGGGTGCAATTGCTTGCGCTGCAATACTTGCTACAACACCTGATACCGGATATGGCGCAATGACTTTACGAATTGGCGCTAGTACGCTCACTTGTGCAAGCGTAAAGCCCGTTCTGAGCCCCGCTAACGCAAAGGCTTTAGAAAGCGTGCGCAGAACCACTACATTACTAAACTCATTAATAAGTTTTGTGGCGCTTTGCTCTGGGCAAAACTCTATATAGGCTTCGTCAACAATAACCAGTGCTTTACCCATAAGTGCTGTTGCAATCGCTTTTACTTTATCAAGTGGTGTTAGGCTGCCCGTTGGATTATTTGGGTTACAAATAAATACCAGTTTTGAGCTGCCAACAGCTGCAACTATTTCGTCAGCACTGCCACTTAATAATAATTCTTGGGTAAGCGCGTTAATACCAACGTTGTGTGTATCGGCGGTAACTTTGTACATACCGTAGGTTGGTAAAAATAGCGCAATACTATCTTTAGCTGGCTCACAGTATGTGCGCACTAAAAGCTCAATGCCTTCATCTGCGCCGCGCGTCATTAATACATTTTCGCTTTCAAGCTCTGTATAAGCGGCGTAACGGTCAATAACCAGTTGCGGTTGTGGATCAGGGTAGCGATTTAAATCCTCAATACTCAGTTCAAGATTTTTAGCATACGGGCTTTCGTTAGCATTTAGCCACGTAGTACCGGTTAGCTTTTCACTTTTTGCAGAGCTGTATGCAGCAAGGGCTGCAATATTCTTAGGTAATAAGCTAGACGCTTGTGCGCTCTCATTGCTCATTTTTAATTGCCTCTAAACGAATTGAAACCGCATTAGCATGGGCATCAAGGCCTTCTGCATCTGCAAGTGGTAAAATAGCTTTTGAAAGCTGCGTTAAACCACTTTTGGTAATTGTTTGCACTGTGTATGTACGAAAAAAATCAAGTAAGTTTAAGCTCGAGTATGTTGCACTGTAACCATACGTTGGTAACACGTGGTTAGTACCCGATGCGTAATCGCCTGCAGATTCTGGTGTGTAGTCACCTACAAATACTGAGCCTGCATTTTTAACTTTATCTAGATAAGGTGTTGCATCGCCTAGTTGTAAAATTAAGTGCTCTGGGCCGTATTGCGCCGATACGTCAAATGCTTGCTCAACTGAATCAACCAAAATAAGTGAAGAATTAGCGAGCGCTTGCTCGGCTGTTTCTTTGCGGCTCAAATTAGCTAATTGGCGTGTAAGTGCCTGCTGAGTTTGTTCTATAATACTTTCGCTGTTACATAGTAAAATAACTTGCGAGTCTGCGCCGTGCTCTGCTTGTGAGAGTAAATCGGCGGCTATAAATTCTGGGTTTGCACGTTCATCTGCAATAACTAATACTTCAGAAGGACCTGCTGGCATATCAATTGCCATACCTGGAATAGTTTGCGCAACGAGCTGTTTAGCCATTGTTACGAAGCTATTACCTGGGCCAAAAATTTTGTTTACTTTAGGAACCGATTCGGTGCCATAAGCCATTGCTGCAATTGCGCCTGCGCCACCACTTTCTATCAAAGTAGTAATGCCACATAACTTAGCTGCATATAAAATAGCAGGGTTAATTGCTTTATCACCTTGTACCGGCGTAGCAAGTACAACGGTTTTAGCGCCGCTTAACTGTGCTAATACACCTTGCATAATAACCGACGATGGCAGTGGAGCACTGCCACCGGGTACATAAATACCGACTGCTTCGATGGCTTGATATTTCAGTTCACATACAACGCCTGGTTGGGTTGATAATTTAATATCTTTTGGCAACTGCGCTTCGTGAAAACGTTTAACATTTGCATAAGCGGTGTCAATTGCGTATTTAAGCTCAGCACTTAATGCTTGCTCAGATGCGTTAATTTCATCTAGCGGTACGCGCAAACGTGGGTTAGCTCTATTATCAAACTCTTTGGCCATGCTAAGTAAGGCCTCATCGCCTTGCTCTTTTACATTAGCTAAAATAGTTTTGCATATTGCTTCAACCTTTGCGCTTACAGAAACTGCAGGGCGCATTAGCGCCGCTGCTTGTACTTGTGAAGATTCCTCATTCCAACGAAGCATGGTACTTACTCCATCATTTTTTCAATTGGCATAACTAAAATAGAGTTAGCGCCTAGGGCTTTTAACTGCTCCATTGTTTCCCAAAATAATGTTTCGCTGCTTACCATGTGCAGTGCTACGTATTCTTCATTACCCGCAAGGGCAAGTAGAGTCGGTTGACCAGAACCAGGTAAAATTTCACAAATTTCATCAAGTTTGTTTTTTGGTGCGTGTAGCATGATGTATTTGCTTTCTTTAGCTTGTCTAACACCACGTAGGCGCGGCATAAGCTTATTGATTAGTGCTAGTTTGTCAGCGTCTTGCAGATCTTTATTTTGAATTAAACATGCGTTTGATTCTAAAATTGTATCACCTTGAATTAAGCCGTTAGCTTCAAGTGTTGCGCCAGTAGATACTAAATCACAAATTGCATCAGATAAACCTGCACGTGGTGCTACTTCAACAGAGCCTGTAAGCATTACTGTACTTGCGTTGATGCCTTCGCGCTTTAACCACTGAGTTAAAATTTCTGGGTAGGTAGTTGCAATACGTTTGCCTTCAAACCAGCTCTTATCGCGAGCGCCTAGCTCTTGTGGCCATGCAAGTGCAAGACGACAGTAACCAAAATCTAGTTTTGAAAGTTTGTTTACTTCGCTTGGAACACCTTGGCGTTCACGTTCTGCTTGAACTTCTACTAGTACGTTTTCGCCAACAATACCTAAATCACATACACCGTCCATTACTAAACCAGGAATATCGTCATCGCGCACACGTAGTACGTCAATTGGCATATTAGTTGAGTGTGCAATTAAGCGTTGTTCACGAAGGTTAAGTTTAACACCTAACTGTTTTAACAGATCTTGACAATCTTTAGATAGGCGGCCGCCTTTTTGGATGGCGATACGTAGACGATTTGTGTTACTCATTATTCATTTTCCTTTAATTTAAAAACTAAAAACCCCGAGGGGAACCTCAGGGCGAAAATGAATCAATGTTTTTTGAATCGCCAGAGGTTCCTTTTAGGAATAACCTCTCAGCGAAAGACCTGACAGGTTATTCCGGTGAATGGTGGTGATGATGTACTGTTGTCAGGTTTAAGCGCATTTTTTATCCTATTTAACTGCTCGTTGTTATAGTAACGTTCAGTTGTTATCTGTTTAAATAAATTTCGCATTCATAAAAACATAAACAGCCATATTATGGCAAGTTTTTTTTAGCTTAATTAAAGCATATCTTATAACTGTCGATAATATTAAGAAGGAAAGTGCAATTTTTGCATATATTTGTTTGTTTATTAGCCAAACCAAGCGTTTAGATAATTTAACAGTAAACTAAGGAAGTGTGTATGGATATCATGATTCCTTATTTAGGAAGAATAACCAGACTAGAAGTTGAGTCAAAAAGTGCTTTTCATATTGCGGGTGTGCAAAGTGGATCGGCCGCTGAAAAAGTTGAGCTAGAGAATAAAAAAAGGCGTGAGCTACAAAAAAAGACAAAACTCAATATGCTTGATGAGCAAAATAATAAAAAAAACGCTAACGTAGACGATGACGAAAACCCCCATTTAGATACATGGGCTTGATAATACCAACTTTACTAAATACATAAGCAATTAACTCAAAAAGGCCCTTGCGGGCCTTTTTACTATGTATTTTGCTTATGCCAATTAGCTTAAACTCTTAAGCAGATAGGCATTACTATTGGTTTTTGCTTTTAAATATATAAAAGCTAAATATAGCGAACACACATACCTGAGCTATAATACCTTGCCATGTTGACTTAATACCAAGCCATGCTATATCAAAGCTCATTGGTAGCGACGCAATACCTATTATATCGGCCTCTTGTAATGCAATAACGGCTTTGCCCATAAGCACAAACGAGAGTGCGAATAATAGGTAAGTGGTAATTGCAAAAAACTTAGCAACCGGTAATTTAATTGAGTACTTAATTAATACCCACGTAATAATAGCCAGTATTGCTACAGCTATCGCAAAACCCGATGCAATAGATGAATATTGAGCAGGCGAGCTTTGCGTTAATAAAGACTGATAAAACAATACGGTTTCGAATACTTCACGGTATACGGCAATAAAAGAAAGCCCCGCCAATCCCCAAAGTGTTCCCGACTCAAGACGCTTATCTATATTGTCTTTTATATATTTTTGCCATTGTTGCGCACTTGTTTTACTGTGCATCCATACGCCAACATAAAGTAAAATTACAGCGGCAAACAATGCACCAGCACCTTCCATTACTTCTCGACTTGCACCACTTATTTCTATTAATGTTTGCGCAGCAGCCCATGTTAAGCCACCTGCAATAAGTGCTGTTACCCAGCCAATATGTACATACTTAAGCGCATCTTGACGTTTCGTTTTAATAAGCACGGTCATAAGGGTAATAATAACTAAGAGTGCCTCTAAGCCTTCTCGCAGTAATATTATTAAACTTGCTGAAAGTAGAGCACCATCAGTTAGTTTGGTTTCGTTTAGCATGCTATCAGCTTTAGCGAGTTGTGTGAGTGCTGCACTTACTTTTTCATCAACGACGGCTGTATCTTTTTCGTTTTTGAATGTTTGGCGCAGGTTCATCAGTTGTACTTCGATGTTTTTACGCAAAGTTTCGTCGTAGGCATTTAAGTTGTTTTCAACAAGCTCAAAGCCATCTAGGTATGCACTAATTGCTAAATCACTTGCTTGTGAGTAATTGCCTTTAGCATGCGCGGCTTGTGCTGCTAGTAATTGCGTGCGAGTAACTGTTATCGGATTTTTGTTAGCGCTAAATAATTGTTCTGGGTTACCACGAAGCCATTTAACGTAATGTGCTTGTGCTTCACTTTGACCTGCCGATAATTGTGCAGGGTTTAGGTTTACAATCTGCGAAGCCGTAATGTTTTGTTCTACATTTTGTGGTTTTTGAACATCTTTAAATGCCAAGCTACCTACATAGAAAGCTAAAGACCAACGTTGTTGTTCGTTAAATTGAGTAAAAGCAACCATAGGTGTGTCGTCAATACCGTTACTTACAGCGTCAAATAACCCCATTAATGAGCGGTTAGTTGCACGTTCTTCGTCGGTAAAATTGGTAGGTTCTGGCGATAAATCTTTTGCAAGCGGACCGTCGCCTTGACCACTTAGGCCATGACACATTGAGCAGTTAGCAGCAAAAAGCGCTTTAGTTTGCTCAACCGGAAGCAACGATGTAGGTAATGATAGTTGTGGCATAAAGGTAAGCAGCGACTCACGAAGCGCTGAGCTTGCTGCACGTACATCAGCAACACTCGCTTTATTAGCAATCGCTGTATGCAGTGCTTTAGCTTGTGCCTTTACTGTATCAAACTCATTGGTTTGACTTGATAGCTGTCCAGCTTGCTCAATAATGACGTGCGAAAATTCAGTCATTTCTTGATATTCGTCGGGGTCAAGTATTTCACCATTTCCAACAGCTGCCACGTAATCTACACCTACATACTCTGCAAGCTGTGCAATTTGTTTTATTTTTGTTTGCTCATTAGGTGAGGCCGACACATTAAAGCTTGCCATAGCCATTATAAAAAGCACAAAAAAACAATGAAATTGTCGTTTGCCCATAGATACCAAATTAAAAAACACGTGAGAATTATTTTTGGACATTGAAAAGCCCTACAGAGGAAAAGCCAAAATTATAATTGTTTTCATTTGCATTTCAAGCGGATTAATTTAAACAAAGAAGATAAATAAAAAGGATAACAATTTATAGAACTTTAAAGTGTTTTTGTAACACGAGAGTAACAGTAACCAAGTGATTTATATAATAACTTGGTTACTGAGTTGATTGCTCACAAAGCATTTATTACTTTGCTTGCTCAGCTGATTTAATGCTGCTTTGGATAAGCGGCGAAATAGTTAAGCCTTGTACAATAATAGAAAATATAACCACAACGTAAGTAACAATAACGATTAGGTTATGTAGGTCAGAGCCGCCTACAAAAACTTGCTCGCGTGGGATTGCTGCTGCCATTGCCAGTGCAAGGCCACCACGTAGCCCACCCCAGGTTAAAATTTTAACGCTGTGCTTGTCGTAAGTTCTAAAGCGTTTAAAAATAACAAAAGGGGCGCCTACACTAATAAAGCGTGCTATTAATACTGCAGGTACCATTAGTAAGCCTAAGCCAATTTCACCAAGTGTGATTGGCATCGTCACTATTAGCATACCTATTATTAAAAACAGTAGGGCATTTAAAAAGCTATCGGTTGCATGCCAAAAATCTTTTACGTAACGAGTATCTTCAGGCCCCGTGCGCTCAGTTGCTTTAGAGCGAGTAATGTTACCCATTAATATGCCACTGGTTACCATGGCAAGTGCGCCTGATATTTCCCAAATATTTGCAGCGGCAAAACCTGCGGTAGGAATAGTTAAGGTAATTAATAAGCGAATATTTACATCGCGGCTATTAATAATTAAAAAGTGGCCAACCAAAGCGATAACTAAACCAAATGCAATACCGCCGAGGGCGTCTACAAAAAAGAGTTCTGCTATATCGCCAAATTGTGCATCGGTACCATAAAAAGCAACCGAAAAAATGGTCGTAAATATTACCAAACCAATACCGTCGTTAAATAGCGACTCACCTTCTACTTGCACCGATATACCCTCTGGCGCACGCATTTGTTTAATAATAGCAAGTACAGCAATAGGGTCGGTTGGGCTAATAAGTGCGCCAAATAATAAACAGTATATAAATGGTACATCAAAGCCAAATAAGGCAAATAGATAAAAACTTAAATAACCGACTATAAAAGTAGAAGCAATGGTTGAAAATAGCACTAGTGCGGTTATTTCCCATCGTTGTTTACGAAGCGCCATAAGGTTAATTTCCAGTGCGCCAGCATAAAGTAAAAAACCCAACATGCCTTTGAGTAATAACTCGTTAAAGTTAATACTGGAAACAATTTGGGTCATGGCTAATGCATTTTGATCGCCTAATAATTTAACGGCAATAATCAATAATAAAGAAATAACAACTGAGCCTGTAGTAATGGCAATTGTAGTTTGCATTTTGAGGATATATTGGTTTGCAAAAGCAATAAAAATTGCAATGGCAGAGAGAAAACAAATGAGATACCAAGCATTCATTGGCTAACCTTACTATTTTAAACGACACACGAAAAAGAGGATTATAAACCCGCGTATGGTACTCCTGTAATATTTCAGAGTCACAGTTTTTATGTCTAAATATAGCTTTTAATAGGGATTATTTTTAGTAGGAGTTAATAGGAAATTAGGCTTTGTAAATATTGTCATTATTAAATTAAATGTACGTTATAAATACACAGTATATTGTAAAATCGAATGATTAATTACACTATTAAAGTGCGTACTAATTCGTAAAGTAAAAGTGGGTTTTGTAATTACTTGCCCTTAATGCTTTGCTTACGTAAAATCCCGCTATTATTTATTTTAAAGTGATTGGTATTATCAAACAGCTGTTTAGTGCAACCGGGCCTTTGGCGTTATCTTTAGATGGGTATACGCCTCGCCAACCACAAATTGATATGGCAGTAGCTGTTGCGGATGCATTAAAAAACAGCTCACAATTAGTTGTTGAAGCAGGCACGGGTACTGGTAAAACATTTGCATACTTAGCCCCTGCACTTAAGTCAAAAGGGCGCACGATAATATCAACAGGCTCTAAAGCTCTACAAGAGCAGCTTTATCACCGCGATTTACCGCAACTAGTTAAAGCTTTAAGTGCTTCAAAAAAAACCGCCTTATTAAAAGGGCGCGCCAATTACCTATGCACCTACCGACTTAATCAACATGTTGCGCATGTACCTACTGACGACTCTGACGTGATGCATCAACTAGCCATGGTAGCTAAGTTTGCAAGCGAAACGCAATCGGGCGATTTAGCCGATTGTATTGGTATAGAAGATGATGCCAAAGTATTGCCTTATGTAAATTCAACAGCTGATAACTGCTTAGGCAAAGAATGTCCAGATTTTCAAAGCTGTTATATTCGCAAAGCACGGTTAACTGCGGCCGATGCCGATGTGGTTGTGATTAATCACCATTTGTTTTTTGCTGATATGGCTGTAAAAGAAAGTGGCTTTGCTGAACTTATGCCAAAAGCTGATGCGTATATATTTGATGAAGCCCATCAGTTAAGCGAAATTGCCAGTGATTATTTTGGTGAAAGTGTAAGCACTAAAAAGCTTGTGGATTTAATTAACGATTTACGTGCTATTTATAGAGCTGAAATTCCCGATATGCTGCAACTGGGTAAAAGCTTAAACAAGCTTGAGACAAGCGTAGCTGACTTACGATTACAATTTGGCGTTGATGGCAGTCGTGGCGATTGGCGAGAAAAACTAAGCGATAAACAAATATGCGCGGCGCTTCATCGTGTCATCAGTGATTTAGATTTTGTTTACCAAGTACTTAAACTTTGCTTAGATAGAAGCGACAAAATAGAGCATCCGTTTGAGCGTGCCTTGGCATTTAAAGGTCAGTTAGAGCGGGTTTTTGACACAGCCCAAACTGGCTTTAGTTATTGGTATGAAACAACGCGCCGTTATTTAACAATTAATATAACGCCATTAAATGTATCAGCTAAGTTTGCTCAAATGATGCAAGACACGGGCGCAGGATTTGTATTCACTTCTGCCACACTTTCGGTTGATAATAAACTAGAGCATTTTAATGCAAGCCTAGGTTTAAAACCAAAACAAAGCATGATGGTAGATAGCCCATTTGATTACCCTAATCAGGCGCTGCTGTGTTTACCCCGCTACTTACCTGAATCGCATGCTGATAATATGCCGCATGCGATTGTAAAACTAACGCTTGAGCTTATAAAATCAGCACAAGGGCGTTGTTTTGTGCTGTTTACTAGCTATCGAATGATGCACTTAGTGGCCGAAGGGTTAACTACACAAATAGACTACCCAGTTTATATGCAGGGACAAATGTCTAAGCGTATTATTTTAGAGAAGTTTACTCGCCATGGTAATGCGGTATTACTCGGCACGGCTTCTTTTTGGGAAGGTGTTGATGTACGCGGCAGTACATTAAGCTGTGTTATTATAGACAAATTGCCATTTGCAGCCCCTGACGATCCATTGCTACAAGCTAAAATGCAAGATTGCCAAATGCAAGGAAAAGACCCTTTTTCACACATACAATTACCGCAGGCTGTTATTGCGCTAAAACAAGGTGTAGGGCGTTTAATTCGAGATAGTAAAGACAAAGGCGTACTTGTAATATGCGATAATCGCTTAGTTACACGCCAATATGGCCAAGTATTTTTGAAAAGCTTACCGCCGATGCGCCGCACGCGAAGCTTAGAAGATGCCAATACATTTTTAAAACAAATTAATTAGAGTACTAAAATGATCAAAAGTAATATTCTTGCCCTTGATGCTTCAACTGAAGCACTTTCAATTGTTTTACATTACCAGGGCCAAACGTTTCATCATTTTGAAGAGTGTCCGCAGCAGCATAGCCAAAAAATACTTCCACTTGTAGATGAGCTCTTAACTAAAGCAAGCTGTAAATTAAAAGATTTAGACGTAATCGGTTTTGGCCAAGGGCCAGGTAGTTTCACCGGTGTACGTATTAGTGTAGCAATAGCACAAGGCTTAGCGTATTCAACTAATTTGCCGCTTGTAGGCGTTTCTACTCTGGCTACTATGGCTCAACAAGCGTTTGAGCAAAACGGCAGCCTGAGCGTTTATCCAAGTATAGATGCGCGTATGGGTGAGATATACTTTGCACATTACCAAGCGCAAAATAATTTAATGCTTTTAGTTAATCAAGAATGCGTTATAAAACCTGATTTACTAAATAATGAGTATATAGCAGCCACGGAGCCATCTGTAGCGGTGGGTACGGGCTTCAAAACCTATCCTGATGCGCTTAATGACTTTGCAAACGTGACAATTAATACTGATATTACATTGCCTGATGCACGTTATATGTTAGCGCATGTTGAAGCCGCATTTTTAGCGGGTGACGTTGTAAAAGCGAGCGACGCTCAACCTAAATATGTGCGCGATACAGTAACGTGGAAAAAGTTACCGGGACGTGAGTAATCATATCTTGAATTCAAGTATTATTTGCAAATTGGTTGTTTTTAAATCATAATTTTATGCATTATTAAGGTTGGAGACGCGTAATGACGCTGCCTATTGGTTCAGGTTTTTTTACCGGAGATATTCCGGGTAGGGTTAGCTCTACTAAAGTTGTTACTAATAAGCCACAGAGTTTATTAGAGCAGCCGGCTGCTAACAAAACAAATACCGATTACGTAAAAAGCAGTGTTGAGGGTGTTGAACTTGCTAATCAGCTTTTTAAAAGCAGTGCTAAAAGCAATGAATACAGCCAAACAATTTACGACCAACCAACAGCTCAAGTAAGCAAAGCGATTTCTACTTATACTGAATTTGCTAATTTAGAACGCAGAGCAGAAGTACAAAATTTAATAGGTGTTGATATATACGCTTAACGCTTATTTAAGCGCTCTATATAAATACAGCGATAAAACTCAATAAAAAGCCCGAACAAGTGTTCGGGCTTTTTATGTTCAAAACCACGTAAAGCTTACTGCTTAATAAAGCCAATCAGCTTATCTGCAATATCAGTATTATTTTGTGAGCCGATAAATTGTTCACTGCCTTTACCATAGGCAAATACTTGAACGTCTACAGCGGTGTGTCCGCCGGTTGTCCAGCCAGTAAAGCTTGCATCGCTAATAATACTCTTAACAGCTAAATTAAGCGCTTTTTCACCCATTTTTTTAGCTTGTTCAAGTTTTATTTGGTTTTCAGTTGTAAATTCAATAGTGGTGTTAGCAGTCCATACTGGTTTTAAGTCTTTAGACTCCATAAGTTTGTCTGTTAACTTACTAGCCGTTGCCTTAACACCCTTAATTACGTCTGTTTCCCATTTGAATTGACCGTGCGAACCAATAGTTAAGCCACCCGTTGAGTGATCGGCTGTAACTACAAGTATAGTATCTTTATTTTTATCAACGTACGCTTTTGCTTTTTCGATTGATTTAGCAAAGTCGTCCATTTCAGCCATCGCACAGGCTATATCGTTAGAGTGACCACACCAATCAATTTGGCTGCCTTCAATCATCATAAAAAAGCCTTCTTCGTTCTGGTTATCTAGTAAACCAAGTGCTTTAGATGTTAACTGAGTAAGGCGAGTTGGGTTCATATCAAGTGCAAATGGCAGGCCTTTGCTTGCATATAAACCTATGGCAGGTATTTGTGTAATTTGGCCCAAATTATTAATATCATCACCGTATTGGTAACCAGCCGCTTTAAATTCTTCAACTAAATTACGGTCATCACGAATAAAATATTTAGTACCGCCACCTAGCATTAAATCAACGGGTAATTTACCAGCAATTTTATTATCAATATAATCGTTGGCAATATCATCGTAGTTGTAACGAGATTCATTGTGAGCTGTAAAGCTGGCAGGCGTTGCATGGTTTATTTGTGACGTTACAACTAGCGCTGTTGTCATACCACGCTCTTTTGCTATTTCAAGCATAGTTTTAACTGGCTTTTTATCTGTATCTACAGCAACAGCGCCATTATAACTTTTATGACCGCTACTAAGCGCTGTAGCACCCGCTGCACTGTCTGTTACATAAGTATGGTCGTCAGGGTAGGTATGAGCCATGCCTTTTAAAATAGTGTCAAAAACTGTGCCTTCTACTTTTTTTGTTGCAGGGTCATCTTTAAAATAGCGGTAAGCCGTGGTGTAAGCCGGACCCATGCCGTCACCAATCATATAAATTACATTTTTAGGTGCTGATTCTGCGTAAGCACCAGAAGCGGTGCATAAAAGTGCCAATAAGCTGATCTGTTTTTTCATGGTTGTACCTTATGAGTGTACCTTATTTAATAGCCGCTGATATTGTATACAGATAGGATGATAAATAAATGAATATCTAAGATATTTATAATTTGGGGTTATATGAATTGAATTTTAGTTAACACTGTTAGTTCTATTTATTTAAATTATACTTGTTATAGCTTAAGTACATATAATGCTATCACCTTTAAATTGTTTAAAAGGTATACAAAGTAAACATATTTAAATCGGTCAGTTTATTTTTTATGTAATTAAACTTATGATATTGTTTAAATTTTATTTTATATTTTTTGATTTCTTTAGATCGCCAAGATAATTAAATAGCGAATTTGGCACCATTTTCTCGGTTAGTGGTCTGACAACTTGTATGCTATAAATAATAATTCTTTAAATTTATAAAGGAACTTGCTGTGAAGCCATTTAATATTGAAACCAATAACTTAAATATTCATGGCTTAAAAGTAGGTTCTGGGGACGAAATAGTAATAGCGTTGCATGGTTGGTTAGATAACTGCCACAGTTATATGCCCATGTTAAGTAAAGTTATGCCAAAGCACACTTGGTACTGTATTGATTTTGTTGGGCATGGTTTATCATCTTGGCGAAGCGACGATGCACATTATTATTTTGTTGATTATATTGATGATGTGTACCAACTTATCAATGCGCTTGGTGCTAAAAAAGTTCATTTAGTTGGTCATTCGATGGGAGCTATGGTTGCAGGGCTTTTTGCTAGTTGCTTTGGTGATTATGTAAAATCTGTTACCTTTATTGAAGGGATTGGTTGTGTTACAACTCCTAGCGAAGGCGTATGTGAACAGCTAAAAAGTGCTGTATTAAATAGAGCGCGCTTAAAAAATAAGAAGCAGAGAGTTTATAAATCGAAAGAACTTATTTATGAAGCACGTGCCCAAGCAACCGATTTAAATAGTGAGCTTATTGCTCTTTTAATGCAGCGAAATATAAAATCGGTTTTAGATGGTTATGCATTAACAACAGATCCAAAGCTTAAAAATCACTCAGGTTTTAGGTTTGATGAGGCGCAATGTATTGGTGCAATAAAAGATTTAATTGCACCGTGCCAATTAATTTTAGGTAACGAAGGTTATTCGTTTGTAAAACAAAATTTGGCAAAGTATATTAGTTATTACAATAGCTTAAAGGTAATTAATGTAGATGGTGGGCACCATTGTCATATGCAAAGTAACGAACTATGTTTTGAGCATATTCAAGACTTTATGCTGCAAAATGGTGCATGTTAATTGTAAGTTTACGTAAAATGTGGGATTATTCCTCCATTAGAGTATTTGCTCAATTGTTAAAGCGCCTTACTTAGATTAAGGTTAATAAAAATATAATTATAAACAGGGGCTAAGAGTGGAAAAAATCTGGCTTAAGCGCTACCCAGAGGGTATGCCTGAAACAATCGATCCTGAGCATTACAACTCGTTACTCGAAGTGTTCGAAAAAAGTTTTACCGACTACACCGATTTACCTGCATTTACTAATATGGGTAAAACGCTGTCTTATAGCGAAATAGATACAGCAACAAAAAAAGTTGCTTCCTACATTCAAAATGATTTAGGTCTTAAAAAAGGCGACAAAGTTGCCGTAATGATGCCTAACTTACTACAAACACCAGTCACCATTTTAGGTATTTTACGTGCGGGTTGTGTGGTTGTAAATGTTAACCCACTTTACACTGTGCGTGAGTTAGAGCATCAGCTTAAAGATTCTGACACTACTGCGATTTTCATTTTAGCAAACTTTGCTGACACACTAGAAAAGTCACTTGCACACACTGATGTTAAACACATTGTAGTAACGCAAGTAGGCGATATGGTTGGTGGGCTTAAAAAGCACATAGTTAACTTTGTTGTGAAGCACATTAAAAAAATGGTGCCAAAGTTCAACTTACCAAACACAATTAACTTTTCAGACGTTTTAGCTGCAGACGAAACTAAATATACACGTCCTGAAATGAGCTTGTCCGATCTTGCTTTTTTACAGTACACCGGTGGCACAACAGGTGTATCTAAAGGGGCAATGCTGAGCCATGGCAACATGGTTGGTAACCTTGAACAAGTTTCAGGCTGTTTAGACAAAGTGTTAAATCGTGGTACAGAAGTTGTTGTTACCGCTTTACCGCTTTATCATATATTTGCTTTAACAGCTAATTGCCTGACGTTTATGAAGTACGGTGGTTTAAACATATTAATTACAAATCCACGAGATATGCCTGGGTTTGTTAAAGAGCTAGAACAGCATAAATTTACAGCTATTACGGGTGTTAATACGTTATTTAACGGTTTATTAAACACACCGGGCTTTGCTGAACTTGATTTCAGTCATTTAAAAATGTCACTTGGTGGCGGTATGGCAGTGCAACGTCCTGTTGCTGAAAAGTGGCAAAAAGTGACTGGCTCAAAATTAATGGAAGGCTATGGCCTTACAGAATGTTCTCCATTGGTAACTATTAGCCCTTATGATTTAGAATCATATAATGGTTCTATTGGTTTGCCTGCGCCTAATACTGAAATTAAGTTAATACTTGATAACGGTGAAGAAGCCGCTAAAGGTGAGCCGGGTGAAATGTGTGTGAAAGGCCCGCAAGTTATGGTGGGTTATTACAAGCGACCAGATGCAACCGCTGAATGTTTAAAAGATGGCTGGTTTGCAACAGGTGATATTGCAACTTATGACGATGAAGGTTTCTTCTTTATTGTAGATCGCAAAAAAGACATGATCATTGTATCTGGCTTTAATGTTTTCCCTAACGAGATAGAAGAGGTAGTGGCTATGCACGAAGGTGTGCTTGAAGTTGCTGCTATTGGTATTCCTCACGATGTAAGTGGCGAACAAGTTAAAGTTTTTGTTGTTAAAAAAGACCCTTCTTTAACTGAAAAAGATATAATAAGTCACTGTCGTGATAATTTAACTAATTACAAGGTCCCAAAACTGGTAGAGTTTAGGGATGAGTTACCTAAAACTAACGTAGGTAAAATACTCCGAAGAGCCTTGAAAGATTAGCAACCTATAAAAAAGCCGACATATGTCGGCTTTTTTATTGTAGGAGATTAAGTGCAATACCAATTGATCGAAACCCAAAATCAACTGAACACTTTTGTTGAACAAATAAAAAATAAGCCTATTTTAGCTATTGATACTGAGTTTATGCGTCGTCGCACTTTGTATCCAGAAGTTGCACTTATCCAAGTTTTTGATGGTGAGCATTTGGCGCTTATCGATCCCTTAGCAGAGCTCTCATTATTCGATTTTTGGGAAATACTAAAAGATCCTAGTGTTTTAAAAGTACTGCATTCTCCTTCAGAAGATATTGAAGTTTTTCAAAAGTACGCAGGTTTTGTCCCAGCCCCACTTTTTGATACACAATTTGCGTTGCAGCTACTCGGTGAAGGTAACTGTATGGGCTTTGCCCTTATGGTAAAAGAGTTGCAAGGTATTGAAATAGATAAAAGTGAATCACGTACTAATTGGCTGCAACGTCCGTTAACTAAAAAACAATTAGATTATGCTGCTGCAGATACTTTTTACTTATTGCCGTGTTTCGAGCTGATTATAGAACGTATTAATGCCGCAGGGTTCTTTGACATTGTAATAAACGAGAGTGAGCTGATAGCTAAAAAGCGTGCGTTTCAAACACCAGATGAGCTTTTATATAAAGATATTAAAAATGCATGGCAACTTAAACCGCACGAACTCGCGGTTTTAAAAGAACTTGCTGTATGGCGCAGAAATAAAGCCATTAAGAAAAATTTAGCGCTAAATTTTGTGTTAAAAGAACATAACATGACTGAAATTGCTAAACGTGGTCCTTCAAGTTTAAATGGTCTACGACAAATTCCAGGAGTTGAAGCTATTGAAGTTAATCGCTCTGGTGTAGATATAATAAAGTGTATTGAAGTTGCCAAAGCAGTACCAGATGCTGAGCACCCTGATGTACTTAAGCGCTTAATTGATTTTCCTACTTATAAAAAAGTAGCCAAAGATATTAAACAAAAGATCACTAAAGTAGCTAAAGAGCACAATATACCAGAAGACGTTATGGCCTCTAAAAAGCAAATTAATCAATTGATTAGTTGGAATTGGAAGTTAACTAATGAGCAAAAACAGAGTCATATAAAACCTGATTTACTAAGCTCTTGGCGATACAGCTTCGTTAAAGATGCTTTAAAAGAGTGGGATACTTAACGCTAAATATATACCTTTAACTGTGTGATAAGGGTCTATTGGTTCATATTACATGGTTAAAAAGTTTTAGTTGAGCGCAGGCATAAAGCGTAGATATTCACAGTGATTATTACAAAGTAAATAAAAATAAAGAGGGCGCTTATAAAGCGCCCTTTCTTCAATTACTTCTTTTCTTCATCAGGTAGTGTAACGTTTAGCTCAAGTACGGCTAAATCGTCTTCGTTTTGATCAAACTGAACCTGAACTGCATCGGTACTTACGTTCACGTATTTACGGATCACATCTAAAATATCTTGTTTTAATTGTGGTAAGTAATCCGGCGTTCCTCGTTGAGAACGCTCGTGCGCGACAATGATCTGCAATCGCTCTTTTGCTAGTGACGCACTGTTTTTCTTTTCTGAGCGGAAGTAGTCAAGTAAAGACACGTTAACCTCCAAAAATCCGTTTAAATAAGCCTTTTTTCTCAACGTCTAAGAAGCGAAAATCGACGGTTTCACCTAGTAAGCGGTTAATTGCATCAGAATAAGCTTGGCCTGCATCAGATTCTGTATCCAATATAACAGGTTGGCCTGAGTTTGAAGCACTTAATACCGCTTGCGATTCAGGAATAACCCCTAATAATGGGATTGACAGAATATCTTGCACATCTTCTACCGATAGCATTTCACCTTTTTCAACACGACCAGGGTTATAGCGTGTTAATAATAAGTGTTCTTTAATATTTTCTAGGCCTTCTTCAGCACGTTTTGATTTGCTGTGTAAAATACCTAAAATACGATCTGAATCTCGAACTGACGACACTTCTGGGTTTGTTGTTACAATTGCTTCATCAGCAAAGTACATTGCCATCATAGCGCCAGCTTCAATACCTGCTGGTGAATCACATACTATGTAATCAAAATCTTCTTTTAGTTCATTTAGTACGCGTTCAACACCTTCACGTGTTAAAGCATCTTTATCACGAGTTTGTGAAGCAGGTAGTAAAAATAATTTATCTACACGTTTATCTTTAATAAGCGCTTGGTTAAGGTTTGCCTCACCATTAATTACATTTACAAAGTCATAAACAACGCGGCGTTCACAACCCATAATTAAATCTAAGTTACGTAAACCAATATCAAAGTCGATAATAACTGTTTTATAGCCTTTTAACGCTAAGCCTGTGCCAATTGCAGCACTTGATGTTGTTTTACCAACACCGCCTTTACCTGAGGTAACGACAATTACTTTTGCCATGAGATTTATCCTTTAACCAAAGCTGAAATTTCTAATGATTCGTCTTTTTGTTGTATTTGCACTGCATTTCCCCAATGTTCACCTTGTAGCGAATCACTGATCCAGTAGTTACCATCTATTGAAACCAGCTCGGCTTCAAGTTTTTGGCAAAAAATGTGTGCTTCTTTAAAACCTTTTGCGCCTGCAATAGCGCGGCCGCGTAGCGTGCCATAAATATGCACATTCCCATCGGCAATGACTTCCGCACCATGACTAACTGCGCCAAGTACTATCAAATCTCTATCTTTTGCATAAACTTGTTGTCCAGAGCGAACTGTACCGCTGATAATTTGCGCTGGTAAATGCACCGTTTTTTCTACAATCGATGTATTGGGCTCTTGTTTAACAGGTTCGCTCTTAACGTCTTGTGAATAATTTAAAACAGATAAGCCAGCGGCCTTTGCTTGAGTATGTTGCTCATCTGAGCCATTACACACACCAACCGCATTAAAACTCATTCGCTCGATTAATGATTTTAAGTGAACAAAATCAAGTGAACTGTTTTTGATTTCTATTAAATTAACGACAATAGGCGCACCCTCAAAAAACTTAGGGGCCTGGGCTATTTTTACATACAGTTGTTCTGCTAAAAGGTTTATATCAGTACTATAAAGATGCAAAACTGATAACGTAAAAAGATTCCCTTTTAACTCAAAAATTTGGTCCGACATACACGCTCAATTGATTTGTCTGATTAGAAATTAATTTTAGATAAACGTAGGCTGAATAGGGCCTTTATTGAAATTTCTAATCTAATTTTTCTAACTTATTATTACTCTCATGTTATAGTGTGCGGCATTGTTAAGCAAGAATTTATAGGGCCATAATGCTCACTGCAGTATATAAAAGTAAGAAAAAAGCGGATACGTTCTTATTTGTTGAAAAAAGAGATGATTTTAGCAAAGTTCCGGAACCTTTGATGACTATGTTTGGTCAACCTGTTTATGTGATGATCATCAATTTAGCAAAACGTGAGCATTTAGGTGGGGCAGATTTAGAAACTGTAAAAGCAGCGTTATCAAATCCTGATAAAGGCTACTACTTACAAATTCCACCACCTGAGCAAAATTTGCTAAGCCAATTACGAAAAGACAATGGAGTTGATAGTGATTAAAAAACTTATCGTTATATTATGTGGTGTATGTTTAAGCTCACCTGTTATGGCAAAAACTCAGGCTGAATTTCAAGATTATTTAGCGAATTTAAAGCAAGAAGCTATCGCAAAAGGTTACGAAGCCAAACTTATTGACGATGCGTTTGCAACAGCAACGTATAAAGAAAAAGTGGTTTCGGCTGACAAAAACCAGCCAGAAGTAAAAGAAACCCTTGAAACGTATTTACCAAAACGTGTACCACAATGGAAAATTGACCGCGCACGTAAGCTTTACGCAGAAAACAAAGAGGTACTTGAAAAAGTAGCGAAAGAGTTTGGCGTACAAGCACGCTTTATAGTCGCGCTTTGGGGGCTTGAAAGTAACTTTGGTACAATTCAAGGCGGTCATAACGTTATTTCATCATTAGTGACACTTGCTTTTGATGGACGCCGTGAAGCACTTTATAAGCGCCAACTTTGGGCTGCACTGGATATTTTAAAGTCGGGCCACATAACGCTTGATAAATTTAAAGGCTCTTGGGCAGGCGCAATGGGGCAAACGCAATTTATGCCTACCTCTTTTAATGCTTACGCGGTTGATTACAACAACGATGGTCGTAAAGATATTTGGAATACAAAAGAAGATGCTTTTGCCTCAATTGCTAATTATCTAAAGCAAGAAGGCTGGAACGACTCTCTTACGTGGGGTCGCCAAGTTCAGTTACCTGAAAACTTTGATAGTAAATACGTTTTAGTGCGTGGTACCAAAACTCGCAAGCAGTGGTTAGAATATTGGAACGACTCAGAGCGCTCATTAGCTGATTGGCAAGCACTGGGTGTTCGTAAAGCTGATGGCTCTGATTTACCTAATGTAGACGTACGTGCTGCGCTGGTTATGCCTGATGATATAAATGGCCGTATGTACTTAGCGTACGATAACTACAAAGTGTTTATGCATTGGAATCGCTCGTATTACTTTGCTACTAGCGTAGGTTACTTGTCGGATAGAATTGGTTATCCAAAAATCTAATTTTTAAAATATACCTATAAATAAAGCCGCAATTGCGGCTTTATTCTTTTTTGAATATCTTTTCTTTTAGGTCAATAACTTTACCAATTCCAGAACCTAGCTTCATTAGCTTATTAAGTTGCTCTGGCGTTAAACGCTGTAGTTCTGATGACCATTTAGTGACAGTTTCAAGTAGGTTGTGAATCTCACCCATTTGTTTTTGTGCATAAAGCTCATCATCGTTACTGGCTTCGTCTAATAAGTTATCGCGTAGTAGCGTTAAGGTGGGCTCAATTTCGCGCTTTTTACGTTCTTCAAATACGCGATTTGCCATATCCCATATATCGCCAGCAGGGGCGTAGTACTCTTTACGATCGCCAGGAATATGCTGTACTTTAATTAACTGCCACGATTGCAGCTCTTTAATGCCCATACTTACATTACCGCGAGAAATACTAAGCGCATCTGCAATCTCATTAGCTGTCATTGGGTTTTTAGTAATAATCAGCAAACCACACATTTGTCCGATCGTACGATTGAATCCCCATCGGCTGCCCATCTCACCACAATGCATTACAAAGGCAAAATTCTTTTCGGATAAACTCATAGCTTAGTAACTTTCAGTAATTTCAGAAAGTAAATGCTAGCACGCTCATTATGGATAGCAAGTTCTTAGCAAGCTTATAAGTTAATTTAAATGACTAAAATATGATTTAGATTAATATTTATACATCTATATTGGGATATGTTGTACACAACAATACGTAGATAAATCCTTATTTTAATTTTTTTCACATACGATGGAATGACTATGAAAGCTGCAATTAATACTCAATACAAAGGTAAATTAGAAATAACAGACTTACCAATTCCTGAGGTGGGAATAAACGATGTTTTAGTAAAAATAGCGGCCTGTGGCGTTTGCCATACCGATTTACATGCCTGTCATGGGGATTGGCCAGTAAAACCAAAAATGCCATTAGTACCAGGGCACGAAGGTGTCGGCGTTATCAAAAAAGTCGGAAGCAACATTAAGCACTTAGAAGTTGGCGATAGAGTCGGTATTCCTTGGCTCTATAGTGCATGTGGGCACTGTGAGTTTTGCCTAGATGGTAAAGAAACACTGTGTTTATCGCAGCACAATACTGGCTATTCTATTGACGGTAGTTATGCAGAATATTGTTTAGCGCATGGCGACTACGTTGTAAAAATACCAGAAGAACTCGGTTTTTCTGAGGCTGCTCCATTATTTTGTGCAGGTGTTACAACCTATAAAGCATTAAAAGTATCTGGTGCTAAACCAGGGCAGTGGGTTGCTATTGTTGGTGTGGGCGGGCTTGGTCATTTAGCAGTACAGTACGCTAAAGCAATGGGTTTTAATGTAATAGCTGTTGATACAGGTAAAGAAAAACTCGCGCTTGCTAAAGACCTAGGCGCAGATATCACCCTCGATTTTAAAGAGGTGGTTCCTAGCGAAGCTATTTTTGAACAAGTAGGTGGCGCGCATGGTGTTGTGTGTACTGCGGTGTCTAAAGCGGGGTTTGAACAAGCCTATAAAAGTGTACGCCGTGGCGGTAAATGTGTATTAGTGGGATTACCTCCAGAGGATATGCCGCTTCCTATTTTTGATACTGTGCTTAATGGTGTGTCAGTAGTAGGGTCCATTGTTGGTACACGTAAAGATTTACAAGAATGCTTGGAATTTGCCGCTCAAGGTAAAGTTAAAGCGATTATTGAAGAAAAACGCTTAGAGGACATTAATGAAATTTTTGATGATATGCTCAAAGGTGAAATTAACGGTCGCATAGTGGTTACTATTTAATTTAGATTAAGCGTTTATAAAACACAAAAAAGCACGGCTTCTAAATTAGAAAACCGTGCTTTTTAAGTATTTAACTAACCTGAGCGCTGAAAATAGCTGCTTGAGATAGATTTATTATCCAGAGTTCAGGTTAGCTAGTTAAAGTGTGTAACTAAAACTTAGTTTTGCATTACGCTCTTCCCCTGGCATACCACCTAAAAACATTGCTTTTGAATAATACTTTTTGTTGAACAAGTTATTTAAGTTTAACTGCATATGCCATTTATCAGTTGTATACGATACAGCTGTATCGTAAGTCGTGTAACTTGGTACATAACCATCAGGAATCGAAAACGAACTTGAATTAGTACTTCTGTTATCTACAAACGTAATACCACCACTTATATTTACAGCTTCAGGTAAGTTAAACATATCTGCGTAGTAGGTTACCCATGTACTTGCTGTTACGTAAGGCACACCTTTTTGGCGTGTGTCGTAACTGCTGCTGTTAGGATTACTTTTGTCACGTGCATCTTGATAAATACCGTTTACGTTTACTTTCCATTTATCGTTCAAGTAAGCATTTAAATCAAGCTCAACACCTTTTGTTTGCTCTTTACCATCATAATAGCTTTCAGGTACATCTGAGCTTGATGTTAAAGCGTCATAAAGCGGGTTTGCATATTCTAAGTTAGTACGAGAGCTTTCAAATATAACAAAAGATGCGAGTAGTTGGTCATCAAATGCTTTAAATCTAAAGCCTAGGTCGTTACTTATAGACTCTGAATCTTCTCGGTCAGCTTCATTACCTGCCACAGAGCCTAATACACTATACGCTGTACGACCTTTTGAATGATTTACAAATACAGATAAATCTTCAGATGGCTGATACGTTGCCCCCAGATTATACGTTAAGCCAGAATCTGATGTACTCGCTTCAGGTGTTGGCTCTGCACGGCTAGAACTGTAACGCTCATCAACACCAAAGTGCTCATAAGTTTGCTCAATTCGGTTATATGCCACCCCAATACGCGTTGTAAGTTCTTCAGTTATGTAACCAACATGTTGAATGCCTAAGCCCCATGCTTGTACTTTTTTATTGTAGTCACTTGTTTTAAGAGGATCGTAATTTTCAAAGTTACCGGTTGGCCAATTTGGTTCTCTTATATCGTAAATATACGGCAAAGAACCTTGGTACGTTACATCACCATCATTGTTTGTGAGTACGTAATCTTGATCCCATATTGAGAATTGTTTAAAACGAATATCTCTATCTTCGTAGTTGGCGTTAACTAGTAATTCGTTATCTACGTCGCCTAACATAAAGTCATAACGTAAATCTAAGAAGTACTGCCATGATTTTTCATCTGCTTCTACTTGGCGGTATTCTTGGCGGCGTGCTGCATATGGGTAAAGTACACCGTCTTCAACTAATGGAGCTCGGGGGTCGTTATTGATAATTCCACTGCGCGTTGAATAGACGTAGTTATATGCACCTGTTTGGCGTGCAAAACTAGATGTGTAGTTGCGGTACTGTAGCTGCTGGTTTAAAAACAAATCGTCAGTAATGTAGTAGTTATGCGTTAATTTAAAACGCAGCTCTTCACCTTCGTTGGCATCAGCCATTGGTGAAATAATACCATTTGTGCCAAAGCTATAAGGTGTTAAGCCATCAGATGCAGATAGCGAATTAGCAAGTTGGTCGCGTTGTGCATCACTTAACTGTACGCCGCTTCCTGTCGGATCGTTTACTAAATCGGCACCGGTTACTTCACCTGCGCTTAAACCGTTTGCAGTTTCTGCGTTGTAAATACGAATAGGGTGACCAATAGAATCAACCGCTATTTCATCTTTTATATAGGCTGCAGAAAGCATGATGTTTTGTCTGTCATTAAGCACGTATTTAAGTGAGGTATAAATTTCGTCGCGATCTTCTTTTAAATCGCGAAAGCCGTCACTTGACGCTGTCTTAGCCATTACACGATAAGCTAAATCATCTGTTATAGCGTTAGTGCTATCAAACGATAATGAATAGCTATCCCACTGGCCAAGCTCAGCCGATACTTTGTGTTTTTCTTCAAACTCTGGTTTTTTTTCAATTAGGTTAATTACGCCACCTGCACTACCAATGCCATATAAACCTGTTGCTGGGCCTTTTAAAACCTCAACAGATTCAACATTTGTAAGTGAACGAGTTGGGTTAAATGTATTCCCCAGGCCTGCACCACCATACATACCATCGTAGGTGTAGTTTGCATCTAAACCACGAATTACTAAGTTATCACCAATACCGTAATTATTACCTGCTTGTGTTAAGCCACTTACGTTTCTAACTAAATCTTGTAAGCTGTCTACACCTTGAGATTCAATCAGTTCTCGGTCAATAATTACAACCGGTGCAGGTGTTTCCATTAAAGACATGTCTGATTTAGTAGCAAGACCAGAGCTCATCACCACACGGTTTTGCTTTTCGTATACGCTGATGCGTTCAATATCAGCATCAACTTGTGTATTTTGGGCAAATGCCACATTTGCATTTAAACAAGCAAGAGTAATAAGAGAGTACTTAAACGTTTTCATAGAGTGATAACTATTCGCGTTATTGAATTTGCGCGAATGATAATGGTTATTGTTTTTAAAGTGAATAGAAAGTTCATTTTATTTGATTAAATAAAACTGTTCGAATAATTAACAAACAAAAACAAGTCTAATAGGGGGGCGGTGACCCTTTTATGGCATATTCAATATAGGTGAGAGTTTTATTAAGGCTGAGTAAACTCAGCCTTAATAGCGTGTATTTACAATTGGTTTTTATAAACAACACCTGCTTTCATTACAAAAGGTACTGCCTCTAAGGTTTTAATACTTTTAAGAGGATTTGCTTTAACCGCAATTATATCAGCTGCAAATCCGGTTTTAATTTGTCCTAACTGAGTATCCATTTTTAATAACTTGGCGCTATTAATAGTTGATGCTTGAATGGCTTGTAGTTCTGTCATGCCAAATTCAACCATGCGGCTAAACTGTTTTGCATTATCTCCGTGCGGGTAAATTGCTGCATCGGTACCGAACACCATTTTAACACCCGCTTTTACAGCACGGCTAAAGCTATCACGTTGCCTTTTAGAAACTTGGCGCTCTTTATTTAGGTTTTCTTCGTCTACGCCGTTTTGCTCGCCATAAGTTAGCGTATATTCGGTGTTATAAATATCCATAGAAAGCCAAGTACCATGCTCTTTGGCAAGCGCTATCGCTTCGTCATCTAAAAAGCTGGCGTGTTCAATACTATCAACACCTGCTTTAATGGCTGTTTTAATCCCGCTTGTACCGTGTGCGTGAGCAGCTACTGGTAAATCTCGCATATGGGCTTCATCAACGATGGCTTTCATTTCTTCAAAAGAATACTGCTGTGCACCTACTTTAGTCCCTTTTGAAAATACTCCACCTGTGGCGCAAAACTTAATAGCATTTGCCCCGTATTTAATATTTTCGCGTACTTTTATACGCGCAGCCCATGGACCGTCTGCGACGCCACTTGAAGTATATTTAAGCTCAGGAGGTAATCGGTTGTTATCACAGTGCCCGCCAGTAATGCCGAGTGATGGGCCTGCAGCCCAAATACGAGGGCCAACTATGTCACCCGCATTTATGCCGTCACGCACCGCTATAACGCTGTAACCTTCTGCGCCAACATTACGTACTGTTGTAAATCCAGCTTCTAAGGTTTTTTTAGCAAAATGAGCCGCTTTAATCGCCATTCTAGGAACTGACTGGCCTAAACGTTCACTGCGCGGAACCGTAGGGTCGCTTGTTAGATGCACATGCATATCCATTAAACCTGGCATAAGGGTTAAATCAGGGAGTTGAATATGTTTATCATCTTTAGACAGCGTTGGTTTTTTATTTTGTTCAATGTTTGTAATTACGCCATCATCAATAGTAATTAAAGGGGATTTAATTAGCTTGCCATCTTCAACATCAACCATGGCTTTAGCCGATAGGTATGTAACTGCATGGGTATTAAATGTGGTTAAGCAAAGTAAGGCAATAGAGGTGCTGAGTAGTTGTTTTTTCATTTTATTTTTCTTTTAAATCATATTTGAATTAATAGAAATGTAACAAGCTCAGATAAAAGTGCAAATTTAATACGATGAATGCAATCTATCGTAATTTCTTTATTAAGCACGCTTTAATGCGCATAATTAAGAAACGATATTAAAAAGGATTAACATGAAATCAATTAAATTAGCATTAGTTGCCAGTGGCGTTATGTTTGCTTTAAGTGGCTGTATGAATACTGAGCTTAGTACACAGACTAATACCAGTACACAGTTAAACACAGTTAACGCATCGGCAGGTATTGTTTCAGAGCTTTCAGCAGAGCAACAGCTCGATGTACTTGTTGCACAGTATTACGATGAATCGCTCACATATAGCCCTATCAGCGCAACGTACAGTGGTCGTAACGAGTTTAACGATCAATTTACGCCTGAGATTTCAAAAGAAAATAGAGCTAAAAAAGCGGCTTTTTATAAAAAATATCAACAGCGTTTAAACTTTATAGATAAAGCACAGTTAACAGGGCAGTCGCTTTTAAGTTTTGAAATATTAGAGCGCGACCTTGCACTTAAATTAGAAGGCATGCAGTTTCCTGATTATTTACTACCAATAAATCAAATGGCGGGTGCGCATAACACCTTTGCAGGTTTTGGTTCAGGTCAAAGTGCTCAGCCGTTTAATACCGTTGAAGATTACACCGCTTTTATCTCGCGTAGCGAAGGTTTTGTAAAGTGGCTTGCCAGTGTAGAGCGTTCAATGGCGCAAGGCATTAAACTAGGTATTACGTTACCAAAACCACTTGCTGAAAAATTACAGCCACAATTTGCAGCTCATGTAGTTAAAAATGCCGAGGATTCACTATTTTGGGGACCAATTAAAAAATTACCAGAATCGTTTAGCGCACAGCAAAAGCAAAAAATTACAGCGCAGTATCGTCAATTGATTATGCAGCACTTAGTACCGGCTTATAAAAGCATGAGTGACTTTTTAGCTAATCAGTATATTCCTAATAGTCGAGAAAGCGTAGGTTACAGTGATTTACCAAACGGTAAAGCGTGGTACGAATACCAAATTAAGAAAAACACAACGCTTAGCTTATCTGCAGATGAAATTCATGACATTGGTTTAAGTGAAGTGTCGCGCATTTTAAGCGAAATGAAAAAAGTAAAAGAAACCGTAGGCTTTAAAGGTGAACTATCTGAATTTTTTGATCATTTACGTGATTCAGATGAATTTTACTACGACACGCCCGAGGAGTTAATTGCAGCATATGAAAACGTTAAGAAAAAAATAGATGCGCGTTTGCCTCTGCTTTTTAACATAGCACCCAAAGCACCTTACGTTGTAAAAGCAGTTGAAGCCTACAGAGCGCAGTCGGCAGCAGGTGCATCATATGCATCTCCGGCACCTGATGGCTCCCGCCCTGGTATTTTTTATATCAATGCTTATAACTTAAAAGCGCAGCCTAAATTTTTACTCGAAACTTTATCGATTCACGAAGCAGCCCCGGGCCATCACTTTCAAATAGCACTTCAGCAAGAAATAGAGGGCTTACCTGATTTTCGTAAATTTGGTGGTTATACCGTGTTCGCAGAAGGTTGGGCGCTATACGCAGAAAGCTTAGGCAAAGAGCTAGGCTTATTTACCGACCCTTATATGTGGTATGGACGTTTATCGGATGAGCAATTACGCGCAATGCGTTTAGTGCTTGATACTGGTTTTCATGCAAAAGGGTGGACGCGTCAACAAGGTATAGATTACATGCTTGCAAATTCGTCTATGGCAAAGAGCGATGTAATTGCTGAAGTAGAGCGATATATTGCATGGCCAGGACAAGCGCTTTCTTACAAGTTAGGGCAATTTAAAATTCAAGAATTACGTGATTTTTCTAAAAAACAACTGGGTGATAAATTTGATATTAAAGCGTTTCACACGCAAATATTAATTGATGGCGCATTGCCAATGCCAATTCTAGAGGAAAAAATTAAGCGTTGGGTTAAATCTCAAAGCTAATTTGTAGCGCAAAGCCAGTACTTTGAAAGGGTATTGGCTTTGCGCCATTTACAGCAATACGTTAGAATGCGCGCTCTTTAGGGGGCACGAGTAAACTATGTTTGATCAACAATTAGCAAATACACAATTTTGGCTTAAAAAAAGCTTAAGCGACATGAGTCAAAACGAATGGGAAGCCATTTGTGATGGATGCGGAAAATGTTGTTTAAATACGTTTATTGATAGCGAAGATGAAGACGAATTTACCGCCACCGATCAGTTACGCGAAGGTGAGCAATTAATATTTACTAATATTGTATGTCAGTATCTTGATAACAACACCTGTGGTTGTAGCGAATATGAAAACCGCCAAACGCTTGTTCCTTCTTGTGTAAAACTCACAAAAGAAAACCTTAAAGACATCTTTTTTATGCCACAAAGCTGCAGTTACCGTCGTTTACATGAAGGTCGTGGTTTGGCTTCTTGGCACCCATTATTAAATAGTGGCGATAAAACAAAGATGCATGAGCTAGGTATTTCTGTAAAAGACAAAACAGTAAAAGATTGTGATGTAAAGCTAGATGATTTTGATTTATACATTGCAGAGTGGCCAACAAAGGACGTAGATTAATGAGTAAACAACAAGCCGTAATTGGTTTAATCAATCCTAAAAGCCCGACTAATGTTGGCGGTGTATTGCGAGCAGCAGGCTGTTATGACGCCAAACAAGTGTTTTTTACCGGTAATCGTTACTTAAATGCCAAAAAATTTCATACAGATACAAAAAATGTAGTGGAGCGTATCCCTTTAACCGAAACTGATAGTTTAGAAGCGGTAAAACCAGAGGGTGCTACCGTTGTTGTCATTGAGCTTATTGAAGGGGCAACACCTTTACCTGAGTTTAAACATCCTGAAAATGCATTTTATGTATTTGGCCCCGAAGATGGCTCTGTACCAAAAGACGTTTTAAAGTGGTGTGATGAAGTAGTATATATTCCAACTATTGGCTGCATGAACTTAGCGGCAACCTGTAATGTAGTTTTGTATGACCGCTTAGCTAAATTAGGCGGCGTTGAGAGTAGTGACGATACTATTATTAGCTCTCGTGATACAAACAATAAAATGAGGTGGCAAAAAAGCTGATTAGTTAAGGTTTATTTGTGCAAAAGTGATAGTAGTAGCTAAACTTAAAAACACTATTAATCACAAATAGATACTAAAATGCGCTGGTTTTATTTTATATTATTGCTAACAACTAGTAATAGTTTTGCTGAAACATCGGTTGAGTATTTTCAAAATGGTACTCAACACACCTTAACTGGGCATTCCCATAAATCAGGGGTGCTCTATGAAGCTAAAAACTCCAAACAAACACTTCATCTAGCCACACTCGATTGGCCTCCCTATATTGGTAATAATGTATGTAATAAAGGCTGGGTTTATCAATTTTCAATTGCCTTGTTAAATAGTAAGGGCTACAGCGTATATATTGAATTTTTGCCTTGGGCAAGAGCGGTACGAAATGTAGAACTAGGCAGGGCTGACATACTAATGCCTGAATACTTTATAGAAGATACAGCCCCCTCCGATTATGTTGATGGTAAAACACGTCGAGAATTACTCGGCTTATCTAATTCCTTTAAAGGTGGCAAAATTGCTTTTTTAAAAAGGAAAGGCGATACAGACCATTTCACAGGAAACTTGAACTCGCTCAAAGGGCTTAAGATTGGTGTTGTTCGAGGGTATCAAAATACGCCAGAGTTTGATGCCATGATGGACAATGGCGAGTTTGAAGTTATCACCTCTGTTGATGATTTACAGCTTGTTAAGCTACTGACTGCTAAACGTGTTGATTTGGTTATAGGCGATCCTCAAGCTTTGAAATCATCTGTGGCTTACTCCTCTTTAACTAAACCAGAAAAACAGTCTTTGCTTTCTTCCATTGAGCAAGAAAGCATTCCTTTGCAATATAACTCGTTATATTTTGCCATTAGTAAGCGTGCGCATAACTGGCTTTTAGTATTAGAGGATATAAACGAAGGGCTTTATCAGTTTAATAACAGTGGCGAAATAGACCGAATTATTAGAGCGACAAATACACAATGTGAATAATCCTGTTGGAACGTTCCATAAGTGCGCTGACTAATTTATATTTAAACATGTAAAATCGTTTTCAACTTGTTAATGGAGTGAAAACGACGTGAGTGAAATAAATACAAACCAATCATTCGCGGTCAACGAACAGCCAAATAAAAATTATCTGTTTCCACTGACTGCAATGACGACCCTATTTTTTTTATGGGGCTTTATTACTGTTTTAAACGATGTACTAATACCACGCTTAAAAGGCGTATTTGATTTGAGCTTTTTTGAAGCGATGCTAGTACAGTTTTGCTTTTTTGGGGCTTACTTTATTGTTTCTATTCCTGCGGGGCTTTTAGTTAAGCAATTTGGTTACAAAAAAGGGATTTTAACTGGTTTAATTGTGGCTTCAATGGGGTGTATGTTGTTTTACCCTGCTGTTGTAGTACATGAATATTGGCTATTTTTAGGCGCTTTATTTGTACTTGCTGCAGGCGTAACAGTACTTCAGGTTTCTGCCAATCCTTATGTTGCTGCTCTTGGCAGCGAAAAAACAGCTTCTTCTCGTCTAAATTTAGCACAAGCACTTAATGCGCTTGGTACTACCGTTGGGCCTTATGTTGGTGGTTTATTATTTTTCGGTACTGCAGGTAGTTTAGCCGCATCGGCAGCAACTGCTGAATCTGTAAAAGTGCCTTATTTAATGCTTGCTGGCGCTTTATTACTTATCGCTATTGTATTTGCCTTTATAAAGCTTCCAGAAATTGAAGCCCACAAAGAGGAAAATAATACAGCAATTGAATCTCGTTCGTTAATGCAAGCACCGCAATTAACTATGGGTGTACTTGCTATATTTTGCTACGTAGGTGGGGAAGTTGCCATTGGCAGCTTTTTAGTTAACTACTTTGGTGAGGCGCACATAGCAGGGCTTGAAGAGCATACTGCGGCCGCACTTATTAGTTATTACTGGGGCGGGGCAATGGTAGGACGTTTTATTGGCTCTGTATTATTACAAAAGATTGCACCTTCTAAAGCTATAGCGTTTAATGCATTTAGTATTATTGCGCTATTATTGATCACTATTTTTACTCAAGGTGACGTCGCTTTATACTCAGTATTGGCAATTGGTTTATTTAACTCAATTATGTTCCCGACTATATTTTCAGTTGCAATCGAGCGACTAGGATCATTGACGAGCAAAGGTTCTGGCTGGTTATGTTTAGCAATTGTTGGTGGTGCACTTGTACCATTACTGCAAGGGTTTATAGCTGATACAGTAAATATACAGCAAAGCTTTTTTGTTCCAATGTTATGTTATGTATTTATTGCATGGTACGGTTTAAATGTTGTTCGCTTAGCAAATAAGTGGAAATAACAGACTATACAAGAGTGACTGAATACGTATTCAGTCACTTATAAAGCTACAGTTAATAGGAACGTTCCATAAAAAATAAATCTAGTCATTAATTATTTTAATATTAGCCAGCTACCCACCAAAGCCTATTTTTTTACAATCCTTTATTCTTATTTTTCATCAATAACCTAACTGTAAGTCTCTTTTACTAGGACATTTAGCTAAATTTTTGCTAAAACAGTAAGGCTAATAACGATAAATAATAAAAAGGATGTATATGCTTAACTCGTTGAAATTTACTTCCAAAGTGACTATTGCAGCCTCCTTAATTTTGGTTTTGGTGCTAGGGTTATTTACTTTTAATAACTACATTGCGATGCGCAAGCAAACCGAGCAGCAGTTAAGCCTGGTATTGCAACAAAATTCCGAATCTGTTTCACAAAATATAGCGAGTTGGTTAAATGCAAAGTTGGCGATTGTAATATCAATTGCTAAAACCCATAAAGCGAATGATTCTAAAGCACTCACCCTTTCACAATTAAATACAGCAGAGCTTGCTGGAAGCTTTAAAAATACGTATATAGGTAAATCTAGCGGCACGTTTATATTAAACGATCAATCAGTTGTATTACCTGCAGATTTTGATGCGACTTCTCGTCCTTGGTATAAATTAGTCGAAAACAAATCAAATACCGCTTTTACAACTCCTTATATTGATGTAACCACTAACGAGCTTACAATTTCAGCGGTAGTACCCATACTCCAAAATAGTCAGTTTAGCGGCGTTGCAGGTGCCGATATCGATATGCAGACCGTGACAAAAATTATCAACGATATTGACTTTTTAGGACTCGGTTATGGTTTTTTACTCGATAATAAAGGCCAAGTGTTAAGCCATCCAAATGCTCAGTTAAACTTAAAAAATACATCAGACATATTTGGCACGAATACGCCTTTACAAAGTGAGTTTACCCAGTACGAGATAAACGGAGAGTCTAAGCTTATTTCGTTTACAAAAATTAGTGGTATTGAAAACGTAGATTGGTACCTAGGTGTTGTTATAGACAAAGATAAAGCGTATGCCAGTGTCTCTAATTTTGGCCAAACCGCAGCTGTTTTTATGGTGATAGGAATTATCACTATTATAATTATGATGCAGCTTTTATTACGCTATTTAATGCAGCCAATGAATCGTTTAAACGATGCTATTAAAGATATAGCACAAGGTGAGGGCGATTTAACAAGGCGTTTAACCGTTGAAAACGACGATGAATTTGGCGATTTAAGCTATTCATTTAATATTTTCATCGAAAAAATTCAGCATTCAATAGAACAAGTAAAAGAGTCTACAAAGCAATTAGATACAGCTATTGAGAGCTTGGTATCACAAACACATTCTTCGCTGTCTATGTATGATGATCAAAGTAAACGAACCGATAGCGTTGCAGCAGCTATCAACCAGTTTTCTGCCACATCAATGGATATTTCAAGTAATGCAGAGAGTGCATCGCAGCTTGCTAAAAATGCAGATGAACACTCAACACAAAACCAAGAAGCATTAAGCCACAGTGTTGCAACTATCCACCAGCTCTCGGGTAATATGGAAAAAGCTCAGCAAACTATAAACAGTTTAAATACGCATACAGCCAGTATTGGCCAAGTGCTTGAAGTTATTAAAGGTGTAAGCGAGCAGACTAATTTATTGGCACTTAATGCCGCAATTGAGGCGGCTAGAGCAGGAGAGGCGGGACGCGGTTTTGCCGTTGTAGCAGATGAAGTTCGCCAATTAGCGCACCGCACTCAACAGTCAACGCAAGAGATTGAAGACACGGTTAGTCAGTTGCAAAAAGGCTCAAACCTTGCTGTAGAGCTTATGAAAACAAGCCTTGAAGGCAGTGAAAAAAGCGTGCAACAAGCCGATGCTGTTGGCAATTTAATGAGCCATGTTATACAAGCGATTCAACAAATTAACGATGCAAATCACTCTGTGGCCACTGCAACAGATGAGCAAAACCAAGTTGTTAAGTTATTAGATACAGATATTCAAACAATTAATTCGCTTTGTATACAAGGCAAGGCCAACTTAAATGACACGCTTGACGAATGTACCAAACTAAAACAACAGTTTAGTGCTTTAGAAAATATGGTTCAAAAGTTTAAAGTATAAAATTAATGACTAAAAAAAATGTGAATAAACCAAATTGGCTCAGTCTGATAAATATCGACAGTGTTTATAGCTCAGACATGCAACGCAAAGCGTTTTCCTTATTTACCATGATTGGGATTTCAATTGTGTTGATCGCAGTATTAGTGTTTTTTAATTATAAGCTTTATTCGCCACTACTAACCGCTTCATTAATTATCGTTAACATTACAAATATAAGCTGTTCTATCTACTTTATAAAAACGGGTAACCTGCAAGTTGTGGCATTAATAAGTGTGAGCATTGTGTGCATGATGTTTGTTGCACTTGTTTATACCGGGGGTAAAGATAATACCGCGCTATATTGGCTAATGTTTTATCCTGTCGTAACGTTTGCATCTTTAGGGGTTAGATTAGGTGCTTGGTTAGGCTGTACCTTACTGTTTTCTTGTATTGTTATTTTATACGGCCCTGACTTTGGTCAAGTTAGCTATGGCAACGTAGAAAAAACACGTTTTATAGCGTCCTTTTCTATGGTGTTTTTATTCTCATTTATTGGTGAGTATTTTAGGCATAAAAGCCACATGGCTATTGCCGATATTACGCTAGAGCAAAAACAAGATGCTTATACTGACCCCCTTACTGGCATAGCAAATAGGCGTTTTATTACCTCTCATTTTTTAAAGCTTGCTCAAACACGCCCAGAGCAGTACTTACCTTTTTCAATTTTGTTAATTGATTTAGATAATTTTAAATCTTTAAACGATACGTATGGCCACGATTTTGGTGATACGGTATTGATAGAATTTACCAAACTTCTTGAGTCTCAGTTTTTGGCAACTGCGTTAAAGGCCCGTTATGGCGGTGAGGAATTTGTTGTTATTTTACCGCAGCTCACAGCCTCTGCAGCCTCTGTAATTGCGAACAAATTTCGAGAAGCCGTGGCAGGGCATGTTATATTTACTGATGACAAGCAGCGTATTTCAATCACCTGTAGCATTGGTATTTCCCAAGTAAATAAAGTAACTGATTATGATGATTCATTAAAGCAAGCTGATGAAGCTCTTTATAGTGCAAAGGCTGCTGGTCGCAATAGAGTCGTCTCAAACTAGTTGAAGGATTAATATGTCTCAAAGTAAGTTAATATATGTTCATGACCCAATGTGTAGTTGGTGTTGGGGTTACTCACCAACCTGGCTTAAGCTAAAATCAGAGCTTGCTGGTAAAGTGGCAATTGAATATAAAGTAGGTGGCCTAGCACCCGATAGCCAAGACCCAATGCCACAAAATATGAAAGAGATGCTTGAGGGAACTTGGCATAAAATTTCAGCGCAGTTAGGTACGCAATTTAATTATGATTTTTGGCGCAACTGCCAGCCAAGGCGTTCAACGTATCCCGCATGCAGAGCTGCACTTATAGCGCGTAAAGCGGGTAAAGAAGCTCAAATGGTGGCTGCCATTCAACACGCTTATTACCTAAACGCACAAAACCCGTCTGATGAAAGTACATTAATTAGTTTGGCTGAAAAAATTGGCTTAAATAAAGATGAGTTTTCGGAGCAGCTAGCGTCAAGCGAGCTTAATGATGAATTTAAAGCGGAGTTATCGTTTGTTCGTACTTTACCAATTCAAGGTTTTCCCTCACTAGTGCTTATTAAAGATAATAAAGCTTACCCTATAGAAATTAATTATACCGATTGGCACTATTCCCTTAATCAAATTAATTCAATTTTGGATTAACCACCTTCTTGCATCTTCTTAATTGGGGTATTTGGCCAGCAAGTACCCTTATTGGCGTTAAAACCTCCTCGTAAGTCTTAATTGTTACCATTGTCATAAAAGCGACTTTTTTGCGCAACATCCTTGTCATGTTTCATCTATAAACTCCTGCTCATTGAATTATTAAGTCATAAATTATTTATATAACAAAGTTTATGACCTAAAAAAACAAACTAGCAAATCCGCTAACTAACGAGTAAAGGTGTATGCGATGAAAGGCGTTAAACCATTAATCTTAGCTGGTATTGTGGCCGCAAGTGCAGCAGTACACGCAAACGATTTAGATAAGGTTATTGATAAAAGCAGTGAAATTAATAAATCAGCTGCGCAATCACAAACAAAAATAGACAAGATTGCAGATTCAATGCAAGGACGTTTACAGCAATTTAAAACCCTCAATAAAGAGATTGATGGTTTAGCTGTATACAACGCCCAGCTAACTAAACAATTAAATAATCAAATAGAAGAGATGGAATCTTTAAACCTGTCAATGGATCAGGTTTCTATTATTGAACGTCAAATTACTCCGCTAATGCTTAGAATGATTGAAGGTCTTGAGCAGTTTGTATCTTTAGATATTCCATTTTTAGCTGATGAGCGCACTAAGCGCGTTACGTCTTTAAAAGAAATGATGAATCGTGCTGATATTAACTCAAGTGAAAAATTTCGCCGTGTACTTGAAGCGTATCAAGTAGAAGTTGACTACGGGCGCACTATTGAAGCTTATACCGCACTTTTAAATGTGGATGACAAAGAGCGTGAAGTTGATTTTTTACGCATTGGCCGTTTAGAGCTTATTTACTTAACACGCGATGGCAAAAAAGCAGGTAGTTGGAATGCAGATACAAAATCATTTGAAGCATTACCAGACTCTACAATAAGCCAAATTAATAAAGGTTTACGCATTGCGCGTAAACAACTTGCCCCAGATATGTTAACTCTGCCAGTACATGCAGCAGAATAAGAGGTTGAAAATGAAATTGTTTACTCAAATGACAAAAATAGCTCTTTTTGCTGCAAGCCTAAGCATTACTGGTGCAAGTATAGCGGCAGAGCCAATGAACTTAGATTCATTACTTAAAACGCTCGAAAATGGTAAATTAGCTCAAAGCGAGCAAAATAAACAACGTGAACAAGAGTTTGCTGCTCGCCAAAACGAGCAAGTACAAACACTTAAAAATACCCAAGCAAAGCGCAATCAAATGCTGGTGGAATCTGAACGTCTAGAAACGCAATTTGAAGAAAACGAAGTAAAACTTGCTAACTTAACAGACACGCTTTCTAAACGAATGGGTTCGCTTAAAGAGTTGTTTGGCGTTCTTCAACAAGTTGCAGGGGATTCTAGTAATAAATTTGCGACATCAATAGTATCTGCTCAGATTGCTGGGCGCAGTACGTTTATGGATGACCTTGCTCAAAAGATGGGTTCAACTTCAAAACTTGCGTCAATAGAAGATATTGAAAAAGTATGGTTTGAATTACAACGCGAAATGACCGAGCAAGGTAAAGTAAGTCGTTTTAACGCAAGTGTTATTGTTGAAGGCGGTACTAAAGCACAGCAAGAAGTTGTGCGAGTGGGGGCATTTAACCTTATATCAAACGGTAAGTATTTAGAGTTTAATTCCTCGACTAATTCTTTGAGTGAATTAACTCGCCAACCTGTATCGCGCTTTACTGCAACAGCAGAAGAGCTACAAAGCACTAAAAGTGGCGTGGTGCAATTTGCACTTGACCCAACAGGCGGCTCTATTCTTGGTTTATTAGTACAAGCACCTGATACACAAGAACGTGTTCATCAAGGTGGCACAGTGGGTTATGTGATTTTAGGCGTAGGTGTTATTGCACTTCTTATATCACTTGAGCGTTTTTTCTCACTATTGATTATGGGCGGTAAAATTCGTCGCCAGCTTAAAGATACAGTTGCACGTGATGACAATCCGCTTGGACGCGTAATGAAAGTAAAAGATCAATTTCCAAGTGTTTCACACGACACACTGGAGCTTAAACTAAGTGAAGCTATTTTACGTGAAATGCCAAAAGTGACGCGTAATTTAACACTTATCAAAATCATCTCTGTTGTTGCGCCGCTACTAGGTTTATTAGGTACGGTAACCGGCATGATCAATACATTCCAAGCAATCACCTTATTTGGTACTGGGGATCCTAAGCTTATGGCGGGTGGTATTTCTCAAGCGCTAGTAACAACGGTATTGGGCTTAGTGGTCGCCATACCAACGGTATTTTTATACACCTTACTTAATACGCGCGCTAAAAATATCTTGTTAACTATTCAAGAGCAGAGCGCCGGTATTATTGCAGAGCGAAGCGAGAAAGGAGCATAAACCATGGTGCTATTGATTGATTCAATCAATGCTATCCGTGATTTTCTCGACACTGGTGGCCAAGTTCTCTTGGTCATCGGGGTGTTAATCTTCGCGATGTGGTTATTGATACTCGAGCGATTTATTTACTTTTTTAATGGTTTTAGAAGCTATAAACACGCTCTTAAAGCCAATTGGATTAACCGTGCAGAACGTGATAGCTGGAATGCAGAGCAAATACGCGAAGCTATGATATCGCGAGCTGGTATGCGCTTAAACACCAATCTTTCTTTGATTAATGTGATGGTTGCTTTGTGCCCGCTACTTGGTTTGTTAGGCACGGTGACGGGCATGATAGAAGTGTTTGATGTAATGGCAATTACTGGCACAGGTAGTGCGCGTTCAATGGCATCAGGGGTATCTAAAGCAACTATTCCGACAATGGCAGGCATGGTAGGTGCGTTATCTGGGGTATTTGCCTCAACGTACTTACAACGAAAAGCTAAGCGCGAAGTAGAACTACTACAAGACAGCATGGTTTTAGACCATTAAGCAAAATTTTGATAAGCGGCTTATATAAAGCCACTTATCCTAGGAGAATAAAAATGAGAGCCCCGTTAGGAAACCTATTTCAAGAAGACGAAGCTGAAGAAATAAACATGACCCCAATGTTAGACGTTGTATTTATCATGCTTATTTTCTTTATTGTAACTGCCTCTTTTGTTAAAGAAGCCGGTATTGATGTAAACCGCCCAGAAGCCGCAACAGCTGTTAAAAAAGAGCGTGCTAATATTTTAGTGGCTATTTCTGATACAGGCGAGATTTGGATTAATAAACGTCAAATTGATGTACGCGCAGTACAAGCCAATATCGAGCGTTTAAAAGCAGAAAATCCACAAGGTAGCGTTGTGATTCAAGCAGATAAAAAAGCCACTACCGAAATGTTAATAAAGGTGATGGATGCCTCGCGCGCGGCGGGCGCATTTGATGTATCAATTGCCGCACAAGATGCGTCTTAAGGGCTAGTTATGTTGCGATATTTAGTTGCATTAGTGATAGCCGGTGTAGTGACCTTTATGTTGTTTTTAGGCATGCAGGCACTGATCACTGGCGGTGAAGGCGCTATGACGGATCCGGTAAAGGGTAACGTACTTGATTTTGTTCGCTTGAAAAAAGAAGAAACCGTACAAAAAAAAGAGCGTAAGCCACAAAAGCCACCAACACCAAAAGAGCCGCCACCACCAATGGAATCACCGCAAATGCAAAATAGTGATGCTACAGCAAATGCTAACAACTTTGACTTTGGTGCCAATGTAGATGCGGATGTAAATTTAGCCGGCGGGTTAGCACTTGAAACAAGTGATGGTGAATACTTACCGATTGTAAAGGTGGCCCCAGTTTATCCGCGCCGTGCGTTATCACGTGGCATAGAAGGCTACGTGATTGTTGAATTTACAGTAACTAAACAAGGCACTGTACGCGACCCACAAGTAGTAAAAGCAGAGCCTGAGTCACTTTTTGATAGAGCTGCGATGGATGCAGCCCTTAAATTTAAATATAAACCGCGCGTAGTAAACGGTGAAGCCGTTGAAGTTGCGGGTGTTCAGAACAAAATATCTTTCCAAATTAGCGGTTAATTAGTAATTAACCACGAGTAAACGGACAGAAATGCGAGGCGATTATGAAATTACTACCTACAGCTAAACTTTTAAAGTTAACACTATTTTGTACCGCTGCGATCAGTACAAGTATTGTTACACCAAGTGCTCTAAGCCTAATTCCAGGGCTACATGTAGCTACGGCATATGCAGAGCAAGAACAAAAAACGAAACGTGTACCAGCACTACGTGAAAAGGTTTATAGCCAGCTTGCTCGTGCCCAAAAACTTGCAGACGATGGTGATGTTAAAGGTGGACTTGAAGCGCTTGATAGCATTCAAGAGCGAGCTGCAAGCATGAACTCGTACGAAGTGGCAATGATGCATAACTTTTACGGGTTTATTTATTACAACGAAAACGACTTACCAAAAGCGATTGCCTCGTTTGAAAAAGTGGTAGCTGAGGAAGCCATTCCTGAGTCACTTCGTTTAAGCACTACATTTAGCTTGGCTCAACTGGCTATGGCTAATAGTGATTACACTAAAGTTATCTCTTTTTTAGATGACTGGGACAGTATTAACACTCAGCCTAAAACAGAAGGCTACTACTTGTTAAGGGCTCAAACATACTATCAGTTAAAAGATTATAAAAAAGGGCTTGAGTACATATCTCAAGTGATTGCTTTAAGCGACAGCGAAGGCAAAATCCCTAAGGAAAGCTGGTTAGTACTACAGCGTGCAATGTATTACTCGCTTAATCAAACTGACAAAGTTGTTGAAGTGCTTGAGCGCATGGTAAAGCTTTATAATAAGCCTGAGTATTGGGTGCAGTTATCGGGTATGTATGGTGAAACAGGTAGGGAAAAACAACAGTTGGCGGTAATTGAAGCCGCTTACCAGCAAGGATTTTTAACCTCTAAATCTGATTTACGCCAATTAGCGCAAGTGTATTTATACAATGGTTTAGCGTTTAAAGCTGCAAAAGTGATGAGCGATGCCATTGATAAAGATATTGCTGAAAAAACAGCAAAAAACTACGCTTTTGTTGCCGAGGCGATGATCCAAGCTAAAGAAGATGAAAAATCTATTACCTACTTTGCAAAAGCTGCTGATTTATCTGAGCACGGTAAATACGATCAACGTTTAGCCGAAGTATTTGTAAATACAGAGCAATATGAAGAAGCCGCCGATGCAGCGCGTAAAGCACTTGATAAAGGTGGTCTTGATTTTGAATCAAATGCATTTGTTGCACTGGGTATGGCGCAGTACAACATGCAAAATTTTGATGCATCAATTTTAGCGTTTGAGCAGGCAGAAAAACATAAAAAATCTCAGCGTTTAGCACAGCAGTGGATCAAATATGTAAAGCGCGAAAAAGTGCATGCAGAAACACTTAGAACAGCTTTACTGTAAATTTTAAAGCGCTTTACTAATTAACAAGTAACGCGTGTAAAACCAGTTCATAATCGCAACACTAAAACCGCCTCAGGGCGGTTTTTATCGTCTCTAAAAGCATCCAATTGCTTGATTTTAAATAAGTTACTTTTGTCATCTTATGGTTATTAAACTGTAACTACTTTGTCATAAGTCTCCCGTATTGTAACCGCAGCTAAACTCAAGTGACCTTAAAGCATTATTTAAGTGTTTTATGGTGACTTGAGTTTATTTGAGCACCTAAAAAATAATTAAATACTTTAACGGAGTGAACAATGAAATTATCTGACTTATTCAAAGTAAGTTTGATTGCAACTGCAGTATCTTTAGCTGGTTGTGGTGGAGACTTAGTAGTATCTGAAGGCGACACAACTATTAATGAAGGTGATACAGTAACTAACGTTATTGAAGGCGGTGACGATACAAGTGGTGAAACGTCATCACGTGATGATTCACAAAATGCTACCACTGGCTTTCCTACTGATATTGATAATGCACTAACTCAAGGTTTAGCAACTGATGTTTCTAGTGAGTTTACATCTATTACAGATAAGCCCGTATATCGCTTAGCTGCAGATACCGTGTTCACTACTGATGTATCGTTAACAAACGACGCACACTGGATCTTAAATGGCCGTACTGCGGTTGGTAATGATCGCGCAGATAACGCCAAGCTTTATATTCAGCAAGGTACAACGATTATTGGCGAAACAGGAGATGACTTCCTAGTTGTTCGTCGCGGTTCACAAATTGAATCGGTAGGGACTGTAAGTCAGCCCATTACAATGACCTCAATTCAAGATGTTACAGCTCAAGAAACAACGATTGGTCAGTGGGGCGGTTTAGTATTATTAGGTAACGCGCCAGCAAATTCTTGCGGCGACCAAGAAGGTGAAGCAACAGCTGATGAACTTGCTAATTGTGGTGTATCGGCTGAAGGTGATGCAGGTCAGTTTGGTGGCGATATCAGTGATGATAATTCAGGTACTTTAAAGTATGTACTTGTTAAGCAAGCCGGTAAAACGTTAGGTAATGGTGATGAGTTAAATGGTATTACGTTTGCCGGTGTTGGTTCTGCAACTACGGTTGATTATATTCAAGTACATGAAAATCTTGATGATGGTATTGAGTTCTTTGGTGGCACAGTTAATGTAAGCAATGTTGTACTTACAAATATTGGTGACGATTCGCTAGATTGGTCTTTTGGTTGGACGGGTTCGGCTACAAACGTTTATATTCAGCAAGCGGCTAACGTAGGCGATAACGCTATCGAAGCTGATAACTCTGAGTTTGATTCAAGTGCAACACCATTAACACTACCTACTATTTCAAACGTTACAATTGTGGGTGCTGAGGGCAATAACGGCATTCGTTTACGTGCGGGTACTGCTGGGGTTCTTAAAAATGTATTTGTAACGGGCCCAGCTACTTATGAAAACTGCTTACGTGTAGGCTCTGATTCAGTACCTCGTGCAGAGGATGGCACACTTACGATTACAAACTCTATAGTTGCTTGTCAAACTGCAGCGAATAACTTTGGCAGCGAAGTTATTAACGGTGGCGATGTACAATCTTGGTTTGAAGGCCAAGACGCTAACCAAACACTTACTCCAGCTGATTTAATGCTAGATGACAATGGTTATACACCACTTGCTGGCTCGCCCCTTATTGCAAATACTCAAGTTGGTGCATTTGATGGCTCAACTAACTGGATGGAAGGTTGGACTGTTGGTATTAATGGTGGCTTTCCTACTGATATTGATAATGCACTTGCACAAGGCTTAGCATCAGATGTTTCTAGCGAATTTCCGGAAATTACAGATAAACCAGTATATCGCTTAGCTGAAGATACAACGTTTACAGCGGATGTAACACTTACAAATGACGCACATTGGATTTTAAATGGCCGTACTGCAGTAGGTAATGACCGTGCAGACGCTACAACACTTTATGTTCAAGCAGGCACGACATTAATTGGTGAATCAGGTGATGACTTTTTAGTTGTTCGTCGTGGTTCGCAAATTAACGCAAATGGTAATGCAACTGCACCTATTACAATGACATCTATTGAAGATGTAACAGGCGCTGAAACAACAATTGGTCAATGGGGCGGTTTAGTACTTTTAGGTAATGCTCCTGCTAACTCGTGTGGCGATCAAACTGGTGAAACGACTGCTGAAGAACTTGCTAACTGTGGTGTATCTGCAGAAGGTGATGCAGGACAATTTGGTGGCGATATTAGCGATGATAACTCAGGTGTTCTTCGTTATATTGTCGTAAAGCACGCAGGTAAAACTCTTGGTAACGGCGATGAGCTTAATGGTATTTCGTTCGCGGGTGTAGGCTCTGCAACAAAAGTAGAATATATCCAAGTTCATCAAAATCTTGATGATGGCGTTGAGTTTTTTGGTGGTACTGTAAATGTTCGTAACATAGTACTTACTGACATTGGTGATGATGCATTTGATTGGTCGTTTGGTTGGACAGGTCGTGCGCAAAATATTTATATTCAACAAAGTGCTGTTGGTGGTGATAACGCTATTGAAGCGGATAACTCAGAATTTGATTCAAATGCTACACCTTTAACAAAGCCACTAATTTCTAACGTAACAATTGTAGGTGCTGATGGTACTAACGGTGTTCGTTTACGTGCAGGTACAGCGGGCGTTCTACGTAATGTAGTAATTACGGGACCTGAAGGTTACTCAAACTGTTTACGTGTGGGTTCTGACTCTGTAGCAAATGCAGAATCTGGTGAGCTTTCTATTGAAAACTCAGTAGTGGCATGTAGTGAAGATAATAACTTTGGTAGTGAAGCAATTGGTGGTGGTAATGTTCAATCTTGGTTTGAAGGCCAAACAGGTAACCAAACGCTGACAGCTGCTGGCCTTAGTTTAGCAACCGATGGCTTTACACCTAAATCTAGCTCACCATTATTAGGTTCGGGTGTTGATTCGTCAGACCTTGATTCGTTCTTTACTAAAACAGATTATATTGGTGCGTTTGATGGCGATAATAACTGGATGGATGGTTGGACAGTCGCTATTACGCCAAGTTTTCCTGATGATATTCAAAATGCCTTAGAGCAGGGTTTTGCTACTGATGTATCAGCAAGCTTTCCTGAAATCACAGACAAGCCAGTTTATCAGTTAACTTCTGATGTTGTATTCACTTCAGACGTAACATTAACTAACGATGCACATTGGATTCTAAAAGGCCGTACAGCCGTAGGTAATGACCGCGCTGATGAAACGACTTTATATGTTCAATTTGGTACTACGCTTATTGGCGAGTCGGGTGATGACTTTTTAGTTGTTCGTCGTGGTTCAAAAATAGAGGCCGTGGGCAGTGCAACTCAGCCAATTACTATGACGTCTATTGAAGATGTTACTGGTGGCGAAACGACTATTGGTCAATGGGGCGGTTTAGTGCTTTTAGGTAATGCACCGGCTAACTCGTGTGGCGATCAAGAAGGCGAAGCTACCGCTGATGAGCTTGCAAACTGTGGTGTGTCTGCTGAAGGTGATGCTGGCCAATTTGGTGGTAATGACCCAGAAGATAACTCAGGTACTTTAAAATACGTGGCAGTTAAACAAGCAGGTAAAACGCTAGGTAACGGAGATGAGTTAAACGGCATTACGCTTGCTGGTGTTGGTAGTCAAACAGAGCTTGATTACATTCACGTTCATGAAAACCTGGACGATGGTGTTGAATTTTTCGGTGGTACTGCAAACATCAGTCACCTTGTTTTAACTAATATTGGTGATGACTCACTAGATTGGTCATTTGGTTGGACGGGTAAAGCGCAATACGTACTTATCAAGCAAGCCGAATCAACAGGTGATAATGCAATTGAGGCGGATAACTCTGAGTTTGATTCAAGTGCAACACCACTCACAATGCCTACAATTTCTAATGTTACTATTATTGGTAATGTAGGGGTTAACGGTATACGTCTACGTGCAGGCACTGCGGGTATGCTTAAAAACGTGGTTGTGACAGGTGGGGCAGATTATTCAAATTGTTTACGTGTAGGTTCAGATTCAGCTCCTCGCGCAGAGGATGGTACATTAACTGTTACTCACTCAGTTGTTGCATGTGAAACGGCAAATAACTTTGGTACGCAAGCAATTGGTACTGGTAATGTTGAGTCTTGGTTCTTAGGCCAAACAGGTAACTCTGTGCAAGCAGCCACAGACCTTGGTTTAGCAGATAACGGATATATGCCTTCGGCTGAGTCATTACTGTTAGGTAATGGTTTTGATTCTTCAAGCCTAGATAGTTACTTTGATTCAGTAGATTACATTGGTGCAATGGATGCACAAACAGACTGGACAGCAGGTTGGGTTAAGGTAGGTCTTTAATCCAAACCACATTATAGCCGAGCGAAAGCTCGGCTAATGTCTTGTTTTGTTTCGGAGTATAAAAATGAAATCTTTTAAACCCTCTTCTCTTGTTCTATGTAAACTAAATTGCGCAGTTATGGCTGCAATTATGGGGCTATCAGTAAACACAGCTATAGCAGCCGAAGCCGAAGAGCAAGAAATAGAAGAAGTAGTTGCTGTTGGCCAGCGACTAAAAGGTAGTGCAGGCGCAGTACTACAAGAGCGTCAAAATCAGGCATTTGTTGCTGATATTATGGGTGCTGATCAAATATCACGCACAGGTGATGGCGATGCAGCTTCAGCGCTTCGTCGTGTGACTGGTTTAACTTTAGTCGATGGTAAATATATTTATGTTCGTGGTTTGGGTGAGCGTTATTCAAGTACCCAACTTAATAGCATGTATGTGCCAAGCCCAGATCCCACTCGATCAGTTGTTCCACTGGATTTATTTCCATCGGATATTATTGAAAGCTTAAGTGTGCAGAAATCGTTTTCTCCTGATATGCCAGCGCACTTTGGTGGTGGTAATGTAAATATACGCACCAAATCTATTCCTTCTGATTTTTTGTTTAAAATACAGTTAGGTACTTCATATAACACCTCTAACAGTGACACCGGTTATTTTTACAGTGGTGGTGATGATGATTGGATGGGGCGCGATGATGGTACACGTGCTTTACCTTCATTAATTTCTACAGCGCTTAAAAGTGATGCAGGACTTGAAGGTGACAGCAGTACTACGCTTGAGCAGCGTCAAGCGCTCCTACAATCTCTAGATTGGCAAGTTGGACCTACTGAGAAAGACGTTGATCCAGGCATGAATTTTTCAGTAGCACTAGGTGATAGGTTTGAGTCTGAAGTAGGTACTTTTGGCGTGCTTGCAGCTGTTTCCTATGACAATGAATGGGAAGTAGTTAAAGAGCAAAGCGGTACAAATTTAGGTAGTTTGGGCTGCGAAGACAAATGTTTTGCACAAACTTATGATGGCATATCTACTGAACAAACCGTTCGTTGGAGTGGCACATTAAATTTAGGTTATGAATTTAATAATAACCATAAATTTGAACTAACGAATATAGCTCTTCATGATATGAGTGACAGAGTGCGTAATCGTGACTTTTTCGATGCTAACGAGTCAGAAGAAGGTGTTACTGAGTTACGCCGTGTTGACGTTATGTATGAAGAGCGTGAAATGTTCTCTACGCAGCTCAAAGGGACGCATAACTTTCCTGAATTAGAAAATTTATTTTTTGATTGGTATGCCGGTACAAGCCGCGCCAACAGAGATGCTCCTGGCGCATTGGATGTTGTTTTTCAAACTAACTTAAATGATGGTGTATTTGAATCAGAGCAGTTACAAGATGTTGCTGCAACAAACGTAACACGTGATTATCAAACTTTGCATGATGACGTAGATACATATGGTTGGAATATGGGCATCCCGTTTTATGGTGATGGCTATGAGTTAGAGCTTAAGGTGGGTGGCGATTTTTCTGAAAAAAAACGTGATGCAAGTAATATTCAATTTGGTATTACGCACCGTGGTATAACAGATGAATATACATTTGGCTCAAACATAGACCAAATTTTTTCTGACGAAAATTTAGCTAATAGTGAGTTTTATACAAGTATTACAGGCTCTGGTATTTTTGATGATGGTACCGCAGATGGTGATAAGTACAGCGCTGCACATAAGTTAGACGCTTATTATTTTATGGCCGACTTTTTCTACGAAAACACATGGCGCATAACCGGTGGTATTCGTTGGGAAGACTTTTCTCAAATATCAGTGCCTTTTCAGGCTCATACTAATTTCTTTGATGGAACAATTGAAGAAGTGAGCGAAGTTGCAATAAAAGAAGATAACTTTTTTCCTTCTTTAGCAATTACTTATATTATGGATGAAGAAATGCAGTTTCGCTTAAACTTAAGTGAAACGACGATTCGCCCAGATATGCGTGATGTAAGCTCAACTTATTATGTTGACCCACTAACAGAGTTTTTAGTGCGAGGCTCGCCTACACTTCAAAGCTCTAAGCTAAAAAATGCTGACTTTAGGTTTGAGTGGTACATGCCTTCAGGAAACAATCTATCAGTTGCTTTGTTTTATAAAGATATTGAAAACCCAATTGAAATGGTTGAGTTAGCGGGTGTTGGTGGAGCTGCTCCGCAATTACTAACAGCAAATGCGCAGTCGGGTGAACTAACAGGTATTGAGGTAGACTTTTTAACTGACTTTAGTTTTATTCATAATGATTTATCTGCCATATTTTTATCAGGTAACGTTACTCTATCGGATTCAAGTGTTGAGCTTGGCATAAACGATGCTGATGGGGTTGATTCATTATTTGAACAACAACTAAAAGAGGCGTTGGAAGCTGACTCTGTTTCTAACATTGTTACTAATAATAAACGTCGTTTAGTTGGTCATTCTGAATGGGTAGCAAACTTACAAATGGGTTATGACTCTGCTGATGGTTTTCATTCTACCTCAGTTGTTTATAACGTGTTTGGGCCGCGCATAATCGTACCAGGTACGCGTGGTAACGAAGACGCAGAAGAAAAGTCATTTCATTCTCTTGATTTAGTTTATTCTTACTTCCCTAACTTTAATACTAAAGTTAATTTTAAAGTTAAAAATATACTTGGCCAAGAAAAAGAAATTGAACAAGAAAACTTAACACTTTGGCGTCAAGAAGAAGGCACTGAGTTTAGTTTAAGCTTTAGCTACGAGTTTTAATTTTCTACCCAAGGAAGGGGGATATAATAAAACCTAATTACCTATTAGCCCTGTATTTAATACAGGGCTTTTTTATGACTATGAAAAATATTTAAGTTCTACTTTATTCACTAGTTTTAGCGCGCTGGTGGTGTTATTTTGACGTTAATGAAAATTAAATCTCACGCAATGAATTTAATTTTTAATGTATTAAGGCATCTTTTATGAATCAAACAGTGGAACAAACAATGAAAAAAGTAGGATTAGCCGGTTGGCGTGGCATGGTTGGCTCTGTGTTATTAGAACGTATGCAGCAGCAAAGTGATTTTGCCCATATCGACACCACCTTTTTCACCACCTCACAAGCGGGTCAACTAGGCCCTAATATAGCAGGCGACGCAAAACCATTGCTAGATGCAAGTGACATTAGCGAACTTGCTAAAATGGATATTATTGTTACTTGCCAAGGCGGTGACTACACCAATGCGGTATATCCAAAATTACGCGAGTCGGGTTGGGATGGTTACTGGATTGATGCAGCTTCAGCACTGCGTATGAGTGAGGACAGCATAATAGTGCTAGATCCCGTAAACAAAGATGTTATTGAACAAGGCTTAGAGCAAGGCGTTAAAACGTTTGTTGGCGGTAACTGTACAGTATCGCTAATGCTACTTGCACTAGGTGGTTTGTTTGAGCAAGACCTAATTGAATGGGTAAGCCCAATGACTTACCAAGCAGCCTCTGGTGCTGGTGCACGAAATATGAAAGAGCTTATTGCACAAATGGGCGCTATTCATGCAAGTGTTGCTGAGCAATTAGATAACCCAAGTTCTGCTATTTTAGAAATTGATAAAATAGTCAGTGAAACAATGGCGTCAAAAGACTTACCACAAGACCAATTTGGTGTGCCATTAGCGGGCAGTTTAATCCCGTGGATTGACGTACCAATGCCAAGCGGTCAGTCTAAAGAAGAGTGGAAAGCACAGGTTGAAGCGAATAAAATTTTAGGCTCTTCTAAGCAACCAGTACCTATTGATGGTTTATGTGTACGTATTGGCGCTATGCGTTGTCATTCACAAGCGATGACCATTAAATTACGTGAAGATATTAGCGTAGAAAAAATTGAAGAAATTTTAGCGTCTCATAATGAGTGGGTTAAGGTAATTCCAAACGAGCGTGAAATTAGTGCCACAGACTTAACACCGGTTAAAGTAACGGGCACTTTAAGCATTCCTGTTGGGCGTATTCGTAAATTAGCTATGGGACCAAAATACATTAGCGCATTTACAGTTGGCGATCAGCTTTTATGGGGCGCGGCAGAGCCACTTCGTCGTATGCTACGCATAATTGTTGATGGTGAGTAATACCAATTCGCAATAATACTTAATCAATTTGAGGGGTTAAATCTGACGTTAACTACGTCAAATATTTTTGATATAGAACAACTAAATAACGAAATTTTTGCCTTGTTATCGACACGATTTTCTTCCCTCAAAATAGATCACTTAATTAAGCGAATTGGTATAATATATTATCAGTATTAACAAAAGGGGTTGGCAATTTGCCAGCCCTTTTTAGTTTAATGGCTTATAAAACCGCTTAAGAGGCTAAAACAATACTTTTTTATGAATGTTCACTTTTGTTTATTATTGAACTTAAGTAAACTGTTTACATTGTGTAACAGCCTATTCAAGTAACATTAATGACCTCTCACACAAATAACTTTGCCAATAAGCGATTAGCATTTGTTAGCTCCTATTTTAGTTCTGCAATTGCTATAAACACGGTTGTTTCTTGTTTTCTTATTTTTAGCAGTATTAACCACAGCGCCTCGCAAGAAAAACTTTATTGGCTTTTTACGTTATCATTTATTTCATTACTTCGAATAGCAAGCCATGTATTTGTTAACAACACCCATGCTTTTAAATATCATCTGTATTTTATAGGTTTATTATTAACGGCTTTAACATGGGCTGCTTTTCCTATTTTGTTTTATGAAAACATGCAAATGCAGGAAAAATTTGTATCATTGGTTGTTTTTAGCTCCCTTGCTGGTGGAGGCGTTAATGTTTTAGCTTCAGATATTCGTTCCTCCTTGTCGTATATAACCTGCTTATTGGTTCCTTTTAGTATTTTATTACTTTTACAGCCTATTGAAGATGAGAATGTACTAGGTGTTTTAGGGCTCGTTTTATGGTTTATTTTGTGTTTTATAACGGCTTCACGTAGTGCAAAAGATGTAAAATCATCAATTAATAACGAACTTAAGTTAGATCAATTTATTGAAAACTTAGAAAACGAAGTGCTACTTCGTACCGAACAAATAATTTCTTTAGAGCAAAAAGACAACCTAACTAAATTGTTTAACAGGGGGAGCTTTGTTTCTAATGTTGAACTTGATTTAGCCAATCAAAATGATGATATTAAAGCTGTTTTATTTTTAGATATGGATGACTTTAAAATCATCAACGATAAATACGGTCACGATTTTGGTGATTTTGTGCTGGCTCAAACAGGTAAACGATTAGTTGAAACACAAACCCAAGGCGACTTTATTGCTTGTCGATGGGGAGGTGATGAGTTTATTTTTTATTCTCGCACTAACACCGAAGACGAACTTTTTGACTGTGTTTTTAGATTAGTTAAAACCTTAACAAAAACAGTGAGTATGGATAGCTATCAAGTAAATCCCTCTTTTAAGGTTGGGCTTTATTTTACGCGCGTAAATTTTAATCTTGAAGACGCGATTAAATACGCTGATGTTGCTATGTATGAAGGTAAGAAAAGCCGTAACGAAATATCGGTATTTGACGAGCGAATGCATGAATCGCTTAAAAGAGAAGAAGTACTTCGTAGCTCAATTAAAGAGTGCGTAGAAAAAGGTGACTTTCATCTTTGTTATCAACCCATTGTTGATATAAGCACAAATGAAATAACCACGTTTGAAGTATTACTTCGTTGGCAATTTAATGATGAATTTATCCCCCCTTCAGAATTTATAGATATTGCAGAGCGATATGGAAAAATTAATATATTAGGTGAGTTTGTACTAGAGCAAGCCATTGCGAGTTTAAGTAAGTTAAATGCGGTGAATAGTAAGATTGGATTGTCGATTAATGTGTCTGTCTTGCAACTAGAAAACCATAATTTTTTAGATTTTTTAGTTGCGCTTTTAAATAGATACGCAGTTAAACCATACAATGTGCATTTAGAAATAACAGAAACAGTCATGATTAAAAATTTACCGTATTTGTCAAAAGTGATTACGGCCATAAAAAATACCGGTGTACGTATCTCTATTGATGATTTTGGTACCGGGTTTTCTTCTATATCGGTTTTAAAAGAGCTGTCAGTTGATTACATTAAAATAGATAAATCTTATATTGATAACATTTGTGAATGCTCAAAAGATAAAAGTATTGTTTCTGCGGTAACTAACATGTCGCATATGATAGGTTGCCAAGTAATAGCGGAGGGCGTAGAAAGCCCAGCTCAGTTAACGTTATTACAAAGCTTACAAATTGATAAGTATCAAGGTTTCATATTCAGTAAACCAGTTAGATTTGCCGACGCGCTTAAACTTATTAGTTAGAGCGCTGACTTTTTCACAAAGTTTGTTTATGTAGGGATGATCCAACAGTGCCGTGCGTTTTGCTTAGCGTTTTCATCATGCTTTGTACATAATCCTGCTACTGAAAAATCAGTCGCTAAAGGTCAATACCCCTAGTAATAATGAACTTTTATTAACTTAATGTATTCACATGAGCCACCTGATTACGCCCTTCATTCTTGGCATGGTAGAGTGCTTTATCTGCTTCATTTATTGCACTCTCAATTGTCGTTTTATTACATTTAATATTTATTACGCCAAAACTTGCCGTTACATTAATTACTTTATCGTTAAAATGAATTGGGTAACTGGCCAGTGCACTTCTTAGTTTTTCGGGAAGATCTTTAGCTGACGATTCGTCGTTTCTTGCTATTAATAAAGCAAATTCTTCGCCGCCAATGCGGCCAAATAAATCACATGGGTTTATGCAGTTTTGCATTATTTTTGCAGCTTCTACTAAAACTAAATCACCACCTGCATGTCCAAATTCATCGTTTATTTTTTTAAATTTATCTATATCCCAATAAATTAAGCTGACGTAGTTATAATTATTAAGTTTATCTTTTAGTTGCTCTTGGCTTTTATTATAGAATCCACGCCTATTTAAGCAGCCTGTAAGTTCGTCGCTCATTGCAAGATGGTTCATTTTTTCAGCTAAATCTGATGCCATCATAAATATTATGAATACGGCCATGCCTACATGTGCAGTAGGGACAGTAATAAAATTAATTAATGTATACAGCGCTATATATTCTTCATTTACTTGGCTGCCTTGCAGTAACGCTATGCTTGCTGCAACAAATAAAAGTAATCCACATAGCGTATAAGTAATACTAGCGCCTATTTCGGCAGGAAGTGATTTTTGTTTATGCCTGAAAATAATAACTGCATTGAGTACAAGTAAAATCACATCATAATACACATACAAGGACATAAATAAGCCAACATGCACATATATAGCTGTAAAATAATAGACAGCAGCAAGAGTAACTATTGCTGAGATAATTAAATAGCGAATTTTTATACCCGAGTTTACCCTAATGCAATGCCCCCACGTACCTAGCAGTACTGAACCTACAGAGAAGCTACTTCCTAACATCCAATATAATGTGTTTGAGTTAAATAATGGTTCTGCCAACATTGTTGCCCATTGGCATGCAGAGAATGCAAATGCGATTGTCCAAAGCATGGCATATTGCTTTTTACCTAACGTATACCACGACATTAAAAATATGACAGACCAAATAATACTGGTGAAAAAGAGGGTAACTAATATATAAAAAATAGGATTCATGTATTTTTATTCTTGTTTGCGTTAATTTTACTTTAGTAGATGAAAGCGGTTTATTCGACCTAACGCCGGTTATTAGTTAGCTAAATTGTAAATAGATATGTATGCAATCATTTCTTAAGTTGTGTATTTGAATAGTGGTATATCCCTTGCTGTAATAACTGTTGTTTAGAGCTTTAAGCTTATATGGCTTTGCTTTGTTTATAATTTTATTCCTAACAGGTATTTAAATTACAATTATTAGTAATTTTTACACGTTTATTTATTTGCTTAATTAAAGAATTCAGCTAGGGCTTATTTATTCTTCTAGGTTAAATTTGTAGCTGTACGTTTAGGTTTTAGGTAAAGCAGAGTTTATGTTGTGTGGCTATCTTCATAAGTGCTTTATAAAAATAAATATTAAACATACGCAGCCCTTTATATAGAAAAATTTAACCCTGAAAGGTCAAAAGGCCCCCGTTTTTAGTAAAGGAAATTACAATGCATTTTTCATCCAAAATATTTCACGACAAATACCTTAAAGGTGTAATAGCGCTGGTTGTGTTACTTATACTAACGCGAATAGCCGCGCCTTATGTAGTTCAGCACTACGTAAATTATCAGCTAAAACACACACAAGGTGTTACTGGGCATGTTGGTGACGTAGATTTGTTTTTATATCGCGGTGCCTACGCAATTGACGACGTTGAAATTTATGCTGTTGATGCAACTTCAGCTCCTAAGCCTTTGCTGAGTATTCAAACTCTCGATTTTTCACTTGCGTGGTCAGCCCTTTTAAAAGGGAATTTAGTAACAAACATGGCGTTTACGCGCCCTAAAATAGTTATTTATGATAAAGACCCCAATGCTTCTGAGCAAAATAAACAAGTAAAAGACGAAACTACTTGGGTAGGTCTCGCCAATAATTTAGTACTGTTTTCTATTGATACCTTAACAATTGAGCAAGGCAAGTTAACTTTAGTTAACTCAACGAATAGTGGTGAAAAACCCACTTTTATATCAAATATCAACGCTCGAATTGAAAATATAACCAACGCGCAAAACCTATCAAAAACACTAGTGACTACTCTAAGCGTAGAAGGTGCATTAATGGGGGAGGCCGCATTAAAGTTTGATGGCAAATTAGATCCCTTTAGCAAACAAGCCAATTTTGATTTTAACGCAGAGGTACAGCGTTTCTCTGTTAAAAACCTCGATACTGTATTTAAGGTATACACGCCTTTTGATATTGAAGCGGGTGGCATTGATGGCGCTATGGAATTGGTGGCTAAAGACAATAACTTAAATGGTTATGTAAAAGCGGGCGTTCAAAACTTGAGTGTGTTCTCGTGGCGCGAAGATATAGAAAAAGATGACGATGGAATATTTACGGCCATATTTGAAGGCAGTGTTGATTTACTGGGCTCTATACTCGAAAACGATGAGTCTAAACTTGTTGCTGCACGTATCCCTATAGAGGGGCAATTAGATAATACGGATGTTTCGACTTTTCAAGCTGTGATTTCGGTATTAGAAAACGCATTTTTTGATGCGTTTAAAATGAAAGTAGATAACGTTATTTCTTTTGAAGATACGGATGAAAAATCTGATAACGAGGAGAATTAAAGCTCTTTGGTAATGTTCGTTTTAGTTAAATACTTAAGCTGCACCCACTTTTTAAACTTTAAGTGGGTGCTTTAGTACTTTTCTCAGATTAGTTTTTGCGGTTACTCAATAGCTCTTTAAGCTCAGCAATTTGGGATTGTAGTTCGTTTACTTGCCCTTGCGTTGCAGGTAATGAGCTGTCGTCTGCGAGCTCTTCTCGCGCTTTGCGGTGCTCTTCACTCATTACTTCTAAAATGGCACCTACCATCATATTTAAAAATACAAATGCGGTTAAAAATATAAACGTAAGGTAATAAATCCAGCTTAGTTCGTACACCGCCATTGTTTCATACATTATGTCGGTCCAATCTTCAAATGTTGCCACCCTAAACAGAGTAAGCATGGAGATTGAAACATCTTGCCAAAGTACGGGGTTTATTTCAGCAAACATCATGCTGCCCATTGCAGCGTATATATAAAAAATAACAAACATTAATAGGGCTATATAACCCATTTGTGGAATGGCTTTAAGCAATGAGTTAACCAATAAGCGCAGCTCTGGGATCATCGAAACCAATCGTAACACTCTAAATATGCGCAACAGCCTAGCTATTAACATTGTAGAGCCAGCAGCAGGGTATAAACTGCCCAATACTATGATAGTGTCAAATATATTCCATCCCTTAGAAAAGAAGTCTTTAATGCCTTTGCTTGCAACAAAGCGGATTATTAGTTCAATTAAAAAGAATGCAGTAATGCCAACGTCCATCCAATTTAGAGCAAGCTCTACGGTAGGATGTAGTGAGTAAGTGTGTGCACCTACTGTAAGGGCAGAAACAATAATTACAGCTATAACAAATGATTGAAATATCTTGCTTTTGTCTATACGCTGAAACAACTTTTGTAACTGCGACATCATAGTAATAGATCCTTTGGATATTAAGATTTTATGGCGCTAATATACAATAGTATCGTAATAATTTAACGCTTTTTCGATATAGAAAGTGTAAGGAAATTTAATGTTTATCAATAAACTAAAAAGCAGCGCATTACTTATTATTGGATCATGTGTTTTGGCTGGTTGCAGCTCTGATGCACGTTTTCATGAATTACAATCGGCGCGCCTTGATGAGTGTAACTATAAAGCTGACAAAGAATATTACGAATGCTTAGATAAACAAGATTCTAACTACGAAGAGTTTAAAAAACAGCAACAAGCAGAAACTAAATAAGTAACCTTTATATTATGACTAAAACTCAAAAGCAGCGCGATAAGCACATTAGACTAGCACTTACTAATGCATGCGAAGCTATAAAAGAAAGCGTAATTGGTTTTGATTATCTAACGCATACCATTGATTTAAATAATGAGGCCAATACGTTAAAAGTACAATGCTATTTTAATGATGATATAGCCCTTGAAAGTGCAAAACCGCAACTTGATGAGTTAACGCAGATTATACTTAGCCAGCTAGCAGCTATTAAGTTGAACGCAAAACCAGCACACATCTCATTTTTAGCCAATTAACAGCGGTTTAGTTGGTATGACATCACATGGACGTTATAATTAGATAAATTATTTTTAGGGTTTAAATTATGGCTGTTCCTACGCGTTCGCAAATTTCACCAGGTACCACAGTAAATATTGTATTAAAAGAAGATCAACGCAGCGGCACATTAACTGAGGGTGTGGTTGAGCGCCTTTTAACAAAATCACCAAATCACCCACACGGCATTAAAGTACGTTTAGAAGATGGTCAAGTTGGCCGAGTAAAAGAGATTTTATAATGGCAGCGTTAACAGAACAGGCTTTTTGGGAATTAGTAACAACGCCTGATTTAGGGCTCGATCCGCAAAGTGTGAGCGATAACCTAAAAACTAAACTTAATGATTTAAGCGATCAACACCTTATTGATTTTGATAAGCATTTTGGCATACATATGCGTAAATGTTTTACCTGGGATTTGTTTGGTGCCGCTTTTGTGATGGCTGGATGTAACGACGATTACGGTTTTAGCGAGTTTAGATGTTGGTTAATTTCGCGCGGTAAAACAGTATTTGAAAACGCTTTAGAAAATGCTGATTCGCTAGCGCAGTGTACACCTGTTTATTACTTAAATGAGCAGCCTTACCCGTATATTGATGAGTATGATTTAATAGCCGGTTTATTATTTGAAGAACGCAGCGAAGATGAATTACCGTTTATTCCATCAGGCAGCGATGAACCCAAAGGCAAACGTTTTAAAGACAAACCTAAGTTTTTAAAGCAAAGCTACCCTTTATTATTTGCAAAGTACTGGCAATAAAATAAACAGTGATTTGAGCGCTATTCAAACAATTTTATGAGTTCAATTTCCCTACAAGTAAGCGCATTGATATAAATCGTTTTGTTGTTTAAGTACGTATTAACTAAAGTACTTAACAGCAAAATGGTTTGTAATGCAGTATCTAGGATGAATCTTTGTGGATTTAAATGTGTTCAATCTAAGGGATTTATTTGTGGCACGAGGTTTGTAACCTAATGGGATCGGTAATTGCTCTTGCGTTATCTTACTGGCTTACACACATGTAAGAATCAGTAATAGTCGAGCAAAACTCCCTTAGCTGCTCGTGTCTTAGTTCCTGAATACGACTTCTCTCCTTTTATAGTAAATCTCTGTTATAGTTGTTAAAAGTTATAAAAGCTAAGTGATTAGGCATTTTGCTATTATTTAACACGCTGACTCACGAGGATACACCCACGAAATGAAATATTTAACACTCGCTTTATTAACTGTCGCTTTTACAAGTGCAAATGCTTTTTCTGAGCCGAGTAATAAAACACGATTTATACCGCTTTTAAAGTCAAAATTGGGAGCCTACGAAGTTGTGTCGAGCAACTCAGGGTTATGCGTTAACAGCAATTTGAGTTTGACAGATGAAAGTGATTTAAGTGCTGGTTTTAAACTTGGTGAGCAAATTGTATTTGGATCGCTCCACAATGGTACCCGAACCATTAAAAAACCAAACTTTTGCTTTATAACCAGCACGCTTAAATATAAAAGTGATGGCCTTGAAAACGGCTTAAGAATGAGCCGTTGTGAAAGCCCTGCAAACGAAAAAACAATCAGTCAAAGTATCAAATTTTTAGCTGATAACACACTTAAATACACATTGAGCGAACCCAATGTAGAGTGCACATTTAAAAAAGCAGATGAGAGTAAATAAAGCATCTAGTAAGTAGTAAGTAGCAAATCATTCGCAGTATATTTTAGGGATATCGCGCCAACGCGTAGTGTACTGCGGCGACAAAAAATCACGGTTCATGTGCCACCGGTCATTTAATTTACTACTTGCAAGGCTTAGCATTCCTTTTCCGTATCGATTGTTAATTGTGTCTAAGCATTGCATAAGTTTAGGATTATCTGGGCTTTTATTAAATAAGTCATTTTGCTGAAACTGTTCTGATATTAGCTCTACCGCACCCACACCACACTTATAAAACCGTATACCGGGTTGGTAAATCTTATTAAATACCTCAGATACAGCATTAGCCATCACGCAGGTGTCGTTAGTGGGTGAGGGGAACTTATACACAAACGATTTTTTATAATATTTATTTTCGTGCGCGCCACTGGCTGCAAAAATATAAAGCTGGTGAGTGAGCGAGTGTTGCGCTCTTAGTTTATTAGCCACTGTGGTTACATGGTTAATTAGCGCTGTTTTAAGTGCTGTTGGCTCACATATGCGCTCTCCAAAACTACGGGTTGAATAAATCTCCCGCTTGTCTTGTCGCACATCATCCCAGTTTAAACATGTTATTCCGTTAAGCTCGCTTACTGTGCGTTCAACAACCACACTAAATGCACGGCGCATTGCTCTAGGATTTTGCTGAGCAAGATCCCAGGCGGTGTGTATATTCATTATTTTAAGTTTTTTAGCTAGCCGCCGGCCTATTCCCCACACATCTTCGCAGCTCATTCTTTGTAAAATAGCTTGGCGAGTTTGTTCGCTATTTATTACTGCAACACCATTAAAACCACTGAGCTTTTTAGCGGCATGGTTAGCGGCTTTTGCTAAAGTAGGGGTCGGGCCAAAACCTACACCTACAGGAAGCTTTGTTTCGCGCCATACTGTGCGCCTTATTGTATGACCGTATTCATGCCAGTCTTTAATTAATGATGTGTAGCCATCAAAGTGCAAAAACGATTCATCAATACTGTATATGTGCTGTGTATCGCAAAAGCGAGCGATGATATTCATCATCTTGTCGCTTAAATCAGCATAAAGCTCGTAATTACTAGAGCGAATAACAACGTTGTTTTGTTCAAGTAAATGCTTAACTTTAAAGTACGGGCCAAATTTAGGAATATTTAAGCGCCGAGCAATAGGGCAAATAGCGCATACACAGCCATCGTTATTGGTAAGTACAACCACGGGTTTTGATCGAATAGCAGGGTCAAATACTTTTTCGGCGCTGGCATAAAACGACACAGCATCAACTAAGGCATACATTTTAGTAACTCTGGGCTTTGCCTGTGCATTCTTATTGATAGCGTTACTACGCCTTCGAGCTGAAACTCGTCTGCAGAGGTTAGTTGTACAGGCTTATGTAAAGAAGAAGCTGAAAGCAGCCGCGCATTGGTTTTATCAAGCAGCTTACATACAAAAAGACCATTTAAGTTAGCAACAATAACGTCACCATTTTCTGCAGGCTCTGCACGGTCGATAACTAATAAGTCCCCTTCAAAAATTCCGACTTCTTGCATAGAGTTACCCGATGCTAGGCCAATAAAGGTAGCATTTGGGTGCTTTATTAAAAGCTCATCAAGGGTTACACCTAGCTCGGTGTACTGCGCTGCGGGCGATTCAAAACCACACACGCCTGCTTCTATATAAATGGGAATTACAAACATAACACAACCTAAAACGCATATACTGTATAAGTGTACAGTATATGCGTTTTGTGTAAGTTATGCCAAGAAATGTATAACCGATCAATCCATATTTTTGATCATTTGCTGTGCGATATCTAAAAAGTCTTTGATTTGCTGAGGGTTTAAGTTTTTACACATTTGATTATTTATTTTCTGCTCTGAGGCTAATAACTTATCAAAAAGAACTTTACCTTGCTCTGTGAGCGACAAAATAAAGCAGCGCTTATCGTGCTCACTTGCCTGTTTATTTATTAAATTTAAGCCAATAAGATCTTTAATTAAACGTGCTATTTGCGCTTTGTCGCGCTGCGTTTTAGTAACAATATCGTTAGCCGTACAGTTATTTACGTTCGCGATAATATGTATGCAGCGTACGTGCATAGCATTTATACCAAGTTCGCCTGCGTTAATTGCTTCACGAATTGTGACGCGGTAATTTTGCATCAATTCAAACAGCGTATTTGATAAAGGTGTATTCATAAAACTCTCAATGTAGTTGACAAAGTCAATTAACTTGTTATAGTTGATTTTATCAACCAATGGGGCGTTGTGCAATGTCTGCTTTTATAGCAGCTAATTATTATACCAATCTGCTTATATATGGGGTTTATTTAATTTGTTAAATTGATCAAAGATTTATGCAAGTTGGTATTAAAGTCCAAGTTTTGTAAAACGAGGTAATGCATGGGTAAACAAATTCGCAAAGCTAACATATTAAGTACGCAGCAAATCACACCACACCTACAACGCATTGTTGTAGGCTCTGATGATTTTAACGACTTAACCTCACAGCACATTGGTAACTATGTAAAAGTACTGATCCCAAAAAATGGTGAAGTAGATTTTAACTTAAAAACAGCGTGTATGCGATCTTACACAATAAGGCATGTAGATGCACAAACAGGCGCGTTAACACTTGATTTTGTTATAAATATGCACCAAGGTCCGGCAACTGACTGGGCTAAAATTGCAAAAGTAGGTGATGAGGTAGGTATTGCAGGCCCAGGCCCTAAAAAGCTAGATAATTATGGGCATTCGCATTATGTGTTGCTAGGGGATTTAACATCGGTAAATGCAATAAAGGGGTATGCGCAGCAATTACCTTTAACTTCAAAAATTGATGCTTTTGTACATGCGCCCACTGAGCAAGACATTATTGATTTAGAAACAAGCCGCGATATTAATTGGCTTGTTACCGACAACGCTGACGAAGTGCTACTAAGCGCGCTTCAAAATTTGCACATTACAGCAGAGCCTCCCATTGTATTTATGGCATTGGAAGCTGGGCTTGTGCGTAAAGCAAAGACATTGTTAACAGAGCAATTTAATATACCACGCGGTAATATTGTTTCCTCAGGGTATTGGAAAAAAGGCGTGGATTCAGAAGGCTATAAAAAGCTGCGCCAACGTGATGCACAGCTTGCTTGAATACCTTAGAGCAAAATAACATATACCTATTTTGCTCTAATACCACTGCGTAACTTGAATTGGCCTAATAGCAGACCCATTTAAGTGTTTTATGCTAATGATGTAATACATTGTTAGCATGCATTTTTAGGAGCTGCTATTTTGTTAAATTCCATTCCTTTTTCGTTATTAGAACTTGCCCCCATGATCAAAGGGGACAGCGTTACTAACACTCTTCATAAAAGTACTAAATACGCTCAACGTGCTGATGAGCTTGGCTTTAACCGTTTTTGGCTTGCTGAGCATCATAATATGCCAGGTATAATTTGTGCGGCCACTTCAATTTTGGTTGGTCACATTGCAGGTAATACCAAAAAGATACGCGTTGGGTCAGGCGGTATTATGCTGCCAAACCACTCCCCATTAGTTGTTGCTGAACAATTTGGTACATTAGAGAGCTTATATCCAGGGCGAATAGATTTAGGGCTAGGGCGTGCCCCAGGTAGCGATCCTGTAACGAGTCGTGCATTAAACAACGATATGAGCCGCGCAGAAAATTTCCCAGGTGAGGTAACTGAACTGCAAACATTGTTAGGTCCTTACAATGGTACGCACCTTATACGTGCTATACCGGGGGAGGACACAAACGTTCCGATTTGGTTATTAGGCTCGAGTTTATTTAGCGCGCAACTAGCGGCGCAAAAAGGGTTACCGTATGTATTTGCAGGGCATTTTGCACCGCGCTTTGTGCACGATGCAATAGCGTTGTATAAGCGCGAATTTAAAGCATCAAGCGTACTTGATAAGCCATACGTAATGCTTGCACTGCCTTTAGTGGCTGCAGATACCGACGATGAAGCGCAATATTTATCGACTACTTCTAAGCAACGTGTACTCGAACTTATACGCGGTAATGAGCTGTGGCTAAAACCGCCTGTTGAAAGCATGGACGGGTTGTGGAGCGAACAAGAACGCGCTCATGTAGAGAACTTTTTAAGTCTAAGCGTAGTAGGCGGACATGTAAGTATTAAACACAAGTTAGAGATGATAGCTAAACAGCTAGAAGTTGATGAGTTTATATTTACCAATGATGTATTCGATAGTGAAAAACGCCACCGTGCACTCGAAATTTTAATGGAAATAAAACACTAAAATATAGTTAGTTAAGCAAGCGTACACTCTGGGCTTGTTAATATACAGACATCATCAAAAGTTAAACTTTTTTAACTCATTTTATTAACTTTAAGTGATGTCTGTATTTGTTATTTAAATATTCAAAGTAAATTTGATTGCTATTTTTAGTAAATATTTTGCTTTATATACCGTTCTGTTTTTTCAATTGAACTGATTTAAACAATCAATTTTAAGATATCACTTTTGTTTTTTATAATGTAGCTATTAAACCAGACATCATAAAATTAAAGGCAGGTACACCGTGAACTCTCTAAACACCGCAACAGCTAATTCAGTTAACAAAACAGCGCAGCCAAAAGTTGCTCTGATTGCTGAAGGTGGCGGGCAGCGAGGGATATTCACAGCTGGCGTACTTGATGCGTGGTTAGAGCAAAGCTATGACCCTTTTGATTTATTTATTGGTACTTCAGCGGGTTCACAAAACTTAACTAGCTACTTAGCGCGTCAAAAAGGCTACGCTAAACGCCTGATTAGAGGACTTTCGCGCAATAAGCGTTTTTTTCAGCTTGGTCGCGGATTAGTGGGTAAGCATATAGTTGATCTAGATTGGTACTTTGACAAAACCACTGAAGTAAACAGAGCTATAGATTTCAAAACAGCGAAAACTAGTTTAGGTGAGCGTGAACTACTTATAACAGCCACAAATGCACGAGACAGAAAAGCTTATTACTTATCGCCTACAGGTGATAGCAGTCAATGGCGTGATTTGTTAAAGGCTTCTAGCGCACTTCCGTTTTTATACAAACAAGGTGTAAAGTTAACACCTTGGTTAAACGCAAAAGCAGCGAATGAAACACATCTTGTTGAAGAACAAGCACAGAGCGATTTTTATCTAGACGGCGGTTTAGCCGCTCCACTCCCCGTGCGTGAGGCTTACAACCGAGGTGCTCGTAAAATTGTTGTAATAAGAACGGTTGACGCTAATTTTCAAGCGCAATCTGCATGGGTACAAAAGCTAAGAACATTTGCTATAGCATCAGGCTATTGTCCAAAAACATTGGACTACTTGATACAGCACGAAAAAGCGTATTTAGATGAGCTTGAGTTTATTGCAAATCCACCAAGTGATGTGGAAATAATACAAATTTTTGCAGACGAAAAACTGCATAGCAAATTATTAGGTAGTTCAAATAACGATTTACGTTTTGATCATAAATTAGGCTTAGCTGCAGGTCGATCTTATTTAGCGCAGCAAAGCCAATCTGAGATCAGCAATACGCATAATTACTCACAAAGCGAGTATAGTTACAATTAAGCCAATCGGATTCCCAAATCATGAATAATACTGCGACTAAAAGTTGCAGTATTATTCATTTAAATGCCTTTTATTTAAATGACACCCACCCTAATTTGTACATTTATCAACCCCTAGATTCTAATTGGAAGTGCACCACCTAATTCATTATAGACTTCATTTGGTGTTTTAAATCCTAAACATTTTCTAGGGCGATTATTTAGTTGTTCCTCTACTTTTTTTAATTGCTGATGGCTTACTTTGCTAAAGTTTGTTTTCTTCGGGTAATACCTTCTAATTAAACCATTTATTTGTTCTACAGCACCTTTTTCCCAGCTGTGGTAAGGCTCACAAAAATAAGATTTATTCTTCAAAATGGCTTCTACTTTTTTAAACTCTGTATTTTCAGAGCCATTGTCATAAGTTATCGATAAACAAGCACTCGGTGGGTAAATAGATAGTTTTTTACATATTGCATTCGATGTCGCTAGAGCTTTTTTAGATGGTAATTTGGTGATATGACACACTCTAGAAACTCGTTCAAGTAACACATTCAGCGCACATTTTCTGTCGCTAGATTCAACAGAGTCACTTTCCCAATGCCCAAAGTTTTTTCTGAGATTAATGTCATCTGGCCTGTCTAAAATACTACATCTTTGACCCCAAACTGTTTTCGTTTTACGGGTTGGATATTTTTTCTTACGTTTTTTATGTTGCCTAGCTAAATACACAATAAGTGATGGTTCATTCTTGTATATATATATTGATAAATGGCCTCGTGAGATACGTTGGGTAAGGTTTTATCAAATTTTATTCGCCCAGCTATGATCTCTGGACTCCACCCAAGCTTGAGCTTATCAGTCACATATCGTTGAGCTTCAACAGACTTAAGCTTAACTCGCTTAGCTCTCTCCCTTACCCTTACTTCGTAATACATTTGAGCTGGATGAGGGTAATAAGTTGGTACGTAATAATCATATTTATTACGCTTTAACTCTCGGCTAATAGTGCTATGTGAGCGATTTAGTAATCGGCTCACCTCACGTATTGATTTTTTTTGGTAATGATACCACTCAAATAAACGACAACGTTCAAAGTTAGATAAATGTGAATATTGGGTACCCATGGCACACCTCCTGAACTTATAGTTTAGTAAAGGTGGTGCACTTCGACCTTGAATCTGGCTGTGAATACTTAAAACATTATAAATGGGTGTCATTTAAGTATTCTTTTAAATATTAAAAATAACTTAAGTTGATGAAAGCAATATGCTTGTTTCACTATTTAAAATACCATCAATTTCGCGTACTTGCCTTAGCACTCCATCAAACTCACTTAAATTTGCAGCTTGAAGCTCTGCAACTAAATCCCATGCACCATTGGTGGTGTGTAATTTTATAAGCTCGGGTATTCCGCGCATTGTTTTAATTACTTGTGAGGTAGATTTACCAACGACTTCTATCATCATAATTGCGCGCACGGCTTCTGTTTCTATGTGTTCGTGAACGCGTACAGTAAACCCTAATATTGCGCCTGAGCTAAATAATCTGTCTAACCTATTTTGCACTGTCCCGCGTGATACATTTAAAGAACCGGCTAAAGCTGAAATAGAAGCGCGGCCGTCTTTTCGTAATTCAGCTATTAAAGCATTATCAAGAGAGTCATAAATATAAGGAGTCATAAATCAAACCTTTAAAAGAAGTTACTGACCAAAATACATAAATTGTACATAACTGCATAGCAAAATGATAAAAATTAGTACTATTTGTGTAATTAATTGCCATATTAAATAGCACGTAGCCTCGCTAAACTTGTTTTAAATTAACTAATACATTATTCAAGAGGTTTCAGCATGAGTCATTTTATAGCACAGCCAAAACAAGGCGTTCCATTTATTAGCGTTCAGGCAATGGCTAAGCTTATAAATAGCTTAGGGGTCGAAAACGTTTTGCTAGATCTAACACATAAATTAGAAACCGACTTTGCCCGTTGGACTGAGTTTGATAAGTCACCTCGCTATGCAGCACACTCACCAGAGGGTGTAATAGAGCTAATGCCTGTAAGTGATGGCCAAATGTTCAGCTGTAAATATGTAAATGGTCACCCAAAAAACACCTTTAGAGAACTTCAAACAGTCGCTGCATTTGGTATTTTAGCCGATGTAGATAGTGGCTATCCGGTTATGATAAGCGAAATGTGTTTACTAACAGCACTACGTACAGCTGCAACTTCTGCAATGGTAGCTAAATATTTAGCACCTAAAAACTCAACAACCCTTACTTTAATAGGCAATGGCGCTCAATCAGAGTTTCAGGCACTCGCTTTTAAAGCGGTACTAGGTATTACGCATATTCGTTTATACGATATAGATAAAAGCGCCTCTAAAAAAGCATTTGCTAATTTAAGTGCATGCGGGTTAAACGTGGCTATTTGTAATAGTGTACAAGAGGCAGTAAAAGGGGCAGATATTATCACTACCTGTACTGCTGATAAAACTAACGCCACTATTTTAACAAATGACATGATCCCACAAGGTGTGCACATTAATGCCATAGGTGGTGATTGCCCAGGTAAAACAGAGTTAGATGCTAGATTGCTTGAGCGTGCTAATGTATTTGTTGAGTACGAACCACAAACTCGAATAGAGGGCGAAATTCAACAAATGAGTCCAAGCTTTACAGTAACTGAGTTTCATAAAGTTATTAATAAGCAGTCGCTTGGGCGTACTAGCCAAGATGAATTAACCATTTTTGACGGCGTTGGCTTTGCGAGCGAAGACTTTACAGCACTGGTATTTATACGCGATGAGCTAATTAAAACGGGCGAGTTTGCTTTGCTTGATTTAATTACACAACAAGCGGACCCTCGTAATTTATTTTCAGTGCTTAGTGATCAACCATTAGTAAAAGAGCACGTGGCATGAGCGAAGTAAACCAAGCCCCCAGAGCTGTAGTGATGGTAAGGCCACATCACTTTACATCTAACCCACACACAATGCTCGATAACGCATTTCAAAGTGAATGCTTAGCACAAAATCAAAGTGAACAAGCATTTAAAGAAGTGACTAATGCCGTACAAATATTAAAAAATGAAGGGGTAACAGTTCACCTTTTTGAAGATGAGCAAACACACACTCCCGATTCAGTTTTTCCTAACAATTGGTTTTCAACTCATCAAAGTGGCCAATTAATAATCTATCCAATGTTTGTAGAAAACAGAAGGTTAGAATATCGAAAAGATATTATTGATTTTTTAACGGATCACTATAAAGTATCTTCAGTGACTGATTATTCATTTTTATCGAAAGAAAATTCATTTCTTGAAGGCACTGGTTCACTGGTTGTCGATCATCAAAATAAACTCGCTTACGCGGTAGAATCAAAAAGAACTACCAAGTCGGTGGTTAATACAATATGTGAGCAATTAAAACTATCACCTATAGTGTTTAACGCATATGACGAGCAAGGAACTGCGGTTTATCACACTAATGTTTTAATGTGTATTGCTACAAAATTTGTAATGATCAGTTTAAATATGGTGCCAATTGAACAACGTGCACAGTTAGCTAAACATTTTTTGAAAAGCCATCATCAAGTTATCGATTTAACGCTTGAGCAAATTAATAACTTTTGTGGCAATGCTATTGAGCTACAGGGTAAAAATGGTCGTATTTTAGCGCTATCGCAAACTGCGTTTAATGCACTTACACCGGCACAAATAACAGTTATACAAAAAACGGCTAAGCTTGTGCCATTACCTATACCTACTATTGAGTCGGCTGGTGGCTCAGTTAGGTGCATGATTGCAGGAGTTCATTTGCAAAATAAATAATGTATAGTTTTAAGGCAGCTTAGCTGCCTTATTTGCATTAAATTTTTAGTCGATGTCGCAAGCAAATGCCTTTATACCCAAAAAAGGGTATTAATATAAAAAATATAAGAAGGAATTAGCAATGTTCGATACCGTCGTCAAAAGCGTAAACAACCTTTTATGGGGAGAAGGGCAAGTACTTATTTATATACTTTTGTTTACAGGGGTATGGTTTTCAGTACGACTAAAAGCAATTCAAATACTTAAATTTAAACATATGTTTAGCCTTTTAAAAGGCAGTAGCAAATGTAAAAAAAACGATATTTCATCATTTCAAGCATTGTGTACAGGGCTTTGCGCGCGGGTCGGTACCGGTAATTTAGCCGGTGTGGCGGTTGCAATTTCACTTGGCGGCAGCGGCGCTATATTTTGGATGTGGGTTATAGCCATATTGGGTATGGCTACAGGCTTTGCCGAAAGCGTACTTGGGCAAGTATATAAAGTGCGCGATAGTGGCGGCGAGTTTAGAGGCGGGCCTGCGTATTATATTCAACAAGGTTTGGGTAGCCGAGCATTCGCAATTGTGTTTGCCGCGTGTTTGTTTTTAGGTTACGGATTTACGTTTAGCGCAATGCAAACTAACACAATTACCGACGCACTTAACTACGCGTTTGAAGTTCCTACATTTTATTCAGGCCTAGTTATTACCGTATTAGCGGGCTCAATTATACTCGGTGGCTTTAAAGCAATTGCCCGATTTGCAGAGCGTGTTGTGCCAATAATGGGCATTGTGTTTGTACTTGCGGCGGTAATTATTACGATTATAAATTTCACGCAAGTACCCGCCATGCTTAAAGATATATTTTTATCAGCGTTTGGTTTACAAGAAGCAGGCGCCGGTGCAATGGGCGCTGCGATTAAAAACGGTATTCAACGTGGTTTATATTCTAATGAGGCCGGTGCAGGTAGTGTGCCGCATGCTTCAGCAAGTGCCAGCCCAATTCCTAATCACCCTGTAACGCAAGGTTACATACAAATGCTAGGCGTATTTTTCGATACAATCGTACTGTGTAGCTGTACCGCTGTGATCATTTTATTGGCCGATATAGACATAAGCGGTGAAATGGAAGGCATTCGTTTAACACAAAGCGCGATGACTGCTCACTTAGCACAAGGTGGTGTTTACTTTGTAGCAGCCGCTATAACCTTATTTGCTTTTACATCGGTGGTGGCAAACTACGCCTATGCAGAGAGCAACTTGCACTTATTTAAGCTCGACAACAAAGTAGGGCGCGGCATTTACACTTTGCTTTATTTATCAATGATGTTGTGGGGCGCGTCGGCCACATTAAAAGAAGTCTGGGATTTAGCCGATATTGCCTTAGGATTAATGACAGTGGTTAACGTTATCGCTATTATACTGTTAACGCCGACTATTTTGTCTGTTACGAGCGATTACCACGCACAAAGAGACAAAGGTTTAGAGCCCGAATTTAAAGTAAAAGATGTAAAAGTACAGGGCAAATGCGAAGACGGCATTTGGGATTAATTCACGTACTTTAAGCACACTTAACTATAAAAAGCGGTTTTATGGCAACATAAAATCGCTTTTTGTTTGCATAAGTATTCACTTTCAGTGTTGTAGAAATAACAGAAGCAACCAAAATAAAAGGCACAATTTTTTAGATGATCGAGATTAACGCAGGGAAAACAGCGGCTAAAATTATTAACGAACAGGGCTTTAAACCTGAACTTTTCACCTCTTTTTTAGGTGCAAGTGGTGGGCCAAAGTGGTTTACCTTATTTGGGTTGGATAAGTATATTTTTGGTGAATTTTTTAAAAACCGAACCCGGCCACTTAATTTAATTGGCTCATCTGCCGGCGCTTTTCGCTCTGCGTGTTTTGCACAAAACGATCCCGTTGCTGCCATTGAGCGCTTAGCAAAATCGTATTCGCAAACCCGATACTCAAGTAATAAACCAACACCAAGTGAAATAACAATAAAAGCGCGCGCATTACTTGAAGATGTTTTTGGCGATAACGGCGTAACCGAAATTATAAATAACCCAATATTTAAAGCGCACTTTATAGTAGCAAAATCGAATGGCTTTATTGCCAGCGAAAATAAAATAATACAACTACTGGGTTTATCAAAAAGTTATATGCTAAACCGCGTTAACCGAAAATTATTAGGCTCACAGTATGAGCGTTTTATATTTGGCCCAGCAACAAGTGACTTATCAATTACCGACAGCTACAATTTTAAAACGCAAAACATAGCGCTTACTCAAAATAATTTAAAAGATGCATTACTTGCATCGGGTTCAATACCACTTGTTATGCAAGGCATAAAAAATATTGCAGGCTCGCCGCAAGGAATATATCGCGACGGCGGAATTATCGATTACCACTTTGATTTAAAAATTAATAACCCAGGCTTAATTTTATATCCGCATTTTAATAGCGATCCGAAAGCAGGGTGGTTCGATAAAAATTTAAAACGTAAAGTGTCACCACTTAATTATGACAATGTAGTGATGATCACCCCATCAAAAGAATTTGTAGCGAGCTTACCCTACGGAAAAATTCCAGATAGAAACGATTTTACCGATCTTGATGCAGACACGCGTATTAAATATTGGAATATAGTTTTTAGTGAAACAGAAAGGCTAGCTGAAGCGTTTGATAAAAAGTTAAAAATGTTATTAATTTTTAAAAATAAAACTATATTTTATTAGTTGCTATAAGAAGTCAGTTAACATAATTAATTTTAATCGTGTTAACAGACTTCTTCTATAACATTTAACCCAAGCTTTTAAAGTCGTAAGAATAGATGTAAATGGTTATTTAGATATCTCTTCAATGTACTCCTGAAGTTTATTTTCAGCATTATCCTTACCAAATAGAATTTGGCAGACTTCATGTAAACCAGGATCTGAAAGAATATCTTCTTTTCTTACAACCAGTGAAATTTTAGAACGTCGACGTAAAAAATCACTGAGTTTAGTTATCATTTCCCGCTCAGCAGCGTGTTCAATTTCCACACGTAAGTACTCCGAATTCTTAATAAGGAGTTCGCCTTTTTCAGGTGCTTCACGAATTTTTTCTAGCATGTTAATCGCATTTCTGCCGTAACGTCTCCAAAACCGCTTACTAAGTACCTCTGTAGATGTTTTAGGTGTTAAACCATCCAAATTCATTAATTTTGCACGATGCATGAACTCATTTTTAACGGTGTCGTCAGGTTCACCGTACCATTTGTAATCTTCATAAGGTAACTTAATACCTAATCCAGTGACTAAATCAGCCACTTCATCGCCTACATTAATACAATCTGTTAGTTTTCCGCCAAAGATAGAAAGATATTTTTGATCACTATTTGTATCTATAGCGTGCTTGCGTGATAATTGCACCCAGTCAGCCTTACCATTACCGTCTTTTTTAATTGCTAATGGTCTAACTCCACAGCGCTCGGCTATAATATCACTTTTTGTAATTGGCTTTTCTAACTCTAATAATTTGTTAGCATTATCAAGCACAAAGTTTCGATCCTCATCAGTCACTTGTGAGTGCGGACTATGAACTTGTGTATCGGTTGTACCAATACACGTTTTTGGGCCCATGGGGATCACAAAAAACAACCGACCATCATCTGCAAAAAACGTCAGTACTTTGTTACTGTTAGTTACCTTATCAACAATAAGGTGAATACCTTTTGAAAATACATGGTGATGTGCTGTGGTTTGACTATTTGTATTGTTAATAGGATCAACAAATGGGCCTGCTGCGTTAATAATAACTTTAGAGCGGATAGTAAACTTCTCTTTAGACATCTCGTCTACTGCATTTGTAGTCCAAATATCATTAGAGCGAGTAGAGCCCTGCGAACTTACGTAGTTAGCGGCAATACACCCATGGCTCATACTAGAGCGAATAAAATTGAAAACAAAACGAGCATCGTTATCCAATAAAAAGCTGTCTGAATATTCAAATCCAGCCTCTACATTTTTTGTGTTAATGACTGGCTCTGATGATTTTATTTTTTTTGCATTGAGGTATCTAGGAGATTTAGTAAAAAAACGTCCCATAAACCAATAGAGAATAGTACCTAAATAAACAAAGAATGCCGGAAATCTAAAGCCTTTTTGGATACTTGTAAAAAAGCGAATTTCTTTAACAGTAGAAGGATAGCTACGCATTAAATGGTTTCTACTTTTACAAAGTTTATTAACCAAATTATATTCATGACTTTCTAAATATTTTATGCCACCCCAAGCTAAATTTGATGAGTTTGAACTAGTGAAACCGGCAAAATCACCTTTGTCTATCAAGGCAACTCTAGCGCCCTTAGCGGCTAAAGCGGCAGCAGATACAGCACCGTTAATACCCCCTCCAATAATCAAAACATCATAAATATCTTGGGGAAGTTTTTTAATATTGTTGTCTCTAAGTTGACTCATTTGTTGAATTACCTATTTTAATATCAAGCTATTTAGACCAGCTCAATTAAATTTAAAGTATTAATGTCCTAAACGGTATTTATCGTGCTATCAAAACTTATACTAGGCATGCAGGTAAGTAAGTATACGAGTAATAATAAAAATACTTTCGATATTTTTATTATTTAACTCAAGATTTGTTACCCAACATTTAAGTACTTGATACAAGTAAGCCTTCAAACGAAATCAATTGATCTGATTAACAAGGATGACCAAGCTACTGCAGATAACTATTGTATTTTAAGACTCTGAATAGCTATAACAGTACGAAGTTATTATTTACTTCGGTTTTCTTTTTATTAAAAATAACATTTAATAACGAACATTTGCAAACATTAAAGTACATAAATGAAAATTAGTCTAGCTATATCAAACCCACCGTAAAGCAATAAAAAACTTAGGAGTTTAATTTTTTCCGCTATAGTTTTTTGACACCCCATTAAATCAATAGTTACTACGGCGTTTTGATATCCGATAAATCAAGCAAGGCTGGGCCAGTTGGAGGTATATTGTTAGCTATCTTTATTTTTCTTGATACAACAGCTATTGCCGGCTGAAAAGCGCTTGTTATATCGATTGTATGTCTCTTTGGTTTCTTATCATTAAAGCCACAAATAGTTTTACCATCTATGGCTATAACGCCAACGTTTGTTGCTATATGTGCAGCCTGTGTCCAACGTATAAAATTTTGTTGTAATATCTATCCTATTAAAAGCATGATCATTTTATCTCGCGGATTCAAATCTGAAGTGCATAACGTTTAGGCGGCTTTAGCCGCCAAGTGATCCTGCATCAATTTTGCAGGCGTTTCAAATCCAAGTGTCTTCCTCGGACGATTATTAAGTTGCTCAAGTACTGGTATAACTTGCGCTGGTGTTACCGCCTTAAAATCTGTGCTCTTCGGCCAATACTGGCGTAGTAATCCATTCGTGTTTTCATTCAATCCGCGCTCCCATGAGTGATAAGGGTGAGCAAAATAAACAGGAACACTTAAAGCCTCTGTGATTTGCTCGTGATAAGCGAACTCTTTTCCATTGTCAGCCGTGATGGTATGAAGCGCTGACCTATATGGCCTTAATAGTTCTATCGTCGCCGCAGTGACGGCTTGTGCTGTTTTGCCTGCCACCTGCGTTGATACAGTGAATTGGGTGACCCGCTCTACAATGGTAACAAGGGCGCCTCGATGACCTTTACCTATGACGGTATCTATTTCCCAATCTCCGATACGACCTTTCTCATCAACTATTTGTGGGCGTTCTTCAATGCTAACGCGATTTTTTATTTGCCCTCGGTTTGTTTTACCATGACTGCGCTTGTGATATTTCTTACCGTGTCGGCGCAGATGTAGGTATAACTCACCACCTGCTTTTTTATCTTCCCAGATATACAGATAAATGCATTCATGGCTGACAGACCGTTCACTTTCTTTACGCAACCATCCCGTTATTTGTTCAGGGCTCCACTTCTCATTAAGCTTCTGGGTAATTAAAGCCATCATTTCAGGTGTCATCTTAAGCGGTTTTCTTACACTTCTTCGGCGAAACAAAGCCCGCTCATGAGCTTGTTTGTGTCTGTAACCTCGCTTACCTGTATTTCTAGAAAGCTCTCTTGAAATCGTAGATTGCGATAAATTAGTTAGCTCAGCAATACTTTGTTGCGTAAAACCACTTTTCTTTAGAACGGCGATCTGGCATCTTTGCGCATAGGTCAGTTGTTTGTAATGTCTCATTGTAAAATCTCTTGCCGGAGAAAAAGTAGTTAGCTTATGAGCAACTGACCACTTAATCTACCCAAAACAAGTTATGCACTTACAATTTGAATCCAGGTCTTCTTAAATAACTCTCTACGTTAAAAATTATTAATAGCTGACAGAATAGGGGCAGGAGGGGGAGCAATACAGGAAAATGCAGAGAGCAATTGGAGATAACAACTCTATGTCATAATTTTTCTTTGTCATCGCGCTATTTCCTCAGCGCTATAATAGATCACTAATTTAATACAATAGGTATGACTTTTCAGATGATATAGGTGAATAGTACCATCTATAGTGTTGTGAACTGGAAGACTACTTTCAAATGAGACATATTTTTCAAGCAAATCAATCTCATTATTAGCAACGTATTCAATGTTTTTCATCCATCTTCGGTGCAGATCACACCTACAACGAGAATGAATAAGATAGCATGAAGCTTATATTCGACTTTAGATTGCAGTTATTCGTCGGATATTATTGAAAAATGTTCATCAAAAATTAATTGTATGGGACTTCTATTTATAAGAAACCTATTCGATCATGCTGTAGCTAAAATGGAAAGCTCATGATTTCCCCATGATGAGGGAAAATCTATTTAACTGTTATGTTAAGCTTTTACCGAGCGATATGCAGTTCGACATCGTGCTCATTGAGTAAAGTAAGTATACTTTCGGGTGGCTGAGCATCGGTAATAAAGTTATCTGCCTGTGAGATATTACCTAATTTTACCATCGCATACCGACCGAATTTAGAGTGATCTGCAGCAAGTAAAACTTTACGTGAATTTTCAATGATTGCCTGGGCTACGCGCACTTCACGATAGTCAAAATCAAGTAACGCACCATTTTCTTCTATGCCACTAATACCTATAATGCCAAAATCCATACGAAATTGTTTAATAAAATCCTCTGTGGTCTCACCAATAATCCCGCCATCTCTGTGCCTAACTTCTCCACCTGCGATAAGTACAGAAAAATCTTTCTTAACACCTAATATAGCCGCAACATTAAGATTATTAGTTACAACTTTCAAATTTTCATGACCAAGAAGTGCTTTCGCGATTGTTTCTGTTGTAGTGCCTATGTTTATAAATAAGGAAGAGCCATTAGGTATCATACGAACTACATGCTGTGCTATTTTTTGTTTAGCTTCTAAGTCCATGATTTTTCTAGTTTGATATGCTGTATTCTGAATGCTTGAAATGGCACTAGCGCCGCCATGATGACGTCTCAATTTATTTAAATTAGCAAGATAAGCCAGATCTCGTCTTATTGTTTGTGGTGTAACTTCATAATGACTTACTAGTACTTCAATAGAAATTGAATCTCTTTCTTTTAATAATTTTAGTATGGATTCGTGTCTTTGGTCTTGAGTCATTTTTTTCGCATTTTAAATTTAGTTAATAGTAAATTATAGGTTAAGAGCTAACAAATGAAAATCACATATAAATAATTATATATTAAAGTTGTATTTTTGTTGTATGTAGCAATTAATCCATGTAATAGTACAAAAACGAAAATAACCGAAAGTAAAAGTGAAAAAATAATGAATAACTATATCCTTTCAATTGATCAAGGTACGACTAGTTCTAGAAGTGTGCTATTTGATTTAAATGGTAATATTGCATACCTAGAACAACAAGAATTTGACCAGCACTTTCCAAAAGATGGTTATGTAGAACATAAACCAGAAGATATTTGGGCTTCTGTACAGCAAACAATGACAGCTGTAATGAAACACCTAGACCCTCAACACGATAAGGTTATTGCCATTGGTATTACTAACCAACGTGAAACGACAATAGTATGGGATAAAATTACTGGTGAGCCCGTTTATAACGCGATTGTATGGCAAGATAGACGTACGTCAGAGTTATGTAATGATTTAAGGGCCGCAGAAAAAGAAGAGTTAATTAGAAAAAAAACCGGCCTTTTAATAGACCCATATTTTTCTGCAACTAAAATAAATTGGATTTTAGAAAATTGTCCCGATGCTAGAGAAAAAGCAGAAAAAGGCGATTTAATCTTCGGTACTGTCGACACTTATTTATTGTGGAAATTGACAGGCGGAAAAGAGCACCGCACAGACGCAACGAATGCTTCGCGAACTATGCTCTTTAATATTCATACCCAAGAATGGGACGTGGAATTACTTGAACTTCTGAATGTGCCAATAGAGATGTTACCAGAAGTAATGGATTCATCAGATGATTTTGGTGTAACAGATGAACGCTATTTAGGTTACGAAGTACCTATTCTTGCAATGGCAGGAGACCAACAGGCAGCGTTATTTGGGCAAACTTGTTTTCAACCAGGAATGGCTAAAAGTACCTATGGTACAGGATGCTTTATGATGGTTAACACTGGCGATAAAGTACTTGAATCTGAAAATAGACTTCTCAGTACAGTAGCTTATAGATTAAATGGGAAACCAACTTATGCGCTAGAGGGGAGTATTTTTATTGCAGGTGCTGCAATTCAATGGCTTAGAGACGGTCTACAATTAATCCAAAAAGCTGAAGAAACAGAGTCACTTGCATGCAATACCTCACTAGATCACGGTATATATATGGTACCCGCTTTTACAGGATTAGGTGCTCCTTATTGGGATTCTAATGCGCGAGGTGCAATTTTTGGCTTAACCCGAGATACGGGTATAAAAGAGATCGTAACAGCTGGATTACAATCAGTTTGTTTTCAAACTAAAGACCTTCAAAAGTCAATGGAAGCTGATGGCGTAAGACCACAGGTACTAAGAGTTGATGGCGGTATGGTAATAAATGGCTGGCTTATGCAATTTTTGTCAGATGTTTTAGGAGCCGAAGTTGACCGTTCGACCATAAGTGAAACTACTGCTTTGGGTGTAGCTTACTTAGCAGGTTTAAAAGCGGGTGTATTCCCATCACTTGAATCATTAGCGACTAACTGGAATTGCGATAAACGATTTGTTCCTAACATGACTAAATCAAAACGTGATGAATTATATGCCGGATGGTGTAATGCGGTAAAAAAAGTACAAAGCGAATAATAAGCCGCTTAACTATAAAACCATAGCAACATATCTATTAAGGTTTATTAGTGGAGACTATTTTTATGATACCACTAAATACTCCAAGCGTAAAAATAAATAAGTTGATACTTATCTTATGGTAATTTTCAGCTGTAAAAAAGTTTCAAAATATTCATGGTTTATACTTATGCAATAGATATCATTATTGAGGGTGGTTTTATGTTTATAATTAATAAGGAATATTAAAATGTCACCTTTCTTAGCTGAAATACTAGGAACTGCACTGCTTATTTTAATTGGGGGCGGGGTTGTAGCCAATGACATACTAAAGAAAACACTAGGCCATGGCGGCGGTTGGATGACGATTACCACTGCTTGGGGACTTGGTGTTTTTATCGGCGTGGTTGTTGCCGGTCCCTATAGTGGAGCACACCTTAACCCTGCAGTAACAATAGGCTTAGCCGTAGCTGGATCATTTCCATGGTCCGAAGTTCCAAGTTATATTTTAGCGGAATTTATTGGCGCGATGGTTGGCGCTTCGTTAGTTTATGCAGTTTATAAAGATCATTTCGATGCCACTGACGATCCCACCTTAAAACGAGCTGTTTTCTGTACATCTCCAGCTATACCAAATACGTTTAGAAATATACTTAGTGAAATAATAGGGACCTTCGTTTTATTAATTTGTGTTTTTTACTTCTCTTCAGCTGAAATTGACGATGGCTCTGGCGTAAAAATAGGCTTAGGTTCAATAGGCGCTATACCTGTTGCTTTTGTTGTTTGGGGTATTGGACTTTCTCTGGGTGGGACTACTGGATATGCAATAAATCCAGCTCGAGATTTAGGCCCGCGAATTGTACATTCTTTATTACCAATAAAAGGTAAAATTGATAGTAACTGGGGTTACTCATGGATCCCGGTAGTTGGTCCAATAATAGGGAGTGTTTTAGCAGCTTTATTATATATATTAGTTAAATAATTGAAATATAGTTATTTAATTTTACTAAAAAATGATTATACACAGACTACTTTTCTGAACACACAAAAGAAAAATATAATTTATATAAGCAATATAGTTAAATAAAAAAGGGCGTGTAGCCCTTTTTTATTTAAAGCTAAGGCTATTACCAATACAAAAATATAAATAAAAAAGTATAAAAAATTTATATATCGCGACGGCGGAATTATCGATTACCACTTTGACTTAAAAATTAATAACCCAGGCTTAATTTTATATCCGCATTTTAATTCAGAGCCAAAAGCAGGGTGGTTTGATAAAAATTTAAAACGTAAAGTATCACCACTTAATTACGACAACGTAGTGATGATTACCCCATCAAAAGAATTTGTAGCAAGCTTACCTTACGGAAAAATTCCAGACAGAAATGACTTTACCGATCTCGATGCCGATACACGCATTAAATATTGGAATACCATTTTTAGTGAAACCGAAAAATTGGCTGAAGCGTTTGATAAAATACTTTCACGCCAAACTAAGTCGTAAAATTATTAAATATCATTTAATAATTGCCTGAAGATTTAAACGCTGTTAAATTCTTAGTAGGAAATGTAAAAATTAATTAGATGTATGATGAAAACTCTGTACATTTTTTTACAACTTTAAGTTTGTAGGTTTAAATGAAATATGAAGAAAAGCTTTTAGCTATTTTAAAAGAAGCTAGTGTATTAACTATCGGAGAAGCCGAAGAATTCCTGAGGTCCAATTTAGAAAAACTGCATGAAACTGGAGAGCTATCATTAGGTAATGACAAAGATCTATCAGGTAAACCTTTAGAGTTAAGGGTTAAAGAACTTTTTAAAAAAGCGGGTTTCAATATTAAAAACGGTAGAAATGGATATGAAGATTTTACTATCTCTCCAGATAATAACTTCTCAATCCAAGATAGTATTGTAATTGAGGTTAAATCTTCTAAAAATATATCTCCAAAGTTAAGTGATCTTAGACAGTTAGATGACTGGGTTTTTAACTTATCAGGTGAAGAAAATGCTAGAAAACATGGGCTCGGGTCTTCTGAGCAGTTCACTTGGAGTGGTGGTATGACTAAACATCCAACACCACATAAAGGATTATTTATCTTCAATGGCCCAATTGGACATGACTTTAATGAACGTCTTAATAAATTTATTCATCCATCACAATTAGACTTTTTAAACAAAAGAAACTTCTGCGCTATTAGTCTTAATAAACTGGTTTACCTCCTTAGTGGGGATAAAGAATCTGCTTGGAATGCTATTCATGAAACAATAGGAGAATTTAACTAAGAGACCTGACCTAAATAATTGAAACTCTCATTATCTAGGAATTGTATTTCAACCCATAAAATACGTTATGTTAAATAGCATGGGTTTTAATAAAGCGAGCGTGATTATACAAACCAGCCCGCTTTTAGGAGAGTAATTTGGTGGTTAATTAAGCTCTGAATCAACCCAAAACTTAGTACCTTTTAATACAGCTTGTAGTGCAAGGCCATTTTCGGTTACAGAATATACAGTCACTTGATCTGCAATCGCTTCGGCAACCAGTGCACCGCCTTTATCTTCGTATTTAGCTGCTGCATCAGCGTTTCCGCCAAAAGCCCAACCATGTTCAATAAATCTATTTAATGCAGCTTGGTTATGAAAAACCATTACAACGTTAAAATCTTTTACACCTAAACCAAGCCCTAAACCGGCTTCACCCATATTCATGTAAGTCGATTTACCTGTAAGGTTATTTTTAACTACGCCGTAACCGCCACCAAAACTGGCTAAAACAACATTTACGTTCGCGTTATCAAAAACAGCGTAACCAGCCGAATTAGCAATTTGTTTCTTAACATCAGGTTTTTCAGCGTATAATTTATCTAATGTATTTGTTTTCATACTTTGTACAAGTGAACGTTTTTCGCTTGGTGATGCGCTACCTGTAGTAGCACACCCAGTTAACGCAACAGTTAAAGCAAGTATGCTTAGTATAATTAGTTTTTTCATAATGTTTTCCTTAATAAGATATAGCAACCAACAACCATAGAATAATCACGGCATTAAAATAATTAGAGATTTACTATGTCCAATACTAGACAGTATCGGACTTTAACGTTATTCTGTAAGCCTATTATTTAATTGAATATTTATACATTATGCTTGTTGCTTTGGTTGATACGTTAAAACAATTAAGATATCAAATTGCCCATCTAGATGACGGTACTCTAAATTCAGAATACCCAGAACTTGCATCCTTTATACAGGAAGTTGGCTTGACTGTAACTGAATCAAAAGCCGATCTGACATTCTTATATCAGTTTTTATATGTTTATGGCAGAAAATCAGAAGCGACTTATAGCCGTTTTCGAAATGAACTTGAACGCTTTTATTTATGGTCGTGGTTAATAGCAGAAAAATCAGTATTCGATTTAAAACGTGAAGATGTTGAAGCTTACGTTGATTTTATGGTTGAACCTGATAAAGAATGGGCTGCAACTTCAGTGCAATGGCGTTATAAAGATGAGCAAGGAATTCGTAGATTAAATCAAAATTGGCGCCCTTTTATGCTAAAAGAATCGACTGCCAGCCAACAAACTTTATCGGCCATGTTTACTGCCTTAAATGTATTTTATAAGTTTGCCCTACTCGAAGAAAAAACATTCGCGAACTTTGTCCCTGTTGTTAAAAAAAATAGCCCGTATTTAGTTGTTCAATCACAAATTCAAATTCCTGATACATTAAGTGATATTCAATGGGAATACGTTTTTGGTGTAACGCGTGATTTATGCGAACATAACCCTGATTTTGAGCGAAATTTGTTTACGCTTGCCTGCTTAAAAGGTCTTTATTTACGAATTTCAGAATTATCTGAGCGCCCACAATGGTCGCCGGTGATGTCTCATTTTTGGCAAGATAATGATGGATTTTGGTTTTTACGTATAATGGGTAAAGGTAATAAATTACGAGATGTAACCTTAAGTGATGATTTTGTTGAATATTTAAAACGATACAGATTATATCGAGGTCTACCTGCCCTTCCTCGGGTTGATGAATCTGAGCCGTTAGTTCATAAAATTCGCGGTCAAGGTGGTATGACCGTAAGGCAAATTAGGCGTTTAGTTCAACAAAGTTTTGATTATGCTCAGCAATCATTACTTGATGATGGTTTTAAAGATGACGCTGAACAACTTGGCGCTGCAACTGCACATTGGCTTCGTCATACTGGTGCTACACATGATGCGCAAACCAGACCGCTCAAACATTTATCAGAAGATTTAGGCCATTCTAAAATTGCGACTACCGATCAAATTTATATTCAAACAAATATTAAAGAGCGAGCAAAATCAGGACTTAAAAGGAAAATTTAATGGAGTATTTAGTAATATCATTTATAGGCGGACTATTTTTAATTTATTCTTTAACACTTCGCCAGTTAGAAAAAACAGAAGTAACAGGCCCAATGTTTTTTGTTGTTGGGGGAATATGTTTAGCTTTAATGCTACCCAACGAAGGGAATAAAATAAAAGAAGGCGTTGATCTTTTATTACCATTTATAGAGCTTACGCTAAGTATATTTTTATTTTCTGATGCAGCTAAATCAAAGCTAAGTGTGTTAAGGCATAGTTTTCAGTATCCTAGTTTACTGTTGTTTGTTGCCCTACCCTTAACTTTATTACTCGGTATTGCTGTTGCTTTATTTTTCTTTGCTGAGCTTTCACTTATTCAAGCGGCGTTGCTCGCTATTATTTTAACACCTACCGATGCGGCATTAAGTAAAGGGTTACTAGCAAGTACACAAGTGCCTGAAAAAATACGCGAAGGAATAAATACTGAAAGTGGTTTGAACGATGGATTATGTGTGCCCATATTTTTAATATTTATATTACTCGCTAAAAATCCTGACTCAGCTATTACTGCAACACAAACATTAAGTGTGTTTGGCCGAGAGCTTGGCCTGGCTCTATTAATAGCTATTACAAGTATCGCTGTTTTTATACCGAGTTTAAACTTTGCAATGAAACGTCATTACTTTGCACAAAATACCAGTCCATTTTTATTACTCGGTTTTGCTATGGCTGTTTTTTCTGTCACTCAGTATTTTCATGGCAGTGGATTTATTGCGGTGTTTATTGCAGGCTTATTATTTGATAAATTTTCGACTGAAGAAGTTAGAACAGAATTAATTGAAGACTCAGAGCACATTGCAGATTTTACATCGCTAATGATTTGGTGCTTGTTCGGGTTTGTTTGTGCTTACTTAGTTATTCCGAAATTAAATACTGAAATTATAATTTACGCTTTGTTAAGTACAACATTGATTAGAATAATTCCAGTTATGTTGTCACTGCAGTTTACGGCATTGAATATTAAAGAGCGTTTTACATTTGCGTGGTTTGGACCAAGAGGATTAGCATCAATTGTTTTTACATTGATGGTGATTGATACGCAAATAGAAAACAAATATCAAATAGCGACAATAGCAATGACGACTATTTTGTTTAGTGTATTTATTCACGGTATAAGTACAAAGCCAATTGCAGACAGTTTCGCTAAAAAATCTAAATAGCTTTTATAAAAATTAGTGAATTTTTTGCCGAGGTATCAAGGCGTTTTTCCAGCCTCAAAAACGATCATTTAATTAAGCGAATGGGTATTAATAAAAAAAGGCGTAACTTATTTTTAAGTTACGCCTTTTTTTAACTTTTATTAGCTAAGTACCTGTGCTAGTAATTCAATTGGGTGTTTTGGTTTAAATTGTTCAAAACGTTTAACTTGGCTACGACAAGAAAAGCCCGTAGATAAAAGTTGCTCAGGTTTATTTTTATCTACAATTGGTTTCCAGCTCATTTCGTAAAGCGCACGTGAGTTATCTTGATTTTGTGCTTCGTGGCCATAAGTCCCCGCCATTCCACAGCAACCTGTATTTGTTGTTTTTAATGTTAAACCAATATCACTGAAGATTGTTTGCCAAACATTTGCTGCTTTTGGCAGTGCAGTTGTTTCAGTACAATGACTCAATAATGTAAATTCGGTATCTGTATTTTGTTTTGCACTGAGTGTTTTAAACGATTGTGTTTCTAACCATTCATGCGCAAGTTGCACATTAAATTCACCACGGTTATTTTCTAAAATTGTATTATATTCATCGCGGTAACACATAACGAGTGACGCATCTAAACCGACTAGCGGTGCATTAATATCATTTAATTTATTTAAAAACTCAGCTGCATTTTTAGCTGTAACTTTAAATTCATGCAAAAAACCTTTTACGTGTTGCGGTTTACCATTTGGTTTAAAAGGTAATAGCATTGGTTTTTTGCCAAGTTGGATTATTAAAGTAATAAAACTTTCTACTAATTCCGCTTCGTAAAAGCTCGTAAATGGGTCTTGTACTATTAATACATATTCACTTTGTTGCTCTGCATTTAATTTATTTAATAAATCAAAATCAAATTTTTGTGTTTTAGTAACACGCTTTGAAAGTGCAGGAATACTTAACTGTGGTGTATCAACATAGCCAACTGTTTTTTTAATAACATTGCTTACTAATGATGTTTTAACAATTGGGTTTATAACTTTTGCAAACTTTGCCATTAATGGCGCGCTGTTCTCTATGTTACCAACAAGGTAATCTTTTAGCGGACGCGCATAATAACTATGATAATAATTTAGAAAGCGCGAACGAAAAGTAGGAACATCTACTTTAATTGGGCAGGCAGTTGTACATGCTTTACACGCTAAACATTCATCCATTGACGCTTTTACTTCGTGAGAAAAGTCGTAAATACCTTTTCGTTTTTCGCGGCTGTGAACAAAACGTTCCCACCAGGTGATTACTTCACCTTTGTTAAGCTGCTTTTCTACTTCGAGTAAATCTACATTTTTTGACTCTTGTAAACGAAGCCATTCGCGCATTAAACTTGCGCGTCCTTTTGGTGAATTACGACGATCGCCAGTTACTTTATACGATGGACACATAGGTGAATTTTCATCGTAATTAAAGCATATGCCATTACCATTACAGGTCATTGCATTGTTAAAACTGGTTTTAACTTCTATTGATATTTGCTTATCGAAGTGCGATCTCTTTTGTCCATCAACACTAACTAGTGAGTCTTCACTATCGATAGGAGTACATATTTTACCGGGGTTGATGCGGTTGTTAGGATCGAAAGCTGTTTTTATTTTACGAAGTTGCGTATATAAATGCTCACCAAAAAATTCAGGACTATATTCACTTCGGTAACCTTTACCGTGTTCGCCCCACATTAAACCACCGTACTTAGCGGTTAGTTTTACTACCTGATCTGAAATAGTTCTAAGTAGTTTTTCTTGTTCTGGGTCGCACATATCAAGTGCTGGGCGTACGTGTAAAACCCCAGCATCAACATGGCCAAACATACCATATTGTAAATTATGACTGTCGAGTAATGCTCTAAATTCGACAATATAATCTGCTAAATTTTCAGGGGGTACAGCGGTATCTTCTGCAAAGGCGAGTGGTTTTTGAGTGCCTTTTACATTACCTAATAAACCCACTGATTTTTTACGCATTGCGTAAATTTTTAGTATATCGCTTTTATCACTGGTTAACTGATATCCAATAACGCCATTAGTTTGCTTTGCTACGCATTCATCTAGAAGCTTACAAAGTGTGTCTACTTTGTCTTTTATATCATCGTTTGATACTGCATTAAACTCGACCATGTTAAGGCCTTGCATATCTTTATTTGGCACGTCGGTTATTAAGTCCGATACTAAATTCCAAATGATGTCTTCACGCGCTAAGTTTAAAACTTTGCTATCTACGGTTTCTACCGATGTTGCGCGTGCATCAACTAAAAACGGTGAATGACGAAGTGCTGAGTCAAAGCTATCGTACTTGATATTAATAAGCGTTTTGAATTCGGCAATAGGCGTTAGGTTTAATTTAGCTTCAGTTACTATACCTAATGAGCCTTCTGAACCTGTTATTAGTCGGCTCATATCAAAAGTTAGTAAGTCATCACTTAGCACATGCTCTAGGTCGTAGCCGGTTAAAAACCTATTTAACCGTGGAAACTTAGCTAAAATAGCAGCGCGTTCATTAATTGAAATATTTAAAACTGTTTTATATAAACTACCAATTAGAGAGTCTTGCTCGGCTATAATTTTTGCTTTGTCGATGTTTATTGGTGAGGTACACATAGGTGTACCATCGACTAAATAAGTTGTAAGCCCTAAAACATGATCGCTTGTTTTTCCGTAAACTAACGAACCTTGCCCAGAGGCGTCAGTACTTATCATGCCACCAATAGTTGCCCTGTTACTAGTAGATAAATCGGGCGAGAAGAAAAAACCATAAGGTTTTAAAAAGTCATTAAGTTGATCTTTTATTACGCCGGTTTGAACGCGTACCCAGCCTTCTTCTACATTTATTTCGAGGATTTCGCGCATATAGCGAGACAAATCTACAACAATACCTGGTGTTAACGATTGACCGTTAGTACCTGTTCCGCCACCACGAGGGCCAAAAGTTAAAGATAAAAATGGGTCGCGAGATGCAGTTTGCAGTGCGAGTTGAATATCTTTTTCACTTTTTGGAAAAATAACACCTTGGGGTATTTCCTGATACACACTGTTATCGGTTGAAGCAGTAATACGCGTTGCATAACTTGCATCGGTATCTCCACTAAAACCTTGGTTTGCAATGGTGTTTAGGTAATTTGCGACAAGTTCTGTCGCGGCATCTTGCTGTGTAATTGTTGCTATCATGACGGCGATATTTTAGGGCATTTGACTAATTATATCATGGTGATGGCGAATAGAAATTGAAGATTTTACAGTTTGTAACACTCTTTTAGTCGATTTTAATGCAGCTTAAATTATACTCAAGTTAACGAGTAATGAGGTGTGTTATATGAAAAAATTACTATTACAGATCAGTGGCGTGCTATTTATTTTACTAGGGTTATTTTTTGCGGTTGTACCAGGACCATCACTTATATTTTTTATGGCGGGTTTATTGTGTTTTTCGTTTTATTACCCTAAAGCGCGACATTACTTATCACTTTGCCAAAAGGCGTTAACTAAATCATGTGCTTATTTAGATAAAAAATTAGCCCGTTAATTTAACTTTTAATTGGGTATAAAAAAATGCCAGCAATACATTGCTGGCATTTTTTATAGCTTACCTATTTATTACTTTGCTAATTTTTTAGCTAGGTATAACCATGTTTCTATTACTGTGTCTGGATTGAGTGAAACAGAGTCAATGCCCTGCTCTACTAACCATGCAGCAAAGTCTTCGTGATCTGAAGGACCTTGACCACAAATACCTACGTACTTGCCTTTTTCTTTAGCTGTTTTAATTGCCATAGAAAGTAGTTTTTTAATTGCTGGGTTACGCTCATCAAATAAATGTGCGATTAAACCTGAATCACGATCAAGACCAAGCGTTAACTGTGTTAAATCGTTAGAGCCGATAGAAAAACCATCAAACATTTCTAAAAATTCATCAGCAAGTAATGCATTTGAAGGCAGCTCACACATCATGATTACTTTAAGACCATTTTCACCACGTTTAAGGCCATGCTCTTCTAGTAATTCAATTACGCGTTTACCTTCTTCAAGGGTACGTACAAATGGGATCATGATTTCAATGTTTGCCATATCCATGTCGTTTCTTACGCGTTTTATAGCTTCACATTCTAGTGCAAAACAATCGCGGAAGTCTTCAGAGATATAACGTGCGGCGCCACGAAAACCAATCATTGGGTTTTCTTCTTCAGGCTCGTATTGCTGGCCGCCAACTAGGTTTGCGTATTCGTTTGATTTAAAATCAGACATACGCACAATTACACGCTCCGGTGCAAAAGCACAACCAAGCGTTGAAATACCTTCAACCAGTTTTGTTATGTAAAACTCTACTGGTGATTCGTAACCGGCAATCATGTCAGTAATTTCTGCTTTTAATGCATCGGTTTGCGCATCAAAATTTAATAACGCTTTAGGGTGAACGCCAATCATACGGTTAATAATAAATTCAACTCGCGCAAGGCCAACACCTGCATGCGGTAAGCGTGCAAAGTCAAAGGCGCGATCGGGGTTACCCACGTTCATCATTACTTTCATTGGTAGTTCTGGCATTTTATCAACGCGTGACGTTAGTATTTCAAAATCTAAAATACCTTCGTAAATAAAGCCGGTATCGCCTTCGGCGCACGATACTGTTACTTCTTGGCCCGCTTTAATTAAATCAGTTGCATTACCACAACCAACAACTGCTGGAATACCAAGTTCGCGTGCAATTATTGCCGCGTGACACGTACGGCCACCACGATTTGTAACAATCGCTGCTGCACGTTTCATGATTGGTTCCCAATCAGGGTCGGTCATATCGGTTACTAAAATGTCGCCTACTTGTACCTGGTCCATTTCTTTGATTGAATCAAGAACACGTACAACACCGCTACCAATTTTGTGACCAATTGCACGGCCTTCAACAAGTACATTACTTGTGCCATTTAATTGAAAACGTTCCATTACGTTTGAGTCTTCGTTTGAGCGGACAGTTTCTGGACGTGCTTGAACTATATATAGTTTGCCGTCGTTTCCGTCTTTTGCCCATTCGATGTCCATAGGACGACCGTAATGTTTTTCAATGATTACAGCTTGTTTGGCAAGATCTTGCACTTCTTCATCTGTAATCGAAAATTTATTAGAAAGCTCAGGGTCAACATCAACGATGTCTACTTGCTTACCATGTGCTTTATCTTCTGAGTAAATCATTTGTATGGCTTTAGAACCAATATTACGACGTACTACTGAAGGTTTGTTTTTAAGGAGTGTTGGTTTATGAACATAAAATTCATCAGGGTTAACCGCGCCCTGTACAACCATTTCACCTAAGCCATAGCTTGATGTAATAAATACAACGTCTTCAAAACCAGACTCTGTATCAATACTAAACATTACGCCAGATGCTGATTTATCTGAACGTACCATGCGCTGTATACCTGCTGATAACGCTACACCACGGTGATCGTAACCTTGGTGAACACGATATGAGATTGCACGGTCATTAAATAATGAAGCAAATACGTGTTTAATAGCGACCATGACTGAATCGATACCGACAACGTTAAGGAAAGTTTCTTGTTGGCCTGCGAATGATGCATCTGGCATATCTTCAGCGGTAGCTGATGAACGTACTGCAAATGAAACATCTGCTGCAGTATCGCCATGGAGTTGGCTATATGCGTCGCGAATGGCTTGATCTAGGTTTGGTTGGAATGGTGTGTCGATTATCCATTGGCGGATATCGGCACCGACTTTAGCGAGTGTATTTACATCATCAACATCAAGTGTATCTAGGATGTCATGAATTTTGGCGGTGAGTCCTGATTGATCTAGAAACTCATTAAAAGCATCTGCGGTAGTTGCAAAACCACCCGGTACTTGTACACCTGCGTTTGCGAGGTTTGAAATCATTTCGCCAAGTGACGCGTTTTTACCGCCAACTCGAGGAACATCTTGCATACCAAGCTCTTGATACCAGAGAACGTATTCTTGCACGGATCTTTCTCCAAAAAAAACAAATTGTAGGTCTAACTGTGAGAGTTAAGAAAGAAAACCTTTTATAAAGGTCGTCATCATTCTACACTGGCAACAGTCCTCACGTAAACCGTGGGAAACCCATTTTAGGGATTTAAACGCAATAAAAAGGTTAATTATGAGAACTGCTTTTTATATATCAGATGGAACAGCAATTACTTCAGAGGTATTTGGGCATGCGACTTTGTCGTTGTTTCCTATCGATTTTAATCATAAAACAATTCCATTTGTAGAAACTGAAGAAAAAGCGCACGAAATTAAAGCTTTAATTAATGCAACCGCTGCAAAAACAGGTGAAAAGCCTTTCGTGTTTTTTACTTTTGTAAATCACAATTTAAGTGAAATTATAAAATCGGCTGATGCAGTTACGTATGATTTTTTAACTACGTATAGCGAAAAAATAGAAAAAGAGCTCAATGTAGCCCCTGTTCCAAAAATGCATCGTACGCATTCTATCCACGAAAAAAGTTATGATTTTAGAATTGATGCGGTTAACTATGCTCTTATGAATGATGATGGTGGAAATATTAAAAACTTTTCCGAAGCAGACATCATTTTAATTGGCGTTAGCAGAAGTGGTAAAACACCGACAAGCTTATACTTAGCACTGCAGTACGGCATTAAAGCGGCTAACTACCCTATTACAGAAGAAGATTTAGATAATGAAGGTTTGCCTAAATGTTTAGTCCCTTATAAACATAAGTTATTTGGACTGACGATTGACCCTGAGAGGCTTGCGGCTATAAGGCATCGACGTATGGCTAACTCTAAGTATGCTTCAATTAAACAGTGCCGTATTGAGGTGCGCGAAGTAGAAATGTTGTATAAGCGTCACAAAATAGCTTACTTTAATTCTACGCATCATTCTGTTGAAGAGATTTCTGCAAAAATACTGATAGAGACAGACTTGGAGCGACGTAAGTACTGACTTACTCATCAAATTTGAAATAAAAAAACCGCAACTAAGCGGTTTTTTTTGTATCAATAAATATTATTTACGTGCGTCTTTTAGTAAATCAGCGACTAAAAAGCCTAACTCTAATACTTGGTCGGCGTTAAGGCGTGGATCACACTGTGTTTTGTAACGCTGTGCTAAGTCATCGTCAGATAAACCGTAAGCACCGCCTGTACATTCTGTTACGTGCTGACCTGTCATTTCTAGGTGAACACCACCTGCGTATGAACCTTCAGCTTTGTGTACAGCGAAGAATTGACTGATCTCGCGCATGATATTATCGAAGTTACGCGTTTTGTAACCTGAAGTCGCTTTTTCAGTATTACCGTGCATTGGATCAGAACTCCAAATTACTTTGCGGCCTTCTTGTTGAACTCTTCTTACTAGAGCTGGGAGTTTTTCTGGCAGTACGTCTGCACCCATACGCGTAATTAGCGTTAAACGACCAGGAATGTTATCAGGGTTTAATGCGTCAATTAAACGAATTAGGTCGTCTGGGTCCATACCTGGGCCAACTTTAACACCAATTGGGTTTTTAATGCCTTTAAAGAACTCAATATGTGCGTGGTCTAGTTGGCGTGTACGTTCACCAATCCAAACAAAGTGAGCAGAACAATCGTACCAATCACCCGATAAATGGTCACGACGTGTTAGTGCCTCTTCGTAACCAAGTAGTAAAGCTTCGTGAGAAGTGTATAAATCGGTTTCTTTTAAGCTTGGCGCAATTGTAGAGTTAATTCCGCACACTTCCATAAACTCTAGTGCGTCTTGAATTTTATCTGCAAGTTGTTGGTATTTTTCTTTAAGTGGATTTGCAGCAACAAAGCCCATGTTCCAGCGGTTAACCTGATGAAGATCGGCTAGGCCACCTTGTGCAAATGCACGTAATAAGTTTAACGTAGCAGCACTATGATGGTATGCAGTCATTAAACGTTGTGGGTCTGGAATGCGCGCCTCTTCTGTAAACTCAATATTATTAATGATGTCGCCACGGTAAGATGGTAAAGACACGCCATTAATTGTTTCTAAGTCTGCTGAACGAGGTTTAGCGTATTGACCAGCCATACGCGCTATTTTAACTACAGGGCATTTACCGCCGTAAGTCAATACAACAGCCATTTGTAAAATTGTTTTGAATGTATCGCGAATATTAGCGGCATTAAAATCGCTAAACGACTCGGCACAGTCACCACCTTGAAGTAAAAATGCACGACCTTCGCACACGTCTTCAAGTTGTTTGAATAGGCTTCTTGTTTCTTCTGCAAAAACTAGAGGCGGAGCCGTTTTTAATTGGCCTTCAACTGATTTAAGTATTTCTTGATCTGGGTACTGTGGCTGCTGCAGTATTGGCAGCTCTCTCCAGCTATTTGGGTTCCACGATGACATAATTTTTCCTCATTCCTACATTACCTGATAAGAAGAAATTAACGTATGCAGACCCCTATGTTCAAGGACTAAATTCACTATTTTCCAATTATTTAGTTATGAGTTAAGTATAAAAGTAATTTTACTTAACTCAGGTGGTTATATAACAATCACTTTATTTTTATTTCAAATAAACTAAAGTGATTTAAAACAAACAATTAGAGTTAATTAGTTTTAATTTTAATACATTGAGAATAAATAAGGCACAAGGGTATATTATATGTATTTTACCTAAGAACACATCATACTAAAATTGCGTTAAATGTAAGCTTAACTTTACGCGCTAAATTAATTATTAACTAACAGGGGCTATGTGCAGGTTTAAATATATGATAAGGGATTTTGTATTGCTTATTTATATGCACTTTAAACCTAGTAGAATAACGCTGTTGATTATTCTTATGCCAGAATATACTTACAACTTACACAAGGTTAATCTGCTGATTCACCACTCATCTTCCCACCCAGCCGCCAACGTTATTTAGCAAGTTGTCATAACTAAAAACTTAACTGCCAGTGATGCCTTAAATGGCTCGCATGCAAAAAGCATGTATGACATTCTAAGCTTTTGGATGATAAACCCATAGTAAAACACGTTATAATATTAATCACTAATTAGAGAAACAACCAAAACTAACACTATTATTTAGAACACAACCGCACCAAGTTCATATTACATACCTCATTTATTAGGCAATTAAGCCCTAAGTGGACTAACTCTTTAATCAATAAAACAGTACTAAATTACAGGAATAGGTAGAACCACTCACCCAGCAAGAACACATCATACGTATACTGCTTCATACGTTATCTGAACACCGAACATTATTTTATTAAATATTTACTCAATGCAAAGTGCATGCAATAATATAGAATTAGTAAGATGTGTTCTTTGAGGTGTGTCGTGGTTACTAAAGTGCAAATTAGGAGTCAGTTTGATTTAATGAACGAATTAACTTTAAGGTTAATTGAGGAATTAAACGAATGTGAGTTTTCCAGAGCAGAGTACTATAAGTTACCTGATGTAAGTAATTTAGATGAAAATAAGGTTCCTGAGTCCATACTTGTCTCTAAAATAACTGGAGCGCCGGCTCAAAAGTCAATTTTAAACTCCTTTTCTGACATTTATAAAAAATCGGGCTTAAGCAGTCGCGTTTTAAAAAGGCACCCTGGTTTACTTGTTATTAAAAATGCAGATAAACAAGCTTTAAATAATCGTATAGCACAAGTTAACAAAGCTAAAGCTAGTTTCAAAGAGTGTATATTGGCAATTGATAATAACGATGCCCGATTTGAGGCTGTTCATAATGCAATACCAAATTTAATAACACTTGCTGCTTATCGTAAGATTCACAGTGAGAGCGAATCACCATTTTCCGTTAGGTTTACTTGGATGCACAAGCACGCAACTAAAACGTTGACTAAAAAAATGGCCCTCGAAATGCTCGAAAAATCGGCCAGTTATCGAAATCCAAGAATGATAGATCAGCAAAAATGGCAATCACTTGTAGCTCAAGAACAATTACGGGTTGCTAGTTTAGGTGAAAAGAAAAAATTAAGAATTCGTCGCCCTACTCGCGTAAGCCCTCAAGTTAATGTGAGATACACAGCACAAAACCGCTATCATGTGAGCGCCGCATTACCATTTATTCTGATTAATCCAGAACCAGACGTTAAACTAGGTATCTTACCTGATTATAAAAAACCCGAAGCTCATCCTCGAAAACGTGAGTATGATTTTTTAGTTGATAGGCTATATTTAGAACAAGTTGACCGATAGCTATTATGTTAAAAAGGCCACAATATGTGGCCTTT